>DATIKQ010000049.1:0-28695 GCA_035477395.1 Longimicrobiales bacterium
CCGGTGACGCGTCGGGGCCCGCACCTCCGACCTGACGTCGGGTACCGCCCTCCTCGCCCCATCCCTATCCCACCCCCGTCCACCCCGAAGGTGGTCGCTCCTGTACGCCCGTCGGCCTACCTGGGTAGAGCGGACGCTTACCTTCGGAGCTCTCGCCGTAGAACGAGAAGACCCGCGACAGCTTCCGCTGCCGCGGGTCCTCCTTATCGGGACGGCGGGATGTCGCTGGACGGGGATGGCGGCAGGATCTCCGAGAACAGCTTGGGCCCCGCGCACCGATCCCGCCGTATCAACATGAAAGGCCAGCGGAGGCAGATGCCCCCGCTGGCCTTCCAAATCGGGACGGCGGGATTCGAACCCGCGACCCCCTGAACCCCATTCAGGTGCGCTACCGGGCTGCGCCACGTCCCGTCAACTGCTCGAACTACCTTCTTTGGTGCGGGGTCGAGAGCCACCTTGGCCCCTGAACCCCATGGAGCTCCGGTCGCCGACCCATGCGTGCCGCGTGGGTGCCCCGCGATCCTCGCTCGTCTCGCGGATCAGCGGGTAGCTGAACCTCCGACCCGATGGGCCGCTCGGCTCAGGTGCGCTACCGGGCTGCGCCACGTCCCGTCAACTGCTGAACGTTCCTCCGATCCAGAAGGCTCAGGTCGGAAGACCTGAAACGTACCTAGCCCTCCCGGTCCCCTCAACCCCTTCGTGGGTAGCACCCCGGGGAAATGCTTGTTTCAGGCCGAAATCATATGGCGGGAAAGCGCCGGAGGACGGGTTGACCCCCCCTCCGGCGATGGGTATACTTGGGGCCCTACTGCGGGGTGGAGCAGCCTGGTAGCTCGTCGGGCTCATAACCCGAAGGTCGCGGGTTCGAATCCCGCCCCCGCTATTTGTTCCTGAAGCGCCGCCCCCGGCGGCGTTTCCCACGTAGAGGCGGTCCGGAGGAGTCATGATCGGAACGGGTCCTTCCAGCTGGCGACAGGGCTTTGCCCTCGCGAGCCTGGATGCGTCCCGGCGCCGATCTTGGACGGTCGCCGATACGTGGAGCCCGCGAAAGCGGGCGGGGGCGGGGAGCCGGTAGCGCCGGCACCTCGGCTGGTTTCCCGCCCGCGCCCCGAAGAGGGCCCGGGCGGTTTTGTTTTGGAGGGGCCAGGTAGCTCAGTTGGTAGAGCACGTGACTGAAAATCACGGTGTCGGCGGTTCAATTCCGTCCCTGGCCATTGCTCTCGGCCTCCGCCGGGCCGAGGGAGTTGTTTGTGAGGGTCTGTAGCTCAACTGGTAGAGCACCGGTCTCCAAAACCGGCGGTTGGGGGTTCGAGTCCCTCCGGGCCCGTTGGAGATGGGGAGCGAACCTTGCCCCGATCGTCTAACGGTTAGGACGCCACCCTTTCAAGGTGGCAACCGGGGTTCGATTCCCCGTCGGGGCGTAGCAGTTGAGCGGTCTGCAGGTGCAGGTGGTGGTACAAGGGGCTGTAGCTCAGTCGGTTAGAGTGCCGGTCTGTCACACCGGAGGTCGCGAGTTCGAGTCTCGTCAGCCCCGCTCTAGCAGTTGATTGAAAACCGGAGGATCGCACGCCGCTTCCTGGAGCGGGTGCCTGTGTGTGATGGGGCCGTAGCTCAGTTGGGAGAGCGCTTGAATGGCATTCAAGAGGTCAGGGGTTCGACTCCCCTCGGCTCCATTGTTGGTCGGGTCGTGAAGACCCAGGCAACGGGCTCGGGTGGCGGAAATGGCAGACGCGCAGGATTCAGGATCCTGTGGGGGCAACCCCGTGAGGGTTCGAGTCCCTCCTCGAGCATGATGTCCCAGCCCGCGTCCTGAGCATCGGACAGCCTTGTAAGCGACCAACACCGTACTGAAGTTCTGCCCACGTGCTGGAACTGGTAGACAGGCTGGTTTGAGGGACCAGTGCCGGAAACGGCGTACAGGTTCGAGTCCTGTCGTGGGCATCTGGCGGTCCGCTGCCAGTGCAGGAGAGTAGGCGCTCGCGCCCGTAGCTCAATCTGGATAGAGCGCTTGACTACGGATCAAGAGGTTGGGGGTTCGAGTCCCTCCGGGCGCATGAGGGCGCGTAGCTCAGTTGGTTAGAGCGCTACGTTGACATCGTAGAGGTCACAGGTTCGAGTCCTGTCGCGCCCATGGAAGGAACTGGGGCCGTAGCTCAGCTGGGAGAGCGCTAGAATCGCACTCTAGAGGTCAGGGGTTCGATCCCCCTCGGCTCCACTGACGAGGACACGCCACCGTAGCTCAGCTGGTAGAGCACGTCATTCGTAATGACGGGGTCGTCGGTTCGATCCCGACCGGTGGCTCTGGTAGGTGGTGACATCGCTGTTTTGTTTGCCCCGTGGTGTAACTGGCAACACGTCGGATTCTGGCTCCGAAGAGTCTAGGTTCGAGCCCTAGCGGGGCAATTTTGGGGCGCCGAGGAGAAGCGGCGTGTACTTGGAGGGATGGCCGAGCGGCTTAAGGCGGCGCCCTGCTAAGGCGTTGGGCCCAAAAGGCCCGCGTGGGTTCGAATCCCACTCCCTCCGTGAGGCGAAGATCTGGGTGGTGATGGGATGAGAACCCACGGCGGACTCCGAAGGAGGACGCAAGGTGGGTTCGGGCCGAGGCGAAGCCGAGACCGGCCGAGCGGAGCGAGGCCAATCCCACTCCCTCCGTCGAAGGTAGAGGTTACCGGCTTAGCGGTATCGAACCGACCAAAGGGTCGCGCCGCGGCGCGGCGATGCCTGGACGGGTGGCCGAGTGGCTTAAGGCGCACGATTGGAAATCGTGTGGGCGCAAGCCCGCGTGGGTTCGAATCCCACTCCGTCCGTAGATCGCAGAACAAGGTGGTGTTGGGATGAGAACCCACGGCGGACTCCGAAGGAGGACGCGACGTGGGTTCGGGCCGAGCGGAGCCGAAGGCGAAGCGAGACCGGCGAAGCGAAGCGGAGCCAATCCCACTCCGTCCGTTTGATTGACCGGAAGATGACAGTACTCCGGGGCGTGGCTCAGTCCGGTAGAGCGCTGCGTTCGGGACGCAGAGGTCCCCGGTTCGAATCCGGGCGCCCCGATTATTAGTCCGGCGAAAGCCGGCCCGAGCAGGTGACGCGCCCGGATTCCGCAACTCGATGCGGACCATCCGGGCGTCGTTGTTTTCAGGGGTCGGCGAACCCCCTTTGGAGCGGTGGCAGAACGGCTATTGCACACGCCTCGAAAGCGTGCGTCCGAGAGGACTTGGGGGTTCGAATCCCTCCCGCTCCGTACGGTCAACCGAAGCCCTCCTGGTCCATCGACCTGGGGGGCTTCTGTATTCCAGGCGGCCGCGCGGGAGGGGTGAGAACCCCCGGGGGTTCGCCTCGACGAGGGAGGGAGGCCTCGAAGATCCGGTTGTGTGCGTCCCCGCCGAGGTCCATTTGGACATGGCGCCGTCCGCGCCCCCGGACGCATCTTCGGGGTAGAAATGACAGACCCATGAATCCTGGGGCCCGGGTGAAGACCAAAGCGAGAGTCCAGGGACTGCTGGCCCGCCTGCCGGACGATTGCTTGCCAGACGACGTCCTGTACCACCTGTACGTCATCCAGGCCATTGAGCGTGGTCTCGCGGACGCCGAGGCGGGTCGGACGATTCCGCACGCTGAGGTCGCCGAACAGCTGCGCCGCAAGTGGGTCCTCGGCGCCGCTCAGTAGCCTGGGCTGACGCGGCCCGCCAACAGCCGGACGAGGCTCTGGCGTACGTGGCCGAAGACCCGTCCGCCGCGGCTGCTGACCTCCTCCATTCTGAGGTCATCGTCCTGGCCCTGATACATCACCGGCAGGACTTCACCAAATGGGCCGAGCGCGATCCCCGACGTTCCGACGCACCCTCACGAGTTCCGGCTTGGGTGGCCTGCCTTGACGCGAAGGACCACCGCTAGGATCTTATCAGTAAGATCCTGCGGCCGGAGGTGACCATGGGTCAGGCAGCGACAACCAAGCTCTCTTCGAGGGGACAGGTGGTGATCCCTGAGGAAATCCGGAGTCGCTTGGGGCTTGAAGCCGGCGTCCAGTTCGTCGTGGTGGGTGAAGGTGATGTAGTGGTGCTCAAGGCGCTGAAGCCGCCGAAGCTTAGGGACTTCAAGACGCTCCTGGCGAAGGCGCGCAAGTCCGCTGAGGACGCGGGCCTTACTCCGGCTGATGTGGACCGGGCGATCCGGGAGGTGAGGGGGAAGAAGTGAGGGCGATCCTGGACACGAACGTTGTGGTCTCCGGGATCTTCTTCGGCGGTGTGCCCTGCGAGGTGCTTGAAGCATGGTGGGAGGCTCGCTTCGAACTCTGCTTCTCCCCTCTCATTGCTGATGAGTACCTCCGGACTTGTGCCCGCCTCGCAGCGCATCGCCACAACCTCGCGCACCAGGAAGTGCTTGCGGCCGTCCTTGCCCACGGGTCCCTCGTCGCTGACGAGATGGCGTCAGAGTCCATCACCGCGGATCCAGAGGACGACAAGTTCATGAGGTGCGCACGTGCGGCGGGGGCCGTCGTGGTGTCGGGCGACCGGGACCTGCTCGAGGCGTCCGGGTGGAACGCGGTGGAGGTGCTCACCCCACGCGATTTCCTGACCCGGCTGCGCGAGCACCCATGACTCCGGAGGCCACCTGACCAGCGTATGCTGCGGCACGGGAAGCTGAGAAGGCCTGGGCCACTCGCCTGGCAGCTCGCGACCCGGGGTTGCCACCCCGCTATCGCTCCATTCAGTTAGTCGCGTTCGCCGTCCAGCCCGGACGTGCCGTACCTCCTCCTGCGGCCCCAGCCGACGATGCCCGCCCCTCACCAGTTCTCGAGAGTGGAAGCGGACCGGATCCTCCGGCGCGCTGCCGAGCTCGAGGGCGCGGGAGACGACAGGCCGCTGACTCTGGCGGAGCTGCGGAGTGTCGCGAGCGAGGCCGGCTTCGCCCCACAGACCCTGGAGCGCGCCATCGCGGAGGCCCAGGACGCGAGCCTGGCGGCGAGCCGCGGCCCGGTGCGCAGGTCCGGCCTGGTGATCGCCCATCTCTCCACCGTGCGGGAGATCCCCGTCGGCATCGACGCCGACCAGCTCATGCGGGTTGTGCGTCTCTGTCAGCCCTATCGGGAAGGTCCGGCGCAGGTGAAGCTCGACGAGTCGGAGATCTCCTGGCGGGACAGGAAGGGGCTCCGGCTGGCGGTCACCTCGTCGGGCGGGATCACCGAGGTGAGGGTGTACGTCTCCGGACTCCTCCTCCGGAGAGGGCGGTGGACGGGTTGGGTCCAGGCAGCCGCCGACCGCATCGAGGCGCTGGTGTCGCTGGTCGCGGCGCAACGCGCGCTCACCCGCGCCCAACTTCCTTCCGCGGCGCCCGCGAAACCAACCGGGGCGAGCTGACCCTCCATCGAGCTCCCCTCCCCGCCGTGACCGACCGCCCCACGCAGCGCTCCATCACCCTCTTCTGGCTCCCCCTCGCGGCCACCTGGCTCATGATGGGCGTGGAGGGACCCTACCTGGCGGCCATCATCGCCAGGCTCCCTGAAGCCAAGTTCAATCTGGCTGCCTACGGCGTGGCGTACGCGTTCGCGCTCGTCACCGAGGCGCCCATCCTCATGCTCATGAGCGCGGCCACGGCGCTCGTGACCGACAGCGACAGCTTCCGCCGGCTGCGGAACTTCGCCCGCACCCTGTGCGTGGGGGCCACCGGGCTGGTGCTCGTGGTGCTGATTCCTCCGGTGCACCGCTTCCTCCTCCTCGACCTGGTGCGCCTTCCGCCCGAGGTCATGGAGCTGACGTACGGGGCCCTGTGGCTGTTCCTCCCCTGGCCCGCCGCCATCGGGTATCGCCGCTTCCTCCAGGGCGTGCTCATCCGCTCGGGGCGGACGCGCCTGGTGGCCTACGGGACGGTCATCCGGGTGACCGTGATGGCCCTGGCCGCCATGGCCGGGTTCGTTGTCGTGGACATCCCGGGGGCGTGGGTGGGCTCGCTGGCGCTGTCGGCGGGCGTGATCGCCGAGGCGGTGGCCGCTCATTTCATGGCGAGGGCCACGGTGCGCGAGCTCTCGATGGAGCCTCAGGCCTCAGGGCCTGTCCGTGGCCCGGCTCAGGGAGGCGAGCGCCTCACCTACCGTGGAATCGGGGCGTTCTACTACCCTCTGGCCCTCACCTCCCTGATCGGCCTGAGCGTCCCGCCCATGCTCACCTTCTTCATGGGTCGCTCGGCCTCGCCCGTGGAGTCGTTGGCGGTCTTCCCCGTGGTCCAGTCGTTCTCGTTCATCTTCCGGAGCATGGGACTGAGCTTCCAGGACGCGGCCATCGCGCTCATGGGGCATCAGCACCGCAACCTGCCCGAGCTGCGGCGATTCGCCCTCCGCCTGGGGATCGCCGCGAGCGTGGGTCAGTCCCTGGTGGCGTTCACGCCGCTGTCGCGCTTGTGGTTCGAGACGCTCTCGGGGCTGACGCCCGAGCTCGCGTCCTTCGCCATGTTCCCGGCGCAGGTGATCGCGCTGCTTCCCGCGCTGACCGTGCTCCTCACGCTCCAGCGGGCCATTCTCGTGAACGTGCGCCGCACGCGGCCGGTTACCATGGCGACCGGCCTGGAGGTCGCGTTCATCGGCATCAGCTTCGTGACGCTGGGGTGGGGGCTTGGCGTGGTGGGCGTGAGCGCCGCGTTCACATCGCTCATGCTGGGCCGGGTGGTGGCGAACGCCTACCTCGCGGTGCTCTGTCGCGAGGTGGTCCGGGAAACGGGCGTCCTCTAGGCCGGCAATCGTGCGGGCGGCCCGGCCGCGCTCATGCGATGCGCGCGACGCCGTCGAAGTCCGGGCGGAGTTCGAAGCCCACGCAGCCCGAGTCCTCTCCCGCGCCCAGGGCGAACGCGGTTCGCATGGCGCTGGCCACCCCCGGGGCATCCTCCACGGCGCAGAGCGCCAGGAGCCCGGACCCGCTTCCCGAGATGGTCACGCCCCACGCCCCGGCATCGTACCCGGCCGAGATGGCGCTGAACGCTCCGGGGATGAGGGGGAGGCGGTGGGGCACGTGCAGCTCGTCCTCGACCCCGACGCGGATGAGCTCCGGGTCGCCGAGGGCGAGGCCGCGGAGCAGCGCGGCCAGCCGGCCGAGGGCGGCCACGGCGGTGTGGTGGGGCACGTGGCGGGGCAGGGCCGCCCTCGCCTCCGGCGTGCCGAGGCCCACGCCCGGGGCTGCATAGGCGAAGCCCACGTCGCGGGAGAGCTCCAGCGCCAGCGGGCGCGGTCCGTCGGAGCTGGGCACCACCGCCCGGAATCCGCCCAGGGCACACGGGGCGGCGTTGTCCCCGTGGCCCTCCCGGTGGCTTGCGTAGCGGAAGGCGGCCACCGGGTCGGAGGGGCGCCCGAGGGCGGCCAGCGCGAGATCGTGGCCGGCCACGAGCGCGGCGGCGGACGAGCCGAGCCCTCTCTTCAGGGGGATGTCGGAATGGACCCGGAGGATCCCGTGGGGCGAGGCGTCCCCTTCGGAGGCGAAGCGGTCGAACGTCATGGCGAGGAGGTCGCGCTCGGGCTCCTCCTCCAGGACCGAGAGCGTGCCCGTGCGCACGAGCTCCAACTCGCTCCCGCCGGGCTCGAACGTGGCCCGGAGGTGCCGATCGAGGGCGAGCCCGAGGGTGTCGAACCCTGATCCGAGGTTCGAGGTGGAGCAGGGAGCGCGGACCTGGGCCTTCGAGAGGGAGTTCATGGACGGCCTGAGTCGAGAAGGAGCGCCGCGAGGGCGGCGCCGTCGGCGGGGAGCGGCGTGGCGCGCTCCGGGCCGGTCAGCCGCGCGTGCATGCCTTCCGGCGCGGCGATCCCGTGGCCGGTCACGCGCTCCACCACCTCGGGGAACTTCCACGGATGAGCGGTGGCGAGCACCACCCAGGGGCCCGATCCCGCTCCGCGGGCGTGGACCATGGCCTGCCAGCCCACGGCGCCGTGCGGATCGAGGACGTACCCGGTCTCGGCGTGCACCCGGCGGATGCACTCCCGGGTGGCATCGTCGTCCACCCAGTGGGCGCGCACGTGCGCGCGAAGGCGCGCGACGTCGTCCCCGTAGAGCCAGCGGACGCGCTCGAGGTTGCTCGGATCGCCCACGTCCATGGCGTTGGAGATCGTGCGGACGGAGGGACGCGGCGCCACCGTCCCGTGCTCCATGTAGTCCACGAAGGCCCGGTTGCGATTCGTGGCGGCCACGAATCCGCGGGCGGGCATCCCGGCGCGGAGGGCGAGCAGCCCGGCGCACAGGTTTCCCAGATTCCCCGAGGGAACCACGAACGTGGCGGGAGCGCGGCTCCACCCCAGCTCGGAGGCCGCGTGGAGATAGTAGAACGCCTGCGGGAGGAGACGTCCGATGTTGATGGAGTTGGCCGACGTCAGGGCGCACGCCTCGCGCAGCTCGGGGTCGGCGAAGGCTCCCTTGGCCAGGCGCTGGCAATCGTCGAAGGTGCCGTCCACGGACACGGCCACCACGTTGCCGCCCAACGTCGTCATCTGCTTGCGCTGGCGCTCGCTGATGCCGTCCCGGGGGAAGAGCACCACCACGCGGTACCCGGCCAGGCCGTGGAACGCGGACGCGACCGCTCCCCCCGTGTCTCCGGACGTGGCCACCAGCACGGTGTGGGTGGGCCCCGGCGCCGCGACCGCCGCCATGGCCCGGGCCATGAAGCGGGCACCGACGTCCTTGAACGCCAGACTGGGCCCGTGGAAGAGCTCGAGGACGAAGATGTCCTTTGCCACCTCCACGAGGGGCATGGGGAAGTCCAGCGCCTCGGCGACGACCCGCTCCAGCACCGTCGGCTCCATGGCGCCCGGCAGGAGCCGGGCCGCAGCCCAGCGGGCCGTGTCGGCGAACGTTCCTCCCGAGGGCGGGTCACCCACTCCCAGCTCGGGTGGAGCTGCCGGGACGTACAGCCCGCCGTCCGGGGCGAGGCCCCGGAGCAGGGCCTGGGCGAAGGGCACCGGCGCCGCGCCGCGCGTGCTCAGGTATGCGTCCATGGGCCGAAATCTAGCAGGCCGCTTCGCAGCGATGCAGCCGGCGCCTCCCCCCGGAGCGATGTCGCGAAGCGTTCTTTCGCTACGGGGGGAGGCGGTGCCCTCAATGGATCCCTAGCGCGTTTTCGGCTGCTCCACCTGCAGCTGCGTGATGTCCGCGCTCCACTGTGCATCTCCAAGCAGGTGCTTCACGAAGTACTCGCAGCGGAGCCAGTACCAGTAGTCGCTCATGGTCCCGTAGCCGTGGCGTTGGCCCGGGAACACGAACATGTCGAAGCGCTTGTTCGCCTTGATGAGCGCCTCGGCCATGCGGAGCGTGCCCGCGTGGTGGACGTTGTTGTCCACGTCCCCGGTGGTGAGCAGCAGGTGCCCCTTCAGGTTGGCGGCCAGGTCCGAGTTCTTCTCGATGTCGTACTCGAAGGAGACCTGGCCTGAATCCCCCACCACCTCCTTCACGCCGTGGTGGGTCTCGGACCACCAGCGGTTGTACACGTCGTTGTTGTGGTTCCCCGACGACGACACCGCCACCTTGAAGAAATCCGGATAGACGAGCATGGCCGCCGTGGACATGAACCCGCCGCCGGAATGGCCGTAGATGCCGACGCGCTCGCCGTCCACGAACGGGTGCCGGTCCGCGAGCTGCTCGATGGCCGCCTTCTTGTCCACCAGCCCGTAGTCGCGCAGGTCGCCGTACCCGAAGTTGTGGTACCACTTGGACCGGTCGGGATGGCCGCCCCGGTTCCCGATGGTGATCACGATGAACCCGAACTGGGCCAGTCCCTGCTCGAAGGCCGCGGTGCTGAACGCCTTGGCCACCGACTCGGTCTGGGGACCGGGGTAGACGTACGCCACGATGGGATAGCGCTTGGCGGGATCGAAGTCGTAGGGCTTGTACATGACGCCGTACAGGTCGGTGACCCCGTCCGCGGCCTTCACCGTGTACGGTTCGGGGAACCTGTACCCCGCCGCCATCAGGAGCGTGAAGTCGGCCTCCTCCAGGTCCGTCACCTTGCGGCCGGCGGCGTCGAAGAGCGCGGCGGCGGGCACGGTGTCCACCCGCGAGTAATTGTCCACGAAGAACCGGTTCGACCGCGACACGGTGGCGCCGTGGTCGAAGTCGCCCGGGGTGAGGTTCTGGAGCCCCCGGCCATCGAGGCCGACCCGGTACAGGTGCCGGTAGTAGGGGTCCTCCCCCGCCTCCCGCGCGTTGGCGGTGAAGAGCACGAAGCCCCGCGCCTCGTCCACGCCCTCGATGGCATCCACGTGCCAGGGCCCCTCGGTCAGGCGGTTCCTGAGCGTGCCGTCGGCCCCGAATCGGTAGAGGTGGGCCCACCCGTCGCGCTCCGACCACCAGATCAGGTCGCCGTTGGCCAGGCGCCTCGGCGGGAGCTGCTCCTGGTAGGTGTTCAGGCGCTCCTCGATGACCGTGCGCACCTGGCCGGTGGCGGGGTCCGCCACCATGACGTCGATGCGGTGCAGGTCGCGGCTGGCCCGGAAGAAATACAACTCGCCCGAGCGGCTTGAGAGCCACTTCGTGATGGGCACCTCGTCGGGATCACCGCCGCCGAAGCCTCCGGAGCCCCGGCCGGTGGGGTCACTGTAGACGCCCATGCTCTGATCCTTCCAGGGCGTGTCGTCGATCCTCTTCATGGCTCGGCCCTGCATGTCGTAGACCAGCAGCTCGGTCTGCGTCACATCCTTCTCGCCCGGCATGTCGTACTTGTAGCTCTCGAGCTTGGGGCGCTTGTTGCCCACGACGTGCACCACCCACAGGTCGCCCACCTTTCGCTGGTCCTGGCGTGTGAAGGCGAACCAGCGCGCGTCGTGGCTCCAGCTGATGCCGGCCCTCTGGCGACGCTTGAACTCCTTCAGGGTCTCCTCATCGTTCTCGCCCCGCCCCTGGCTGCCGTAGGCGTAGTCCCGCTCGCCGTCGGTGGTGAGCTGCGTCTCCTGGAGCCCCTCCAGCTTCCACTCGGCGGAGTCGGCCTCGGCGCCCGTCTTGCCGCGGCGCGCGTCCAGGACCTTCTGGTACTCCTCCCAGGTCATGGCCCAGAGGTTGAACTCCCTGCTGAACACGACCCAGGCGGTGTCGGGGGACACGCTGGCCCAGCGGGGGTGGTTGTCAGGAGCCTCGTAGTCCTCGAGTTGGCGCAGGGTCCGGGTGGCGACGTCGTACTCGAAGTAGAAGACCTTCTTCTTGGGCCGCGGAGGGCGCTGACGCTCCTTGTTCTGCTGGTCCTGCTGCAGGGTGTCGGTCTCCTCCTTCTGGACTTCCTCGTCCTGGGACGACTGGACCTCGAACTGGAGCGTGTTGTCGCCGATGAAGCGGATGTTGCGGATCGGCAGGTGCTGGCCGTCCCAGGGATCCCGGGTGATGCGGGTGAGCTCCGAGGCGATGCGGTCGTTGTCGAAGATCTGGCGCTTCGTCCCCAGCGCCGGGTCCACCAACCAGAAGGCCTTGCCCTCGGAGGTCTCCCACTCGTACCAGAACCGGTCCGTCTTCTGGATCCACCGGGGCGTGAGCGAGATGCTCTTCACGAGACCCTGGATCTTGTACGGCGCGAAGCGGGCTGCGAGCCGGTAGTTGGCGGAGCCAGGCCCGCCCACGGCCTCCCTGGACTGGGACACGGCGGTTCCGGGAGCGCCGGCGGCGGCGACGGCGAGGATCGCGGCCAGGACGGGAAGGAGGGAGTGCCGGCGGCGGAACGCGGAGCGCGACGTCTTGAGCATGGGGGTCCTCTTCGAAGCGGTGGGTGGTACCGCTGCCAAGAGGGGGGTGGAGGCCCCGGGTGGCAATAGGGGGCTCGTATCCTGTGCGCCGAACGCCGGGGCGCCGGGCGGCACGTCCCCGGCGGGACGAGTGCTGTCAGGCTTTTCCCGACAGCGGGGACCTCCCCGACCGCCGAAGCTTGAGTCCTGGGAGCCGCCGTACGACTCCGTTGCCAGGAGACCCCATGAAGACCGCCCTGCGAAGCACGCTGAAGGCCGCACTGGCCGCGCTCGTCCTCCTTCCGCTGGCCCCGAGCCAGGCCCAGGCCATCCCCGCGTTCGCGCGGAAGTACAAGCTCACGTGCGCCCTCTGCCACGCGCCCATCCCCCGCCTCACCGCGTTCGGGGAAACGTTCGCCGGCAACGGCTTCCAGATGGCGCGGGGGGAGACGCCCGTGGACACGCTGACCACCGGCGACCCCATGCTCCGGCTCCAGCGGGACATCCCCCTGGCCATCCGGGTGGACGCCTACATGAGCGGGCTCTCCGGGAATGACGACGTGGTCTCCACGGACCTGAAGATCCCGTGGGGTATCAAGGTGCTGTCCGGTGGGCAGATCACGAACGACATCTCGTACTACATGTACTTCTTCCTTTCCGAGCGCGGAGAGGTGGCCGGGCTGGAGGACGCCTACCTCCAGTTCAACGACGTCCTGGGGAGCGGCTGGGACCTGCTGGCCGGGCAGTTCCAGATCTCGGATCCGCTCTACAAGCGTGAGCTCCGGCTGGAGTACGAGGACTACATGCCCTACCGGGTGCGCGTCGGCGACGTCCGCGCAGACCTGACGTACGAGCGGGGGCTCATGGCCGTGGCCTCGCCGTGGAAGGACGCCGACCTCTTCGTCCAGGTCGTGAACGGGAAGGGGCTGTCGCCGGCCAGCGAGGCGAAGAACTTCGACACGGACAACGGGAAGCACCTCGGGTTGAGGCTGAGCCAGGACCTGGGCTTCGCCAGGGTCGGGGGCTTCTTCTACACGGGAGCGGAGCAGGCAGACCCCCTCAGCAGCTCCCTGCAGGTCTTCGGTCCCGACGCCACCATCCCGCTGGGGGAGAAGGTGGAGTTCAACCTCCAGTACCTGTACCGGAAGGACAGCAATCCGTTCTTCCTCGAGACGTGCGCGAGGACCGACACCCGCTGCAGCTTCGGTGCCGACGATCCCTTCGAGACCGAGGTGGACAGCTACATGGGGGAGATGCTCTTCTTCCCCAAGGGTGCCGGCGCGAACGTGCACTTCACCGCGCTCTACAACCGTATCGAGGCCAACAGCCCGATCTTCACCGTGCGGGCGGGTGAGGAGGGGTACCTCGAGAAGTACGAGTCGGTGGGCTTCACCGCCAACTACCTGTACGCCCGGAACGTGCGCCTCGTGGCCGAGGTGAGCCGGAACCTGGAGTTGAAGCGGACGCGGTTCATCGCCGGCGTCACGGCGGCATTCTAGCGGCCGGTCCTGGGCTGTGCGGCCCGGGAGGTGGGGAGGTGTGGCGCCCCGCTTCCCGGGCCGTACTATAGAAACCCTCTCTCCCGCCTCCTGACCCATGGCCGACGCCGACCTGCCCACACCCTCCCGCTCCGCGCCGCCGTGGGGCCACGCCACGCCGCCCGCAGAAGGCTCCCGGGCAGCGGACGCCCGGGTGGCCGCGTCGATGGAGTCGGCGCTGGCGGAGCACCTGCTGGGGGGCCGGCCCTCCGCGGACGTGGCCCACGTGCTTCTGGCCGCGGTCACGGTCTTCGTGTTCTGGGCGAGCATCCCCTCCTGGGCCAGCCTCGCCTGGCTGGGCCTGTTCGTGGCCACGGCGGGTGCGCGGACGGTGAACCGCTGGAGGGTGTTGGAGCGTACGCCGGAGTCCCACGCCGTCCTTACTCTCGTGCGCCGGGACATCTGGATCGCGGCGTCTCTCTGGGGCGGCTGGGCCCTCCTGCACACCGGGGCCGACGTGGATGGGCTCCTCTTCCTGCTCCTGATCTTCGCGGGGCTGGTGGCGGCGGGGACGTCCACGCTGGTGGCCGACGCGCGCTCGTTCCTGGGGTTCATGGGGCTCCTCTTCGGCCCCTTGGTCTCCACCATCCTTCTCAGCGGATGGACCCGCGACCACGCCGCCATGCTTCTGCTCATCGCGCTGTTCGCGCCGTTCATGGTCGTGGTGCACCGGCGCGCCCACCAGATGCTGCTGCACGAGATCCGCGCGGGTGAGCGGCTGGCCATCGCCAAGGAGGAGACGGACCGGAGCCGCGGCTTCCTCGACTCCCTCATCGCGTCCGCCCCGCTGTCGGTGGTCGTGCTGGACGCCGACGGCGCCGTGGTGCGGGCGAACCCTGCCTTCGAGAGGGCCTTCGGCCATTCCGCCAAGGCGGTGATCGGCCGGCCGTTCCTTCCCCTGGTCTCGGCGGAGGGTGAAGGGTCGGAGGTGGCCACCTTCCTCGAGACCCTCAGGGACGGGCGCGCGGCCGTGGCCGACCTTCCGCTGCGTCGCGCCGATGGGGCCACCATGTGGGTCCGCCTCTCCGGAACGCAGGCCAAGGGCATGGCCGCGGGGACCATCATCCTCCTGGGCGAGGACGTGAGCCAGCAGGTCGAGGCCCGGGAGGCGCAGATGGCGGCGCGCGTGCAGGCCGAGGAGGCCGGCCGTGCGAAGAGCGCGTTCCTGGCGAGCATGAGCCACGAGATCCGCACCCCCATGAACGGCATCCTGGGGATGGTGGAGATCCTCCTGGACACACCCCTCACCGAGGATCAGAGGAAGACGGCGGAGGTCGTGCGCTCCTCGGGCCAAGGCCTGCTGCGCATCCTCAACGACGTCCTGGACGTGTCGAAGATCGAGGCTGGCCAGCTCGAGATGGAGACGGTGGACTTCGACCTGCACGAGATCGTGGCCGAGGTGGGCCGGGTGTTCGCCGGGTCCGCGGCGGCGGCGGAGGACGAACTCCTGGTGGACGTGGGAGAGGACGTACCCCAGGGCGTCCGCGGAGACCCCCACCGCCTCCGCCAGGTGCTGTCCAACCTCGTGTCGAACGCGGTGAAGTTCACCCGCGGCGGCGACGTGGAGATCTCGGCCCGCTACCTGGGGCTCGCAGGAGGACGGCACCGGATCCGCTTCGGTGTCCGCGACACCGGGATCGGAATCCCGCGCGAAAAGCACGAGATGATCTTCCGGGCCTTCGAGCAGGCCGATTCCTCCACCACCCGCACCCACGGCGGGACCGGGCTCGGGCTCAGCATCTCCACGCGCCTCGTGGGGTTCATGGGCGGCACGCTCGCGTTGGAGAGTGAACCCGGGAAGGGGAGCCACTTCCATTTCGAGCTGCTACTTGAAGGCGCCGACGTGGTCCGGCCACCGGACACCCGCACCGTCGGGCAGGTGTCGGCCTCCCATCGCCGATACCTGGTCGTGGACGACAACGCGACCGCGCGCCGCATCATCTGCGAGGCGTTGGCCCACGTCGGCGCTGTCGCGGCCGAGGCCGTGAGCGTGGACGAGGGGCTCTCGGTGGCTCGCCGCGCCGCCGACCGGGGCGAGCCCTTCGACGTGATCATCCTCGACCAGATGATGCCCGGCCGGGAGGGGTTCGAGCTCGCCAAGGCGGTGCACGAGGACTCCGCCTACGGCTCCCCGCGCGTCCTCATGGTGACGTCCGCGGCGCTGACGGGGGGGGCGGAGCACGCCCGGTCGCTGGGGGTCGGTGGCTATCTCGCGAAGCCCGTGTCCCGCACCGAGCTGCTGAAGGCGCTCGGTGTGCTCCTGGGCCAGTCGGGTCATGCAGGGCACGAGCGACGGCTGGTTACCCGGGAGACCATCGCGCGGGTGAGCGGGAGGGCACGCATCCTGCTGGCCGAAGACAACCCGGTGAACCAGCAAGTCGCCGTGGCCCTGCTCAGGAAGCGAGGCCATGAGGTGTTCGCCGTGGACGACGGCCGTAAGGCCGTGGAGGCGGCGCAGCGGGACCGGTTCGATCTCGTTCTCATGGACATCCAGATGCCAGAGATGGACGGGCACGAGGCCACGCGGAACATCCGGCGGTTCGCCGACGCGGACACGCTGCCCATCGTGGCACTGACCGCCCATGCGTTCGCCGAGGAGCGGGAGCGGAGCCGTGCGGCGGGGATGAACGACTTCCTGGCCAAGCCGTTCAGGCCGGAGGACCTGTACCGGATGGTGGAGCGGTGGGCGAAGGTGTCGGCCGGCGCGGAAGCGGCCGCCCAGGCGCACGTCGAGGCGAGAGGAGCAGCCATGGAGTCGGAGCGGGGGAAGGATGAGCCGGTGGACCTGGAGGGATTCCGGGCCCTCATGCGCGAGGCGGACGTGGAGGAGGTGGTGGACACCACCCTGGCCATCTACATGGAGGAGTCGCCGGGGATCTTCTCGGCGCTGGAGGACGCCGTGGCCGCCGGCGACCCCGATGGGGCGCGCAAGCGCGCCCACTCGCTGAAGTCGTCGTCGGGCAACATCCGCGCCAACCGCCTGTACCGGCTCCTGCAGGCCATGGAGAGCCTGGGCCGGGACTCGGATGCGGAGGGCGCGCGCGCGGCGCTGCCCGAGCTGCGCGCCGAGTTCGACGCGGTGATGGAGCAACTCCGCAAAGGCAAGGCGCCGACACCCGGAGGGGCGCCGGCGCCTTAGGGACCACGCGGTCCGGCCGACCTTACTTCTTCTTGGCGGCCTTCTTCGCGGGCTTCTTCGCGACCTTCTTCGCCGCCTTCTTGGCCGGCTTCTTCGCCGTCTTCATGATCGGCGCAGGAGCGGCAGGAGCGACGGGGGCGGCAGCGGCCTTCTTGGCCGGCTTCTTCTTCGCACCGGCGGACTTCTTGGCCGGCTTCTTCGCTACCTTCTTCGCGGCCTTCTTGGCCGGCTTCTTCGCGACCTTCTTCTTCGCGGCCTTCTTGGCCGGCTTCTTCGCGACCTTCTTCGCCGGCTTCTTTGCGATCTTCTTCGCCGGCTTCTTCGCCGCCTTCTTCTTGGCGGGGGCCTTCTTCGCTGCCTTCTTCTTTGCTGCGGGCTTCTTGGTCGCCACGGGACGCCTCCGGAAGCAGGGTACGACCATTGAGTTCGCGAACGGTATCTATGTAGTGCAATTCGATAGGGGAACGCAATAGGTTCGGCGCTTCGTCACACAAGATGTCGTGCCTCGGTTCCGGCGAGGCCCAACCCCTAGGGTATCGTCGTCGGGTTTCACTGGGCGTCCCGAGGAGCTCGCGAAGGGGGGTGCGCGGAGACACGCGAGCCGTCATCATTGTCCTTCGCGACCGACCGCGCGAAGCGTCCATCCGAAGAGGAGATCATGCGGGCCCGCTCCACTGACGAGATTCTCCGCGAGCTGCAGCTGCGCGGGGCCAGACGCCTGAAAAGCGTGAGTTTCCGCGCCAATCGGAGCATCATCTGGTCTCTCACCCAGGACGCGACGGTGCTCAATCTCCACGTCGGGTACCGTCGTGCGCCCTCGCCCATCCTCGACGCGCTCGCCGTCATCGTTCGTGGACGGGGGTGGCGAACCGCTGCCGTGCGCGAAGCCTCGGAGCAGGTGCGCACGTGGCCCGGACTCACTCCGGTGCTCGAGGCGGTGAGGGCGTCGCACGCCCAGCGCCAGCGGCGGGCGGCGACGGGGTGCGCTGGCGGCGGCGAGGTCACGCACTGCTGCGGAACGCCGGAGCAGCGTCGGTATCTGCGCGCGGTCTACCGCTACCTGAACAAGACGCGCTTCGACGGGTTGTTGCCTGACGACATCCCCATCCGCCTCAGCAATCGGATGAAGGTGGGACTGGGGCACATGCTCCCAGGACGCGATCAGCAGGGCGGCCGCGTCGTCATCGAACTGGCCCTGAACGTGGACCTCATGCTCGAAGGAAACGGCTCGGAGCGCATGGACACCCTCCTCCACGAGATGGCCCACGTGGCCGAGTGGATCCTGGAAGGCTCGTATGGACACGGTGCGACCTGGAAGAGGTGGGCGCGCCACGCTGGGTGCCGGGCAGAGTCGTGCTACGACCGGCCGGTCGTGCGCCGCCGCCGCCGCCACGAGCGCGTGACGCGTGTGCCGCCGCTTCCCCCGGCGCTGCGCAGGAGGGTAGCCTGATGGGCGGAAAGGCACGCGGGCGCGGGGTGCTGGAGCAGGAGGGCACACGGGACCGGGTGGCGCGGGAACTCCTGCTTCCCGTGCAGCACTTCATCGCGACCGAGTGGGCGAGCTCTGCGGTCCTCCTGGCTGCGGCCATCGCGGCCCTGATCATCGCCAACTCCCCGCTGGCCCACGCGTTCCACGCCGTGTGGGAGACCAAGGTCACCCTGGACCTGGCGGTGGTCACGGTCTCCCTGAGCCTGCGCCACTGGGTGAACGACGGGCTCATGGCGCTCTTCTTCTTCGTGGTGGGACTGGAGATCAAGCGCGAGCTCTTCCACGGGCACCTGTCGTCGCCCAAGAGGGCGGCCCTCCCCGCCTTCGCGGCGGTGGGGGGGATGGTGGGGCCCGCGCTCATCTAGCTGGCGCTGAACGTGGGAGGCGAAGGGAGCAGGGGGTGGGGGATCCCCATGGCCACGGACATCGCCTTCGCCCTCGGCGTGCGCGGCCTCCTTGGGGTGTTCACGCCGGCGAGCCACCTCTACGACGACCGGACGGTGCTCTCCCACGGCCGCGCGCTTCTGGACCGCGTGGAGCGGTGCCTGGAGGCGGGCGACCACAACGGGATGGAGGCGACGTCGGGAAAACTGGGGGAGCTCATGGTGAACACCGAGTCGCCGCTGGAGCGCCTCGAGCGGAAGATCCATCCGTGGACGGCATTCGTCGTGCTGCCGATCTTCGCCCTCGTGAGCGCCGGAGGCCTGGTGCTCGGGAAACTCGTGGGGATCGTGGCCGCTGCGTGGCTGGCGGTTCGCATCGGCGCGGCCTCGCTCCCCGACGGCGTGTCCTGGCGACACATCGCGGGAGTCTCGCTCCTGGGAGGCATCGGGTTCACCGTGCCCCTCTTCATCACGGAGCTGGCCTTCGCCGACCCGGAGATGGTCGCCACGGCGAAGCTCTCGGTTCTGGTGACGTCGGCGCTGGCCGGAGGGATCGGCTTCGCGGTGCTGAAGACGGTGGTGCGCCGGACCGGGTGAAGCTCGGGGGTTTCCGGGCCCGAGCGCTCAGGCCAGCGCCCGGGCCGCCTCCACCACGGCCGCCGCGGTGATGCCGAAGCGCTCGTAGAGCACCTCCGCCGGAGCGGACGCGCCGAATCGGTCGAGGCCGATGGCGATGCCGTCGGCGCCCACCCAACGCTCCCAACCGAAGGTGCTCCCCGCCTCCACCGAGACCCGTGCCGTGACCTGGGGCAGGAGCACCTGGTACCGATACGACTCGGTCTGCGCCGTGAACAGCGCCCAGCTCGGCAGGCTCACGACGCGCGTCGGAGTGCCGCCGGACTCCAGAACCGCGCGGGCCTCCATGGCGAGGCCCAGCTCACTCCCCGACGCGATGAGGATCACGGCCGGGCGTCCTCCGCCGGCCTCGGCGAGGATATACCCGCCGCGGCGCACGCCCTCCGCCGACGCCAGCGACGCGCGGTCGAGGAGGGGGACGTTCTGGCGCGAGAGCGCCAGGAAGGTGGGCCCGTCGGTGCGCTCCACGGCGAGGCGCCACGCCACCTCCGTCTCCGCCGCGTCCCCGGGGCGGAGGTCCACCAGCCCCGGGATGGCGCGGAGCGCGGCCAGGTGCTCCACGGGCTGATGGGTGGGGCCGTCCTCGCCCAGGCCGATGGAGTCGTGGGTGAATACGAATACTGCGGGCTGCCCCATGAGCGCCGCGAGGCGGATGGCCGGGCGCATGTAGTCGGAGAACACCAGGAACGTGCCGCCGAACGGGCGCACGCCGCCGTGCAGGCACATGCCGTTCATGACGGCACCCATGGCGTGCTCCCGGATGCCGTAGTGCATCACCCTCCCGCCGGGGTTCTGCGGGAGGATCGGGTTGGAGCCCTTGATGTCGGTCTTGTTCGAGGGCCCGAGATCCGCGGATCCGCCGATGAGCTCGGGCATGCCCGCGGCCAGCCCCTGGATCACCTTCCCGGACCAGCTCCGGGTGGCGTCGGGCTTCCCCGGCGCCGTGAGGTCCGGCACGTGCGCATCCCAGCCTTCGTGGAGACGGCCGGCCATCATGCGGTCGAACTCGTCCGCCATCTCCTCGTGCTCGGCGCGGTAGACGGCGTAACGGGCCTGCCACGTCTCCTCCAGCCTCTCGCCCTTGCGGCGGCAGAGCGCCCAGTGCTCCCGGGCACGCTCGTCCACGAAGAACGGCTCGAGGGACGGGTAGCCCAGGTTCCTCTTGGTGGCCTCGATCTCGGCCGGGCCGAGGGGCGCGCCGTGGGTGTCCGCGCTCCCGGCCTTGTTCGGGCTCCCCCAGGCGATGGTGGTGCGCAGCATCACGAGGCTGGGGCGCGCGGTCTCGCGCTTCGCTTCCTCCAGAGCCAGGTCCATCGCCTGGAGGTCGTTGCCGTCGTGCACGTGCACCACGTGCCACCCGTATCCCTCGAAGCGCTTCGCCTGGTCCGTGGACGACGCCAGCTCGGTGGACCCCTCGATGGAGATGCGGTTGTCGTCCCAGATCCAGATGAGCCTGCCCAGGCGCTGGTGTCCGGCCAGCTCAGCGGCCTCGTGGGAGATCCCCTCCATGAGGTCCCCGTCGGAGCAGAGCGCGTACGTGAAGTGGCTCACCAGGTCGTGGCCAGGGCGGTTGAAGCGAGCGGCGAGCCAACGCTCGGCCAGGGCCATCCCCACGGACATGCCCACGCCCTGGCCCAGGGGGCCAGTGGTGCACTCGACGCCCGGGGTGTGGGCGTGCTCCGGGTGCCCCGGCGTGCGGGAGCCCCACTGACGGAAAGCGCGGAGGTCGTCCCGGGACACGTCGTACCCGCTCAGGTGCAGGAGCGAGTAGAGGAGCATGGAGGCGTGCCCCGGCGACAGGACGAACCGGTCGCGGTCGGGCCACGCGGGGTTGGCCGGGTTGTGCCGGAGGTGCCGGTGGAAGAGCACGTACCCGATGGGCGCCAGCGCCATGGGCGTGCCCGGATGGCCCGAGGCGGCCTTCTGCACCGCATCCATGGAGAGGACGCGGACCGCATCCACCGCGAGGCGCTCGACCTCGGTCATGACACCACGAAGTTGACCAGGCGATCCCTCACGAAGACGACCTTGCGCTCGGTGACACCCACCAGGTGACGGGCCACGTTGCCGTCGTTGCGGGCCAGCGCCACCACGTCGGCTTCGCCCGCGCCCTTGGCCGCCTGGACGGTGCCCCGGAGCTTGCCGTTGACCTGCACGGCGATGTTCACGGCGTCGTCCACGGTCTTGGCCTCGTCGTACGCCGGCCAATTGGCGCCGTCGAAGATGCTCTCCGTGTGTCCGAGCCGCTCCCAGAGCTCCTCGGCCAGGTGCGGAGCGAACGGAGCCACCAACGCGACCAGGGGCTCGACCTCGGCACGCGCTGCCCGCCGCCCGCCGGAGCGGACCGCGTTCAGGTACTCCATCATGGCGGCGACCGCGGTGTTGTACTGCAGCTCGCGGAGCTGCTCGGTCACCTGCCTGATGGTGCGGTGCAGCTTGCGTTCGATGTGCGGGTCCGGCTGGCCGTCCCCGGCGGACAGCACCGTGTCGAAGAGGCGGTGCAGGAACCCGAAGGGCCCCTGGATCCCCTCCTGGCGGTAGTCGCCGCCGCTCTCGAAGGGCCCCAGGAACATGAGGTAGGTGCGGAACGTGTCGGCCCCATACTCCTCGATGATGGGGTCGGGCACCACCACGTTCCCCTTGCTCTTCGACATCTTCGCGCCCTCGGCGATGATGAGGCCGTGGGCCCGGAACGTCCTGTAGGGCTCCTCGAACCCCAGGTGCCCGAGGTCGTGGAGCACCATGGTGAGGAACCGCGAGTAGAGCAGGTGGAGCACGGCGTGCTCGTTGCCGCCGATGTACGCGTCCACGGGGAGCCACTTCGACGTGATGTCGGTGTCGAAGGGACGGTCGTCGAAGTCGGTGGACGGGTAGCGCAGGAAGTACCAGCCGCTGTCCAGGAACGTGTCCGAGACGTCGGTTTCGCGGCGGGCGGGAGCGCCGCACTCCGGGCACGTGGTGCGGAACCAGTCGGCCAGCCGGGCGAGGGGGCTGACCCCGCTGTCGTCGGGCTTGAAGTCGGCCACCCGGGGGAGCACCACGGGGAGGTCCTTCTCCGGGACCGCCACGGGGCCGCACGCGTCGCAGTGGATGACGGGGATGGGCGGCCCCCAATACCGCTGCCGTGAGATGCACCAGTCACGCAGCCTGAAGTTCACCTCGTGCTCGCCCAGACCGTGCCCGGACAGCATCTCGACGATCTTCGCCTTGGCTTCGGGCCAGGGCAGGCCGTCGAGGGGGCCGCTGTTGACCATGACGCCGTCGCCCACGTACGCCTCGGGAAGCGGCGTGTCGGGCCCGTCGCCGGGTCCGGCAACCACGCGCACGATGGGGAGCTCGAACTGCTCGGCGAACTCGAAGTCGCGCTCGTCGTGGCCGGGCACCGCCATGATGGCGCCGGTGCCGTACCCGGTCAGCACGTAGTCGGCGATCCAGATGGGGATGGGCTGGCCGGTGACCGGGTTGCGGCAGCACCCGCCCGTGAACACGCCGGTCTTGGTCTTGTCCACCTTCTGGCGCGCCACCAGGTCCTTCTTGGCCGCCGCCTCCCGGTAGGCCAGCACCGGCGGACGGTGCCCGTCGTCGGTCACCCGGTCCACGAGGGCGTGCTCGGGGGCGAGCACCATGTAGGTCGCGCCGTAGAGCGTGTCCGGGCGGGTGGTGTAGACCTCGATGAAGGTACCGCTGTCGTGCCCGCCCGCGTCCAGCACGGGGAAGCGCAGGCGCGCGCCCTCGCTGCGGCCGATCCAGTTGCGCTGGGCGGCCTTGGTGCTCTCGGACCAGTCCAGCGTGTCGAGGTTGTCCAGGAGGCGCTGGGCGTAGCGGGTGATGTGGAAGAACCACTGCGCGATGCGCCGCTGCTCCACCGCGGTCTGGCACCGTTCGCACGCCCCGGCGATGACCTGCTCGTTGGCCAGCACGGTCATGCAGGACGGGCACCAGTTCACCGGCGCTTCCTTGCGCTCGGCCAGCCCCGCCTTGAAGAGCTGCAGGAAGACCCACTGCGTCCACCTGTAGTAGGACGGGTGGGTGGTATCCACGGTGTGCTTCCAGTCGAACATCCCCCCGGTGCGGCGGAGCTGCCGGGTGAAGTTGGCCACGTTCGACGGGATGAGGTCCATGGGATGGACCCCGCGCTTCAGGGCGAAGTTCTCCGAGTGGATGCCGAAGGCGTCGAAGCCGATGGGCTCGAAGACGTCCCGGCCGAGCAGGCGCTGGTAGCGCCCGTGCACGTCGGCCCCGGTGAACGCGTAGATGTTGCCCACGTGCAGCCCCTCGGCGGAGGGGTAGGGGAACATCATCAGGTTGTAAAAGGGGTCGGCGGCGTTCTTCAGCTCGTCGGGGGTGAACGAATTGGTGCCCCGTTCGTCCCAGAGGCGCTGCCACTTCTCCTCCACCTGGGAGGGGACGTAGGCCTCTCTGTCGTCGTTGGACATACGCTCGGTGCGGCTCAGCTTCGGGGTTCTTGGCGAAAACCCAAGCTAAGGGACCGGCGACCCCGAGGGGAGGAGGGCGAAGGGGTCGTCCACGGTGCCGGCACCGGCCTTGAGCGCGGCCAGGGCGGCCTCGAGGTCCCCGCCGTGCCGGTCCAGGTGGGCCTGGAAGTCGGGGAGGCGGTGGTAATAGAAGATGCGGCCCAGGAGGGTGGCGTTGTTCAGGGGGGTCCTCCGGAACCCTCCGTACGCCGACTCCTCGAACGTCGGGACCACCTCGGCGTCGAAGCGCGCCAGCGCCCGGGCGAAGACCTCCTCCCGGCGGCGGAGCTTCTCCTCCCGGGAGGCCTCGGACCCGTACAGGGCGCGGAGCTCGTCCACGAGCCCGTCCAGGAACGCGCTGAACCGCTGCTCGTCGCGCCAGCGCGCCTGCGCCCGCAGGCACTTCACCGAGTCCGGTCCGCTCCCGGGGCGGTTGCAGAAGAACTCTACGGCCCCGACCCGGCCCGCCCACATGGCGAAGCTCTCGTTGAAGCCCACCTGGCCCGGAACGAAGAGGTAGTTGTGGGACAGCTCGTGCAGGACCGTCTCCACCACGTCCACGTCGTCGGCGCGCAGCACCGTCGAGAGAATCGGGTCGTTGAACCACCCTAGGGTGCTGAACGCCGCGGTGGGCCGCAGGTACGTGTCGAATCCGTTGCCCTCGAGCCCGGCCTGGGCGGAAAGGGCGTCGTCCACGTCGAAGAACCCCTTGTAGGGCACCCGCCCCACCACCGGGAACCACCAGGTCTTCGGGGCGAGGCGGTCCCGCTCCGCCGCGGAGAGCACCAGCGCGAGAGTGTCCCGATCCAGGCGGGTGTACATGGTGTAGGCGTCGCCGGCGTCGATCCCCATCCGCTCCACGGCGAACGCGCGCGCCTCCAGCACCCAGGCCAGCTTCGCCCGGGTGTCGGCATCGGTGGCGGGGTCGGCGACGACCTCGGGGATGGGGCGCCGGGCCCTCAGGATCTTCGCCTCGGCGATCCCGGCCTTGATGACGTAGACCGGGGAGCACGCCCAGGCGAGCCCGCCCAGGGCGAGGGCGCCCACCACCAGCATTCCCCGGAGGACGCGGCGGCGGAGCGGTCGGGCCGCGCCGCCACCAGCCGGGGCGTCGCTCGTCGCCGTCACGCTACCTCACGCCTCCGCCCACGGGCCGCATGAGGGGCACACCCCCTTCCGTCGGGACGTACACAACCGAGCCGGCCGGCAGCTTGGCGAGCTGCTCGATGTAGTAGAAGGTCAGGTACTGCGGCGTGAGGCCCTGGGAGATGATGCGCTGGGCCTCGGCGATGCCCTTCGCCTGCTCGGTCTGCTGGCGGGCCTTTTCCTGGATGATCTCGGTCTGGAAGCGCTCGGCGGCCACCTGCTGCTCGCGCTGGAGCTTCTCCTCGATGGCCTGGCGGACCAGGGGGGGCGCCTGCACGTCGCGGACGAAGACGTCCAGGACCTCGATGCGATCCCCGGCCTTGGCCTGGATGGCCTGCTTCATCTCGTCGGCGAGCTCGCGCCGGTTGGGGGAGAAGATCTCGTTGATGGACTTGGTCGCCACCGCGTCGCGCACGCCGTTCCTGATCGAGTTCATGACGATGCGGCTCTTGATCTGATCCTCGGCGCCGATGCGCTGGTACAGGTCCGGGGCGTTGGCCGGGTCGATGCGGTAGAGGAGTGATACCTCCATGGCCACGTTGAGCTGCTCGCTGGTCTGGGCGTCGATGCGCTCCACGCTCCCGTCGGAGGGGAAGCTCTGCTCGCGCGTGGACATCTTCTCCACGCTGGCCAGGGGGTTGATGAGGTGCACGCCCTGGTCGAGCGCCGTGGGGGAGATGTTCCCGAGGAAGTGCTGGATCCCCACCTCGCCCACCGAGATGACGGTCACGGTGTTGGCGAGGGCCAGAAGGACGCCGGCGCCCATGAACCCGTGGCCCACCAGGCGCGTGGATCCGGCGGGGATCTGCCTGCCGAGGCTGGGCCCCAGGCCGCGGATGGCGGCGCCGAGGAGGATGGCGAAGATGGCGATGATGATGGAACCCATGATCTCCTCCGGGGAGATGGTGCGCGCGAGCGTACGCCCAGGGTACGGACGCCGTGGCCGCGTTCTTCCGGACGGAAGCCGCCCGGACGCTGCGGCGCCCGATCCTGTCCCGCAATGTACGGGCACCGGCGGTCTTCCGGGACGGGACCCCCGCGCCTATCCTCGGGCCATGTTCGCAGCGGCCCTCTACCGATCGGCCCAGCGCCTGCTCCGGGCTGCGGCCCCCAGCCTCGGACGAGGCACGTCCAAGGCGGCCCGTGGCATCGCGGGGAGGAGTGCGTCCCTCCAGGCGATGGCGGCGTGGGCCCGCTCCGAGCGCGACCGGGCGCGACCCGGCGCGTGGCTGCACGCTCCTTCGGTGGGAGAAGGGTTCCAGGCCAGGGCCGTCCTCGAGGCGCTCCAGCGCCGGCGTCCCGCCCTCCAGGCCGTGTTCACCCACTTCTCCCCTTCGGCCGAGGGGCTCGCCGCGCGCATGGGGGCCGCTTGGGCGGGGTACCTCCCCTGGGATCTCCCCGAGGAGATGGGCCCCGCGCTGGACGCGGCGGCGCCCGGGGTGGTGGCGTTCACCAAGACCGAAGTGTGGCCCGTGCTCGTGGAGGAGGCCGCACGGCGCCGCATCCCGGTGGCGCTGGTCGGAGGGTCGGTCCGTCCCGGGGCGCGGCGCTCGCGCTGGCCCGGCCGGACGCTCATGCGCCCCACGTGGTCGCGACTCTCGTTGGCCTGCGCCATCGGCGAAGACGATGCCGAGGGGCTCCGCTCCCTCGGGGTGCCGGCGGAAATGGTGCGGGTCACCGGAGACCCGGGCGTGGACTCGGCCGCGGAGCGGGCCCGGGGCGCGGACCCCGCCTCCCCCTGGCTCGCTCCGTTCCACGCCGAGCGGCGTCCGACGGTGGTGGCCGGCTCCACGTGGCCGTCGGACCTGCGCGTGCTCCTCCCGGCGCTGGACGCGGCGCGGCGGCGCGAGCCCGGGCTGCGCGCCGTCCTCGCTCCGCACGAGCCCCATCCCGAGGTGGTGCGGGAGCTCCTCGCCGACCTGTCGCAGCGGGGGTGGCGATCGGCCTCGCTGGCGGACGTGGAGGCTCGGGGCGCGGCAGCGGTGGATGCCGTGGTGGTGGACAGGGTGGGGGTGCTGGCGCACCTCTACACGGTGGCGGACGTGGCGTACGTGGGAGGCGGGTTCCACGCGGCGGGCCTGCACTCGGTGCTGGAGCCCGCGGCCGCCGGCGTGCCCGTGCTCTTCGGTCCGGGGAGGGGGAATGCCCGGGCTGCGGGAGACCTCCTCGCGGCGGGCGCGGCACGGGACGTGCGTGACGGCACGAGCATGGCTGAAGCGCTGGAGAGTTGGTTCGGAGACGCCGCCGCCCGTGGCCACGCCGCCGCTCGGGCCTTCGGCTATATTCACGCCCATCTGGGCGCCGCCGACCGCACCGCGGCGCTCCTCGACGAGGTTCTCCCCCCAGGTTGACGCCGACCCCATGAGCAGCGCCGCCGATGTCCCCGAGATCACGCCGATCGAATTGAAGTCCCGCCTCGACCGGGGCGACGTGCCTCTCCTCCTGGACGTCCGGGAGCCGCACGAGCGCAGCATCATCGACCTTCCCGAGCACGGCCAGCTTCTCATTCCCACGGGGCACCTCCTGACGCGTCTGGGGGAGATCGACGCCGGGCGGGAGGTGGTGGTGTACTGCCGATCCGGGGCCAGGAGCGCTTGGGCGGTGCGGCTGCTGCGGGAGCGCGGCATCGCGCATGCCGTGAACCTCAAGGGCGGGGTCCTGGCGTGGCGCCAGGATGTGGACCCCACCCTGGCAGCGTACTGAGCGCGCGCAGCCGGCACGTGACGCGCCACGCCAGCCTCTTCCTGTCGGCCCTCCTCGCCGTCGCTGCGGGGGCCTGCGAGGCCGGACCCTCGGCATTCGACCGGAGCACGCGCCCCGGGCCCGAGGACACCGCCGACGTTTCCTCGCTCCCGCACGTGCCGCAGGCCATGGAGGTCGAGACCGTCCAGGTGGACACGGGGAGCGCCGGGGACTCCATGAGCGCCGGAGGTCCATCGAGCGCTGCGCCCCTCCCCGACTCCACGCAGCCGCTGATCTTCGCGCGCCCCGACCACGTCCGGGGGATCTACCTGAACGCCTGGGCCGCTGGGTCCACCCGACGCGTGGACGCGCTCCTCGACGTGGCGCGCCGGACGGAGGTGAACGCCTTCGTCATCGACATCAAGGACGCCAGCGGGTACGTGAGCCACCGCACGGGCGTCGCGCTGGCGCAGGAGGCCGGCGCCACCGGCGAGATACGCATCCGCGACCTCCGGGGGCTGCTGCGACGACTGCACGCCGAAGGGATCTATCCCATCGCCCGCATCGTGATCGTGCAGGATCCCATCCTCGCCGCGGCGCGTCCCGACATGGCCATCCAGGACCGGGATGGGGGCGCGTTCCGCGATGCCAAGGGGTTCTACTGGCTGAACCCGTACGACCGGCGCGTGTGGGACTACCACGTGGAGCTGGCCCGGGAGATGGCGCAGATGGGCTTCCCGGAGATCCAGTGGGACTACGTCCGCTTCCCCGACGTCCCGGCCTCGGAGAAGGCGAGGCTCGTGTATCCGGGGTCCGGAGACACGCCGCAGCACGAGATCATCAGCGCGTTCCTCGCGTACGCCAGGGATGGGCTGGCAGACGAGGGTGTGGCGGTCACCGCCGACGTGTTCGGCGTGATCACGTCGGCGAGCCGCGACGTGGGAATCGGGCAGGTGTGGGAGTCGCTCATCGACGACGTGGACGTGGCGCTCCCCATGGTCTACCCGAGCCACTACTGGAAGGGGAGCTTCGGGTACCAGAGTCCCAACGCCCACCCCTACGAGGTGGTGAAGCGGGCGCTCCAGGACGCGCTGCGCCGCTCCGCTGCGGTGGAGGGTGCCGGCGCCACGCGCCCCTGGCTGCAGGACTTCACGCTGGGCCAGCCTCGCTACGGTGCCCCCGAGGTGCGGGCCCAGATCCAGGCGACGTACGACGCCGGGATCCAGGAGTGGATCCTCTGGAACCCGGGGAGCCGCTACACCGAGGGCGCGCTGGAGCCGGTGGGAGGGTTCATCGAGGAGCCTCTGATCAGGTTCGGGGGGCGCGTCGTGCCGGTGTCGCAGCGGGCGGCGGCGGCGGACTCGACGACTGCGCCGCCGACGGCCCCGGCGCGCTAGCCTGAAGTTCCAGCCAGTGGGGTGCGGGTGTGGCTTTGCATGGCAACGACTTGGTCAGGAATCGGGATTCTGGTTTCTGTCTACAGGCGGATGTTCTGGATCAGTTCGAGGGCGCGCTGTTGCTTCGCGTCCGGTGTGGTGA
>DATIKQ010000050.1:0-70152 GCA_035477395.1 Longimicrobiales bacterium
GTTTCCCTTCCTGACCCACCTGCTCGACACGGAAGTGGAGGTGGAAGGGCTGGATCTGAACGATGCCGATGAGGTGGTCGTCACCTGCAGGCAGGGCGTGTCGCGGCAGAGGGTTCCGATTCTCGATCTGCCCTTGCCGAACCCTCCACCTGAGGGTTGGGAATGGATTGAAGCCTACCGATACTGGACTCGAGGCCGGCGGTAAGAGTCGCGTGGCGACCGGGGAGGAATCGGGATGTCTACTGGGTGTCTGTTGAACTCAGCAGAGCCCGACATTCCGTACACAGGCATGCTGTCACCCGTAGGGGAGACCAACGAACGGCACCAACTTGCCGGGATCCGGCCCCTCCCGTTTGCGCCTGATAAGCGTGAGGTCGGTAGTTCGAGTCTACCCAGGCCCACTGAGTGGAAAGCGAAGCGCCGCAGGCCTCAGCCAGGGCCTGCGGCGCTTGTGCATCACCATGCGGCACGGGTTGGTGCCACTTCCTGGTGCCAGTTCGGCTATTTCCCACCCACCGCGCGCAGCGCGCCGCGCTTCGCGAGCGCGACCCGAATGGCGTCGGGGTCCGGCTGCTGGTAGCCCTTGCTGCGCACTAGGGCGTTCGGAAATACAGCGGCGTGGTGTAGGAGGAGCAGCCTGCGCTGTTGCAGGCCGAGACGTTCCAGCGGTACTGCCGGCCGGCTGAGAGGGTGGTTGTGTACGACGTTCCAGTGCGGTTGGTGATGTCGACGACGAGGGTGTTGGTGCCCATGTCGCGCACGCCGAAGCTGTACGACGTCGCGCCCGACGAAGCACTCCAGGTGAGCGTGACCGTCCTGCTTGCCAGCGTCGGACCCGGGGAGCTCGTTGAGCCAGGGCTCGGGTTGCCCGGCGTCGGCGGGATCGTGACCGCACTCGGCGTCTGGAAGTACAGCGGCGTGGTGTAGGAGGAGCAGCCTGCGCTGTTGCAGGCCGAGACGTTCCAGCGGTACTGGCGGCCGGACGAGAGGTTCGCCGTATAGGAGGTGCTGGTGTGGTTCGTCACGTCGACGACGAGGGTGTTCGTCCCCATGTCCCGCACGCCGAAGCTGTACGACGTCGCCCCCGCTGAGGCACTCCAGCTCAGCGTAACGTTGTTGCTCGACTGCGTCGGACCCGGAGAGCTCGTAGAGCCAGGGCTCGGGCTGCCCGGCGTCGGCGGGATCGTGACCGCACTCGGCGTCTGGAAGTACAGCTGGGTGGTGTAGCTAGAGCACCCCGCGCTGTTGCAGGCCGAGACGTTCCAGCGGTACTGGCGGCCGGACGAGAGGTTCGCCGTATAGGAGGTGCTGGTGTGGTTCGTCACGTCGACGACGAGGGTGTTCGTCCCCATGTCCCACACGCCGAAGCTGTACGACGTCGCCCCCGCTGAGGCACTCCAGCTCAGCGTAACGTTGTTGCTCGACTGCGTCGGACCCGGGGAGCTCGTGGAGCCGGGGTTCGGGCTGCCCGGCGTCGGCGGGATCACAAGCGGCACGGACGCGTCCTCGGAGATGATTCGCAGAGGAACCAGGCCCTGCACGGACGCCGTTCCGCCGGTAAAGTCTCCCACGGCAGACAGGTCAACCTGATAGTCTCCCATCGGCGTCGAGAGAGAGGGTGAAACCTGGAGCACCGCACGCAACAGTCCAGGCAGCGCAGACGGGAAGTATGACGGCGAGAGCGAAGTAGTTGCCGCCACAACACCAGGAGGCAACCGCGTAACTGCGAGCCGCAAGTTGCTAATGGCAGCAGTCTCCACCCGTATTCCGAGTGATACCGACCCGGTCTTCCCTCTCTGGATCACCACTGGCTCTGACGGCACGTCGAGCTGGAGAGTAGGAGACTCGGCGCGTGCGCTGTGCACGACAATCTCTACGGAGCTCTTGAAGCTGTGTGCGCCAACCTTGGCCTCAACTGTCAGCAGCGATGGTCCCACCGTGGCCACCTCAGCCGCCCGGACCGTCGTGCTCACCCTGACTTCGCCTCCCGCCGCGATGAGCGCGCTAGAGGGACTGATGTTCGGAACCGAGATGCCAGTTCCCCCGCTCAACTGCGCACTCAGCAGCACGGACGTCGCGGCGGATGAAGCGTTCCGCACGATTACCACGATTGTCCGCTCGGTTCCCCGGTCCACTGTCAGACTGCTTGCCTCGGCGGTTAGCCTGATATCCGGCTGAACGGGGGAAGGAACCGCCGTGAAGCTCGCTGTGGCGGTCCGCACGACGGCGCCGGATACGGCACGAATCGTAAAGGACGACGTACCCACCGGCGTAAGCGCGTCTGTAGCCAGCGTGAACTGGGACGAAGCGGTGGCTCCCGATGGTACGGTCACGTATGTCGGCGTGAACTGAGTCCCCAGCGGTGACCGATTGCCGGGCAGATTCAACGCATCAAGGCGCACCGTGCCACCCTGCTTGCCACTGCTACGTACGTCCATCTTGAATATGGCGGTTCTCCCGACCTCGACGGGCGTCGCAGGCGACGTGACAGTCAGCGCGAACTCAATCGACGTTGGCGTCGCCGCCAGTTCGCACTCGTTCTCTGTCGGTGGCGTTATCCGGGGCGCATAAATGAACGTCTGCCCGGCCGCAGGCTTGTACTTGGTGACCGGGCCCGCATTGGCTTCAGCCCACGCCTTGCCGAGCCCGCACCAGGGCGCAGGCTCATTCTCTTGGGTGACTGGATTCCATTTGGTGTCGTTTGCCGAGCAGCAGTTCATTTCGGACACCCAGAAGCCGACGAGCTTTCCGTCCTTGCAGTCTGGCTCCCTATCCAACACCCAAGCTACATGATTGCCCTTCGTGTAGATCGTGTTGCGACTGTAGACTTGGCTGGTATCGAGACCAGCGTCTCTTGCGCCTTGGACCCATGACGATGCATCGCCACGCGGCCAGGGCAGGGAGTAGTTCCAATTCTCGTGGGCCATATGCCATGCCCACCACACGCAGTTGCCACCGTTTTCACATGGAATCGCACGGCAGCGATACGGATTCATGGGCGAAGACACCACGGTCGGGAAGCCGCAGTTGTCTTCGCCAGCCAGGGAAGCTACGCCCAGATAGGTCTGTGACAGCCCGAATCCGCTTCCGGCGGTGTCGAGCGGGAAGGACGTGGTGTCCCTTCCGGCGAACGGTGGGAGATCGCTCGCGGGACTCGTGGCGTCGCCACATCCGCAGAGTTGGAGCGTGACCAGAACGCCCGGCAGGAGAGCGAGCGCTCGAGCCAGCCTGCGCCTGAACCGAACCGTCTTATTCATGAGCGACTCCACCGCGGAAGCCAGTGAACTGGTGCGGTCAGGGTCACGCTCCTGAACCTAGCGGAGACCTTGGTCGTCCCGATGCCTGCTGACGTCACGGTGCCCTTAGGAGACACTCCCACATGGCAGGGGATGCGAAACCGGCGTCGGACGGTACTGGCTTCGCGGGGGGCAGGCAGACTAATGATTCACTTGGCAACCAAGATGCGCTAGTGTGGAAAGCGAAGCGCCGCGGGCCCCAATCCAGGGCTGGCGGCGCTTCTGCGCTTGGTCCGGTGAAAGGCCGATGCCTCTCTCTGGTCGCAGTTCTGTCATGTCCCACCCACCGAGCGCAGCGCGCCGCGCTTCGCGAGCGCGACCCGCATCGCATCGGGGTCCGGCTGCTGGTAGCACTTGAGAACGGTGTTGTGGTCCTTCCAGCCGCCCAGCGCGCACAGGTCCTTGAGGCTGGCGCTCTTGAGCTCGGTGGCGAACTTGCGGCGCAGGGAGTGCCAGCCTCTTCCAGGGATCCTCGCGAGCCCAGCCGCCTTCTCCGTCCGCTCCCACCAGTCGCGGGCCAGGTGACGGGACATGGGCTGGGTGGGGTCTCCTGGGGCGGGGAAGACCCACTCCGAGCCGGCGCCGTCCGCCCAGGCCCGCTCTCTCTGCCGCAGCAGGGCAGCCCGGGCGGCCTCCACCATGGGCGTGACGTGCTCATACCCGATCTTGTCCTGCTCCCCACGCCACCGGATGGCGTTACCCGCGAAGTCGATATCAGACCACCGCAGGAGACGGATCGAGTTGATCCGGTGCCCGGTTTCGTTGGCGACCACGAGGAGCGCCTCCATGTCGGGGCTCACGCTGGGCGCGGCGGCCACAAGCCGCTCGTATTCGTCCTGCGTGAGGAGCGGCCGCCGTGGGTTCTCCTCATGGGGCACCGTGAATCCCGTGAACGGGTTCTCCGGCAACACCCGCCTTCCGTTCGCGTCGCGGACTGTACCGGCCCAGTTCATTACCGCCAGAAGCAGGCGTAGGTCCTGCTCCACGGCTCGACTCCGCACCGGCCGCGCGTCTTGCACGCCGGCTGGGTGGATTCTCCCCGCGCGCCGGTCGCGGATGAACCCGTCCCAATCACGCCGATCGAGGCTCGCCACAGGCCTGTGGTGCCCGAAGTAGCGTCGCAGCATCTCGAGGGCGCGCTGGTCGTGCTTTCGCGCGCTCACTCCCTTGGTGGGCGTCACGTGCGCCTCGTAGCTGTCGAACAACAACCCGATGGTGAGCGAGGAGGCGTCCAGCCGCCCGGTGCCTCGGAGCGTGGCAGCCAGCTCCTCCGCCTTCCGTTTGGCTGTGTCGCGGTCCACGAGCCGGAGGCTGATGCGCTTTCGCGTGGCCGCGCCGGTGACGAGATCCCGCACGAAGACGTCGAGGGAGATGCCCCGAGCCCCCCGGTCATAGACCCGTACCCGGTTCGTGCCCTTCTCGCCGGTGGCCCAGGACCAGCCGCGCTTACCCGAGGGTGCCATTGGCCCTTGATCGGTCGGACGTGAAGGAGGGCCCCACGACGCGAGGCCTGAGTTCCGCCACGACCTGGGCGGGTGACAGTGGCAGTACAGCGTGCCCAGGCTTCATGGGAAGCTGGTCGAGGCGGACCCTTGGCGCGTGAGGCCGCCCGTAGTCGGTGAGCTTGCCGGCCCGGATGAGCACCCGCAGGTGATCGGCGGTGTACCCGCACGCTTCAGACGCCTCGGAGAGCTTCAGCAGCCTGGCGCCCTCCTCCCGCTCCACGGCGTCCAGATCGGCGAGGATCTCGTCGATGAGCCGCTCGCCTTGGACCAGTGCACCGAGGCGGGCAAGCTCTGCCCGCCGCCCCACCAAGCGGGCGCGCAGAGACTCGCGCGCGCTTCGCTCCAGAACCCCCAACCCCATCTTCATCCCCACCCCTCCACACGACTGCCACACTCGTAGCGTATCCTACTAGCAATATATCGCCAACGCTATAGCAAGTCAAGCCCTGGCGATATACGGCCGAGGCGATAGGTTGCAGGCAGACCCCCCCACCTGGGACGGCCAATGGCGATTCGTGTGCGGTTACGGGAGATGCTGGAGAAGCGCGGGATGGCGCAGACCGAGCTTCAGCTTCGGAGCGGCCTCGGCTACTCCACCATCAACGCGCTCTACCACGAGAAGACCGAGCGGATCGAGTTCGCGACGCTCGAGAAGCTCTGCGAAGTGCTCGAGTGCGGAGTGGGTGACGTGCTCGTCCGTAAGCAGGAAGTGAAGGCGGAGAGGCGGGGTTGATGGACGCAGCTGGGTCATTCGGCGGCGCTGGACCATGAGCATCACCCCCCACCACGCCAAGTACTACGCCTACGACCTGACGCGCCGGGCGGCCTCGGGCATGGATCGGTTGTCCATGGCTCTCTTCGACGCGGCCGTTGATCTCAACCCCCACCAGATCGAGGCCGCGCTCTTCGCCCTGCACTCGCCGCTGTCCAAGGGCGTGCTCCTGGCCGACGAGGTGGGGCTGGGCAAGACCATCGAGGCAGGGATCGTCCTCTGCCAGCTCTGGGCGGAGCGCCGCCGCCGGCTCCTGGTGGTGTGTCCCGCGTCCATCCGGAAGCAGTGGGCGCTGGAGCTGGAGGAGAAGTTCAGCCTCCCCACGACGGTGCTGGACGCCAAGGCGTACCGTGAAGCGCGGCGGTCCGGACGCCATCCCCTCGGGCGTGGTTCCATCCTGATCCTGTCCTTCCACTACGCCCACACGCTGAGGGAGGAACTGCGGGCGGTGGCGTGGCACCTGGTGGTGGTGGACGAGGCGCACAAGCTCCGGAACGCGTACCGGCCGAGCAACAAGGTGGGGCAGGGGATTCGCTGGGCGACGGAGGACTGCCGGAAGCTCCTCCTCACAGCGACGCCGCTCCAGAACTCGCTCCTCGAGCTCTACGGGCTCTCCACCCTCATCGATGAACACATCTTCGGTGACCCCAACGCGTTCCGCGCCCAGTACGCGAGCGCGGGGAGCGACCTCGTCGCGTTGCGGCAGCGCCTCGCCCCCTTCTGCAAGCGGACGCTCCGCAATCAGGTCACCGAGTACATCCGCTACACCGAGCGCCGCGCCATCACGCGACCGTTTCGGCCCACCGACGCGGAACAGGCTCTCTACGAGGCCGTTTCCGGCTTCCTTCAGCGGGAAGACAGCTACGCGCTTCCCCGGCGGCAGCGCCATCTCACGGCCCTGATCCTCCGGAAGCTCCTCGCGTCGTCGTCCGCCGCGATTGCGACGACCCTCGACGTGCTCCGCGCTCGCCTGGAGGCGCTCGAGGCCGAGCGGGTGACCGCCGAGGAAGACCTGACCGAGTATCTCATCGAGACCGAAGAGCTTGAAGGGGACCTCCTGGACGAGATCCTGGCCGAAGAGAGCCCCGAAGGCGGCGCGGAGCAGCCGGGTGCCCCCATCGACCGCGCCAGGCTTCGCCAGGAGATCACGCTGCTGGAGGCCCTCGCGGCAGAGGCCCGCCGCATCGGGGTGGACACCAAGTCCGAGACGCTCCTCAAGGCGTTGGACATCGGCTTCGAGCAGATGGTGCCCACTGGGGCCGCTCGTAAGGCGGTCGTCTTCACCGAGTCCCGCCGCACCCAGGAGTACCTGAAGACCTTCCTCGACGAGCGAGGTTATCGGGGTAAGGTGGTGCTCTTCAACGGCACCAACGGAGGCCCGGAAGCCACGGCCATCTATGAACGTTGGGTCGAGCAGAATCGGGGGACCGGGCGGGCGTCCGGCTCCCGAGCCGTGGACATCCGCACCGCCCTCATCGAGCACTTCAGGGACGAGGCCACGATCCTGTTGGCGACGGAGGCTGCGGCGGAGGGAATCAACCTCCAGTTCTGCTCCCTGGTGGTGAACTACGATCTCCCTTGGAATCCCCAGCGCATCGAGCAGCGCATCGGCCGGTGCCACCGGTACGGGCAGATGCACGACGTCGTCGTCATCAACTTCCTGAATGAGCGGAACGAGGCCGACCGCAGGGTTCTCCAGCTCCTGACGGAGAAGTTCTCCCTCTTCAGCGGGCTCTTCGGGGCCTCGGATGAGGTCCTGGGGAGCATCGAATCGGGCGTGGACTTCGAGAAGCGGATCCTGGCGATCTACCAGGAGTGCCGAACCCCGCAGGAAATCGACGCAGCGTTCCTGGCGCTCCAGCAGGAGTTGGACGAGCAGATCAGCACGCGGCTCAATGACGCCCGGCGTGCCCTCTTCGAGCACTTCGACGAGGACGTGCACCAGCGTCTTCGCGTCCGGCTCGCCGACGCCCAGGCGCAACTCGACCGTGTGGGCCGTCGCTTCTGGAGCCTCACGCGCTTCATCCTGGAGGCCCGGGCTGAGTTCGACGAGACCGCTCTCACCTTCGACCTGCGTGACCCGCCGCGGGAGGACATCGAGCCAGGCCAATACCATCTGATCTCCAAGTCGGACCCCCGGGAACCCCGGGACGGAGCCTCCGACTCGAGCCGCTTCCTCTACCGACTGTCACACCCCCTCGGTGAATTCGTCCTGGAGCGCGGCAAGGCGTGCGAAGTCCCGGCGGCGGAGATCGTGTTCGACCTGAGCCGCCACCCCACGCGCCTGGTGGTGCTCGAGGGCCTCCGGGGGCAGAGCGGCTGGCTCACCCTGACCTGTCTGGCCGTGGAGTCCTACGAAACGGAGGAGTACCTCCTGTTCTCCGGGTACGCGGACGAACAGGGTCCCCTGGACCAGGAGACAATGGAGAAGCTCTTCCTGTGTGGCGGGCGCGTTTTGTCCTTGGTCGAGGTGCCCGCCGCCGTCACGGCCCGGCTCGGAGCCGAGTCGGAGAGACACGCGAAGGGGGCGCTCAGTCGCTCCCTGGAGGAGAACAGCCGGCACTTCCACGAGGCGCGTGAGAAGCTCGAGCAGTGGGCGGATGCCATGGTGTTGGCCGCGGAAAAGGCCCTGGCCGACACGAAGGAGCGCATCAAGGTCCTGAGGCGGGAGGCCCGGCGGGCCGTCACGCTCCAGGAGCAGCACGAAGTGCAGGAGGAGATGAGGAAGCTCGATCGGCAGCAGCGGAGGCAGCGCCAGGAGATCTTCCAGGTCGAAGACGAGATCATGGAGAAGCGGGACCGCCTGATCGACCAGTTGGAGCGCCGCCTGGCGCAGCGCACGAACGCCGAGCGCCTATTCACCATCCGTTGGACCGTGGCGTGACCCGCTTCCGGAAAGACAAGGCAATCTGATGAGCCAGAGCTACGAGCGACTCAAGGCGAAGCTGATGGAGCTGTTCCAGCTCGACCAGCCGGACCTGGACTTCGGCTTCTACCGCATCATGCATGCGAAGAGCGCGGAGGTGACGCGGTTCCTGGACGTGGAGTTGCTCCCCCAGGTGCGGGACGCGTTCGCTCAGTACCAGACCGCCTCGAAGGCCGACCTCGAGAAAGAGCTCGCGCGCGCCCTCGAGCAGGCGAAGGGCCTAGGGGCCGATCCCGATGCCCTGCCCAAAGTCGTCGAGCTTCGCCGACGCCTCGCCGAGGAGGCCGTGGACCTGGAGGGCCTCGAGGCCGAGGTCTACGACCACCTGTACAGCTTCTTCCGGCGCTACTACTCGGACGGCGACTTCCTGTCGCGGCGCGTCTACAAGCCCGGCGTCTACGCGATCCCGTACGAAGGAGAGGAGGTCAAGCTCCACTGGGCCAACGCCGACCAATACTACATCAAGACCAGCGAGTATCTCCGGGACTACGCCTTCCGCCTGCGGCCCGAGAATGAGGCCAACCCCATACGCGTCCATTTCCGCCTGGTGGACGCGGAGGAAGGGGAGCACGGGAACGTGAAGGAGGCGGCGGGGAAGGAACGCCGCTTCAAGCTGGCCGAGGATCCCCCCGTAAGGCTGGAGGACGGGGAGCTGGTGGTGCGGTTCACCTACCAGCCGGACCCGGCGAAGCAGAGAGACCTGAACGCTGCGGCCGAGACGGCGATCCTCGCCACGAGCGACGCGTCGCTAATGGAGTGGCTCCGGGTACTGGGGGCGAAGCATGTCCGCTCCGACGGGACGGAGTCCGACGCCACGCGCCTTCGGGTCCACGTGGACCGCTACACGGGGCGGAACACCTTCGACTACTTCATCCACAAGGATCTCGGCGGGTTCCTCCGCCGGGAGCTGGACTTCTACATCAAGAACGAGGTCATGCACCTCGACGACGTGGAGTCCGAGACGGCGCCCCGGGTGGAGCAGTACCTCTCCAAGATCCGCGTCATCCGCCGGATCGCCGGGAAGGTCGTCGACTTCCTGGCCCAGCTCGAGGACTTCCAGAAGAAACTCTGGCTCAAGAAGAAGTTCGTCGTCGAGACGTCGTACTGCATACGGCTCGGGGTGATCCCGGAGGAGTTCTATCCGGAGATCGCCGCGAACGAGGCACAGCGGGAGGAGTGGGTGAGGCTGTGCGCCATTGATGAGGTCGTCGGCGACCTGGTCAAGCCGGGGTACAGCGAGCCGCTCACGGTCGAGTTCCTGAAGGCGTGTCCGTCGTTGATGGTGGATACGCGGCACTTCGGGGGGGAACTCACGGAACGGCTGCTGGCCTCGATTGCGCATCTCGATGCTCAGGGAGACGGCGTGCTGTTCCACAGCGAGAATCTTCAGGCGTTGGAGATGATGCAGTCGCGGTATCGTGAACAGGTAAAGTGCGTGTATATCGATCCGCCGTACAACACAGGAAAGGACGGGTTCCCATACAAGGACGCATATCGAAGTGCCTCATGGCTCTCGATGATGCAGGAACGTGTTTCATCGTGCCTTCCCCTCTTACGTAACGATGCTGCGTTTCTATGCTCCATTGATGACAACGAGTTTCGGCAACTCCACTGGCTTATGGACGCGGCATTCGGCGCCACCAACAGGGTAGGCACTGTCGTCTGGCGCAACGCCCGCGACAACAACCCCACCCGAATAGCCATCGAACATGAATACGTTCAATGCCACGTTCGAGATATCAGCGCTGCGGACTCCGTTTGGAAGAATGATTTCGCGGATTCAAAGGAGTTGCTACTCGGAGAATACGAACGCCTAATCGAGCAAGGTGCCGGGCGGCAGGCAACCCAGGCTGCCTTAAGGAACTTCATCAAAGACAACGCTTCACTGTTGGGCGAAGTTGACCGTTACAAGTTCGTTGACGACAACGGGGTCTACACTGGCTCCCAGAGTGTACACAACCCCCACCCCGGCGGCTACGAGTACGAGATTCTCCATCCCCGGTCCGGGAAGCCCATGCGGATGCCCGCAAATGGGTACAGATTCCCCGAGACTACCATGAGACGTGACTTCATCGAAAAGGACCGTCTCATTTACGGGCCGGACGAGAACCGCATCGTCCAGATCAAGCTTTACCTCAACGACTTCAAGGACTCCTTCCGCAGCGTGTTGGATCTTGATGGACGTCTCGGGGCCTACGCCCTGCAATCACAGTTTGGGCGCACTGATGCTTCGTTCGACAACCCCAAGCCGCCCCAGCTGTTGCGTCGGCTGCTGTCATTCGCGAGTGCGCCGGAGTCCACTGTCCTCGACTACTTCGCGGGATCGGGCACCACGGCGCAGAGCGTCACAGAGATCGTTCGCGCGACTGGAGTCCCAATGCGGTTCATCCTGGTCGAGATGGGGGACCATTTCGACACCGTGCTCCTTCCCCGCCTGAAGAAGGTGACCTACACCCCCGAGTGGAAGGACGGAAAGCCGAAGCGCCTGGCTACGCCGGAGGAGGCCGAGCGGAGCCCACGGATCATGAAGGTGATCCGCCTCGAATCCTACGAGGACACGCTCAACAACCTCGAACTGAGACGGACGGAGGAGCAGCAGGGGCTTCTGGATCTGGCGCCCGCGCAGGGGGCCGACGGACTGCGGGAGCAGTACGTCCTCCGCTACATGCTCGACGTCGAGACCCGCGGGAGCCAATCGCTCCTGAACGTGGACGCCTTCACCGATCCCACCGCATACCGCCTCAAGGTGAAGCGGCCGGGTTCCGACGAGACCCGGGAGGTGAACGTGGACCTCCTGGAGACGTTCAACTGGCTGATCGGTCTCACGGTCCAGCACATCGCCGCGCCCCGGCGCTTCGCCGCGTCGTTCAGCCGGGACGACGACGCGGACCTCCCGAAGGACGCGCCGCGCCGGCTCCTATTGGACGGGCGCCTCCGCGAGGACACGGACGGCCGGTGGTGGTTCCGCACCGTCACCGGCACCACGCCCGACGGGCGGCGGGCCCTGGTCATCTGGCGGAACAGGCCGGGGGAGGACGCGCCCGAGGGCGTGGAAGAGGACAACCTGGTCCTGGAGGAGTGGTTCAAGAAGCAGGGGTATTCGAGCAAGGACAGCGAGTTCGACGTCATCTGGGTGAACGGCGGCAACAACCTGGAGAACCTCAAGGCGCCCGACGACACCTGGAAGGTGCGGCTCATCGAGGAAGACTTCCACCGCTTGATGTTCGACATGGAGAGGGTCTGATGCCGCCCGTCCGCTACCACACCGGGGGCTTCCCTCCGGAGGTGCTTGACTGGCCCCAGCTCATCCCGCTCCTGGGGCCGGCCGCCGCGGCGGTGGCCCGCTACGACGGGATGCTCGCCTGGATCCCGGAGGCCGGGGTGCTCCTCGCGCCCCTCACCACGCAGGAGGCCGTGCTGTCGTCCCGCATCGAGGGCACGCAGGCCACCATGGGTGAGGTCCTCGAGTTCGAGGCCGGGCACGAGGCGGCCTCGCCCGAGCGGCGCGAGGACATCCACGAGGTGCAGAACTACCGGGCGGCCATGCGGGAGGCGGAGCGCCTGCTCGGCGAGTTGCCGCTCTCCCAACGGCTCGTCCGCGAGACGCACCGGACACTCCTGCAGGGGGTTCGTGGGCAGAACAAGGCCCCGGGCGAGTACCGGCGCATCCCGAACTGGATCGGCCCCCCGGGGTGCTCGATGGAGGAAGCGCGGTTCATCCCCATCTCGGCGGATCGGCTCCCTGACGCCATGGACCGGTGGGAACGGCATATCCACGAGGAGACGCCGGACCGGCTGGTCCAGCTCGCTGTGCTCCATGCCGAGTTCGAGGCGCTGCATCCCTTCCTGGACGGGAATGGGCGGCTCGGGCGCATGCTCGTGCCCCTCTTCCTCTGGCAACGCGGTCTGATCCGGCGCCCCATGTTCTACATGAGTGCCTGGCTCGAGGCTCGCAGGGACGAGTACTACGAGCGGCTCCTGGCGGTCTCCCGGGACGGCGACTGGACCGGCTGGTGCCGGTTCTTCATCGAGGGGGTTCGGGTGCAAGCCGAGGACAACCTGCTGCGCACCCAGGCCATCCTGGACCTCTACACTGACCTGAAACATCGCCTGCCGGCCATGACCCGGTCCCAGCACGCCGTCCGAGCCCTGGACTGGATCTTCTCGCGGCCCGTCTTCAGCGCGCCTGTCTTCGTCCAGCACTCCGGGATTCCGGCTCCCACCGCCCGGCGCTTCCTCGGTGTGCTCCGCGACGAGGGGGTGATCAAGGACATCAGGCCCGGGCGGGGGCGGCGGGCCGCGATCCTGGCGTTCCCCGCGCTTCTGAACATCGTGGAAGGCCGGGAGGTGTTCGGATGACCCTGACCCCGCCCGGGATGTTGTTGCTCACTTATGTCCACAAAGTGAGCGACAATGTGGTTTGCGTTCAACGCGTGAGCGGCAACGGCAGGGGAGAAAGCTGATGCCCCCCGGACCCCGACGTCGGCGGAACCGAACCGCCCAGCTCCCCTTCGGACGGAAGTTGGTGCTGCACCAGTGGTTGCTCGGCCTCTTCGGCGTGGAGCGCTTCGAGGAGCTCGCCGAGCACCTGAAGGGCGAGACGCTGGAGGGGTTGGATGCCGAGAACACCCACCACTTCCATCACGCCCTGTGCCTCCACCTGCCCGCCGAGGCCCGGCCGACGCTCCCCGACCCGGTCCTGCTCGAGTACGACCGGGCCATCGTTTCGGTGACGCGCCGGCTGAACGAAAGGCGCATCACGCGTGGGGACGCGCCCATCGTCTGGAAGTACTTCCAGTACCTGGCGCTCCTCTTCACCGAGGTCTACCTGGACCGCTACTTCCGGGACCCGGATGCCGTTCGCACCGCCCTGAACGAGCGGATCGAGGCATTCAACGCGGACGTGGATGAGGGGAACCGGATTCCCCCCCTGGACCCGGCGGGCGACGCCCGCGAGCAGCTCAACAAGCTGGCCTTCTGGATGGCCACCGGGAGCGGAAAGACGCTCCTCATGCACGCCCACATCCTCCAGTACCGCCGCTTTCTCGACGCCCACGGCCGTGGCCGCGAGCTGAACCGGATCATCCTCCTCACGCCGAACGAGGGGTTGTCGCAGCAACACCTGGGGGAGTTCGAGAAGGCCGGGATCCAGGCCGAGATCTTCGACAAGGACGGCCGGGGCCTCTTTGCCGGAGAGACGGTGGAGATTCTGGAGGTCACCAAGCTCCGGGAGGAGATGGGCGAGAAGACCGTCGCCGTGGAGGCCTTCGAGGGCAACAACCTGGTGCTGGTGGACGAGGGACACCGGGGCGCCTCGAGCGGGGGTGGCGGCACGTGGATGACGCACCGGAACTCCCTCTGCGAGAAGGGCTTCTCCTTCGAGTACTCGGCTACTTTCGGGCAAGCCTTCAAAGGGAACACAAAGCTCACAGAGCAGTACGCACGCAACACGCTCTTCGATTACTCCTACCGGTGGTTCTACGGGGACGGCTTCGGGAAGGACTACCAGATCCTGAACCTCGAGGACGACAGCGACGCCGAGTGGCTGAAGACGTACATGACGGCATGCCTGCTGGCCTTCTTCCAGCAGCAGAAGCTGCACCGGGAGCGAGAGGCCGAATTCCGCCCGTTCAAACTGGAGCGGCCGCTCTGGGTGTTCGTCGGAGGGAGCGTCACGGCGACTCGGGAGACCAGAGAATTCCCCGACATTGTCGAAATCCTTCGCTTCCTGGCCGGCTACGTGGCGGATCGGGCGGGCACCGTGGAGCGCATCCGCCGGGTCTTGAGCGAGGGGCTGGTGACCGCCGCCGGCCGAAACCTCTTCGCCGGACGGTTCCCCTATCTGAACGGAGCGGGGCTCACGCCCGAGCAGTTCTTCGACGAGACCCTGGAAGTGTTGTTCAACGCACCCGGGGGCGGGGCGCTCCACGTGGAGAACCTGAAGGGCGCCACGGGGGAGGTCGCCGTCCGCATCGGCGACAACGACCCCTTCGGCGTCATCAACGTCGGGGACGACGCCAAGCTCGTGAGGCTGTGCGAGCAGGAGGGGATCCTGACCGCCGAGCGGGAGTTCTCCGGATCGCTGTTTCAGGAGCTGGATCGGGCCGACTCGACGCTCAACGTGCTGATCGGCTCCAGGAAGTTCACGGAGGGATGGAGCAGTTGGCGCGTGAGCACCATGGGGCTCATGAACATCGGGCGGGGCGAAGGGGCCCAGATCATCCAGCTCTTCGGGCGTGGCGTCCGCCTGAAGGGACACCAGATGAGTCTGAAGCGGAGCGGGAGGGCCACGCTCCCCGAAGGTCTCGACCGGCCCAAGCACGTCGAGACGCTGGAGACCCTGCACATCTTCGGGATCCGGGCCGATTACATGGCCCAGTTCCGCGACTTCCTGGAGGAAGAGGGGCTCCCGACCGACGACGACCGGGTCGAGTTCTTCCTCCCCATCGTCAGGAACCTGGGCACTCAGCCGCTGAAGACAGTCCGGCTGAAGAAGGAGATCAACGGCGTCAGCACCGCGTTCGGCGACCCATTCCGGAAGCATGGACCCATTCCCACCGTCCAGCCCCCCGATCCCGACCGCGAGGAGCGCACCGAGTACCTCCGGAAGAACCCGGTGGTCCTCAACTGGTATCCCCGGATCCAGGCCATGAAGTCGAGTGGCGTGGGAGGTGCGGAGGACGAGGGTGCGCCCAACCAAGCGTGGCTCACCGGGCGGCACGTCGCATTCCTGGACGTGGACCGCCTCTATTTCGAGCTCGAACGCTTCAAGGCGGAGCGGGGGTGGCACAACCTCAACCAGGCGCGCGCGGGAATCCGGCAACTCCTCACGGACACGAGCTGGTACCGGCTCCTGATTCCGGACTCTGAGCTGAGCTTGGACTCCTATTCGAGGGTCCGCCTCTGGGAGGAGTTGGCGCTGGCACTGTTGAAGGAGTACACGAAGCGCTACTACACCTTCCGTAAGCGCGAATGGGAACTCCCGCACCTGGAGTACCAGGACCTCCAGGACGACGATCCCAATTTCCCGAGCGTCGCCCACGAAGGGGGCGTGGAGTACGGCTATCGGATCCTCATCGAGAAGTCCGAGGAGGAGATCGTCGAGAAGCTGGAGGAATTGAAGTCAGCCATCGAGGATGGCAAGCTCAAGGACCTTGAGTTCCGTGGTATCAAGGCGTTTGCGTTTGGGCGGCACCTTTACGAGCCGCTTCTGGCCATCGACAGCAGCGTCGTGGAGGTGATGCCCACCTCCCTGAACCGCGGCGAGCGCCGCTTCGTGGAGGACCTGAAGGCGTTCCACGACGCCAACCCCGGGTTCTTCACCGGGCGCGACCTATACCTCCTCCGTAACCGGAGCCGCGGGAAGGGTGTGGGGTTCTTCGAGGCGGGCAACTTCCATCCGGACTTCATCGTCTGGCAGCTCCTGGAGGCGCATCAGCGCATCGCCTTCGTGGATCCGAAGGGGATCCGCAACGTGCCCCTCGCCGACCCCAAGATCAGCTTCCATGAGACCATCAAGGAGATTGAGACGCGCCTCGGCGACCCGACGGTGACCCTGGACTCCTTCATCGTCTCGAACACGCCTTCGCACGTGATGGAGAAGCAGTGGGGGATCAAGAAGACGGAGATGCTCGAGCGGCACGTGCTGTTCCAGGATGAGGACCGGAACACGTATGTTGGGCGGATGTTGGCGGGTGGGGAGGAGGGGATCAGTTTGTGACACTCACTTCGAACAGATCGCGCAGGGCACCGTCCGTCCACTGGTCCGTGGCGTGCTTGCCACGGGTGGGCCAGAGGCGCGAGGGCGGGTAGAAGCCAGGGCGTGTTTGAGACGGGCTTGGTGGGTATCCTGCCCCAAGGGGGCCGGAAGTCAGTGATTTCCCACAACGCTGGGGGTTGGATCCGTGGAAGCTGGAAAGCGTGACATCACGACTGTCTTCAATCGGGCGAGGACCCTTGAGATCCCGTTCTTCCAGCGTTCCTACGTCTGGAAGAAAGAGAACTGGGAGCGGTTCGCGGACGACCTGATCGCCGTGAGCCAGAGGAAGGAGGGGTACTTTCTCGGCTCGATCATTCTGAAGCAGAAGGGAACGAGTTCGGATGCGAAGGTGGGCGATGCCAGGCTTGTTATCGACGGCCAGCAGCGGCTCACGTCCCTCGCTCTCTTCTTTCGGGTGCTCTGCGATGCGAGGAAGCAGGCGGAGTTGTTCGGACAGGTGTTCTTCAACCTCGCCGGGCAGGTCACCCTTCGGCACAACAGGAACGACATCGAGGTATTCGAGGCTGCCCTCGGTGGCACGCTGAACAAGGTGGTCCGGGAGCGGGCTGCCGGGAATCTCGTGCTTGGAGCCTTCGACTACTTCAGGTCGCGGGCCAAGGAACTGGCCCACCTCGATCCCATGGACTTGATCAATCACGTCTACTTCGTGGGGATCGACCTTGGACAGGACGAGGACGAGCAGCAGATCTTCGATACGATCAACTCCCTCGGAGTCGATCTCACCACGGCCGAGCTCCTGAAGAACGAGCTGTTCGATCGATCGGACCTTCATCTGTTTGAGACCACCTGGCTCCCCGCGTTCGAGACCGACGAGGGTCGGAGGCAGTACTGGTCGATGCCGGTAACGGCGGGGCGTCTCCGGCGGCAGAACATCGATCTCTTCCTGCAATCCTTCCTCGTTACGCAGCCGGGTGTGCCCGACGAGATGCGCGTTGGCGCTCTCTTTTCGGAGTACAAGAAGCATCTGCAGCAACGAGTCGATGATCGAGCCACGTTCATTCGAGGCCTTACGGCCGCGGGGGACACCTATCGGAGCGCCGTCGATCCGGAGTCCCTGAACGACCCTCTCGACCCCAGCGACGCCGAGGGCCGCATGAACCTCCTGGTCTTCGGCCTACAGATGACGACGGTTCTGCCGTACTTCCTTCACGTGATGCGCACGGTGGGTGACGCGAAGGAGCGAGCTTCGATGCTGCGCCTCGTTGAAAGCTTCGTCATGCGGCGGCTGATCGCGGGCGAAACCAACAAGCACTACAACCGGTTCTTTGTTCAGCTTGCGCGGGCGGATGTGAATACGGCGGCCGGTCTCGTACGTCGCCTTCGGGAGGCGGAGGATCCGGGCGCGCAGCTACCGAGTGACGACGCGGTTCGCCGGGGTTTTCAGGAGACCAACCTCACGAACCAGCAGGCGAGAGTGGTGCTGTACCTCATTGAGGCATCCATCAGAGATGAGGAGCGACACACGACGACCCTCGCCGGCTATCCGCACTATACGCTCGAGCACGTGATGCCCAAGAAGTGGCGGAACCACTGGGACTCGGTTCCAGAGGACCGAGTCGACCTTCGGAACAAGACGTTGCGGAAGCTGGGCAATCTGACATTGCTTTCGTCCGCACTGAATCGCGAGATCCGGGACTCCGGATGGCGTCAGAAGAAGGAGGGCACGAAGAAGCGCCCCGGCCTCATGCGGTACGGCACCGGATTGGAGATCTTCGATGAGGATCTGAAGGAGGAAGCCTGGACTGAGGAGCAGATCGTTGCCCGTGGGAACCGGCTGGCCAGTGCGGCGATTGGGCCCCGGGTTTGGCCGCTTCCCGAAGAAAGCCTAGGAACGCCGACCTTCCGCGGGTAGGCCCCTCAGACGCTACGGGGCGCGGGGTGTCTGCCGACGTCACGAGACTCGGTGCCACTTCCAGTGCCACTTCACGCCGAGAACACCCGCAGCGAGCGGCCCCCGACCCCGGGCAAGTCGCGGGGTAACGCGTGGAAATCAGAGAACTTACCGGAATCGGAACCGCAGCCCCATCCGCCTGATAAGCGTGAGGTCGGTAGTTCGAGTCTACCCAGGCCCACTGAGTGGAAAGCGAAGCGCCGCAGGCCTCATCCAGGGCCGGCGGCGCTTTCGCATGACCGTGTGGCACGGGCTGGTGCCAGTTGTGTATGGTGCAGGTGGACGCGCGGGTCGGGATCGAAGACCCCGGCCGTCCAAGCGGCGGATCGGACCGGCCTGATTGACGAGACAGTAATGTTGTTGTACGTTCCATGTCGTGGACCGTAATACAACATTGTTATCCAGCGCTGGACGCGGAATCAACGCCGAGAACCGCGGATGTCTCACGCGTCTGCTCCGCTCGGGTCCCGGCCCGTTCACGGTGGAGAACGCCTCGGCCGCCTTGGATATGTCCGCGCCCCGCGCGCGGCGCTTCCTTGCGTACCTCGCGAGGCGAGGCTGGCTGACCAGGATCCGGCCGGGGCTCTACGCGGCGGTACCGATGGAGGCAGCGAGACCCTCCGAATGGACCACCGACCCATGGGTCGTCGCGGCCCGGCTGTTCGCCCCGTGCTACGTGGGCGGTTGGAGCGCCTGCGAGCACTGGGGCCTGACGGATCAGCTGTTCCGGGACGTCGCCGTGATCAGTACACGGTGGCTTCGCGACCGGACTCCCTCCATCCAGGGAACGACGTACAGGGTCAAGGTGATCAAAGCGGAGAGGATGTTCGGCACCCGTGGAGTGTGGCGCGGGGACGTGCGGATCGACGTGTCCGATCCGGCCCGCACGGTCTTGGATCTTCTGGATGAGCCGGAGCTCGGCGGCGGTATCCGTCATGTGAGCGATGTCGTGCGCGAGTGGTTCGAGGGGGAGCTCCGCGATGACGAGCAGTTGCTCAACTACGCGGCGCGCCTGGGCAACCGCTCCGTCTACAAGCGGCTCGGCTTCCTGATCGAGCGCCTCGACCTCCCGGCATCGGACGTCCTCGAAGAGGCGGAGCGGCGCATGAGCAAGGGGGTCGTCCGCCTCGACCCGTCCGGACCCGAAGGGGGGCACCGCGTTGCCCGCTGGAATCTGATGGCGAACGTCACCGTCGGGCGGACGGCCGAATGATCTCGCGCGTCAGTCTCAACGAGCGTGTCCAGGAATGGGGGCTCCGCGAGGACGTGGTCGAAAAGGACTACGTCCTCGGGTGGATCCTCTGGGGCATTGGCTCGGAGCCCACGTTTCGTGGGCGCTGGGTCTTCAAGGGTGGCACCTGCCTCAAGAAGTGCTACCTCGAGACGTATCGGTTCTCGGAGGATCTCGACTTCACGGTGCTCGACACCGGTCCGATCGCCCCCGACGAAGTGCTCCCGGCCCTCCGAGCGGTTCTGGATCGGGTGTACGATGCGTCCGGGATCGACCTCACGGTGGAAGCGCCCAGGCTCCGCCTCCGGCCGGGCCGCCGGGCGGCCGAAGGCCGCGTCTATTACATCGGGCCGCGCGGGACACCCGGTCCGGCCAGCGTGAAGCTCGACCTGGATGGCGAGGAGCGGGTCTGCCGTGACGCCGAGTGGAGGCAGATCGCACACTCCTACGACGACGGGCTTCCGGAGCCGGCGACCGTTCTGTGCTACTCCTTCGCGGAGGTCTTCGCGGAGAAGCTCCGGGCGATGGGGGAGCGCGGTCGGCCTCGGGATCTCTACGACATCATCAGCCTCTTCCGTCGCTCCGACGTGAGACCTGACGCCGAGGATCTCAGGCCCCTCTTGGTGGAGAAGTGCGAGCGTAAGGGCGTTTCGGTTCCCACATTCGCGCAACTACGGGACTCGCCCACGCGCGGGGAGCTGGAGAGCGAGTGGAAGAGCATGCTGGGCCACCAGCTCCCCCAGTTGCCGCCGTGGTCGGTCTTCTGGAACGAGCTCGAGGACCTGTTCGCCTGGCTCGAAGGAGCCGCACCACCGAGGGCGTTGGCCTCCCTGCCGTCCGCTGTGGGGGGGAGAACCTCTTGGACCCCGCCCCCAACCATGCGCACATGGGGTGGAAGCCCTGTGGAGCTCCTTCGCTACGCCGCCCAGAGTCGGCTTGTCGTCGAGTTAGACTACACGGACGAGCGTGGGCGCTTCAGCAGGAGGAGGGTGGAGCCCTACACCCTCTACCGGACCATGGAAGGCAACACACTCCTCGGGGTCTTCGATCTTCATCAGTCCGGTCACCGGTCCTTCCGCATCGACCGCATCCGCAATGTCCGCGTGACAGACGAGTCATTCGTGCCGCGCTACGCCACGGAGATGGGTGCCGGCGGAATCGGCGTGGCGGCACGCGGGGCGGCTAGGACACTCTTGGTGCCAACGGGTCCCGCTCGGAAGAAGCCGCGGGTCGGAGCGCGGCCTGGCCAGATCAGGCACGTGATCCAGTGCCCGGTCTGCCAGAAGCGGTTCTACCGGGACCGATACGACACCCGCCTGCGCGACCACAAGGCGCCCGGGAGGTGGCCGTGCTCGGGTCGCACGGGCATCTACCTCGGAACGACCGGTTGAGCTGGTGCCACTTCCGGTGCCACTTCACGCCGAGAACGCCCCCAACGAGCTGCTTCTGGCTCCGGGCAGATCGTGGGGAAACGCGTTGAAAACCGAGAACTTACCGGAATCAGCGCCGTAGACCTGTCCGCCTGACAAGCGTGAGGTCGGGAGTGGACCTGCGGTGGCCCTCCGGGCCATCCTCAGTCGTCTGCGGCTACCGACGTTGCCCTCAGCCGACGGGCTTCCCGCCGGCCTCGCCGGCCGCGTCGCTCGGCGGATCCTTGTGGGTGTCGCGGGAGAGCACCGCCTTCACGTCCTTGGCGCGCCTCTCCTCCGCCTTCGCGCGGTTCTTCTCGGCCTGCAGCCGGACCTTCTCCCTCCGCTTGCGATTCTGGGGGGCTTCGCTCGACTGCACATCCCGCGGCTTTCTGACGTTGGACATCGCTCCACCCCTCCCCGGGACGGTTCGCTCGCTTTGCGTGTCTCCTTGGAAGAGTAACGCAATGGCTGGCGGATGTTAGGTTCTCAGAGGCCGTGACCGACCCGGCCCCGCGCCACTCCGACGTCTTCCTTCACCTCGGTACCCATGGCTCCCGCACCTCTTCGCCCCATCTGCGCGTCCGCCGCGCTCCTCGTGCTGGCCGGCTGCGCCGGCAACCCGTCGCCGTCCCCGGCCGCTCCCGCGGAGCGGGACATCTCCGCGACCCGGCCGATCACGGAGACGCACCGCCGCACCATCGGCTTCCTGGAGCGGGGCGTCTGGGTGAGCAACGAGCTGGAGGGAGGGCGCTTCAGCGACGCCTGGATGGAGGGCGATTCGGTCCTGGTAATCCACAACCGCCCCGAGAACGCGCCCATCAACAACAGCGCCTGGTACGCGTTCAAGGTGTGGGCCCGGACTGCCGACACCGTCACGGTGCGCTTCACCTACGAGGACGGGCGGCACCGGTACTGGCCGAAGCTGCGCCGGCTCGGCGAGGCGGCGTGGACGGACCTCGACTCCGTGCTGGTGCAGCGGGATTCCGTGACGCGGGGCGCCGTCGTGCGCCTGCCGATCGGGCCGGACACGCTCTGGGTGGCAGGGCAGGAGATGCGCACGTCCTCCTGGTTCCGGGAGTGGATCGAGGGGCTGACGGCCCGTCCGGGCGTGACCACGCGGGTGATCGCCACCACCCCCGGCGGGCGTCCCATCCGGCTCGTCCACGCGGGTGACCCCGGCGCGACCCGCCACGTCCTGCTCATCGGGCGGCAGCATCCCCCGGAGGTGACGGGCACCAAGGCACTGGTCCCGTTCGTGGAGGAGATGCTCGGCGATTCGCCGCTGGCCCGGGAGTTCCGGGGGCGATTCCAGATCCACGTCATCCCGCTGGTGAACCCCGACGGCGTGGACCTGGGGCACTGGCGCCACAACACGGGAGGCGTGGACCTGAACCGGGACTGGGTGGCGTTCCACCAGCCCGAGCCCCAGGCGGTCCGCGACGAGGCCCGCCGCTTCATGGCGCAGCCGGGCTCCGAGCTCTGGTTCTTCGCCGACTTCCATTCCACCGGCCGCGACGTGTTCTACACCCTGGAGCGGAGCCTCGAGACGAAGCCGGCGGGCGTCACGGACCGCTGGCTGGATCACCTCCGGACCTCGCTCCCCCACTACGAGGTGAGGGACTCGCCCACGACGCTGGAGGGCACGCCCCAGGCCCGGAACTGGGTGTACCGCGACTTCGACCAGGCCCCCGGCCTCGTCTACGAGGTGGGGGACGACACGGACCCGGCGCTCATCCGGCAGGTGGCCGAGGAGGCGGCCCGGGGTACCATGCGGATCCTCCTGGACGAGCTGCGGAAGGTGGAGGTGGGCGGCGGCCGGTGACGTCTGCGACCCCGCCGCGCACGAGGTTGCCCGTTCTCCGGAGTCGTCCACAGCGGCAGACGTGGATAGGTTGAGTCTCTTTCTCCGTCCTTCCTGAGGGGCCCCTGTTGACGACTGGCACGACCCGCTCCGTCACCCTGAAGGCCAGCCTCTTCGTCGTCGCGAGCGTGCTGGGCTTCGGGGCGGTCCCCATCTTCACGCTCGTGGCCACAGGGGACGGGGCGTCGCTCGAGACGATCCTGTTCGTCCGCTATCTCCTGGCCGCCCTCGCGCTGGTGGCGCTGGTGGGGGGACCGCGCGGGCTCGCCCTGCCGGGGCGCCGGATCGCCGCGATCACGTCGGTGGGCGCGGTGGGCCAGGTGCTCCTCACCTGGTTGGCGCTCACTGCGCTCGGCTATCTCCCGGCGGCGACGGTGTCCTTCCTCTTCTATACCTACCCGGTGTGGGTCACGCTCCTGGCGGCGGCGACGGGCGCTGAGCGCCTTACACGCCTACGCGTGGCCGCGCTGGCCCTGGTGATGGTCGGACTGACCGTGATGATCGGCTCGCCCTTCTCGGGGGGGCTCAGCTTCAAGGGCGTCGCTCTCTCCATCGGGGCGGCGTGGGTCTACGCGGTGTTCCTTCCCCTCATCGGAAAACTCCAGACGGGCGTCGCCCCCACGGTGGCGTCGGCATGGATCTCGGTGGGTGCGGCGATCCTGTCGGGGCTCCTCGCGCTCCTGCTCCACTCCCTCGTGCCGCCGCACGGGGCGTCCGGGTGGGGCGCGATCGTCGGGCTGGCGCTCGTCTCCACCGTGGCTGCCTTCATTCTCTTCCTGAAGGGCCTCGCCCTCCTCGGACCGGTGCGCACGGCGATCATGTCCACGGTGGAGCCCTTCTTCACGGCGCTCCTCGCGGCGCTGGTGCTGAACCAGCCCCTCACGGCACGCACCTTCCTGGGCGGCACCATCATCGTGGTGGCGGTCACGCTCATCAACCTGGGCAGGGAGCGCGTCGGGTCCGACGGAGACGCGGTGCCGGCGTGATCATCCGCCTCGCGCGGCCGCCGGAGGCCGACAGGAGCAGGGCGGTGGCTACCCCCGCGACCGCTCGGTATAGCATCACATACGTAAGGTATGTTCCGCCATCGATGGAGGGAGAAATCCCTGCCCGCGATTCCTGGGTCGGGATGCGGCCGGGCGCCTTTGCGCAGGCCATCCGGGGCGCGTAGGATCGATGCATGTGGGGGGGGAGGAGCCACCTATGGTGCCGATCCAGGTCGGCAAATCGACGGTAATACATGCAGCCCCTCAACCGGGTTGCGCTGGCTGGGCGAGGTCCAGTCGAAGCCCAAGTAGGCTTTCCGAAGGGGGCCGCCCGGCCTCCCGAGCCTACGATGCAGCGCCGTGAGCCAGGAGTTCACGAGGCTGCCCTCTCCTGCACGATCCCGACAAACCGACGGCGAAGGCGACCAGCGAGCGAGGCCCGGGCAGCCTTCCCGTGCCATTCCGCCGCCGGCATCTCCAACCCTTCAGAACGAAGAGGACCTACCTAATGGTCAACGTCAGGAGACTGCGTGTTGCAGGCCTCTTGGGGCTCATCCTCCTGATCCTGCTCGGCGGGATCATGGCCGAGGCCGTCTCCGCACAGGAGACCCGCGGCACCATCACCGGTACGGTGGTCGAGGAGGGCACGGGCAAGCCCCTTGCCGGCACCAACGTATACCTGGTCGGCACCCGGGTCGGAACGCTGTCGAGGGTGAACGGAGCGTTCACCATCGAGCGCGCTCCGCTGGGGACGCACCAGATCGAGTTCAGCTACATCGGCTACACCACCCAGCGCATGCAGGTCACCGTTGCAGCCGGCCAGACCGCCACGGTCAACGCCGTGCTGTCCGTGGACCCGCTCAAGCTGGACGAGATCGTGGTGACCGGGTACGGATCGGCCCGCAAAGAGGCCGTGACCGGCTCCATGCTGTCCGTCTCGACCGAGAAGCTCACCCAGCTCTCCACCACGAGCTTCCAGACCGCGCTGCAGGGCGCACCCGGCGTCCTGGTGACTTCCTCGGACGGCACGCCGGGCGGCGGCATCAACGTCCGGGTGCGCGGGGTCGGCTCCATCACCGCAGGGAGCGAGCCCCTCTACGTCATCGACGGCATCCCGCTCTTCAACGACGGCGACGGCATCGGCATGACGGCGTTCGACAACGCGGGCCGCACCGCCAACCCGCTCTCGTCCCTCAACCCCAACGACATCGAGAGCGTCGTGGTCCTGAAGGACGCCGCGTCCACGGCCATCTATGGTTCCCGTGGCGCCAACGGCGTCATCCTCATCACCACCAAGGGCGGCGTGGCCGGCGGCACCATCCGCGAGGCCGCGCCCAAGCTCGAGCTCAAGTACCAGTCGGGGTTCTCGAGCCTGGCCTTCAACAACCTCCATCAACCCCTGAACGCGGCGGAATACCACGAGTTCTACATCGAGGCGCGCGTCAACGCCGGCATGACCCCGGAGAACGCCGAGATCCAGTTCCAGAAGCAGTTCCCGGTCCAGGAGGACAACAACTGGCTGGACCTCATCACCGAGACGGGCGTCACGCAGCAGTACGACCTGAGCGCCAGGGGCGGCACGGATAGGCTGACGTACTTCGTGTCGGGGAGCGTCTTCCAGCAGGACGGCGTGGTCATCTCGACCGGCTTCGACCGCTTCGCGTCGCGGGCCAACCTCACGGCGCAGCTCACCGACAAGTTCAAGCTCGCCAACAACATCAGCGTGGCGCACACGAAGCAGAACGCCCACGAGGACGGCACCTCGTTCCAGGCGCCGTTCTACCAGGTCGTGTTCACGCCCTCCGTCATCCCCATGTTCGACGAGGAGGGCCAGTACTGGGCCAAGCACACCGAGATCATGGGTGCGGCGCACCCGGTGGGCGGGCTGAGGACGGACATCTGGGAGCGGCAGACGGACCGGATCATCGACAACCTGACCGGCACCTACCAGTTCGACGACAGGTTCTCGGCTTCCTCGGCGTGGAGCTTCGACATCTACAACGTCGACGACTACATGTACGAGAACCCGCGCTTCGGCGACGGCAGGAACGTCGGGGGGCTGTTCGACGAGAGCCGGTCGGACGTTCTGAGCTGGCAGGGCACGAACACGGTGAACTTCGTGGACGCCTTCCGCGGCAAGCACAACGTGGACGCGGTGGCGGGCTTCGAGGCCAGCAAGACCACCCGCGACCGGGTCAACGTCTACGGTGAAGGGTTCGCCCATCCCTGGCTGAAGACGGGCGCGAGCGCGGCCGTCATCAAGGGGTCCTCGGACCGCCTCGCGTACTCGTTCATGTCCATGTTCGCACGGGCGAACTACGACTACGACGGCACCTACTTCATCTCCGCCTCGGCCCGGCGGGACGGGTCGTCCAAGTTCGGTCCCGACAGCAGGTACGGGAATTTCTGGTCGCTGGGGGTGGGCTACACCCTGACCAACTCCATCCTCAAGGACCACGACTTCATCAACTACATGAAGCTGAGGAGCTCCTTCGGTCAGATCGGTAACGCGGACATCGGCTCCTACGAGTGGCAGGGGCTGTACGGGTTCAGCCCGACCTACTACAACCTGCCGGGCTCGGGACCGTCTCAGGTGCCGAACACCATGCTCACCTGGGAATCCCAGGACGCCTTCAACGTCGGCGTGGACTACGCGGTGTGGGGCAACCGCGTCACGGGTACGCTGGAGTGGTACAAGAAGGTTTCCAGCGACCTGCTGCTGAACGTTCCCGTGTCCTACGCCACCGGCTTCCGGAGCGTGCTGCAGAACTACGGCGACATGGAGAACTCCGGGATCGAGTTCTCGGTCCAGGCGGACGTCCTGCGCAGGCAGACCTTCGACCTGAGCGCGAACTTCAACGTCACGACCCAGAACAACAAGATCACGAAGCTCGGCGACCCGTACGTCAGCGGGGCGTTCCGCAGGGCGGAGGGCTACGACTACCAGGAGTACTTCCTCTACCCCTGGGCCGGTGTGGACCCCGCCAACGGCGATCCGCTCTACTACACCGACGAGACCAAGACCGCGACGACCAACCTCCTGAACAAGACCAAGCGCATCTACGACGGGAAGACCGCCACACCCAAGTACATCGGGAGCTTCGGGTTCTCGGCGCGCTACGGCGACTTCACGCTCAACACGACGGCGTCGTACGCCCTGGGCCACCACCTGTACGAGTACGCCGAACGGTTCTACAACGGGGACGGTGCGATGCTGCCCCGTTCCACGTCGAAGTGGGCGTGGGAGAACCGCTGGACGAAGCCCGGCGACGTCGTCAAGGTTCCGAAACAGAAGTGGGGTGGCAGCGCGAACAACAACCCCAACTACAACGATCGGTACCTGTACAAGGGTGACTACGTCCGCCTCAAGGACGTGGGTATCGCGTACCGGATCCCGGAGACGTTGGCGAACCGCATGGGCATGGAGTCGCTCACGCTCGACGTCAGGCTCAACAACTACCTGACCTGGGTGGCCGACGGGGACCTGCACATCGACCCGGAGCAGCCGTTCAACGGGGTGTACGAGACGACCTCCCCGAACATGAAGACCATCAGCATCGGCTTCAATACGGTGTTCTGAGGCAAGAGCAGCGGATGACCATCCAACTTCATTCAAGAAAACAAGGTGGGATCATGAGACATACCAAGATCCTGACACTGGCGCTGCTCGTGCCGACGGTAATGAGTGGCGTGGCGTGCTCGGATTTCCTGGCCCTGGAGCCCCCGCAGTCGGTGTCGGAAGAGGCGTACTTCCAGAGCATGAACGACTTCCGTGCCAGCGTCGTCGGCGTCTACGACCAGATGTCGTTGAACGACTGGTACGGGCGCAGCATGTACATCATGTCCGACATCATGGGCGAGGACATCAAGAAGAACAGCTCGGCGAACCGGTACAAGGAATTCGCCGACTTCGAAGGCCAGGTGATCACTGGCCACATGTACGAGAGGGAGTTGTGGGGCGATGGATACTCGGGCATCAACATGCTCAACAAGATCATCAACGCCGAATACACGCCCTCGGCGGCGACGCAGACCGAGTTCAACCAGATCCTCGGCGAGGCCTATGCCCTGCGCGGGCTGGCGTTCTTCGGACTGGTGAGCATGTACGGCCAGCACTACACGTTCACTGCGGACGGTAGCCACCCGGGCATTCCGCTCGTGCTGGAGTCGGACGTCACGGCGCTTCCTGCCCGGAGCACGGTGAAGCAGGTCTACGCGCAGGCCATCTCCGATCTCAATCAGGGCATCACCCTGATGACGATGGACCGGAATCGCCCGTACATGATGTCCAAGTCGGGCGCCCAGGCACTGCTGTCACGCATCTACCTGTACATGGAGGACTTCAACAACTCCGTGGCCATGGCCGACGCCGTCATCAACAGCGGGAAGTACAGCCTGGTGAGCGCAGCGAACTACAAGACCCAGTTCGTCACCGGGGGCTCGTCCGAGGCCATCTTCGAGCTGTTCTACAGCTCCGTGGACAACCCCGGAAACGAAGGCCTGAGCGGCATGTACCGGGCGACCGGGTACGGCGACTACCTGCCGTCGAAGGACCTGCTGAACCTGATTCCCGCCGGTGACGTGCGGCATCAGATGTTCGTCGTGGACCCGAAGCTCGCGGGGATCTACGCGAGCCAGCGGGTGAACAAGTGGCCCACGGCGCCGGGGATGGACAAGATTCCCATCATCCGGCTCTCCGAGGTCCTCCTGAACCGGGCCGAGGCGAGGGCGAGGCTGGGACAGAGTGCCGGCGCCCAGGCCGACCTGAACCTGGTCCGCAAGCGTGGATTGGCGACGGCTCCGGACGTGACGGCGACCGGCCAGGCCCTGCTCGACGCGATCCTGATCGAGCGGAGGATCGAGCTCTGCGCCGAGGGGCACCGCATCCACGACATCATGCGGTACAAGAAGGGCGTCAATCGGGTGGACAACACCAGCACCGTCGCGAAGATGCCGTATCCCTGCAACTTCTGCATCCTCCCGATTCCCTTCGAGGAGATGGATGCGAATCCGAACATGGTGCAGAACGCCGGCTACGTGGGTTGATCGGACGCGGACGATGGAACGACCGGATGGCTAGCAGGACGTAGCGATCCGGGTCTGGAAAGAGCGGGGGCGGTCGGGACGAAGATTGTCCCGGCCGCCCCTCTCGTTCATCGCGGGGCCGGTCGCTGCGGCGCCCCGCGCTGTCCGGCCGGCCGGCCCCTCAGCGCCAGGGGTACGCGTCCACCTTCGCGCCCTTCGCCTCCAGGATCAGCTCCAGCGTCCGGTGCCAGGATTCCAGGGACGTCTGCCGCTCGTAGGCGTTGTTCGTCTTGTGCGCGACGACCAGGTCCAGCGCCGGGAAGACCGCGATCCACTGACCCCAGACGCCCCAGGCCCAGTACGCCCCCTCGAAGGGTCCGGTGGCGGCGGGGCCGTCGAAAACCCACCACAGGTGCCCGTACCCCAGGTAGCCGTCCCGGCGGCTCGCCGGGTTCATCTCCTCCAGGGGGGTCACGACGGCGGTGATCCTTCGGGCCCATTCCGCCGGGATGATCTCCCGGCCGTTCCAGTTCCCTTCGTTCAGCATGACCAGGCCGACACGCGCCATGTCCCTCGTCGAGAGCCACATGGGATACGCCGCGTACCGGGACACGGTGAGGTTCCCGGCCTTGGCCTGGGCGCCCCGGTCCCAGTCCTGGAACTGCATGGGGACGGCGAGCTGGGACTGGATCTCGTCGTAGATGTCCCGACCGGTGAGCAGCTCGAACACGTACCCGGCGGCGTTGAAGTCCCAGTTGCTGTAGAGCATGTAGGTGCCGGGCTTCTGGGAGCCCCGGGGCGGGGCCTGGCCCAGGTCGTCCCCCGAGTAGGAGGCGGGGTGGTACACGCCGGACCGGGCCGTGAGGAGATCTCGGACCGTGGCCTGCTTCTCGATGTCCAGGAGGCCGCCGAGGTCATCCATCCCGAGATCGCCGAGGGTGGCGTCCAGGTCGATGATGCCCCTCTCGACCCAGTCGCCGTAGAGCATGGCGAGGACGCTCTTCCGACCGGACGCGATGTAGGAGAGATCCTCGACGTCGCCGAAGTCGAAGACGATCCGGCCACGGTCCACCACCACCAGGCCCGTGGCGTTGCTGCTGTCGCGGAGGAACGCGAAGGCCCTCTGGACGCCATCACCGCTCCAGCCATAGGCGGCCAGGTCCTGGCGGGACACATACTCCCACTCGGCTCCGGGGAACGTCGGGGCCGTGGAGGCCTGGGCCGCGGCCGAGGATGGGAGGGCCAGCGCGAGCATCAGGGTCGCCGGGAGGGCGCGGCGGGACGTCCTCCGAAGCGCGTGCGGGGCGTTCATGGGCTTGCTCCGTGTGAGCCTAGCTCTGCGCCGCGGCCGCCGCGGCCACCTGCTCCCAGAGGCGGAAGAAGTTCCCGCCCATGACCTTGCCGATCTCCTCGTCGGTGTACCCCGCCGCGATGAGCCCGTCCACGATGGCGAGGAAGTTGGCCTCCTCGCCGAACTCGGGGATGTAGTCCATCCCGCGCAGGTCGCTGCCGATGCTGAGGTAGTCGATCCCCACCAGATTCTTGACGTGGTCCATGTGCGCGACCATCTCGGCCATGTTGCCCAGGGACGCGGACGGCCAGATGCCGATGAGGCCGCCCTTCGCGGCGATGGCCCGGATCTCCTCGTCGGTGACGTCGCGGGCGCCGCCGTGGCGGGCCTTCACGCCCGTGTGGCTGAAGATCATGGGCTGGGTGGAGACCTCCAGGGCATCCATGATCGTCGGCGTGTTGGCGTGGGCGAGGTCCACGATGAGCCCGAGCCGGTTGCTCTCCCGGATGAACTCACGGCCGAAGTCGGTGAGCCCCTCATCGATGAAGGGCTCCGTCTGCTTGTGGCCGACGTCGTTGTTGAGGAAGTGGATGAGTTGGACCAGCCGCACCCCGCGGCGCTGGACTTCCCGCAGGTTGTCGAGGCTGCCCTCGAGGCCGTCCACGCCCTCCAGCGCGGCCATGACGGCGATCTTCCCCTGGCGCTTCGCCTCCAGCACGGCGGCGGGCGAATCGGCCAGCACGGCGTCGCCGTCCGAGACGGTCTTGAAGATCCGGTCCAACCGGTCCAGGGTGAAGGCCATGCCGTCCCCCGGCTTGGTCGGATGGACCTCGTCTCCCTGCAGCCGGGTCACCTCGGTGCCGTCGCGGTTGGTGTACCCTCCGTGGAAGGCCGCGTCGCTGCTGACGTTGGCGACCAGGAGGTCCATCTTGTTGCGGCGATAACGCTCCAACTCCTCCGGCTCGATCTTCTCGATGTTCGCGCGATGGAAGCGGCTGGGGTGGGCGTGGGTGTCCACGAACACGTAGCTCTGGTGGATCTGCTCGATGCGCGCATCCCGCGCGACTGCCTCGTCGATCGGCTCCGGCGCCTTCGCACAGGACGCGAGCGCCAGCCCCCCAAGCAGCATCATGCCGGTCGTGACTGTGAGTCTCATGTATCTTCTCTCGGTTGGGAGTTGCTCTCGAACGCTTCGCCTGCTCGGCCCCATCATGGTAGGCGGCCCTCGGGCAGCCCGGTAGGGCGCGCGAGCCTCTGCCGTTCCCCTATCCGGCCCGGTCGAACGCGATCTTCCCGTCCACGATCGTCATCTCCACGGTCATGTCCAGGATGTCCGCGGGGTCGATCTCCAGGAGGTTGCGGTCGCACACGGTGATGTCCGCCAGTTTCCCGGCCTTGAGGGAGCCGCGCACGTCTCCGTCGAAGGCGGCGATGGCGTTGTTGATGGTGTAGGCCTTCAGCGCTTCGGCCACCGAGATCTTCTGCTCGGGGAACCAGCCGCCTTCGGGCGTGTGGTTCAGCGTGGTTCGGTTGACGGCGGCGTGGATGAGGTACTTCGGGTGCATGTGGTACTCGGCCGCCGACGTGCCGGGCCAGTCCGAGCCGAACGAGAGCATGGTGCCGTACTTCAGCATGGATGCGAAAGCGTAGGCCCCTTTGCTCCGCTCGTGCCCGATGCGCTCCTCCATCCAGCGCATGTCGTCGGAGATGTGGTACGGGTTCACCTCGGCGATGACGCCGAGCTGCTGGAAGCGGGGGAAATCGGTGGGGCGCACCACCTGGTTGTGGATCACCCGGAAGCCTGTCAGGTCCACCCCCTCGTTCTTCAGCCGCTCGTAGAGGTCCAGCATGAGCGCCACGCCCTTGTCCCCGATGGCGTGCACGTTCGGGACGAACCCGCCGTCCAGGCCGGCGCGGATCAGCCCGTACATCTTCTCCATGTCCTCCACCATCATGGCAGAGTCGCTGCTCGTGTGGACCCGGTAGTGGCCGTAGTTGTCCGGCTGGTCGGTGTAGGGCTCGAAGAAGAGCGCGCCGTGCGTGCCCATGATCCCGTCGATGTACCCCTTCAGCGCGCCGTAGCGGAGGAACCGGTCGGGCTGCTTCGTCTCGGGGTGGAGCCCCATGGTGAATCCCTGGGATGCCAGCTCGGCGCCGCGGGAGAGGTCGGGCCGCAGCCACACGCGCGCCGTGAGCTCGCCGCTCTTCTGGAGCTCGACGAAGCGTGCCGTCTGCTCCGGGGTGGCGATGTCCTGGACCTCCACGATCCCCGCCTCCCGGAGCGCCTTCAGCGCGGCGCGGTTCTCGGCCAGGAGGCGCTCGTGGGACTTGGGCGTGCGCACCTCGCGGATGCGGTCCAGCGCCGGTGAGCCACGCCGGATGAGGCCGGTGGGGGCGCCGCTGGCATCGCGCTCCATCCCGGCCACGGGTGCGCTCTCGAGCCCGGCGGCCTGCAGCGCGGCGGTGTTGGCGAGGAAGAGCTCGCCGTCGAAGGAGGTGAGGAGGCAGGGGTTCTGCGCGGTGACCGAGTCGATGGTGCCGCGGTCGGGCGTCCAGCGCGAGGCCTGCTTCGCCCCGGCCCCCTCGGCGCCCAGGGACCACTCCTCGTAGGCTCCCCAGAGCCCTCCCGAGATCCACTCCCCCTCTCCCAGGATGGTGGTGACGCGCCGCATCTCCTCCACCAGCCCCTCGTCGTCGGCGACGTCCATGAGGTTGGCGTCGTTGATGAGGGCGCCGGCGCTGTTGAAGTGGACGTGTCCGTCGATGAAGCCGGGCACGACGAACTTGCCGCCCAGGTCCACCACGCGGGTGTCGGGACCGCGGTACGCGTCGGCCGCCGCGTCGTCGTCGAGCACGGCGGTGATCGTGTTGCCCGTCACCACCACGGCGGAGGCCCAGGGGTGGGCTTCCTCCATGGTGTACACCTTCCCGTTGAGGAGGATGAGGTCGGCGGGAGGGACGGATTCGCCGCAGGCGGCGAGGAGGAGGGCGAGGAAGGGAAGGGGAGCGAGGGGCTTCATGAAACGACCTCCCGGAGGGGTGGTCTGGTGCGGCAGGCCTGAGCGGCCTGGCTTCCGACAGAGTACGCGAGTTCGAACGAATCGTCCAACCGTCCCCGAGGCCACCGCGCCGGGGCCGCGGCGCCAGGCGGCGCGCCCCGGGATTTCCCCCCGCGCCTCCGCCCCGCAAGTTCCTCCTCATCCCTGCCCTCACCCGCCTTCCGAGGGAGAACGCCATGCCGAGCGTCGTCCGGCTTCCGGCCGTTTCCGCTGTGCTGCTTTCCCTGCTCCTTGCGGCGGCCACCGCGGCCCCCGCGGGGGCCCAGGCCCCGACTCCCCGGCCCGTGACCGTGGGCTCCCCGATGCCGGACTTCACCGTTCCGGTCTTCCAGGGCGGCGAGGTCACGCTGTCGAAGCTCCGCGGGAAGAACGTGATGATCCTCTTCCCGCGCGGGCTCTCCCGGCCCGACGCCTGGTGCCACATCTGCCCCTACCAGCACTCCGAGCTCGCGGAGTACGAGGCGCAGACGGGATTCCGGGCCCGGGCCAACCTGGAGATCCTCTGGGTGATGCCCTACTCGCGGGAGATGGTGGCGAAGTGGGTGGACGACTATCCCCAACTCCTCCAGGACAACGAGAACGGCAAGAACCCGCCCAACGCGGCGGCGCTCGACTCGGCGGGGAAGGCGCGCATGGAGCGCGCCCGCATGATCTACCCGAAGACGTTCCGGGCCGTGAAGGGGCAGGTGCCCACGCCCTTCCCCATCCTGGTGGACGCCGACCGGGCGCTCTCCCAGGGGCTGGGCTTCTTCACCACGAGCTGGAGCGGGAGCACGGCGGAGCAGAACGTGCCCACCGTGCTCGTCATCGACGCGAACGGCGTGCTCCAGTTCAAGTACATGAGCCAGAACACGGTGGACCGGCCGCCGCTGGAGTACCTGGTGCGGGTGGTGGAGGTTCTGAACGCGGGCAGATGAGGCGGTGGGAGGCCCTGAAGGTCGGGGGGGGTGAGGCCGGCGGCGTGGCGCTGCTGGCCTCGCCCCCCTGACATCGCCTGCCCTCTGCTACCGGCCCGGCGTCACCTCCCGGTATCCTGCCGGGACCTGGAACCGCTCGCCGGGGATGGCGCCGGTCTTCACGTCCTGCACGATCTGCGTGACGCGCATGTAGACGCTCTGCGTGGGTGCCGCATCGGGGGCGGGCTGCTCCTGCTGGCGCCTGCGGCCCATCAGGCCGCCCAGCGCCTGGCGCGCGGCCCCGGCGGCTGCGGCGGCCGCTCCGCCTCCCCCGGACCCGAGAGGCTTGTCCGACGCGGCCAGCACCGCCTCCCGGTCGAACTCCGCGCCGGGGGGGACCATCACGAAGGAGGTCACGGTGCGAACCGGGATCCCCTCGATCCCCTTCATCTGCTCGGCGATCTTCCGTCCCGCCTCCATCATCGCGGGGTCGGCGGCGAAGCCGCCCTCCATCCCGGCGGCAGCGCTCGCCCCCATGGCGTCCTGCGCCTTCTTCAGCTCCGCGTAGCCGGGGAAGTCCTTGCTGAACCAGAGCTCCACGAGGAAGGCCATCCCGGCCGGGCCGCCCTCGGTGACCTGCGCGTCGGCGCCGGTCGTGGGCTCGGTGTACATGAGGAGCTGTTCGGCGGTGTAGCCGTCGAAGCTCTGGGTCTTCCCGGTGCGCTCCACCTTCAGCTCGAGGGTGCCCTCGGCGGGCTCGGCACCGGCCATCCCGCCCATCGCCGCCTGGGCCTGCGCCATCATCTCCGCCAGCGTCATGGAGTAGTACGTCTTCTCCTTGTGGTCGAGGTACGTGAAGCGTCCCGCGCCCATGTCGTTGATGATGGAGGTGGCCTCGTCCTCGTCGGTGCGCTGGAGGTCTCCCTGGATGTAGGTCGCGACCTTGCGCTCGGCGGTGGCGCCGGGGGCCATGCGCGCCACCATCCCCATGGCGCCGCCCATCTCGGGCTTGGTGACCGTGACGTACGTCACGCCCTGGGCCGCCGCGGGCGCGTGGAGCGCGACCGCCGCGAGGAGGGAGGCGAGGAGGAAGGCGGAGGGACGGAGGCTCTTCTTCGTGCACATCGTCGGGATCTCCTTGCGGTCCCTGGCCCCCGGAGCCGTCGGGGCTACCGGGGCGGGTCGGGACGGAAATCGAAGTTCCCTCCCACCAGGCGTGCCTGGGAGGAAAGGGACCAGAGACCCTTCACGCGGGTCCCATCTGGAATGTACCGCTCCGTGCGGGTGTCCGCCGGGATGCTCCAGCATTCCGCCGTGTCGTTGCGCCCCAGGTTGACCGTCACCGTGTGCTCGAGCTCGTCGAACTTGCGGGTCACCGGGTCCCACTTGCGCAGGAGGGCGCCCATGGAGTCCTCCTCCTTGAGCGGGACGGTGACCGCCTCGAGGCCGTAGCAGTCGTCCATGTAGAGTCCGAAGAGGATGGGGAACGCCTCGTTCAACTGGAGCGGCACCTGCATGGCCGGCGCCCGCATGGTCTCGTAGTCCAGGCGGCACCCGTCCTGCTCCATGGTCACGTCGATGGAGCGGGGAGTGAACGTGACCACGGGTGCGGGCGTGCGCTGGACGTAGGAGAGCCCCTCCCGGGGATGGCGCTGAACCGGCGACGCGGCATCGGGGATGAAGTGCTGGTACAGCACGAGGAGACTGGCCCGGTCCGACAGCTGGCGGAACGTGTAGGTGTTGGTCCAGGGGAGGAAGTCGAAGGAGAGCCTCCCGCAGTCGCGGTCCTGATAGTACCCACTATTCTGCACCGTCTCCTTCGACGGCTCCAACGAGGCGAGCGCCACCCGGGCCTCGGCGTTCCCCCGGTACTGGATGAGCGTCCCCCGGAACCCGGAGCCGTCACGGTAGTCCCGCTTCACCTCCCGCTCTCCGAGGACCACCTGGAAGCTCAGATCCAACTCCTGGTCCGTGTCGGTGCGCGTCAGCTCCCGCGACACCTGGGTGGGGCTCTCCACCCGCTTGTCCTCGGAGCGATCGAGCTCGTGTACGGCGCGCACCGTCACCTCCACCGTCGGGAACACCTGGACCTTCACGGTCTGGACTGCCGTGTCCGTCCAGGGGATGGGACGCCCGCTCTCATCCTTACCGAGCTTGTCCGCGGGCGTGTCGCGGCACACGGCGACCTCCACCTGGTCGGCGGCGTCGGGGGGTGCGTCCTCCCGGGTGGTGATGGCCAACCCCTCGGGCTCCCCGGTGGACGCAGTGCGCATACGCTGCGGTGCGACTGCGCCCATCTCCGGCGCCACGCCCCGCGTGACCTCCACGTCCACGCCGGGGAGCGGCATCCCGTCCAGCCCCGTCACCTTGAACGGGAGGGCGCGCCGCTCCGGCGCACCCAGGAAGAGGGTGTCGGGAGAGGGGGGCGCGACGTCCAGGGGGCAGACGAAGGTGATGGGCCGGTCGTCGGAGTCGAACGTCTCCAACCGATCGTCCCAGTAGGTGCCGAACGCCTTGGTCAGGTAGGGCTGGACCGACGCCTCGGGGCGCTCGCAGTAGCCTTCCCGCGGCTCGCAGGCCTTCTCCACGTGGGGCCGGATGTCCTCCTGGAGGTCGTAGCGCCAGAACTTCTTCTCGTCCACGGCGACCGTGGAGGCGAGCTCGGTGCCGTCGTAGTGGGTGAGGTGGACGTTGAAGCAGAAGTTGCGCTCGGTGGGGTGGGGCTCGATGGGCCCGAAGGAATCCTCCATCGCGTCGATGAAGAAGATGGGCGCGACGGGGTCCTCCACGTCGTGCACGTGCCAGGAGAGCTTGAAGCTGACCTTGGTGGGGAGGAGCTTCTCGATGAGAAAGTGGTGGAGGCCCTCGATCTCGGCCTGGACGAAGGGCCGGAGGCCGTCGATCTCGGCCAGGGACCCCACCCACTCGTGCTGCTCCGACACCTGGACGTACTGCCCGTCCAGGCCCTTCCTGACCACGGTGATGGTGGCGCCCACATCGTCCCGGGTCCCGAAGGGGTTCCCCTCCAGGCCCGTGACGAACTGCATGTAGTTCTCCTCGATCCGGACCACCATCCGGACGTAGTGGTCACCCCCGCGTCCGTCCTCGTAGACGAGGTTGAAGCCCACGGGCTGGGGCCCCAGCGACACGTCGGGGATGAAGCCGCTTCCCCACCGGCCCACTTCGGTGCCCGGTCCCTCCTCGGTGTGCCCGTCGGGGAGGTGCTTGACGTAGCTCACGATGAGCCCGATGCGGGGCACGTCCTCCGCGCCGCAGTTGCGGTCCGGGGGCGCCTGGAGGGCGGCCAGACCCCCTCCGGGCATGAGGGCGAGGAGACCGGCCAGGGCCAGCGCGGGAACTCCCCTCGAGACCTCCATGTCGCGCACCTCCCTCAGGGGTCTGCGTGACGGGCGGCTAGCGCTCCGCCCGGCGTTTGCGATGACCGATCACCTCCCGCCTCCCGGGGTCCTGATCGGCGCCGCCGGCCGATCGGGCCGCTTGTACTGGGGCTTCTCCAGCTCCTTCAGGAGGTGCTCCACGGCCTTCTCGATCATGCGCTCGCGACCGGCGGCGATGTCCTCGGGGCGGTCCAGCATGTCGAAGCCCTCGTCGGGGGAGACACCCTCGCCCTCCACGGCCCAGTTCCCGGCCGCGTCCACGAACGCGAAGCGCGGCACGGAGAGCGCCCCGCCGTCCACGAAGGCGGGGTTTCCGCTGATCCCCACCAGGCCGCCCCAGGTGCGCTCGCCGATGATGGGCCCGAGGCCGAGCTTCCTGAAGTAGTAGGGGAACGCGTCGCCGCCGGACGACGACTGGCCGTTGATGAGGAGCGCCTTCGGTCCGGTGTGCACCACGGCGGGCTGGCTGTAGAGGTCCAGGTGGCGCCGGGCCCAGAGGTTGAGCAGGGGGGCGCCCACGGTGAGCGCCATCTCCTCGGGGATGAACCCGCCTCCGTTGTAGCGGTCATCGAGGATGAGGGCTTCCTTCTGATGGAGGGGCCGCCATCCCTCGAAGAGCTCGCGGTGCCCGGGCACGCCGGTGTCAGGGAGGTGGATGTAGCCGATGCGGCCTCCCGAGAGGGAGTCCACCAGCTCGGCGTTCCGCCGAATCCAGCTCTGGTAGCGGAGCCCGAGCTCGCTCTTGATGGGGGTGACGGTGTAGGTGCGGGCGCCCTGGCCGTCGGCGCGGTCACTCACCGTGATCTCCACGGTCCGGTCGGCCTTCCCCACCAGGAACGCATAGGGGTTGTCCGCGGTGGTGACGTCGTCGCCGTCGATGGCGATGAGGAAGTCGCCCTCCTGAGCGCCGACGCCGGGCTCGGTGAGGGGTGACCGGAATTCCTCGTGCCAGTTCTCGCCGGGGAAGATCCTCGCGATGCGGTAGCGGCGGCCATCGGCCTTGAGATCGGCGCCCAGGAGCGCCACGTCCACGCGCGGGACGCCGGTCATCTCGGGCGTCGAGGTCAGGTAGGAGTGCCCCACGTTGAGCTCGGCGATGAGCTCGGTGATGATGTAGTCCAGGTCCACCCGGTGGGAGACATGGGCAACCAGCGGCTCGTAGCGCTCTCGCATGGCCTCCCAGTCCACGCCGTGCATCCCCGGATCGTAGAACCAGTCGCGCATGATGAGCCAGGCGTCGTGGTAGATCTGGGCCCACTCCACCCGAGGATCCACGAGGAGCTCCATGCTCTTCAGGTCCAGGCGCCCGGCGTCGTTCTTCTGCCCCGCCTTCACGTCCACGATGCCGAAGTCGGTCTGGCCGGTCCGGTAGAGCATCTTCTTCCGGTCGGGGGTGAGGGAGAACCCGGTGACGCGGGCCATGACCTCCTTCGCCTCCCGGTCCTCGAGCGTGTACTTGTGCAGTCCGCCGCCGGAGAAGTAGAGGAGGCCGTCCTCCAGCCCCACCAGCGCCTGATAGGTCCCGGCCTCGATTCCGGGAAGCGGCATGACGCGCTCGCCGAGTCCCTCCAGGTCGATGCGCACGGGCTCTGCGGCCTTGGCGTCGGCCGATGCCTTCGAGTCGGTGCCGGCCTTCGCGTCGCCGGCTGGCTTGGCGGCGGCATCCCCGGCCTTCGCTGTGAGCGCCGGCTCCTCGTCGCTCTTCGGCGGGAACGGGTGGCCGTGGTCGGCGCGCAGCGTGGCCGCGTAGATGCGCGACCGGAAGCCGCTGGCGGCGCCGGAGTAGTTGAAATCGCGGGCCGACACGAAGTACAGGAACCGCCCCTTGGGGTCGAACGCGGGACTCGACTCGCTCGTCATGTCGCCGGTCACCCGCGTGGTGCGACCCGAATCGAAGGAGTAGAGCCAGATGGACGACATCGTGTTGTCGTCGGTCTTGGCGTAGGTGATCCAGCGCGAGTCCGGGGACCAGGAGAAGTCGTTGAGGCCGCCCATCCCCGTGCGGTCCACCTCCACCAGGCGCTTGGAGGCCACCTCCATGGCGCGCAGGCGGTTCATGTTGTCCGACCAGGCGACCCACTTCGAATCGGGGGACCAGTCCACCCCGTCCATCCACACTCGCTCGCCGGTGACGAGGCGTGTGGGCTCGCCGGAGCCGTCGGCGCTCCGCACGTACAGGTCGTAGTTCCCCGAGGCGTCGGAGAAGTAGGAGAGCCACTTGCCGTCGGGGGACCAGACCACGCCCCGCTCCCGGTGCGCCGGGGTGCGCGACAGGTTGCGGATGTTCCCGTCCTTCGCCGGAGCGGAGAAGATCTCGCCGCGCGCGCCGAACACCGCCCGGTTCCCGCTGGGGGAGATGGCGAAGGACTCTACGTCGTCGGCCACCTTCAGGAAGGTCGGGGTGGTGGCGGGCCGGTCGCCGGTCACGGTGATGGCGAGCTTGCGGCTCTGCTTGGTGGCGGGGTCCAGGTGGTAGAGCCAGCCGCCGTTCTCGAAGACGATCCCGCCCTGGCCCCGGCTCGGCCACATGACGTCGAACTCGGTGAAGCGGGTCACCTGGGAGACCGCCTTGGTGCGGGTGTCGTACACCCACAGATTGAGCTTCTGGCGCTCGTCGCGGTCGCTGACGAAATAGACCTCGTCGCCGATCCAGAGAGGGAAATTGTCGGTGCTGGCCTCGGTGGTGATCCGCTCCGACGCGTGCCTCGCCAGGTCGTAGATCCAGACGTCCTGCTGGCGCCCGCCCCGGTAGCGCTTCCAGTGGCGCCACTCACGGCTCTTGATGTTGAACGCGAGCTTGGTGCCCGTGGCGTCGTACGTGGCGCCTGTGGCCCCCTCGGGAATCTCCAGGGGCAGCTCCAGCCCGCCGTTCACCGGGTCCACCAGCCAGTAGCTCCCCACCCGCTCGCCCCAGGGTGTGCGCGCCGCCCGCATGAGGATCTTCGAGCCGTCGGGGGTCCAGTCCACCACCAGCTGGTCGTATCCACCGCGGGGGGGCATGGGGCCGGCGTCGGGATAGAAGGTGAGCTGGCGCGGTGTCCCGCCCGTGGACGGCATCACGTAGATCTGCCGCGTGCCGGCGTACTCTCCGGAGAACGCGATCCACTTCCCGTCGGGGCTGAACCGGGCCATGAGCTCCAGCCCCTCGTGGGACGTGAGGCGCTTGGCTTCCCCGCCCGTCAGGGGCGCGGTGTAGAGATCCCCCGCGTAGGTGAAGACCACCGTGTTCCCGTGGACGTGGGGGAAGCGGAGGAGGCGGGTGTCGGCTTGGGCGGCGAGGCCGGTGGCGGCGGCCAGGAGGAGCGAAAGGGCCGGAAGGAGGGGCAGGATCCGGAGGGTGCCTCGACGCGACATGACGTGCGCTCCACGCTGTGGGTGCGAGAGTGTGGCGGCAGCCGTGGAGGCCGCCGTACCGAACGCTAACAGGCGCGCCGACGGAGGCGCTACCGGAGAGGGCGCCACCGGCCCGGGACCAGCCGGCTCCGGGCCGGACGGCTCAGAACCAGCGCGCCATCTCCTTGCCGACCGCGGCCTCCGCCGGTGCGAGGCACTCGGGGTGCCGGACGCCCTCGCCCAGGATGAGGCGGGCCTTGGGCACGGCCACCACGAGGAGCTCGCGGCCGTCGGCCAACTCCGCGGTCACCACGGGATCCCCGGTCCTCGCGTCCAGCGTGGCGATGAGGTCGGGGAAGGTCGCGAGCCGCCCCGTGCTCCCGTCGGCGGTCATGTACTCGTTCCAGAACGTGAGATCCACGTCTCCTACGCGGAGCTGCCCCACGTCGTATCCTCCCACCGTCCGCAGCGCATACTGCCGCACCGGGCCCCGGGCGAGCACGTGCCCTCCCAGCTCGGCGGCCAGCGCCGCGGCCACGGCCTCGCCTCCGGCGGGACGGTTCCCGAGGATGATCTCGCCCAGCGCCATGGCCTGGGTGATGGCGCCCGGGGCGCCGTTCGCCATGACGTAGGCGGCGGTGACCGGGTTCCGGGCCACGGCGACCAGGCCGCCGGCCGCCACCGAGGCCTCGCGGACCGAGCGGTCACAGGCGTCCAGCGAGCCTTCGACCACCATCCGGACCCTGCGTGCCGAGGCGGGATTGCCGCCCACGACGCTCTGGACGGACTGGTAGGTACTGTCCCGATCCAGCCCCATGGAGCCCATCACCCCGGTGGGGTGCGCCCGGCCGTCGCAGGCGGCGTCCGCCACGGGGATCCCTGTCACCGCCGACTGGAACCACCCGTTCAGGGTCGCCGTGCCTCCGTTCTCTGAGCTGATGAGCGCGCCGATGCGGCCGTCCAGGCGGCGGTTGAGGACCGTGACCGCTTCGACGAAGTCCTCGGGGCGGAGGAAGCGCTCCGGGGCCGCCGGCGCGCCCACCATGGAGACGGTGACCACCAGGGCGTCCGCCGGAAGCTCGCTCAGGGGGACGAGACGGGGTGAGCCGGTCTCCAGGGCAAGCATGCCGTTCCTGAGGCCGTCCGCAGGCCAGCCGCCTCCGCCTCCGCCGAGGAACGCGCCGCCCCAGACCGCGGCTTCCACCGAGCTCATGCTCAGATCCATCGCTGCGTCCTCTCCCTTGCGGGGGTGCGGGCCCCTCAGCGGTCCGGCAGCCCCCAGGCCGCCTGCAGTCGCGCATAGGCAGCTCTCGGCGCCTGGAGCACCACGGGGTGCGCGGCCGGGTCGAGCCAGGTCAGGAGCTCCTCCAACTCGCCCGCGTCCATGGCGGTGCAGCCGGCGGTGTGGGAGCGCGGCCCGCCCCAGATGTGGAAGAACACGCACGAGCCGCGCCCCTTCACCGGGGGCGCCTCGTTGTAGGCGATGACCGCGCCCAGGCGGTATACGCCGATGTCGCGCATGCGCTCCGAGCTGCTCCAGTCCACGCTTCCGACGGCGGCCCGGTCCAGGACGTTCGTGTAATGCACGGATGCGGTGTCGTCCACGCACTCCGTCGTGGGGACGAGCTGGAGCCAGGGGAGCCTCACGTGCGGAGCTGAGTCCGCGGGCGCGAACCCGAACGCCGTCCCCAGGGGAAAGACCCCGGCCGGCGACTTGCCGTCGCCCTCCCGCTTGTGGGGCTCGGCGTCCCCGGCGAACGCGTCGAAGCCCACGCCCCAGGCCAGCCCGGTACGGCCGATGACGATCGGGATCGGGCGGCCCTCGGCTCGCCAGGGCGATCCCGGGTCGGGACGGACGAAGCGACGCAGCTCGCCGGAGGTGGTCGTCCAGTCGGCGGTGGTGACCACGACGAGCTGGTTTGCGGCGGCGAGGGGCACGGGCGCCTGGGCAGCGGCGGGAGCCGCGAGTGCCGCGATCGAGGCGCCGAGCAGGGCGGCCTTCTGGAGGCGGCGGAGAGCGGTGCGAGGCGGGGTGCTAGGCATGGGCGGATCGTAGAGGGGTAGGACCCGACGGGCAACGGCAGCCGGGGGTGCGCCGGCTCCCGTCCGCCCGCGCCCGCTGGCACTCCATCTCCTGCGGACCTACTCTCGGGAAAGGCCACATCCTTCTCCGGGCACACGATCCCGAGCACGCCATGACCTCTGCCTCCCCTACGCGCTCCCTGATGTCCGCCGCTGCCCTGGCCACTCTCGGCCTGGCGCTGGCGCCGCCCGCTCCCGCCCAGACCACGCTCGCGGAGCTGGAGTACCGCGATGGGCACCGCGAGGCCGCCATGGTCCGGCGCGCCGAGGTCATGCGCCGCATGGAGGGCGGGCTGGCCGTGATCACCAGCGCGGACCGCTCCCAGCCCAACCTCTACGAGTTCTACACGCCGGACACGGAGCAGCACGACTTCCTCTTCCTCACCGGGATCTACGAGGCTGCTCCTCCCGGGTCGGTGCTCGTGCTGAACCCGGGCGGCGGGACGTACCGCGAGATCCTCTACACCGACCTGGACCCGGCCGAGGCGCGGAGCCTCTCGGGCCTGGAGCACGTGTTCCCCAGGGAGCGCTTCCTGGAGGACCTGAGCAGCGCGCTCACCGACTTCCGCAACCTCCGCATCACGCAGCTGCGCTTCAAGGCGGTGCCGTCGGACCTGGCCCGGGGGTGGGGCGACCGGGACAAGATCCTGTACGTGAACTACCCGCGCGTCACCAACCTGAACGAGCCGGCGCAGCCGCGTCTGGCGTTCGTGGACCGGCTCCGTGCCGCCACGTCGGAGATGGACGTGCGCGACGCCGGCGACCTGCTGGACCGCCAGCGCATGATCCTCGACGACTTCGCCCTGAAGAACGTGCGCCGCGCGGTGGAGATCACCGGGAAGGGCATCGCGGAGGGGATGAAGGCGGCCCGCCCCGGCCTCACCACGCGCCAGGTGATGGAGACCGTGGATTACGTGTACCGGCTGCACGGGGCCGATCTGGGCTTCGACACCCACGTGGGCGTGGCCAGCGGCCTCGACGAGACCATCGAGTACGCCACGGCGCGCGAGGAGGCCGCGGCGCGAGGGGGGGACGCCCGCATCACCGACGGCATCCTCGTCCACTTCGACACCGGGGCGCGCATCAACCACTACTCGGCGGACGTGCAGCGCACCGTGCCGGCGGGGGACCGGTTCACCGAGGAGCAGCGCAGGGTCTACGAGGTGGTGCTGGGCGTGCAGAAGGCCGTCATCGCGGCGGTGCGCCCGGGCGTCACCTGGCAGGAGCTCCACGACCTGGCGGTGCGCATGCTGAAGGACGCCGGCGGCTGGGACGAGAGCTACACCTACGGGATCGGGCACTACATCGGCCTGGAGGTCCACGAGCACGGGGATTACGTGGAGCCGCTGGTGCCAGGGATGGCGCTGGCCATCGAGCAGGGTGCCATCGTGGACGGGACCCGGGTGGCGCTGGAGGACGATGTTCTGGTCACCGCCGACGGGCACGAGTGGCTTACGCGCTCCATCCCCATCGAGATCGCGGACGTGGAGGCGCTGCGCAGGCAGGCGCCGCTGGTGCGGCCGGAGGAGCTGCTGAAGAAGCGATGATCGGGTGCGGGTGGGCCCGATATGGACGCTTCACCCTGCGCCCACTCTGCCACTCTTGCCCACTCGCCAACCCGCAGCCTACCATGCTATGTAGTCCCCCAGGCGGTTGAACGGGCTATCCGCTGGTGGCGGCATCCTCTTGCGCGGAGATGGGTGCCGAGCCCAGCGTTTCAGGGTGGGCGCTTCCGCCCTATTCGAGGTCATCTGTGCGCGACGCGCACAGGCCTTCCGGACGTGGTCTTGACCCACAGCGCACCGGAGCCGGCTGCTCTTACCACCCCTTCCCACCACGGCGGCTTCACGCTCATCGAGATGATGATCGTCGCCGTGATCATGGGGGTATTGGCGGCGCTGGCCATTCCCAACTACTCGCGGGTCCGCGAGCGTGCGACGATCGCCCGTGCCATCGGGGACATCAAGGCCCTGGGGATGGATCTGACGGACTACCAGATGGGCCATGGGTCGTTCCCCGCCAGCCTCGCCGACATCGGCCGGGCGGGCCTCCTCGACCCCTGGGGTCAACCCTACCGCTACGTCAGGGTCTCCGGCTCCAACCGTGGAGCGCTCCGCAAGGACCGCTTCCTGGTGCCCATCAACAGCGACTTCGACCTCTACAGCATGGGCCCCGACATGAAGACCACCGCCGCCCTCACGGCGAAGGCCGCGAGGGACGACATCATCCGGGCCAACGACGGGGGGTACGTCGGCGTCGCGGAGGGCTACTGATGCCGGCGCCCCTCGGCCTGTTCGGGAGCCGAGTGGCCCGGCGTGTGCTCCTCCTCTTCGTGGTGGGTGCTCTGGTTCCCGTGGCCGTCATGGCGACGGCATCCTTCAGCGCGATGACCACGCAGCTGCGGCAGCAGAGCGAGGAGAGGCTCCGTCAGGTATCCAGGAACGCCCGCCAGGCGGTGATGCAGCAGCTCATCCTCACCGAGGCCGGCGTGCGTCTGGCCGCCGAGGCGCTCAATCGGGGTGGCTCCGCCGCCACCGCGGCCCTTCCGGCCGCCATCACGGGCCTGGCCGTGACCGAGGACGGCGGACTCCCCAGGCCCATCGTGGGCGACACCTTCCCGGTGCCTCTTCTCCTCGAGAGTGAGAAGGATCACCTGAGGCGGGGCGACATGGTGATGAAGATCAGCCTCGGCACCGCCCATCCCATCATGGCGGTGCTGGAGCTGCCCCCCGAGGGTGGGCGATCGCGGACGCTCTGGGCCGGGGTGGAGGGGGATTCCATCTGGGGAGCCGCCGAACGATTCGCCTCGGGCGGAGCTACCCGGGACTTCTGTGTCATCGCGGGCCGGGAGCCGCTGTATTGCCAGTCCGGGCGGACGCTGACGACGAACGCGTTCCTCGCCTCCGGCGACTCGGCGGTCTCGGGCACGGTCGTGGTGACGTCTCCCGAGGGAGAACTGATCATCGGGCATGCCGAGCTGTTCCTGGAAGCCGCCTTCGCTGCCCCGCCGATCCGCGTCCTGGTCACCGAAGCCGTCAGCGACCTCTACGGCCCGGACCTGGCCCTGTTCCGCTACTCGTTCGGAGTGGCATTGGCTCTGGGCCTCCTGATGGTGGTGTTGCTGGCCACCATCCAGGTGCGTCGCACCATGACCCCCTTGGACGCATTGACCGAGGGGACGGTGCGCCTCGCGGAAGGGGACCTGTCCACGCGGGTGAGCGTGACCAGCGGTGACGAGTTCGAAGTCCTGGCCGCCTCCTTCAACGGGATGGCTCAGCGCCTGGGAGTGCAGTTCCAGACGCTGGAGGCCGGCAGGGCCATCGACCGCGCGGTGCTCTCTGCCATGAACCGCGATGGTGTGGTCGATGCCCTCCTGGGACGGTTCGACGCCATGGTGCCGTGCAGCTCCCTGGCCATCCTGATCCTCAAGGGAGGCACTCTCTACCGTGCGTCGCTCTTCTGGCGCCACCCGGGCGAGGAGTCGCGCGCCGAAGCGGACGTGGTCCTGTCACCCTACGACGTCGATTGGATCCGCGAATCGCCGGACCACCGGGTCGTCGAGGAGTTGGCGCAGCGACCACCCTTCCTCGTCGACGCGATCGATGCGCTGGGGCCTGGCCCGCTCGTCGTCCTGCCCATGACGTCCCAGGAGCAGCTTCTGGGGGCGGTGGTGTTCGAGGCCCTGGGGAACCGCGGCCCCGACGCCGAAGTCATCCGGCGGGGGCGGCAGGTGGCCGATCAGACCGCGGTGGCCCTGGACGCCGTCCGCATGGTGGGGGAGCTGGAGGAGACGAACTGGGGCGCGCTCCGGGCCCTGGCCCGCGCCATAGACGCCAAGTCGCGGTGGACCGCGGGGCATTCGGAGCGCGTGACCGAGCTCTCGCTGCGACTCGGCCGGGCGCTAGGGCTCTCGGCGGTCGATCTGGACATCCTGCACCGCGGTGGCCTGCTCCACGACGTGGGCAAGATCGGCGTTCCCGCGCGTCTGCTGGACCATCCGGGGACCCTGACCAAGGAAGACTGGGACCTGGTCCGTGAGCATCCCATCATCGGTGGACGGATCCTGGAGCCCATCCGTTCCCTCGCGCCGGCGCTTCCCATCGTGAGGCAGCACCACGAGCGTTGGGACGGGAAGGGGTACCCCTTCGGGCTCGCCGGCACGCAGATCCACCACCTGGCGAGGGTCCTCACCGTGGCGGACACCTACGACGCGATGGCGTCCGCCAGGCCCTACCGGGGCGCGATGGATATGAGCGCGGCCCTGGCCGAGATCCGGAGGAACCGGGGTACTCAATTCGAGCCTCGGATCGCGGACATGTTCCTGAAGATGATGGCCGAGCAGGCCTTGGTGCTCTCGGCAGTGGGGCAGACCGATGCGTGACCCCATTCCCTCCCGTCAGCGCTGGGCGAACCCGCGGCCGGCCAAGCCCCCTCCGCTCCTCCGGTGGAGGATCCTCCTCGGCGGCGTGGCCGTGATCGGGGCCGTCCTTCTTCTCAGCGGACAGCCGGAGCCGCCCGGGGAGTTGATCGCAGAGCCCCCGCCCGAAGCTGTGGGCCGCTGGACCACGGGCGATCCCCGGTACGCGGATCGGGTCCTCGTCGTGGGGCCCGCGACCGTGAGGTTGGAGCTCGGGGCGGGTGTGCCTCCCGACGAGGGCACGATATCCGCGGTGCGCAGCTGGAGGGAGCAAGGAACAGCGGTGGTGCGGCTGGAATACACGACCGTGGATGGCCCACAGTCGTTGGAGATGCTCCTCGAGGGTTCGAACCGCATGCGCCTGAGGAATCCCTCGCACCTGGTGTGGACCCGAGGTCGGTGACCCGCTAGGCGTCGGGCTCGGCGCGGGGACGGCGTCCGAACAGGCGCCTCCCGGCCCGCCGCACGACCCACACCAGGAACACGATGATGGCGAGGAGGCTCAGGAGCGGCACCGCGATGGCGAGAGCCGCCACCCCCAGCGCGCCCACCGTCTCGGCGGTGCTGACCACGGGGTTCGCGACGCCGGCGGTGGCGAGCCCGGCCTTGGCCCGCACCAGCGCGGCGCCGCCCTTGGTGAGGCCGGCGACCCCTCCGCCGGCGATGATGGCCACCGGCCAGAGCACGTAGGGCGGCACGTCGGTCATCACCGAGGCCGACGCGACGACTCCCGCCGCCATCGCCGCCGGGCCCGCCAGGACATCGAGCGCGTGGTCGAAACCGGGGATGTAGTAGGCCAGCGTCTCGACCACGGCGGCGACGCCCAGGGTGACCAGAGCCGGCGTGGTCGCAAGCCACGCGAAGGTCTCGGTGATCGGGAGCAGGCCGGCACGCGCCGCCATTCCCGCCAGCAGGAGCGGGAGGAACGCGCGCAGGCCGGTGGCCGCCGCAAGCCCGATCCCGAGGGCGATTCCGAGGAGCGCTTCCGCCGGGGCGTCCATGGATCCTGCTTCCGCCTCCCTTGCCGCGTGGGTAGCCCGAGGGGCACCATGGCGTGAACGTACCCGGCGACGCCGGGGGGCGGCAACCAGAACAAAACCCGAGCCTGGTTTGTCCTCTCCCCGGGGCGGACGCTGTTCCAGCCCCGCCGTCCGTTCGACGGGCCAACCCAATCCAGGAGACGACCGTGCGGAACCTGAAGGCCTGCGGCTCGACGAGGGTGTGGTCCCTCGCCGCCCTCGCCGCCGCCTCGCTGGCCATGCCGGGGAGTGCCTCGGCGCAGGCCGGCTCGTACCTCGACCACGAAGCCCTCACCCGGGAGCTGCGCGCCCTCACCCAGGGCTCGGATCTGGTCCGGATGCGCACGCTGGCGAAGACGCCGGCGGGCCGCGACGTGTGGGTGCTCGAAGTGGGGAACCCCGCCGGGGCGCCCCTCGACGAGCGTCCGGGGGTTCTCGTGGTGGGGAACCTGGAGGGGGACCACCTGGTGGGGAGCGCCCTTGCGCTCGAAGGCGTCCGCCACCTGGTGCGCCACGCATCCGAGGAGGCGGTGAAGAAGGTGTTGGACACCCAGGTGCTCTACGTCTTCCCGCGCCTGAACCCGGACGGTGCCGAGGCCATGTTCTCCAGGGTGAAGTGGGACCGGAGGGGCAACGGCCGCGCCTTCGACGACGACAACGACGGGCGCACCGACGAGGACGGCCCAGAGGACCTGAACGGGGACGGCTACGTGACCGTCATGCGCGTGAAGGACCCCGCGGGCGAGTACCTGCCGGACCCCGCCGACCCGCGGGTGATGAAGCGAGCCGACGCCTCCAAGGGCGAGTCGGGCGCCTACACCCTCTACTTCGAGGGGACGGACGAGGACGGAGACGGGTTCATCAACGAGGACGGTCCCGGAGGCGTGGACCTGAACCGCAACTTCCAGCACGAGTACCCGTACTGGCAGCGTGACGCCGGCCCGTACATGGTGAGCGAGGCGGAGAGCCGCGCGCTCATGGACTTCGTCCTGGCCAACAGGAACGTGGCCGCCATCGTCACGTTCGGCGGGAGCGACAACCTGGTGACGCCCCCCGACGCCCGCGGCGCCCTGGCCGCGGCCAAGATCCTGGACCTCCCCGCGTTCGCCGCGGCGTCCAATGAGGGCGTGTTCGAGCAGGGCGTGTTCACGTCGGGCCCACCCCAGGGGTTCCGGGGTGGCGGTGGAGGGCGCGGGGGTGGGGGAAGCTTCCTCCGGGGAGCGCTCCCGGGCGCGAACAACAACCCCAACTCGGGCCAGCGTCCGGCGACGACGGTGGCGTCCGAGGACCAGCCCTATTTCAAGGCCGTCTCCGACGCCTACACGCGCATCACCGGTATCAAGGCCGTGCCGCTGCACCGCGCGCCCCAGGGGGCGTTCTTCCAGTTCGGATACTTCCAGTACGGCGTGCCGTCGTTCAGCACCCCGGGGTGGGGGCTGCCGGCGGCGGAGGCGGCGGGAGCGCCGGAGCGGCCGCGCCCTGCCGAGGCCGCCGGCGAGCGACCGGCGGGAGGAGTACCCCCGGCAGGCGGGCGCGGCGGTGCGCAGGCGGCCGGCGGCGCCGACGCCCAGATCCTGAAGGGTCTCGACGCGTTGGGCGTGCAGGCCTTCGCCGAGTGGAAGGCGTACCGGCATCCCACGCTCGGCGACGTGGAGATCGGGGGGTTCCTGCCCTACGTCGCCACCAACCCGCCCGAGGCCCAGCTCCCCGACCTGGGGGAGAAGCACGGCCGGTTCCTGGTGGAGCTGATGGGGATGCTTCCCCGGGTGCGCATCGCCGCAGCGAAAGTCACGGCCAACGGAGGCGGGGTGTTCACCGTCGAGGTGGCGGTGGAGAACGCCGGGTTCTTTCCCACCTCCACGCAGCACGGCGTGACGTCGTCCACGGTGGGGCCCGTCCAGGTGCAGATCCAGGTGGACGCCGCCGACATCCTCACGGGCGCCGACAAGACCGTGACGGTGGCGAAGCTGGACGGCTCGGGGGCGCAGGAGCGCTGGACCTGGGTCATCCGGGGCCGGCAGGGGGACAGGGTGGAGATCAAGCTCCGCTCCGAGAAGGGCGGCACCGACCTCGCAACCGTCACGCTCAGGTGAGGGGGCCCATCATGAGAACCGCACGCTATCTGGCTGCCTCCTCGCTGGCTTCCCTCGCCTTCCTGGCGCTCCCCCTGACCGGAGGCGCCGACGCGTCCGCGCAAGCGAAGCGGGGCTCCGACCCGCTCCACACCCTCGATCTGACCTGGGACCGCTGGCTCGACCACGACGAGCTGGGCGAGCGCATGCAGCTCATGGCCCGGACGTGGCCGAAGTACCTGAAGCTCTCATCCATGGGGAAGAGCTACGGGGGCAGGGACCTGTGGGTCATGACCATCAACAACCCGGACACGGGCCCCGAGGCGGGGAAGGCCGCGATGTTCATCGAGGCCAACGTGCACGGCAACGAGATCCAGGGAGGGGAGATCTCCCTCTACACCATCTGGTATCTCATGGAGAACTACGCCCGGAACCCGGACATCAAGCGTCTGGTGGACGAGCGCGTGTTCTACGTCGTCCCCACGGTGAACCCCGACGGCCGCGACTTCTTCATGGACGGCACGGGAGCCGGGGCCCGCACCGGGCACGTCCCCGTGGACGAGGACGGGGACGGCCTCTTCGACGAGGACGGCCCCGACGATCTGAACGGGAACGGCGTCATCGAGCAGATCAGGAAGCACACCCCGGGCGAGGGCACGCACCGCGCGAACGCGAGCGACCCGCGCATCATGGAGGCGGTTGCGCCCTGGGAGAAGGGCGACTGGACGCTCCTGGGCCAGGAGGGGCTCGACAACGACGGGGACGGGCGCGTCAACGAGGACGGCCCGGGCGGGTACGACCCGAACCGGAACTACGCCGCGGACTGGCAGCCCGAGTACATCCAGGGCGGGGCGATGGACTACCCGTTCCAGCTCCCCGAGGCCCGCGCCACCGAGGACTTCCTGGCGGCGCATCCCAACGTGGCCGGCGCGCAGTCGTACCATAACAACGGGGGCATGATCCTGCGCGGCCCGGGCGCGGCCTGGTACGGCGACTATCCTGCGTCCGACGTGACGGTCTACAACGAGATCGGCGAGAACGGCGAGCGCATCCTGCCGTGGTACGAGTACTACATCATCTGGCAGGGGCTCTACACGGTGCACGGCGGTGGCATCGACTGGTTCAGCGACGGCCACGGGGCCGTCACCTTCTCCAACGAGCTCTGGAACGGCGGCCAGTACTTCCAGAGCCCCGCGCTCACCCAGCAGCAGGGGCGGCCCAACTCGCCCATCGCTGGTCAGCGGTCCCCGTTCTTCTTCGACGACTTCGTGGAGTACGGGTCCCACTTCCGGGATTGGACGAAGTTCGATCATCCGCTGTTCGGCGAAGTGGAGATGGGCGGGTGGGACAAGCTCACCAACCGGATCAACCCGCGCTTCATGAGCATGGAGCTGTTCCACCGGAACATGGCGTTCACGCTCTACCACGCGGACCAGATGCCGCTGGTGAAGATGGGCGACACGCGCGTGGAGAGCCTGGGCGGCGGGATGTACCGCGTGCAGGTGGACATCGAGAACGAGCGCCTCATCCCCACCATCACCGCCCGCGCGCTGAACAACCGGGTGGTACGCCCCGACCTGCTCACCGTCGAGGGAGGCGTCGAGATCGTCGCGGCCGGGTGGGTGCAGGACCGCAACCGCCCCGGCCGCACCCAGCACATCGCTCAGAAGGACCTGAAGCGGATCCTGGTGCGGAGCGGCCTCCCCGGGCGGACCACGAAGACCGTGGAGTACCTGGTGCGGGGGACGGGCGACATGAAGGTCACCTACTCCGCGGAGAAGGGTGGCACCGTGCAGACGACGGTGCGGGTGCGGTAATCGGCCGCCGCTACGAGCGGACCGCGGTGACGCTCCAGCTCACCGCGGCCGCTCCGCGGTGGCTGCGGTGGCTCGGCTTAGGGGTCATCTCGAAGTGCCGGACCGACGCGTCGAACCCGAACCGCTCCAGGCACCGGAGGATGCTGGTGGCCTCGTCGTCGCTCCCGGTGTGCAGGAGGATCTCCTGCCGAAGCCCCGCATCGGTGAGGTCGGAGCAACGCGAGCGGGCGACGGTGAAGGGCTCGGACATGGCCGGCTCCCTGCGGACGGGCCGCGGGTGGCGAGGGGGGTACGAGGGAACATAGCGGCAACGGGGGGCGGGCGTGCCGCGGGCCCCGCACCGCTCTTCCCTCCGCTTGCCTCGCTCAGCCTGCCAGGCTCTGCGCGACCGTGGTGCCGAAGAGGCTGATGAGCAGGAGGCTGACGCCTCCCACCACCAGCGCGGCGACGAGCCCCAGGGCGAACGGCTTCCCGCCGATCTTCCGGATCCCCGCGAACATGGACGTGAGCCCCACGGCGGACATCGCCAGCAGGAGGAAGCGCTCGGCGCCGGTCTGGAGGAAGGCCACCGCGGCCTTCCACTGGTCGGGATCCAGGATGCCGAACGGGCGGGCACCCGCGTCTCCGATGGTGCGCAACGCCGACATGAGCGCGAAGCCGACGATGAACCAGGGGACCATGGAGAGGAGGCGCTTGCCCCGGGGAGCGTCGGCGGCGGCCCGGGTCCCGTAGAGGACGCCCACCAGGGGGATGAGCGCGACCATCATCAGGTTGCGCAGCAGCTTGGTGACGGTGGCCACGTCCAGCGCTTCCGGGGCAGCGTACTGCGCCTGGTACATCATCCCCGCACCCGCGACCTGGGCTGTCTCGTGGATGGAGGTGCCCAGGAAGAGCCCCGCCAGCGCCGGCTCGTCGGCGAAGAGGAAGTGCGCCAGGATGGGGTAGGCGAACATGGCCACCATCCCGAACACCGTGACGCAGGCCACCGCGTAGCTCACCTCGGCCTCGTCGGCGTCGATGACCGGCGCCGTGGCCACGATGGCCGTGGCGCCGCAGATGCTGGTGCCGACCGCGATGAGCCCGGTGAGCTGGCGGGAGAGCCCCATGCCCCTGCCCAGGAAGCCCACGGTGAAGAGCCCCACCGCGATGGCTACGGCGACGAAGGGGAGGGCCAGGAGGGCGCTCGCCCCGGCGCTCACGAGGCTCAGGCGGATCCCCAGGAGCATGATCCCGACGCGGAGCACGGTGACGGCGCAGAAGCGCACCCCCACGATCACGGTCTTCGGAAGCGGGAGCGTGTTGCCCAGAACCATGCCGATGATGATCCCCGTCATGATGGCGCTGATCGGGCTCTTCTCGAACCCGAACAGCGTCACGCCGATGAAATCGGCGGCGTGGCCCGCCGCATAGGCGACGGCGACGGCGAGGGCGATGCCGGCCCAGAAGGGGAGGGAGCGGAGAGGCGGGAGGCGCATGGCAGCCGGAAGCTGCACCCCGAGGGCCCCCCGTCAAGCGCGGGGGTCGCCCCCGGCCCGCGCGCGGGCGTATTCTGGGGGCGCATGCTCCCCTTCGCCCTCCTGACGTTCACCAGCGCGCTGCTGCTCTTCCTGGTGCAGCCGCTCATGGCGCGCGCGATCCTCCCCTGGTTCGGGGGGGCGGCGTCGGTGTGGACCACGTGCCTCCTTTTCTACCAGGGGGTCCTCTTCCTCGGGTACGCATACGCGCACCTCGGCGCGCGCCTCGGAATGCGCAGGCAGGCGGTGCTCCACGCGGTGCTGATAGGGGCGTCGTTCCTTCTCCTGCCCATCGTGCCCGACGCGTCGTGGCGGACCGCGGAGCCCGGGGCTCCGACGCTCCGGCTCCTCGGGTTGCTGGCCGGCGCGGTCGGCGTCCCCTACCTGCTGCTCGCGGGCACGACGCCGCTCCTCCACGCATGGTTCGCCCGCGCCCGCCCTGGCGTGTCGCCCTATCGGCTCTACGCGGTGTCCAACGCGGGCTCGCTGCTCGCGTTGCTCGCGTACCCCGCGCTCGTGGAGCCCTGGGTCCGGCTCCGGGCCCAGGCGGTAGGCTGGTCCTGGGCGTACGCGGCGCTCGGGGTGGGGTTGGCCGCGCTCGCCGTCGCGCTCGCGCGGGCGGGCGACGGAGTGGGCGGCGCCGCGCCCGGCCGGGATCCCCTGGACCCCTCCTCCGCGGCCCGGCCGTTCCCGCCGCCTCCCTCAGCTGCGGACCGCGCGCTCTGGCTCGCCCTCGCGGCCTCGGGCTCGGCGCTCCTGATGTCCATCACCAATCTGATCACCATGGACATCGCGTCGGTCCCGCTCCTCTGGATCCTCCCGCTGGCGCTCTACCTGGGCACGTTCATCCTCGCGTTCGGGGGCGGGTACCGGCGGGCCACGTGGGGGGCGCTGTTCACCCTGGGGTTGGGCGTGGCGGTGCTGCTCTGGGTCGGCGGCTTCGCGCTCCCCGCAGGCATCCAGGTCGGGCTCGCCTCGGGCGTGCTGGTGGCGGGCTGCATGGTCTGCCACGGCGAGCTGGCGAGATCAGCGCCGGACGGCCGGCACCTCACCGGCTTCTACCTGACCATGGCGGCTGGCGGGGCGATCGGCGGGGCGCTCGTGGCGGTGGTGGCCCCCTTGGTGCTCACGGATTTCTTCGAGCTTCCCGCGTCGCTGCTCACGGCGTTCGCGTTCATGGTCGTGGCGATGGGCCGGGACCCGGCGTCGGTCCTGGCCGGACGCGGCCGGCGCCTCGCGCTGGCGGCCCTCGGCTCGCTCGGGCTGGCGGCGGCGCTCGCGTTCGCGTCGCCGGGTCTTCGCAACGCCGAAGGCACCGTCGAAGCCGCCCGGAACTTCTACGGCGTGCTGCGCGTGCAGGACCGGCCCGAGGGCACGTTCCGCGAGATGCGGGTGCTGCGCCACGGGCGGATCTTCCACGGGGCCGAGCACCTCGACCCGGAGCGCCGCGCGGTGCCGACGGCGTACTTCGTGGAGGGGAGTGGGGTGGAGCGCGCGATCGCTGCGCGGCGGGCCAGGAGCCCGGGCGAGCCGCTCCGCATCGGCGTGATCGGGCTCGGCGTGGGGACGCTCGCGGCCTGGACCGAGCCGGCCGACGCGATGCGCTTCTACGAGATCAACCCGGACGCGGAGCGCCTCGCGCGGGCGCACTTCACCTTCCTGGAGACCGCCGCGGGCGCCGTGGACGTCGTTCTGGGCGACGGGCGGTTCACCCTCGAGCGCGACGTCGAAGCCGGCCTTGCGGACTACGACGTGCTCGTCGTGGACGCGTTCGCCGGCGACGCGGTGCCGGTGCACCTGCTCACGCTCGAGTGCCTGGCGCTCTATCGCAGGTCGCTGGCCGAGGGCGGCGTGCTCGTCTTCCAGATCACGAACCGGCACGTGGACCTGGAGCGCGTGGTGCTCGGCCTGGCCGGCGCGGCGGGGCTGCAGGCGGTGCGCATCGACCATGTGCCGCCGGCGCAGGGGGCGGGCGTGCCGAGCTCCTGGATGGTGCTCGCCGAGCCGGGCACCTGGCTCCCCGCGGAGCGCCGCGCGCCGGGGACCCGGCCTGCGGGCCCCCCCGTCCTGTGGACCGACGACTTCAGCAACGTGCTGTCGGTGCTGGGGAGCCGGCCGCGTCGTTAGGAAAGGTGGGCGGCCGCCCCGGCTACCCCGCCAGAAGCCCCCTCTCCCGGATCACGTCCCCCAACTCGGCCCGCGAGTCCACTTCGAGCTTCCTGAAGATGTTGGAGAGGTGCGTGCTCACGGTCCTGGGGGAGATCCCCAGCTCCTTGCCGATGGCCTTGTTGGAGCGGCGGAGCGCCACGAGGCGGGCGATGTCCAACTCCCGACCGGTGAGGCCGGCCAGCCCTTCGCCGGAGCGGCGGGGCGGGGGACGGTGGCCGATCTCACGGAACTGCGTGCGGGCCTTCTCCAGCTCCAGCTCGGCGCCGAGCCGGGACGCCGCCTCGTGGACCACCTTGAGCTCGGCCAGGGCGGCCTCGGTCTCCCCGATCTCGGCCAGGCGGCCGGCGAGCTGGCGGCGCACGCGGACGGCGTAGGGAATGATGGGGATCGCCTCGAGCGCCTCGGCGGCCTGGCGCATGGCGGCCGCGCCCCCGGCCGGGTCGCCGCGCTTCCAGCGCACCATGGCGTCGCACGCGTCTGCCCAGGCGAGCCCCAGCCGATGCTGGAGCGCTTCGGACTGCTTCCGCAGCCGGCGGGCCAGGACCTCGGCCTCGTCGATCTCGCCGGCCCACAGGCACGCCTCGCCGAGGATGGGGAGGAGTCGGTGCATCGCCCAGAGGGTGTAGCCCGTCCCTTCGGCGATCTCCAGCCCCCGGCGGGCGGCGGCGATGGCCCCGGCGTAGTCGCCGATCCCCACCAGGTGGTGGGCGAGCCCGATATACGCGGGCACCACCAGGTGGACGTCGTAGGGTCCCGGGCCGTGCATGCCGGAGACCTCGCACGCCTCGTCCACCAGCGCGCGCGACCGACCCTGATCGCCGCGGCCCAGGTGGAAGAGCGAGGTCCACACGAGCAGGCGGGGGAGGAGCGTCCTCTGGTTGAGCGAGCGCGCGAGCCCGATGGCCGCCTCGCCGAGGGAGATGCCCACATCCCACATCCCCGTAGCGTAGGCCAGCTCCACCGCGAGCTCATCGGTCCAGAGCCTGAGGACCGGGGAGCGCATGCGCTCGGCGAACGAGCGGGCCTCCTCGATGCCCCGGGCCATGGCCTCCGTGTCGCCGGTCATCCCCCAGAGGGCGGCCAGGGCCCAGTGGGCCCAGAACGCGACGGAGGGATCCCCAACCTCCTCCGCCAGCGCGATGGCCTCCCGGGCGTGCCGCTCCGCCTGGGCGGGCGGGCCGGTCCACACGTGGAGGAGGGCCAGCGAGCGGTGCGCCCGGGCCAGGAGTGCCCCGTCGCCCAGCGCGGTGGCGTCCTCCAGTGCGGCACTGGCGTCCACGCGCGCGGCGTCGCCCCGCCCGAGCTGCTGTTGGCAGTGGCTCCGCGCCAGGAGCAGGAGCACCCGCTGGGACGTCCGCTCGCCGGCCACGGCGAGGCCGTGAGCGAAGTGCACGAATGCCTCGTCCACCCGGCGGGCCCAGAATGCGGCGAGCCCGACGGACTGCCGCAACACGGCTTCGGCGGGCGTCCCGGCCGGCGCGAGCCCGAGCGCCCGCTCCCACGCCCCGACGGCCGCATCGTATTCCCCGAGGCGCTGGTGCGCCCTGGCCAGGTCCTGGAGCAGCCCTGCGGGGTGGGCGTGGCGCTCGAGTCCGCCCGCCTCCTCCAGGGCCTGGCATGCCCCGCGCAGATAATCCGCCGCCTCCCGGTCGGCGTGGCGGGACAGCGCCAGACGGCCCGCCTCGGCCAGGTAGGTTACGACCTTGTCGCTCAGATGCCCGGCGCCCGCCCTGGCGAAGTGGTAGGCGAGCTCGTCGGCGTGGGCCGGGGCCGCTTCGCCCCAGTAGGCCTCCATCGCTTCCGCCGCGGCGCCGTGGAGCACGCGGGCCCGCTGCAGGCCGAGCTGCTGGTAGAGCGTCTGCCGCACCACGGCGTGGCGGAAATCGTAGACGACCGAGCCGCCCTCGACATGCTCGGAGAGCAGGTGGTGGGCGCACAGCTGCTCCAGGGCCGTGATCAGGGCGCCCTCGCCGAGGCCGCTGATGCGGGCGAGCAGGGGGTAGGAGGCGCGGGTCCCTATGACGGCCACGAGCTCCGCGGTCGCGCGGGCGTCCTGGGAGTAGGCGGCCATGCTGGTGGTCACCATGTCCCGGATGGACGGGGGCATGTGGAAGTCGCGCGCGTCCCAGCCGGTCCATGCCCCGGAGTGGACGGCGAGGGCTCCGGAGGAGGACAGGGACTTGAGGATCTCCTCGACGAAGAAGGGGTTCCCGCGGGTCCACCCGAAGAGCACCGCGGCGAAGTGCGCCACGGCCTGCGCGTCCACGGAGAACGTGCGGCACACGAGCTCCGTGACCTGGTCCACGCCGAGGGGCTCGACGCGCTGCACGCGCGCGAGGCCCAGCGCCAGCAGCGAGCGCTCGGCCTTGACCAGGCTCGGGTTCCGGTCGCGCTCCGCATCGTCGTAGGTGCACAGGAGGAGGACGCGGTGGCCCGCGCATTGGCGCGCGAGGAAGTGGACGAGCTCGAGGGACGACGTGTCCGCCCACTCCAGGTCCTCCAGCACCACCATGAGGGGCGCTCGGGCCGCGCACCCCTTCAGGAGCTCGGCGAGGCTCCAGAAGAGGCGGGTCTTGAGCTCGTCGGGATCGCTCGCCGACGGGTCGGGCTGAGGGCCTCGGCCGGATCCCAGCGCGGGGAAGAGGTGTCGGAGGTCTGCGTCCCCACCCCGACTGAGGACGGCGAGGGTCTCCGCATCCATGGCCCGCAGCAGGGGCACGAGCGCATCGGAGAGGAGCGCGTAGGGGACGCCCCGCTCCACCGGGTACGCGCGTCCTTGCGCGACCTTCCACCCGCGCCGCTCGGCGCGGGCGCAGAGCTCGGCGGCGAGCCGCGACCTCCCGGAGCCGCTCTCCCCGCAAAGGAAGGCGGCGGCTTGCGACGGGGCAGGGCCCTCGAGGAGCAGCTCCAGGGAGCCGAGCTCCTCCGCACGGCCGACGAGGGGTAGGGTCCCCGAGGGGCTCCAGCCGTGTCCGGGGGCGTTGGACACGGATCCGGTGGGCGTCATGGCGAAGGGCCGCAGGAACGGGACGCGGGCTTGCGACCAAGCTACGCCGCCGGGAGGGGACGCGACAGGCGCACGGCCGGCGCCGGGTGCCCGAGGGTGGAACGGCGTGGGGAGTCCTTCCCTGAGCGTCTCCAGCAGTCTTCTCGCGGCGTCCGGCACGGGGTTCATGGTCTGCCTCCTGGTTGGACTGCACCAAGATGCCCGGAACGCCAGGGGACCGGCCTCCGGCGCGTGACGTAGCCGGGGCTCCGGAATGACGTAGGCGGCCTACGGCCTCCCATGCCGACGGTGCGCCTGGCTGCGGATCGCACATGGACCGCATCGGCTGGCGCAGACTGAGCGCTGCTACGTAGCGGCGGCCCGCTCGCTACGTCGGGAGGCGTATGGGGGCTCCTCCGGCCTTCCGGCATCGTGACGGTGTGATCGCCGGAGTGATCGGGTCGCGATCCCGTGACCGGCTCCGGTCCGTCTCGAAGGAGGAACACCATGGCCGACGTCTTCCTCGGTATCGACGTGGGATCCACCACGGTGAAGGTCGTGGTGTTGACGCCCCAGGGCGGGCTCCTGGCCCACCGCTACGTCCGAGCCAACGGCCAGCCCCGCGTCGTGCTCCTGCGCACCGCCCGCGAGGTGCTGGGCGGCCTCCCGCCCGTGGACATCCTGGGCGTGGGGCTTTCCGGGTCCGGCGGGCGCCCCATGGCCGAGATCATCGGCGGAATCCACACCAACGAGCTGGTGACCCAGACGCGGGCTGTGGGCGAGTTCCACCCCGAGGCCCGCACGGTCATCGAGATCGGGGGGCAGGACAGCAAGTTCCTGTCCGTGAAGTGGGACGAGGCCAGCCGGCAGATGGTCCTGGTGGACTTCGCCATGAACGCGCTGTGCGCGGCGGGCACCGGGTCCTTCCTGGACCAGCAGGCCGAGCGCCTGGGCATCGCCATCGACGGCGACTTCGCGCGCATCGCCCTGGAGTCGGAGAGTCCGGCGCGCATCGCCGGCCGGTGCACCGTATTCGCCAAGTCGGACATGATCCACCTCCAGCAGGAGGGGACGCCGCTGTCCGACATCCTCATGGGGCTCTGCCACGCCCTGGCGCGCAACTTCCGGAGCGTCATCGGCAAGGGGAAGAGCTTCACGCCGCCCATCCTCTTCCAGGGCGGCGTGGCCCACAACGCGGCCGTGGCCCGCGCGTTCCAGGACGTCCTGGGGCTCCAGGCCGGCGAGCTCATCGTCCCCGAGCGCCACGACCTCATGGCTGCGCTGGGCGCAGCCTGGGTGGCCATGGACGAGCACGCCGAGGGGCGCCTTCACCCGTTCCACGGGTTCGACGCCCTGGAGGCGGCCATCCGCTCCCCCGGGGGCGGCGAGCGCACGCTCCCGGCGCTGGCGCCCCGCCCGTGCGCCGCGTGCCGGGCCCTCCAGTTCCCGCCCTCGGCCAACGGCCATCGCCACCCCGTCTGGCTTGGCGTGGACGTGGGCTCCATCAGCACCAACGTGGTCCTGGTGGACGAGGCGGAGCGCGTGGTGGCGCGGCGCTACCTCCCCACCGCAGGCCGCCCGCTGGAGGCTGTGCGCCGCGGGCTGGCCGAGGTGGCCGCGGAGGTGGGCGACGTCGTCCGGGTGGTGGCGGCGGGGTGCACCGGCTCCGGCCGCTATCTCACCGGGCACTACGTGGGCGCCGACGTGATCCGCAACGAGATCACGGCGCAGGCACGGGCCGCCGTGGCCGTCGATCCCGACGTGGACACCGTCTTCGAGATCGGCGGGCAGGACAGCGAGTACATCCGCCTCGACCGTGGGGCGGTCGTGGATTTCGCCATGAACAACGCCTGCGCCGCCGGAACCGGCTCGTTCCTGGAGGAGCAGGCCGCCCGCCTGGACATCTCCATCGAGGGGGAGTTCCAGGCTTTGGCGCTTTCCGCGCCCGCCCCCGCCTGCCTCGGGGAGCGGTGCACCGTGTTCATGGAGTCGGATCTCATCCACCACCAGCAGCGTGGTGCGCGGGCGGAGAACCTCACCGCCGGGCTCGCCTACTCCATCGTCCACAACTACATGAACCGCGTGGTGAACACGCGCCCGGTGGGGAAGAGGATCTTCTTCCAGGGCGGCGTGGCCCACAACGCGGCGGTGGCCTCGGCCTTCGAGGCCGCGTTGGGGCGCTCCATCACCGTGCCGCCCCACCACGACGTGACGGGCGCCATCGGCGTCGCCCTCCTCGCCCGCGAGGAGCTCGCGCGCCACCCGGAGCGGCGCACCCGCTTCCGCGGCTTCGACGCCACCGGCCGGGACTACGAGTCCAGGAGCTTCGTGTGCAAGGCGTGCCCGAACCTGTGCGAGGTCAAGAAGGTGACCATCGCCGGGGAGGCTCCCCTCTTCTACGGGGCGCGCTGCGAGCGCTTCGACGAGGCAGGGCGCAACGGGACCGCCGCCGCGGAGCACGTCCCCGACCTCTTCGCCGAGCGCCAGCGGCTCCTCGTGGGGAGCTGGGCGGAGCCCGGCGAGCGCGTGGCGGGGCGCACCCGCATCGGCATCCCCCGCTCCCTGGCGTTCCACGACCTGTTCCCGTGGTGGCGGACGTTCTTCGCCCATCTGGGGATGGACGTGGTGCTCTCCAGCGAGACCAATTCCGAGATCGTCCGCCGCACGGCGCAGACGGCTGCCGCGGAAACGTGCTATCCGGTGAAGCTGGCGTTCGGCCACGTCGCCGAGCTGCTCGAGAAGGACGTGGACTTCGTCTTCCTTCCCAGCATCCTGGACCGCGAGGACCTGGGCCCCGGGCAGGTGCGGAACCACAACTGCCCCTGGATCCCGGCGGCACCGCACATGGTCGCGGCGCACCTGCGGCCCGGAGCGAAGCAGCCCCGGTACCTCATGTTCCCCTTCCACATGCAGCAGCCCGTGGCACGCCGCCGCGAGCTGGGCGTGCTGGCCGGCCAGCTGGGCGTGAGCCGGCGGCGCGTGCTCGCGGCCGCCGCGAGGGGCGACGCCGCCCAGGCGGAGTTCTACGCCGCCCTCCATGAGCTGGGCCGCTCGACGCTGGCCTCCCTCGGACCCGGCAGGACGGGCGTGGTGGTGGTGGGCCGACCCTACAACACGTGCGACCTGGGCGTCTGCCAGGACCTACCCAGGAAGCTGCGCAAGCTGGGCGTGCTGCCCATCCCCATGGACCTGCTCACGGGGATGACCGTGGACCTTGGCGCCGACCACAAGGACATGTACTGGAGGAGCGGGCAGGCCATCCTGGGCACCGCCCGGCTCATGGCCACGGACCCCCGCCTCCAGGCCATCTACCTCACCAGCTTCCACTGCGGCCCGGACTCCTTCCTCCTCAGCTACTTCCGACGCGAGATGGGCGGCAAGCCCTTCCTCGAGCTGGAAGTGGACGACCACACGGCCGAAGCGGGGATCGTCACCCGCTGCGAGGCCTTCCTCGACTCCCTCCACATCGAACGGGAGGTGGCATGATGGACGCGACCACCAGCACCCGGCGCACGGTCTATCTGCCGTGCATGTCGGATCATGCCTTCACGGCGGCCGCCGCAATGCGCCATTTCGGCGTCCGGGCCGAAGTGCTCCCGCCGCCCACGCAGGAGTCCATGGCCCAGGGGCTCGCGCTGTGCCGGGGGCGTGAGTGCCTGCCGTGCTTCCTCTGCGTCGGCGACCTGCTGCAGAAGTGCCGCGCTCCGGACTTCGACGCCTCGAAGGCCGTCTTCTTCATGCCCACGGGCACGGGGCCGTGCCGGTTCGGCCAGTACAACGTGCTGCAGAAGGCCATCCTCGCGCAGGAGGGCTACCCCGAGGCGGAGATCGTGTCGCCCAGCACCGCCGACTCCTACTCCATGTTCGGGGCGGATCCCGTGGGGCTCCGCAAGCTGGCCTGGCAGGCCATCGTCTCGGTGGACCTGCTCACCAAGGTCCTCCACGAGCACCGCCCGTACGAGGTGGTGCCGGGGACTGCGGACAAGGCGTACCGGGCGGGGCTCTCGGATCTCGTGGCCGCCATCGAGTCGGGCGGCGGCGACGCCGTGGTGGAAGCGCTCTGGCGCGCCGCGCGCCGCTTCAGCGCGCTGCACGTGGACCGCAGCCGGGAGCGTCCCCTCGTGGTGGTCATCGGCGAGCTCTACCTGGTGCTCAACCATCAGAGCAACCTCGAGATCGTCCGCGCCGTCGAGCAGGCGGGTGGCGAGGTGATCCAGGGGACGTTCTCGGACTGGATCTACTACGTGGACTGGCGGCGGAAGGACCTCTCGCTGCGCTTCCACCAGTACCGGAACTTCCTCGGGGGCTGCGTCTCCGACATCTACCAGCACTGGATCGAGCGGCGCTTCACCAACCCGCTGCGCGGCGTGCTGCGCCACCCCCCGGAGTCGACGGTCGCTGAGGCCGCGAAGCTCCTGAAGCCCTGCTTCGAGCCGGTGCTCGGGACCGAGGCCGTGCTCACCATGGGGCGGGTGCTCGACCTGGCGCGCCACGGGATCGCCGGGGTCATCAACGTGCTCCCGTTCTCGTGCATGCCCGGCACGGTGGTCTCGTGCATGGCGCCCCGCCTGCGCGAGGAGATGAACGGCGTCCCGTGGCTGGACGTGGCCTTCGACGGCCAGGAGGAGACCAACCTCCACACCCGTCTCGAAGCGTTCATGCACCAGTCCTTCCAGTACCACCGCCGCGCCCTGAAGGCGTCGTGAGGAGGCATCATGGACACCCGTCATACGACCGCTTCGGACGAGACCCTCCCGATCTCACGCGGGAAGATGGCGCGGGGCCTCGCCCTTTTCGTCGCCCTGACCGTCGCCGGCCTCGCCGCCCTGTGGCACTTCACCGCCGCGGCAGACGCCGGCCAGGTGATCGCCGGGCTCAGCCCCGGCTTCCTGGGTCTGGCCGTCATCGGCGGAGTTGGCGACATCCTCATCGGTGCGGTCCGCTACCAGATCTTCCTGCGGCGGATCCGCCCCGGCACGTCTCTCTGGCTCCCCATCCGGGCGGACCTGGCCAACCGGTTCGTGGGCGCGGTCACGCCCTCCCAGACCGGGGGCGGCCCGGCCCAGGTCTTCGTGCTCTGGCGCGGCGGGATCCCGATCCCCGACGCTCTCTCGTTCCTCCTCGTCAACTTCCTCTCCACGCTGGTGTTCTTCCTGTGCGCGGGTGGGTTCGCGGCCTGGATCTTCCGCGAGCGGTTTCCCGCAGGGGGGATCCACCTGCTCGTCCAGTACGGGTTCGTGGCGTTCGTGACCGCCCTGCTGGTGATGCTGGTGGGGCTCCTCCGCCCCGAGTGGCTGGCGCGCCCCATGGCGCGGGCGGCCCGGCGGCTCGAGGGGCGGCACGGGGTGGCGGCACGCCTGGCGTCCCGCTGCGCCGCCGCGCTCTCGGAGGGCGTGGAGCAGTACCGCGCGGCGTGCACGCGGTTCGTGCGCGAGAACCCGTGGCTTCCCGTGCTCAGCCTCGTGCTGACGGTTCTGCTCTATCTGAACAAGTACACCCTGGCCTGGCTCGTCATGCGGGGCCTTGGGGTGGACGGGGACTACGTCACCACGCTCGCGGTCCAGGCGTTGCTCCACTTCATCCTCTTCGTCGCGCCGAGCCCGGGCGGGAGCGGAATCGCCGAGATCGGCACCGGGGCCCTGATGGCCATCCTCATGCCGGCCCATCTGCTGGCGCCCTTCACCCTGGCGTACCGGTTCCTGCTCATCTACCTGCCGGCGGCCGCGGGGGCGGTGGTGCTCCTCCGGGAGTTGGCGCCGGCGTCCGCCGCTACGGAGCCGGCCGTCGCGCGCACCCTGGGACGGGTGCCCGGCAGAGCGCGGACCGCGGGGGCCGTAACCGTGGCGATGGCGGCCGCGGTCCTCACCGGCGGTCCGGAGGGAGCGGCGGCCGCCCTGCAGCCCGCGCGGCCTACGGGTCCGGTCGGGTCGGCGGAGACGACGGTGGCCGGGAGGTCGGGCGCCGCCGACGGGAGCGGGGTGGGGGTGAAGGACCTGGTGCTCCGTGGGCTCAGGGCGGGACACGCTGAGGAGGCGGAGGCGCTCCTCCGGGAGGCGGTGGCGCGGGCGCGGGCCGGCGTCGAGCGTGCGCCGTCGGACGCCGAGGCCCACTACCTGCTCGCGGTGGCGCTGGGCTACCACCTGGAGCACCAGGGGCTCCGCCGGAAGTTCGCCCTGGCCGCGGAGGTGCGCAGCGAGGCGGAGCGGGCGCTGGCGTTGGACCCGGGCCATGCGGGGGCCCACCACGTGATGGGCCGCCTGCACGCGGGCGCCATGCGCCTCAACCGGGTGGCGCGCCTGATCCTCCGGGAGGTGCTGGGAGCGTCGGTGCTGGAAGGGGCATCGTGGAAGCAGGCCGAGCAGCATTTCCGCCAGGCCCGGGCGGCCGACCCGGGATGCCCGCGCCACGCCATGGAGCTCGGCGCGCTCTACCTGGACACGGATCGGCCGGCGCTGGCCCGGGAGGTGCTGGCGGAAGCGGCGCGCATCGCTCCACGGGAGGCGTCCGACTCCCTGGCCGTGGTCCGGGCGCGGGCGCTGCTGGGGGGTCTCGTGCCGGAGTGAGGGGGGAGACAGGCGGCGCTCTCCGATTACGAATACCTTGCGATTCCGCCTCGCCGCGCTTCACTTCTCCCCAAGGACCGACCGTCAGCCCCCCCTGCCGCCGGACCTGATGCCCCGTGGAGGACCGAGGATGGTGATGAGATCACCGCCCGCTGGCCCCGAAGGGGACGCGCGCGCTGCTCGAGGGGAGGAGGCGCTCCTCCGCAGAGTGCGCGAGGGCCTCCGGCCTGAGTTCGACGTGTCGCGCTCTCTCGGGGAGGAATCCTTCGGGAGCCTCTTCCTCGCCCGCGAGGTGGCGTTGAAGCGGGCGGTGGTGGTGAAGGTCCTCTCCGGGGGCAACATGCGATCCCCCGACGTCCGGCGCCGATTCGAGCGCGAGATGCTCGCCGTCGCTCGCATCTCCCATCCGAACGTGGTCCCCATCTTCCGCGTGGGGGCCCTGGACGACGGCACCCCCTATTACGTGCAGCCCTATCTAGGCGACTGCACGCTCGGGGAGCGCCTCGAGGCGCTCCGGCGATTCGAGCCGGCCCAGGTGAGGCACGTGATGCGCGACATCGCTGGTGCCCTCGCCGCCGCGCATAAGCTGGGTATCGTGCACAGGGGGATCCACCCGGGGGCCTTCCGCTGCGAGGAGGGCTCTGCGCGCGTGCTACTCACGGATTTCGGCCTCTCCGGGCTGATGGAGTCGGTCCGCCCCGACGACGAGCGACTCACACCCTCGGGAGCCATCTTCGGGAGCGCCGGCTACATGAGCCCCGAGCAGATGCTCGGCCGCCCGGCCACCGACCGGAGCGACATCTACGCCCTGGGCCTGGTGGCGTGGAGGCTCCTGTCGGGGGGTGGCGCCGGGTTCCCCTCCCCGGATACGCGTCCCCCCGCCCAGTGGCAGGCCTGGGAGGACACGGTGGGCGACCCGGCGCTGACCGACCTGATCCGCCGCTGCCTCGCCCCGGACCCCCACGGCCGCCCCAGCGCCCAGGACGTGGTCGCGGAGTGCTCGGGCTGGGACGACGGCTCCCGCTCCGGCGCACAGGAGCCCGCGCGGATCTGGGCCGGGCTCCGGCGGCGGCGCATTCCCCATGCCCTCCTGATCTACACACCGAGCGGGTGGGCCGTGCTGCAGGTGGTGGACCAGTTGGTGCAACAGGGCCTCCTGGACCGGCGGGCCTACCTCCTGACTCTCGCCACGGTGCTGGCGGGGATGCCTGCCGCGCTGGTCATCGCCTGGCACCACGGGGCCCGGGGGACGCAGCGCGTCACGGCTGCGGAGAAGTGGCTCCTGGGCGCCATCGCGCTCGCCTTGATGGTGACGCTCGCAGCCCTCTGGGTGAGAGCGTGACCGGGCCTCCACTGGGAGGCTCGCCGGAGTACCCGCTCGCCGGAGAGGGGCGCGGCGTGGAGTGGCTGCGCGAGGCGCTGGCGCCCCGATACGACGTGGAGAAGGAGATCGGGCGGGGCGGAATGGCCACCGTGTTTCTGGCCAAGGACACCCAGCACGACCGGCCGGTGGCCATCAAGGTACTCCAGTCGCCCGACGCGCCCGGGGGCGCGGACCGCTTCCTGCGGGAGGTGCGTGTCACCGCCGCGCTCAGCCACCCCCACATCCTCCCGCTCCTGGACTCGGGCTCCGCCGACGGGACGCTCTACTACGTGATGCCGTATGTGGCCGGGGACACCCTCGGTGAGAGGCTCACGCGGGAGGGTCCGCTGCCCGTCGGCGAGGTCGTCCGCCTCACCGAGGAGATCGCCGATGCCCTCGACACGGCGCACCGGCACGGCGTGATCCACAGGGACATCAAGCCCGGCAACATCCTCCTCGAGGAAGGCCACGCGGTCGTGGCCGACTTCGGCCTGGTGCGGGCCCTCCACCCCGACGCCGACACCGCCATGACCGGCACGGGCGTCGCCCTGGGCACCCCCGCCTACATGAGCCCGGAGCAGGCGTCAGGCCAGGGGATCGTGGACGGCCGCTCGGACATCTACAGCCTGGGCTGCGTCGTGTACGAGATGCTGGCCGGCGAGCCCCCCTTCACCGCACCGTCGGCACAGGCGCTGCTCGCCAAGAAGCTGAGCCTGCCGGTGGTTCCCATCTCGACGTTCCGCGACGCGGTGCCGCAGTCCGTGGACCAGGTGCTCAAGTCGGCCCTGGCCCGCCTCCCCGCCGACCGCTACCAGACCGCTGGAGCGTTCGCGTCCGCCCTGGCGGAGGCTGCGCGAGCCCACGACGCGGCGGAGACCGGGAGCCTGCGGCGTGCGGTGGTGGTGGTTTCCCTCGCCGTCGTGGCGCTGGCGACGGGCGTGGTCGGGTGGGTCCTCAGCACGCCCCGGGGGCCCGAGTTGGACGAGGGAAAGGTGGTGGTCTTCCCGCTGGAGGACGGGCACGGCGGCACGCAGGACGGCCTCCTGGTGGCCCAACTCATCCAGGGCGTGCTCGAGCACGCGGGGTCGCTCAAGCTCATCGACGGATGGAGCCGGCTGGATCCCAGGCAGCGCCTGGACATCGCCACGCTGGGGCCGGAGGCCGAGCGCGAGGTGGCGGTCGCCCAGGGCGCGCGGTACTACATCGCCGGCCGGCTCATCCCCCGGGGGGACTCTCTGCACGTATTCCTGAGGGTGCACGACGCGCAGGGCGACTCCGTGGTGGCTCAGGGCACGGGCGTCGGCCGCGGCGACGCCCCCATCCAGGTGGGGTTCGAGACGCTTACCCGCCTACTGCCCGCCTGGCTCGACCCCGGTCGCCAGGTGGACCTGTCACCCGTGCGCGACCGCGACCCGGGCGCCGTGGTGAGCTGGATCCAGGGGGAGCGGGAGTACCGGCTAGGGCGATTCAGCGAAGCGCGTGATCTCTTCCAGAGCGCTGTGGACGCGGATACGCTCTTCGCCTTCGCGGCGCTCAAGGGCGCCCAGGCCGCCCAATGGGAGCTCGACGCGGAAGGCTCCATGGCCTTTGCGGAGCAGGCCATTGCCAGGATCCAGGACCTACCGCCCAAGCACCGCCTTCTGGCGCGAGGCCTGTACGCCTACTGGGTCGGGCAGGCCGACTCGTCCGTGGCGGCCCTCCGCGCCGCCCTGGCGATGGACCCGGATTGGCAGGAGGCGTGGACGGCGCTCGGGCAGACCTACTTCCACCTCCTCCCGTCCGACGTCACCGATGGCGCCATGGCCCGCGAGGCGTTGGAGCGCGCATGGAGCCTGGACCCGGACTTCAACCCTCCCCTCATCAACCTCGCCGACATGGCCCTGGCGCGGGGAGACGTGGAGCTGGGGAGCCGGCTTGTGGACATCCTCACCCGGGCGCGCCCCAACGAGAGCGCCATCGCCCACCTGGGCCTCATGCGTGACTGCGTTCAGGGGCGCATCGGAATGGCCGAGTGGCGGGAAGCCGCGGCGCTGGATCCAGGTGTCGTCCTGTCCGCGGCCAAGCGCCTCTCGGAGGGGGCCGGCCAGCTCCGCTGCGCCGAGGAGGGCTTCCTCGCGCTCTGGGAGGGCGAGGGGGTGCCCAACGCGCATCGCTGGGGCGGCGCGCTGGGCCTCCAGGCGGTGTATCTCGCCGGATCGAGACACGCCGCGGCCGCAGCGGTCCTGGACAGAGCCATGGCCTGGGTAGGGGGCGCCGCGGGGCCGTACATGGTGGTGGCGGTGGCAGGGGGAGCTCCCATGGACTCTCTCGTGGAGAAGTGGATCCGGACGGCCATCGAGCGGTACGGTCCGGCCCTGGAGACCGCCGGCCATCGGACGCGCTGGGCGGTTGGAGCCTGGTATGCCCTCCGGCAGCACGACACGCTGGGGCTGAGCGGCGTCGTGGCCTCCTCCCGCGTGGCCGCGGCAGGTGGTGGCGAAGGGGATCGCCTCGCCCTGGCGGCGCTCTCGGCTCACGCGGCTGCGGTGCGAGGGCGAGGCGCCGAGGCGCTGCGCATCCTGGAGTCTCTCCATCCCGCTGTGCCGCAGTACGACCTGGTGTGGGAGTCGCTCTATTCGTTGCCCCTGGAGCGCCTGCTGCGGGTCCGCCTGCTCCTGGAACAGGGGCGACCCGCCGAGGCACTGCGCGTCGCCTCGGTCTTCGATCACCCCGCGCCCATCACCAACCTGGCGCTCTTGCCCGAGAGCCTCAGGCTCCGCAGGGAGGCTGCCCTCGCCTTGGATTCCGTTTCACTCGCGGATGCGTTCACTGCCCGACTGGAAGCCCTCCAGGGGGCGGTAGCTCGTTGAGGTTCCTTCAAGACTGGAGGTGGGCCATGAGACGATGGTTGGGTTTCGGGTTGGCCGTGGTGCTGGTGCTGGGCGTGGCGGGGTGCTACGAAATGCAGGGCTTGGAAGAGCGGGTGGCGGCGCTGGAGGCTGCCGACAGCCTCCATGCCCGAGCCCTGGAGAAGTTCACCATCTGGGTTGACTCGATGACGATCGACGCGAACCCGGGCACGAATCCGGACACTCCAAAGGATCCGGCGTACAGCCTCCGCCAGACTCTCGCCATTTGCGCGCTGGCGGTGCGCTTGGGGATCGACAGGATGAACCCGGAGCAGCGCCCTCCGGAGCTGGTCATGATGTGCTTCCCGGGTGGCCCCACCGACCCCCTCTTCCCGCCCAAGTACCCCCCGGGGACCTGAGGCGCCCGCTGACAGTGGCGCAGGGTGCCGGGGCGCCGCGTGCGCGGCGCCCCGGCACCTTGTTGGTACGCCCGGCATGGGCGGTGGTCAGGAGGTGGAAGTCCTCCCGGGACCTGGTCGCAGGGACCGGAGTGAACCGCAAGGCGCCGACCGTGAGGGGAGCGCTGAAGGAAGCGGGTAGCGGAGTTGCGAGCCGACGAACAGAAACCGGATAGGAGGCGGTGCCGAGCAGGGCGAGCGG
>DATIKQ010000051.1:0-13564 GCA_035477395.1 Longimicrobiales bacterium
TCAGGGCCCCAGACATGGGGTGACGAAAAGGGTTGAAAACGCTTGCTTTGTGAGCCCGGGATGCGTATTATTCTGTCCGACTCTCACAGGCCGGAGACCCGACCCATGGCCCTGCAAGCGCGCCTGCCCTTGGCGCAGGCCGAGATCCAAGCGATCAGCCCCGAACTCGCGCTGGCGTGGCAGGAGGGGCGCGTGCTGCTGTTCAACGCCGGTGGGCCGATCTTCACGTTCCGGGAGGACGACGTCGAAGCGCGGCGCCTGGCGGTGGCGATGGTCAGCCAAGCGTCGATGACTCTGGCGCCGCCCAAGGCCGTGGCAGAGGCATTCGGCATCCATCGCAGCATGGTGTTCGAGTACCGCGACCGATATGAGGCGGGTGGGGTCGGCGCGCTCAGGACGGGGAAGTCGGGCCCGAAGGGTCCGCACAAGCTGGAGGGCAGACGGCTCGAACGGGCCCAGGCCGTGATGGCGGAGGGCGCCTCGAATCGCGCCGTGGCCCGGGCGGTGGGGGTGAGCGAAGGGGCGGTGCGCCAGGCGTTGAAGCGGGGACGCCTGACGCCGGCCCATCCTGCGGAGCCGGCCCCACGCCTGAAGGGTCCCCGAGAGCGCAGCGACGAAGATCGCACGAGCCAGGGCGGAGTCGCCGTGAAGCGTCACGAGGAGCGGACGCTGGCGGCTGTGGGGCAGCTGGCCGAAGCGGTCCCGACCTTCACGGCCGCCGAAGGCGTGGCGAAGGGTGGCGTTCTGGTGGCGCTTCCGGCGGTGGTGGCGCAGGGGCTCTATGCGGTGGGCCATCAGGTCTACGGCACGCTCAGGAACGGGTACTACGGGCTGAGTGCCGTGCTCTCCACGCTGGTCTTCATGGCGCTGCTTCGCATCAAGAGTATCGAGCAGCTGCCGTCGCACGCCCCGGGGGAATTCGGGCTGGTCCTGGGCCTGGACCGCTCGCCGGAGATGAAGACGCTCCGGCGTAAGCTTGCCGAGCTGGGATGGCGGCAACAGGCCCTGGAGCTGCAGGCGGCGTTCGCGGACCGCTGGGCCAGCGAGCAACCGGAGTTGCTGGGCTTCCTCTATGTGGACGGTCACGTGCGACCCTACCACGGGCGCAAACACAGCCTGCCCAAGACGCATGTGCCCCGGCGGCGCCTGTGCATGCCGGCCACGACGGACTACTGGGTGAACGACGCCTTCGCCGACCCGCTCTTCTTCGTGACCGCTCCCGGAAACGAAGGCCTGCTGGCGGTGCTCGAGGACGCGGTGCTGCCCGAGGTACGCGAGCTGGCGGGAGCACGCCGCGTCACGCTGGTCATGGACCGGGAGTGTTGGAGCCCGAAGAGCTTTCAGCGGTGGAGCGAGAAGGGCTTCGACGTGATGACGTATCGCAAGGGCAGCTATGCGCCCTGGCCCACGCCGGAGTTTGCGGCGTGCGAGAGCCGGGAGGCCGGCATGAGGCGCGTCGTCCACAAGCTGGCCGAGCGGCCGCTCACCCTCTCCAACGGCTTCGAGGTGCGCGAGGTGCGCTGCCTCACCGAGGACGGACACCAGACCTCCATCGTGACGACCCGCACGGATCTCTCCCTGCTTGCCGTGGCCGAGCGCATGTTCTCCCGTTGGCGGCAGGAGAACTTCTTCCGCTACATGCGCCACGAGTTCGATCTCGATCACCTGCCAACCTATGCGGTGGAGCCGGGGGATCTCGAGCGGCTGGTCCCGAACCCGGCGAAGAAGGAGAAGAAGAAGGAACTCGATACCCTTCGCGGCGGACTCGGCCGGATGGAGCAAGAGTACGGCAAGCTCGCGCTGGACGCTTCCGCCGACTCCGCGGCCCAACGTGAAGAACTCCGTGCACGCATAAGCGAACAGGAGGCACGGCTGCGATCGGTGCAGGAGGAGCACAAGGCGCTTCCCGGCCACGTCCCCGTCGGCCAGCTTCGCGATCCCAGGACCGTCGTCCAACTCGAACATGAACGCAAGACCCTCCTGGACCAGATCAAGATGGTGGCCTACCGAGCCGAGACGGAGCTCGCCCAGATCGTGGGCCCCCTCCTCGGTCACCATCACGACGACGAGGCCCGCTCCTTCCTGCGGCAGGTCTTTCAGCTACCGGCCGACATCCTACCAGACCCCGACGCCGGCACGCTCCGGGTCCGCCTCCACGGCATGGCCAACGGGCGCTCCAATCGCGCGCTCGCCGAGCTCTGCCACTTCCTCAACGCCTACGACACCTGCTACCCTGGCACCGACCTCCGCCTCGTTCTCGAAGCCCCAGCGTCGGAACAATGACTTCGCATGTCTGGGGCCCTGAGTCTAGATGTATTGGATGTACACCATCTCCCACAGGAACCCCTCCATGGCCGGTGCCCACGGCAAGGCGCGGAAGAACTACCGGCTCACCCAGTCCAAGCTGGACGTGGCACAGCGCGTGCTGGGGACGCGCACCGAGACCGAGACCATCGAGCAGGCCCTGGACCTGGTGGCCTTTGGTGAGCGTCTCGCCCGGCGCACGGAGCGAGGACGAGATCGCGTCGCGCACGTCGAGCATGAGGCGGCGCATCCAGCACCAGCTCGGTAGACGCAGGGCGTAGCCCCCGTCCTTGTGGGCCGCGACCAGGTGGCGCAGCACGCGAAGCGCGTAGACGCGCTTCTTCGAGAGTCGCATGGAAGGTGTTTGGAGGATGGGGAGGCACCTGGGGGTGATGACGTGAGGTGAAGGGCCAGCGTCCCGCCCGGACACGACGACCCATCCCGCCATCCAGGCGCCCATCCGGTCGTGCTACGGTTGGGCATGTCAGACGTCGGGAGCCCCCACGACCTGGACGTGGAGACGCTCGAGGTCACCGGGGACACGTTCGTGGATCCGGAGCTTCGGCTGCATGTCTCGGACCTGGTATGCCGGGTGGCGCGGAGGGGAGGGGGCGAGGATCAGATCTTCGGGTTGAAGGCCCAAACGGGGGGTCCCGCTGGCGCATTCCGGCGCCCAGGGGGCGGGGCAGGTTGAGGCGCTCACGGTTGCGTGGTTGCGCCGAGGAAGATCGCCGAGCTCGCTGGTCGGTGGACCCAATACCCCGAGCTCGGTGCGCTTCACATTACATCCTTGGTATATTACATTGACGGCATGGAAGATCGAGACGTCCGAAGAGTTCGATGAGTGGTGGACCGGTCTGGACGCCGAGACCCAGGAAGAGCTTGCGGTCGTGATCGGACTGCTGAGCCAGGATGGCCCGAATCTCCCTCGACCGTACGCGGACAAACTGCGGGCATCGAGGTTCGATTTGCGCGAGCTCCGCAGGAATGTGTACGACCGGATGAACCGAAAGCACGTGTATCGAGTTCTCTACGCTTTCGACCCCCGCAGGAACGTGTTCGTCTGCCTTGGCGGCGACAAGGCCGGACACGACCGTTGGTACGAGCGGAATATCCCGAGGGCGGAAGCGATCTTCGCGCGACACCTCGAATCGCTGGGGGCTGACACCCAAGATGGCTAGGGACTTCACGGATCTACTGGAGCACATGACTCCCGAGCGGCGCCAGAGGATCGAGCGGAGGGTTCGACAGATCCGCACGACGCCACTGTACCAGCTTCGCAGGGCGCTTCATCTGACCCAGGCGCAGGTGGCGGAAGAGCTCGGCGTGGGCCAGGCGGCTCTATCGCGGTTCGAGCGACGCCAGGACATGTACCTGTCGACCTTGCGGCGCTTCGTCGAAGCCGTCGGTGGGGAGCTGGAGGTCCGGGCTCGCTTTCCGGGTGGGGACGTCGTGATCACGGATTTCGGCGACGAGGATGAGGCGGCTGAAGCGCCCCCGCCAGGCCGCGAGGAGCCAGAACCGGTCCGGAAACCCTCGTGACGGGTCCGCCGGTCGGGACGAGCGTACGTGCCTGATCCCGCCCGCCTTCCCAAGGAATACGAGGCCTTTCGTGTGTATTGGATGTACGCCATCTCCCTGAGGAGCCCCTCCATGGCCGACGCCCACGGCAAGGCGCGCAAGAACTACCGGCTCACCCAGTCCAAGCTGGACGTGGCGCAGCGCGTGCTGGGGACGCGCACCGAGACCGAGACCATCGAGCAGGCCCTGGACCTGGTGGCCTTCGGCGAGCGTCTCGCTCGGGGCACGGAACGAGCCTTCGGGAGACCGTGGTCGGACCCCCCGAAGGGATGACGTGGCTCTGCCGCGGGGGGCCGACGGATAGTGCCGGCCTTCGTCGTCGACACCAACGTCTACGTCTCCGCCATGCGGAGTGAGGAGGGGAACCAGGCACTCGCCCGGTTCCAACGGCGCTTCGCGCCCTTCCTGTTTCAGCATTCTGCGGTGGCCCAGGAGATCCTGGCCGGCGCACGCGACAAGGCTGGGTACCGTTAGTTCCACGAGGACTGGATCCAGCCCTTCGAGTCCCTCGGCCGCGTCATCACTCCGAGCCACACCGCGTGGTCACGCGCGGCCCTGATCCTGGTCCGTTTGGTGCAGGCCGGCGCTCGGAGCCGCGGCGGGTTCACGCGTGGCTTCCTCAACGACTGCCTCATCGCGGCCTCGGCCCGCGAGATTGGGTTCACGTTCGTCACGGCGGACACGGCCGACTTCTCGCTGATCCGTACCGTGGAGCCCCGCTTCCAGCTCACCACGCCGTGGCCTGGGTGATGCCCGGTCCTCACGCCGAGCCGTCACGCCCATGCGAACCTGCTCGCCGAGGGGATCGGCCCGGAGCACATCCGCTTCGTGGGCAACGTCATGATCGAGCAACAGGTCGAGAAACACCGGAAGACGCTCCTCCCCATGGCGGAGGACGCCCGGGTCATCCTGGTGCAGCTGGCCGGCCGGCTGCACAACGAGCGCACATTGGAACACCTGCCCCCGTCCAAGAGGGCGCGCGCGGTCGCGGTCCCAACCAGACATCCCCGGCCTCCGGAGGGTTGGGTAGGATTGCGGTGCGCGCTTCGCAGACCGCCACCGCCGAGCCCCTGAACCCCCTTTCCAAGACGTATCCTATAGGATACTATCGTGGCAGTTGAGATACGCCAGACCGACGCGTATGCCCGGTGGTTTCGGACCGTACGCGAGTGACATCCAGACCGCGCGGGAACTGGCGCGGGGGCTCTGAGTGAGGTCGAACATGCGGGGCACTACACGGACCCGCCCTTGGGATGCAGCAGACTACCTGCAGACCGAGGAGGACATGGCCGCCTACCTGGAGGCTGCCCTGGCGGAGGGCGATGCGGCCCTCGTGGCAACCGCACTGGGGGACATCGCTCGTGCGAAAGGGATGAGCGGGGTCGCACGGCAGACAGGGCTTGGGCGGGAGAGCCTGTACAAGGCGCTATCCTCGGAGGGCAACCCCGAGCTCGCCACCGTCATGAAGGTCATGCATGCCCTGGGGCTGCGCTTTCATGCGGCTGCATTATCGAGGGGCGAGTAGGCGTCGTGGCGCAGGCGGCGGAGTTCCATCAGCCGACGTCGCGGCGGTCGAGGTGGACGCCGTCCCAACGAGCCATGGCTCGTGGCGGGCAAGGCGGGGTAGCTTGACGGTGAGTACGGGGGGCGTAGGGGCGCGATCGCTGTGCCAGGCCACCGGGATACCTGCATGAACACCCATCTCGACCAGCTCCATTCGGCGGTGCTCTCGCTTCCCGAAGCGGAGAGGGCACGGCTCGCGGCTGGGATTCTCGCCAGCCTGGACGAGGATGGTACGACCGATGCTGCGTGGGTTTCGGAGGTGCGGGAGCGCCTGGCGGCGTACCGGCGAGGCGAGGTCGGCGCAAGGGAGTCAGGGATGCACACCCGTCTGCATGACTTCGAGCGCCTGACGATTGCTGAGCGGATCCAGCTTGTGGAAGACCTGTGGGACAGCATCTCAGAGGCTGAGGAGGTGCTGGATCTGACCGACACCCAGCGTGCCGAGCTCGACAGGCGCCTCGCGACCCATGCGAGCCGACCTGGTGCCGCCATCCCCTGGGCCGTTCTGCGCGCTGAGCCTTTAGCGCGCGATGGACGTTGGAATGCGCGGGGGCATTGCCCGAGACCGGAGCAGAGTCCGAGGTACGGGGCAGAGGCCATCCAGGGCGGATGCGGTTCGCAGAAGAGGGGCCTTGCTCCCGGTAGTCCTGTGGAGCAGTGTATCCGAGGGAACTGACCCTTCCGAATGGACGCGGGGTGGTTGAGGCATGAATTTCAGAGAGAGAGTCACGATCGAACCCGGCAAGAGAAGCGGGAAGCCGTGCATCCGTGGGATGCGGATCACGGTCTCCGATGTGCTCGATTACCTGGCTTCCGGCATGAGCGAGGATGAGGTCTTGGCGGAGCTGCCAGATCTGGAAAGGGACGACATCAAGGCGGCCCTTTCCTTCGCCGCGGAACGTGAACGTCGATTGATGTCCCTGCCCCCGGCCTGAGGCGGTGAAGCTCCTCTTCGATCAGAACCTGGCTCCTCGCCTGGTTCGGACCCTATCCGACATCTTTCCGGGCTCGATGCACGTCCGCGACCTCGGAATGACGGAGGCGTCGGACAGTGGTGTCTGGGAGCATGCTCGCGAAGCCGGGTTCGTGATCGTGTCGAAGGACAACGACTTCCAGCAGATGAGCTTCGTCTTCGGCGCCCCGCCGAAGGTGATCTGGATTCGTCGCGGCAATTGTAGCGTTCGGGAAACCGAGCAGATCCTACGCTCGAACTCGATTCGGATATGGGAGTTTGAGAACGACCAGGTGGCGGCTTACCTGATTCTGTCCTAGCCCCCGCCCCACCCCGGCCGCGCTTGGTAGCTTAGGCTACCATGCCCCTCGCCACCCCCACCCCCGGCCCCACGCCCACCATCCGCGGTCTCCCCAGGCCCCTGGCCCGGGCCATGGAGGCCTGCGCGGACCGGCTGGACGTGGACAAGATCCGCGAGGCCCACGACTTCGCGGTGGAGGCTCACGCCGGGCAGCGGCGGGCCTCGGGGGAGGAGTACGTCTCCCACACCGTGGAGGTGGCCACCATCCTGGCCACCCTGCGCCTGGACGCGCCCAGGGCCGCGCCCCCGCCGAACTTGTGGACGACGCTCCGTCCCTCGATCAGTTGGGTTTGAGGTGGCCACCGGGGAACAGGTTGACGCACTGGTGTGTTGGTGCTACAATGTGTTCATGCAGGAGGTTCCCATGCGTCGACTCACCATCGCACTGTCAGAAGAGCGGCACCAAGCGCTGAAAGAAGCCGCTGCCAACAGAGGTAGGTCCATCGGCGAGCTCGTCGACGCGAGCCTGGAGTTCTACGGGATCAAGACCCGCGAGTCGGCTGCGAGCCTGGTGGCGCGTGCCCGCAAGAACGCCACGCTCGAGGGGAGCGACGCGGACGCCCTCGCGCAGCGCGAAACCCGGGCGGAAAGGCGTCGGTGAGTGAGCCGCCCCTACGTCATCGATACAACCGTCGTCGTGGCTGGCCTGCTGACGGCGAGGGCTGATGCACCTACGGCCCGCATCCTCGATGCGATGATCGCGGCGGAGTTTGTGTTTCTGCTCTCCGACGCCCTGCTGACGGAGTACCGTGCGGTGCTGCTTCGACCAAAGATCCGCACGCGACATGGGCTCTCCGAGCGCGAAGTCGACGCACTGCTCGTGTCCATCGCCGAGAATGCAGCCATTCGCGAACCCGGTGCGCCCCTCATACTGGCGCCGGACCCCGGCGACGCCCATCTCTGGGCGCTCCTGGATTGTGAACCGGAAGCGATCCTGGTTACTGGCGACAAGCCCTTGCTCGAGAACCCACCACGGAAAGGCGCCGTATGCACGCCCGCCGCCTTTGTCGAGTCGGTGTTGAGGCATCCTGGCCGTTGAGTGCCTATTCCGGCCCAACCCGTCCACGGATCCCGGAGAGCATTCCGTCCACCCATTCCGGGGCAGAGCGTCCGCCGATTCCGGTGATGTCCCCGAGGGAGTCGAAAGCGCCTTCGTCTATGGCTCGACCGTGCGGGGCGACGCCCGGCCCGGGAGCGATGTCGATGTGTGCTTGATCGTCCGCGAGGGGGAGCCATCGGGGGCCTGCGCCTCCAGCTCGCGGACGTGGAGTTCCTGCTGGGCAAGCCGCTGGACGTGGTCGAGTACAGCGCGTTCACGGCCCGGCAGAGGGCGCGCTCCGGCAATCCGTTCCTGAGCCGCATCCTGGCTGAGCCCAAGGCGATGATCAAGCGGGGGCGGCCCTATGAGGAGATCTACGACCTCATGGCCATGCGGGTGCTCCTGCCGCGCCCAGGGGATTCGTCCCAACGAGCCATGGCTCCTCTCAGACCGGGCGGTGTAGCTTGAGTGCAAGCGCAGGGTGAGGCAGCGATGCGATGCAAATGAGGAGCCACGGAGGTAACCGCATGAACACGACTCTCGACGAGCTTCACTCAGCCGTGCTGTCCCTTCCCGAAGCGGAACGGGCACACCTCGCGGCGAGGATTCTCGCCAGCCTGGACGATGATGGCGCCGCCGAGGCCGCCTGGGTTTCGGAGGTGCGTGAGCGTCTCGCGGCCTATCGGCGTGGGGAGATTGGCGCGGTGGCCGCGGAAGAAGTCCTGGACAAGGCCCGTCGGATCGTCGGCCTTTGAGGGTCAGGTTTCTTCGGCCGGCGGAGGAGGAAGTCCTCGCCACTCTGCGGTATTACGCGTCGCAGTCGGTAGAGCTCGGCGCTGCGTTCGTCGGCGACCTTGATCACGCCGTGGCGATGCTGGCCGCATACCCCGAGGTGGGAGCAGCCTTCGACGTGGACAAGCACCGGCTCCTGCTGAGGCGGTTTCAGCACAGCATCATCTACGAACTGGGCGTGGACGAGGTCATTGTCGTCGCCGTCCCGCATCAGAGGCAGCGACCCAGGTCGTGGAGGGAGTTGCCGTGATGCGCAGGTAGCGGCGGCGCCGCCGGCCCCACGCCCACTATCCGCGGTCTCCCCCGGCCCCTGGCGCATGCCGTGGCATCGATGGGACCGCACGAAGCACCATCCGGGTAGTCCAAGAGACGCCGCCGGTCGTTTAATAAGAACGCTCACATCCATTGTAGCTACTACGTTGTTAGGGCTTGATATGTCAGAAAAACAGATATATATTTCTGACACGGAGGTACACCTATGAGCACCCAGGCCAAGATCCGTGATCGGCTGCGCCGCCAGGGGCGGGGCGCCGTCTTCTCGGCGGGCGATTTCGCGGATCTCGGCTCCCGCGCGGCCGTGGACCAGGCGTTGTCCCGCCTGGCCCGGCAGGGCACGATCCGACGTCTTCATCGCGGCACCTATGACTTTCCGCGGAAGAGCGTCCGGGTCGGCCTGCGCTCACCCGACCCGGACCGGGTGGCGGCGGTGGCCACCCGACGCGTCGGTGCGCGCGTGCAGCGCTCGGGGGCCGTGGCCGCGTATGTCCTCGGTCTCTCCAACCAGGTGCCCGCCAGGCCGGTCTACCTCACCGACGCCCCCAGCCGGACGTTGCAGGCCGGCAATCGCCAGGTGGTGCTCCGGAAGGCAGGTCCCCGGAATCTGGTGAACGCGGGAACCATCGCAGCCGACGTCCACCAGGCGCTTCGCTTCCTGGGGCGCCACGGCGTTGACGACCGCGTCATCGCCCACCTGCACTCGCGGCTCACGGATCAGGACAAGGCGTGCCTGGTGCGGGATGGCGCAGCGTTCCCGGCGTGGGTGCAGGATGTGATGCAGCGCGTGGCGACGCCCTGATGGACAGCGTCGCCGTTCGATCGGCCCAGGAGCGCGAGGACCTGTTCCGTGACGCCGCCGAGCGTTCCCCGGTCACCTCGCCGGGGCTGATCGAGAAGGACTTCTGGGGATGCTGGGTGCTGCGGCGCCTCATGAGGCTGGACCAGGGCGCCCCGTTGATCTTCAAGGGCGGTACCTCCCTGGCGAAGGGGTACGGAGTCATCCGCCGCTTCTCGGAGGACATTGACCTCTCGCTGGATCGGACCTCGCTCGGGTTTGATGAGCACCTTTGGAGGGGTTTGAGCGGGAAGCAGGAGAGGAGCCTGATCGGGGACATCTCCCGGGCGTGTTCGAAACACGTCGACGCTACGATTCTTCCGGCCCTCACCGAGGATCTAGCGGCCGTTCTCGGCCCCCCGGCAGGGAGGGGCGGATGGTCACTGGCGCGAAGCGATGCCGAGGATGCAAGCGTGCTCTTCAGCTACCCGGCGACCGACGTGACGCTCGCGATCGGGGGGTACACTGCGCCGCGCGTGCTCCTGGAGTTCGGCGCCCGGGCCGACCCCTGGCCCGAGGAGCGCAGGCCGATCCGGCCTTACGCCGCCGAGGCGTTCCCGGAAGAGTTCGAGGAAGCGGCGTTCGAGGTGCGGACCCTCCACATCCACAGGACCTTCTGGGAGAAGGCCACGATTCTCCACTCACTGGCCCATGGCGGGGCCGCGAAGGTCCGACCCAGGATGGCTCGCCATTACTACGACCTGGTCCAGATCGCCGCCTCCGACCAGGGCGTTGGGGCCCTGGAGCGCCTCGACCTCCTGTCGGCGGTGGCGCAGCACAAGCAGCGGTTCTTCCCATCGGGTTGGGCCTCGTATGAGAGCGCCGCCCCAGGGACGTTGCGACTCGCGCCTCCGCAGGATGTGGCGAAGGAGCTCCGGCGGGACTATGCGGCGATGTCGCCGCTGTTCATGGAGGAGCCACCCGCCTTCGAGGGGCTGCTCGCCCGGCTGGAGGAGATCGAGGCACGCGTGAACCAGGGCGCCCAAGGGGCCTGACCGAGTCGGGGCTCCCCAGGCCCCTGGCCCGAGCCATGGAGGCGTACGCGGACCGGCTGACGTGGACAAGATCCGCGTGGAGGTGGCCACCATCGTGGACGGGGTCACCAAGCTGGGGAAGGTGCGCTTCAGCTCGGCCACCGAGCAGCAGGTGGAGAACTACCGGAAGATGCTGCTGTCCATGGCGGGGATCCCCTCGGAGGTGGTGGGACGCCCGAAGCACCTCTGGTCCATGAGCCGGTCGCAGTCGCAACCAGACATGCCCGGGCTCCGGAGGGTGGGGTAAAATTGCGGTGCGCGCGTCGCAGACCGCCACCGCCGAACCCCTGAAGCCCTTCCCAGTGCGTATCCCATAGGATACTATCATGGTAGTTGAGATACGCCAGACCGACACGTATGCCCGGTGGTTTCGGACCGTGCGCGAGTGACATCCAGACCGCGCGGGAAATGGCGCGGGGGCTCTGAGTGAGGTCGAACATGCCGGGCACTACACGGACCCGTCCTTGGGATGCAGCAGACTACCTGCAGACCGAGGAGGATATGGCCGCCTACCTGGAGGCCGCCCTGGCGGAGGGCGATGCGGCCCTCGTGGCAACCGCACTGGGGGACATCGCTCGTGCGAAAGGGATGAGCGGGGTCGCACGGGAGACAGGGCTTGGGCGGGAGAGCCTGTACAAGGCGCTGTCCTCGGAGGGCAACCCCGAGCTCGCCACCGTCATGAAGGTCATGCATGCCCTGGGGCTGCGCTTTCATGCGGCCGCGTTATCGAGGGGCAAGTAGGCGTCGCCCCGGCGAGCTATGGCATCGGCATCCCGCCGGGCCTAGACTGACTGGGGAGTGAGGCGCTGTGCCCCTCGAGGACCGGGCGGGAGGGAACGCGTGTACCAGAACGTGAAGCGCCTTGGCTTCTCTGCAACCGGGAGGTAGTGATGGCCAGTCCCACGAAATCTGCCGGCCGGGTGTTGGCCGATGCGCTTCACCTTGACGCGCGAGCCCGGGCGGATGTCGCAGCGGAACTGATCGACTGACGCGCCGCGTGCTGGTACCAGGGTTTCCTTACCAGATTGTGTACCGCTTGCGCCCTACCGAGATCGTGATCGTTGCCGTGGCGCACTTGAGCAGACGGCCGGGATACTGGCGAAGCCGCACGTGATCGGGATTCACCTGGTCAGGACCTGACCCACCTGGAGAAGGTCCGCCGGGCCATGGCCCGGGTGAAGGGCGTGCTCGGCGTGGGCTCCCTGCCATCCTGAAGGAGCCTCGCCCTGACCCGTCGAGTCATTCCGACGCCCCAGGCACCCGCGAGCTTGTTCCTCCGTAGGCAAACCCTGCACGGAGGGGCTAGCTTGTGCTTCGAAGCCTGTGACGGCCTTCGAGAAGGCTCTGGTCCGTCAGGTGATCCTCAAGTACGGGTTGGCGGGTCATGGCAAAGAGTAAGCACCGCTACGAGATCGTCCTCTACTGGAGACCGCCCGGGAGTTGGGCCGTGACGTGCCCGCGCCCAAGCACGGCCGGCTGATGCTGGCCTGACTTCTTGCCTGGGCCCGCCCCATGAAGCAACTCCTCCAATCCCCCTCCGCCGGTGCCGCCACCGTCACCGACGTCCCCGCTCCGGCGGTCCAGCCCGGCTGCGTCCTGGTCCGCAACGCCGCCTCCCTGGTCTCCGCCGGGACCGAGCGCACCGCGGTCGAGTTCGCGAAGAAGTCGCTCCTGGCCAAGGCCCGCTCCCGTCCCGATCTGGTGCGGAAGGTCCTGGACAAGGCCCGCACCGACGGACCCGTGCCGGCGCTCCAGGCGGCGCTGACCCGCCTGGACCAGCCCCTGGCGCTGGGGTATTCCTGCGCTGGGGTGGTGCTCGAGGTGGGGGAGGGCGTCGAGGGCGTGCGCGCAGGGGACCGGGTGGCGTGTGCGGGGGCGGGGTACGCCTGCCATGCCGAGGTCGTGTGCGTGCCGCGGAACCTGGTGGCGCTCGCCTCCGACGCGGTGGCGCTGGAGCACGCCGCGTTTGCGACCGTGGGGGCCATCGGTCTCCACGGGGTGCGCCTGGCCGGCGTCGAGTTGGGTGAGCGCGTGGCCGTGGTCGGCCTCGGCCTCATCGGGCTCCTCACCGTGCAGATGCTACGCGCCGCGGGGGCCAGGGTGCTGGGCGTGGACCTGGATCCGGCCCGGGTGAAGCTGGCGCTCGACCTGGGCGCCGACGCCGCGGTCGTTCCGGCCGCGGCGGGGGAGGCCGCGCTGGCCCTCTCCGGGGGCGTCGGGGTGGATGCCGTCCTCATCACGGCGGGAACCTCCTCCAACGAGCCCATCGAGCTGGCGGGGCGCATCGCCCGGGACCGGGGCCGCGTGGTGGTGGTGGGTGCCGTGGGGATGGACCTGCCGCGGCCCCCCTTCTTCGAGAAGGAGCTCTCGTTCCGCGTCTCCCGATCCTACGGACCCGGCCGCTACGACCCGGTCTACGAGGAGGGCGGGGTGGACTACCCCGTCGGGTACGTCCGCTGGACGGAGAACCGGAACCTCCAGGCCTTCCTGGAGATGGTCGCGTCGGGCGCCGTGCGCGTCGAGCCGCTGATCACGCACCGCATCCCCATCGAGCAGGGAGCCCGCGCGTATGGGCTGCTCACCTCGGCGGCGGAGGCGCCGCTGGGCGTGGTGCTCACGTACGGGGATGCCGAGGCGGCTGCGGGAGCCGGGGCTCCGTCGCGTCGCGTGGAGATGGTGGCCCCGCCCGCGGGCGCCGGCCGTGCCTCGGGGCCCGGCGTCGGCGTTCTCGGGGCCGGGAACTTTGCCACGGCCACCCTGCTTCCGGCCATCCAGAAGGCGGGAGGGTTCCGCCTTACCGGGATCGGCTCCGCCCGGGGCCCCTCGG
>DATIKQ010000052.1:0-3634 GCA_035477395.1 Longimicrobiales bacterium
CGCCCCGTCACGCCCCGGCGCCCCGTCCGCGCCCTTCGGTCCCTTCGCATTCCCCCCAGCCCTCACCTTGCTGTCGTCACTCAGCGTGAGCTCCAGCGTGCCATCATCCAGAACCGCCGCACCTTTGACGCCCTTCCCCTCGGGCCCCTGTGGACCCTGAGACCCGTCACGCCCCGGCGCCCCGTCGCTGCCCCGGGCACCTTGTTCGCCCTTGTCGCCCTTGTCGCCCTTCGGGCCCTGCGGGCCTGACGCACCGTTGTCGCCCTTGTCACCCTTCGGCCCCTGAAGACCCGGCGCACCGGAGGTCCCCTGCGAGCCCTGGTCTCCTCTGTCGCCCTTGTCGCCCTTGTCACCCTTGTCACCCTTCGGGCCGGGCGAACCGTCGTTCCCCTTCGCGCCGTCGTTGCCCCGCTCACCATCGTTGCCGCGCGAGCCCGGGGCGCCCGGCTGACCGGCAGGACCGGCAGGTCCCTGGGGACCGACCGCACCTTGCGGCCCCACATCACCCTTCGGCCCTGGGGGACCCAGCGGGCCCTGCGGACCGGCCGGACCCTGCGGACCTGGGGCGCCGTCGGGGCCCTTCGGCCCCGCCAGGTTCCACACGAATTCGATGTGTCCCGACTTCACGCACGCCGTCGGCAGCCCCGGCTGCCCGATCAGATAGACGGTCCCGGTCCCCGGGATGAGGCAGGCGCGCTGCGGCGCAGGCGGCTGCTGCGCGGTGGCTGGGCCCGCGCCCCACGCGAGGGCCGCGGCCATCGCGAAGGCGAGCACCTGGATTCGGGTCTTCATCGCATCCTCGCCTTTCATCGGCCGCTGGAGGCGGAGGTGACCGCCGCCAGCACAACACGTTCAGTGTAGTCGAGCACGAGCTCGATGAGGCTGAGCTCGGGTCCATCCTGGTATCGGATCTCGGGTGTTCCATACCCCGCGAGGGCCGCGCGCGCCGCTGTGATCGCATCCTGGATGCGGGAGGGCCGGCGCGTGGTGACGGCAGTCTCGAAGTCGCCGAGGCTCTGCACGATCGCCTGGGCGCCTGCCGCGTCCTGCAGCGCGGGAGCGAGCCGGTCGACCGAGTCGCCCACGCCGCCCGACACTGTCGCGACGTCCTGGACCTCTACCGACTGTTCGGGAACCGAGATCACCACCGTGTCGGCCAAGGTGCCTGCGCGTGCCTCCAGCTTCGCCAGACCGGGGGCGATGGCACGGAAGGCCCCCTCGCGAGTGACCTCGAGCACCTCGGGAGTCAATGAGCTGTAGAACGCGCGAGAGCCCGGGCCTCCTCCCTGGATCCTGCTCGATGCCTGCCCGCGCGCGCCCTCATCGAGGCGCTCGGGGACTTCGGTGAGATCGAGCGCTGAAACCGTGAGGTTGTCCAAGGGCCCTCGGAGGAGGGTCACCTGCTTCAGGTCGGTGGGCTCGGCGCCGGCAGCCAGGGGCGTGGGCGCGGTGCGGCCGCTCCACTCGACGAGGTCACTGATGAGCTCGACGGCGACGACGACCTGGTAGGTCTTCCCTCTGGCCACGTCGAGGACGAGGTCGAAGCGCCACTCCTCGGCATCCGGGTCGATCGGCTGGTCCACCGCTCCCAGTGAGTCCTTGGTCACGGCGTCGAACGCGGAGACCCGTGCGCGGGTGAGGCGCCCGGCCTCGGCAGGGGTCGGACTCACGGCAAACGAAGGCGCCACGGCGAGGGCCAGCGACGAGCCCATGTCGAGCCCGGTCGGGTCGCGGCCGTCGACGCACGCGCCGATGAACGCCAGCGCGGGCAACGCCAAAGCACACCTGAAACGAGCGGAGAACTGCACTGCCATCCCGGTCCGAGTCGCCCCCCGCCTCACCTCTGGGAGGGGATATCCTCCAGCCGCGTGCCACGGGACACGCCGCCCAGATATCGGCAAGCACCGGCCACGGCAGAAGCCGCAGCCTTCACCAATGTACCCTAATCGTGCCGGTGCGACCCAAAATCGGCTCGCAGGGGCCTCTTCAAGGCTATGAGCCCGCTTGCCCCCACGTCAAAGCTTTTCTTCGCGGCCCCGCCTCAGCCCGAACCCCCGGATCTTCCGGTGCAGCGTCCGCTCGGACACCCCCAGGAGCTCGGCGGCCTTCCCCTGGTGCCATCCGGTCCGCTCCAGCGCGGCGGACACCGCCAGACGCTCCAGCTCGTCCAGGTTCAGCGACGGGAGCCCGCCCGGGGTGGGGGTCGGCGGCGGGACGGCTGCGACGCCCTGGCCCAGGGAGGAGCCCAGGTCCTCGGGCCGGATGGTGTGGTCCACGCAGAGGAGCGCGGCACGCTCCACCACGTTGCGCAGCTCCCGGATGTTCCCGGGCCAGGGATACGCCTGCAGCGCCGCCACGGCCTCGGGCGTGAGCGCCCACGACCCGGCCTCGCCGGGTCGGAACTCGTCCAGGAAGTGGCGGGCCAGGAGGAGGATGTCGCCCGTGCGCTCCCGGAGGGGCGGCAGCTCCAGCACCACGGCGTTGATCCGGTAGTAGAGGTCGCCGCGGAAGCGCCCGCCCTCCACCAGCTCCTGGAGCGGCCGGTTGGTGGCGGACACGAGACGGAAGTCGGCGGGGATCTCCTTCAGGCCGCCCACCCTGCGGCAGCTGCGCGACTCCAGGGTGCGGAGGAGCTTGGCCTGGAGGGGGAGCGCCATGTCGCCGATCTCGTCGAGGAAGAGCGTGCCGCCGTCGGCCAGCTCCACCAGCCCGATCTTGCGTGTGGCCGCGCCGGTGAACGCGCCCTTCTCGTGCCCGAAGAGCTCCGACTCGGCCAGGCTCTCGGACACGGAGGCGCAGTTCAGCGCCACCAGGGGGTTCTCGTGCCGCCCCGAGAGGCGGTGGACCTGTCGGGCGATCAGCTCCTTCCCGGTGCCCGACTCCCCCATGATCAGGACCGAGACGTCCGAGGCGGCCACCTTCTCCACCAGCTCGAGGGCCTGCATCATGCGCTCGTCCGCGGTGACGATGTGGACGCCCGCCGCGTCCCTGCTCACCACGGCCTCCAGGTGCTCGCGCTTGGCCTGGACCCGCTTGGCTTCCGACGCCTTCCAGACGAGCGCGAGCAGGCGCCCCGGCTCCACCGGCTTCTCGACGAAATCGTAGGCCCCGAGCTTCATCGCCCGCGTGGCGGTGGCGACGGTCCCGTACCCCGAGACGAAGATCACCTGGGGACGGACGGGGTCTCCCGCGACGGCGGCCAGCACCTCCAGCCCGTCCAGCCCCGGCATGCTGAGGTCGAGGAGCGCCACGTCGAAGACGCGCTCCCGGAGCGCTGCCAGGGCGGACCGCCCGTCGGGGACGCTGGTGACCTGGTGGCGGACGCCTTCCGCTTCACGGAGGAGCCGTTCGAGGAGCAGGCGCTGGTCGGCATCGTCGTCTGCGACGAGGACGGAGATCACGGGCTCGGAGGAGGACATGGCCGAAGCCTTGCGGAGCGGGCGCCTGATGGCAAGCCGGGGTGGGAATCGGGTGGGAGGGGGGCTCACGCCCCCCGTCCCCCCATACCACCGGACGTACGGGTCCGTATCCGGCGGTTCTGCTCAGTGTTGTAGGGCAAGATACCTCTCTGTGAGGTTGACGAGCCTCTGGTCCTTGAACCACTCAAGCGTCATGGCCTCGGTGGCCGGAGGGC
>DATIKQ010000053.1:0-21321 GCA_035477395.1 Longimicrobiales bacterium
CGCACGCGGGGGGTGCCGGGCTTGCGCCCGGCACCCCCCGCCACTCCCCATGTGCCCTGGGCTACGCGTACTCCGGGTAGTCGGGCGTGAACATGGCGGCCTCGACCGCTTTGCCGATGTCGTCGGGGCGCGGCGCCTTGGCCAGTCCCCGCTCCCACGCGACCAGTGCGACCGCGGCGGCGATCTGCCAGGAAGCGTCGCGGATCCGCGACAGCGCCGGGTAGATCCGGCCCTGCTTCAGGTCGTCCTCGGTCACCATGCCCGAGAGCACCTTGGCCGAGATGTAGAACATCTCGTCGGTGCACTCCGTGGCCTCGGCCACGATGAGGCCCAGCCCAACGCCGGGGAAGACATAGGCGTTGTTCCCCTGCCCCGGGACGAACCGCTTCCCGTTGTACTCCACGGGGGCGAAGGGGCTGCCCGAAGCGAAGATCGCCCGGCCCTCGCTCCAGGTGTACGCCTGTTCGGCGGTGCACTCGGCCTTCGAAGTCGGGTTCGACAGCGCGAAGACGATGGGCCGCGGGTTGATCCGCGACATGGCTTCGACGATCGGCTGCGTGAACGACTGGCCCTGCGCGGACACGCCGATGATGGCGCACGGCTTCAACCGCTCCACCGCCTCGAGGAAGTTCGTGCAGGACTTGGCGTCGTGCGCATAGGCGAGCTTGTGATCGGCCAGGTCCTTGCGACCCTTCACCACCAGGCCCTTGGAGTCCATGAACCAGCACAGCTTGCGCGCCTCGGCCTCGGCCATGCCCTCGTGCACGGCCGCCGCGACGATGAGATCGCCGATGCCGATGCCGGCCTCGCCCGCCCCGAGGAACAGGAAGGGCTGCTCACCGAGCTTCTTCCCGGCCAGGCGGAGCGCGGAGAACACCCCCGACAGCGCCACCCCGGCCGTGCCCTGGATGTCGTCGTCGAAGGTGCAGTGCGTCCGCCGGTACTTCTCGAGCACGCGGAACGCGTTCCTCGTGGCGAAGTCCTCGAGCTGCACCACGGCCTTCGGGAAGACCTCGGCCGCGGCATGGAAGAACTCGTCCACCAGGTCGTCGTACACCGCACCGGTCAGGCGGCGGCGCGGGATCCCCAGGTAGAGCGGATCGGCGAGCAGCTCGGCGTTGTTCGTGCCCACGTCCAGCATCACCGGCAGCGTGTTCATGGGGTGGATACCCGCGCACGCGCTGTACAGCGCCAGCTTGCCGATGGGGATCCCCATCCCGATGGCGCCCAGGTCGCCCAGCCCGAGGATCCGCTCGCCGTCGGTGACGACGATGATGCGCACGTCCTTGTGCGGCCAGTTCCTCAGGACGTCTTTGACGTGGCCGCGGTCATAGGCCGAGATGTAGAGCCCCCGGGGCCTGCGGAAGATGTGCCCGAACTCCTGACACGCCTTGCCCACGGTGGGCGTGTAGATGATGGGCATGAGCTCTTCGATGTTGTCCATGACAACGCGGTAATAGAGCATCTCGTTGCGGTCCTGGAGCGCGGTGAGCTCGACGTAGCGGTCCAGGTCCGTCGCCTTCGCCCGCAGGTTGGTGATGACCCGCTTGACCTGCAGGTCCTGCGTCAGGACGCGGGGCGGGAGGAGACCGCGCAGGCCGAGGATCTCGCGCTCGGCGTCGGTGAACGCGGTGCCCTTGTTGCGCTGGGGGTCATGGAGGAGCTTGACGCCCCTCGGGAAATCGGGAGGAATAGGCGCCGTCATGGGGGCGTCCTCATGCTTCGGGGTCATGGGTCCTCGACACGAATGGAATAGGCCGAGTGTCGGGGCGGCCACGGGCAGGCGGGTCACCCCCACCGCGAGCGACGGGAGGATTGAAGCACATCAACGTTCACGCATTTCCCCACGCCGGGCAACGGGTGCGGCGCCGGGCCGCACGCGCCCGCTCAGCGCGGTCGTGCGCACCGGGGAGCGCACCGGGGAGTCGGGCCGGAAGAAGACCCAAAAAGGCCCGGCGAGGCTTGCGCCTCACCGGGCCAGGCAGGGGCGCCTGCGACCCTCCCGCCAACAGGACACCCCTCACCGCTCATCGGGCTCGCGGAAGGCGCGACATCCACCTTCCACTTCCCATATTCGGTCGGACGGAGCGGGCATGCTGCTGGCGGGGTCCCGCTCGAGTTCCGACTTGCTCTGGGGCCTCGCGGCGTCCAGGTCTATGCTCAAGCCGGATCGAGCAACTGCTCCGTCCGATCTCCGCTTCGGGTCGCCGGGAAGCTCCTGCCCTAAGCTCCCGGCGAACCCAGGAACTGCGTCCCGATGGGGGCGGGTCGAGGTTACTGGACCTCGTCCCATCGGACCGTAGTCCCTTCAATTCGCTGCAGGATGATACCGAAGCGCTCGGTGGGGAGGATGTCGGGGAAAGTCGGTTCGGGCCCGTAGGGGATACCCCTACGTCCCCTGCTGCCCCGGCAGACGCGGGCGCTATCCTCCGCCGTCACGCCTTCTTGCGGTATACGCCCATGCGCAGAGGAGGGGCAACGGTGTAGCGGAAGTGGAGCTTGTTCTCCCCTCCCTCGACCACGGTCCGGATCTCCTGGCGGGTCTTCGGATAGTCCGTGCCGTCGCCGTTCTCCAGTACCAGGACGTGCGCTCCCTCGAGCCCTCCCTCGAGCTCGAGGAGGCGGGCCTCCAGGCGATCCAGCAGGAGCTGCTCGGTGTGGTCCTGGACGTGGCCCTCCGCTTCCGCTGAGATCTCGTGGCTGGCGACGTGCTCGTACCCGGACTGGAACTCGGCGACCGGGATGGCGAGCTCCTGGTCGCGCCGGAACCCGACCTCGTTGAGGGCCTTCGAGTCGAAGTTGGGATCCACGCTCTGGTAGGAGGTTCCGTACCGCTTCAGGATCATCGTGTCCTCACGGTGATGGTCAACGAAAGGGTTGCGCCGGGGCCTCCGCTCCGGACTCCGGCGTCAGGCAGGCCCGGGGTTGAGCAGCGCCGCCAACTCCTCCGGGGAGAGGTCGTCGGTGGAGCGGGTCCCCATCCCCTTGGGCGACCGGGAGTGGGTCCCACGCCTGGATGTCGAGCGCGACTCCGTCTGCGGCGTGCCCACGTAGTCGAACTCGGCGAGATGGATGCGCTCCAGGGCGCGTCCCAGCCGGTGCTCCAGCGTCTTGATCGCGCCCAGGTCGGTGGCGGTGACGAAGGTCACCGCCGTGCCCGTGGCCCCCGCGCGGCCGGTGCGGCCGATGCGGTGGACGTAGTCCTCGGGATCCAGCGGCGGGTCGTAGTTCACCACATGGGTGATCCCCTCCACGTCCAGGCCGCGCTGGGCGATGTCGGTCGCGACCAGCACCCGCACCTTCCCGGTGGCGAACCTGTCCAGCGCCCGCGTCCGCTCCTTCATCTGCCGGGCGGAATGCATGACGTCGGTGGAGATGCCGTCGCGCTGCAACCTGGCCTCGAGCACGTCGGCGCCGGCCTTGGTCCGGGTGAAGACGAGCACATGGTCCCAGCCCGGGTCCTTGAGGAGCTCCACCAGGAGGTCGGGCTTCCTCTCGGGCTTCACCGAGTAGACCAGCTCCGAGATCCCCGAGGCCGTGGTTCCGGAGCGGGCCGCCTCGATCCAGAGCGCGTCGCGCGTGATCCGCGTCGCCAGGTCGTGCACGCCGTGGGGCATGGTGGCGCTGAACAGCATGGTCTGGCGACCCGCGGGCATCCCGCGGAGCACCTGCTCGATCTGCGGGCGGAAGCCCATGTCCAGCATGCGGTCCGCCTCGTCCAGCACGAGGTAGCGCACCCCGGAGAGGTTCACGCGCTTGGACTGGATGTGGTCGATGAAGCGGCCGGGTGTGGCCACGAGGATCTCGTAGCCCTTCTCCAGGGCCTCGATCTGCGGGCCGTACCCGACGCCGCCGAAGATGGCCTCCACGCGCACCTGGGTCCCCCGGGCCAGCACGGCGGAGTCGTCCGCCACCTGCTGGGCCAGCTCCCGGGTGGGGCACAGCACGAGCACTTGGAGGCCCTTGCCGCTCTGGATGCGCTCCAGCGCGGGGAGCATGAAGGCGGCGGTCTTGCCGGTGCCGGTCTGGGCGATCCCGACCACGTCCTTGCCCTCCAGCCCGGACGGGATGGCCTTCGCCTGGATGGGCGTGGGTATCGACCACCCGAGCGCTTCGATGGCGGCCAGGGCTGCCTCGGACAGGCCGAGGTCTCGGAACGTTACTGCTACTGCTTCCACGACTTCTCCATTGCGGGAACTCTGCGCGAAAAAAAGGTAGGTCCTTTCTTGCCAAGGGCATAGGGCGGGCCCATGTTCGCTGGGCGCGTCCCTCCTGCCTTTCCCACCCTCCCCATGACCTCCCAGGCACCACCCCCGACGCCCGGCACCACGTCCGTCCTCTTCGTGTGCCTGGGCAACATCTGCAGGTCCCCGCTCGCCGAAGGGGTGTTCCGCCACCTCGTGGCGGAGGCCGGCCTGGCGGACCGTTTCGTGGTGGACTCGGCGGGCACGGGGGCGTGGCACGAGGGCGAGCGGGCGGACCCCCGGTCCGTCCAGGTCGCCGCCGCCCACGGCGTCACACTCGATGGCCGCGCCCGGCAGGTCAGGGAGGAGGACCTCCGCACCTTCGACGTGGTGGCGGCCATGGACAGGGACAACCTGGCCGTCCTCCAGGAGATGTGCTCTGCCGCCGGCGGCACGGCGCGCCTCCAGCTGCTCCGCGCGTTCGACCCCACCGCCGACGGCGACGAGGTCCCCGATCCCTACTACGGCGGGCCCCAGGGATTCGAGAAGGTGTACCGCATGGTCCTCGCCGCCTGCCAGGGGCTCCTCCGGGAGCTCGCGCCAGCGCCATGAGCGCGCTGCCCGTGCCGGTCAGGGAGGGCGTGGAGAGCATCCTGGAGCGCCTGGGACACGCTCCGAGGATCGCCTCCGTAACACCCCTCACCGGCGGGTGCATCAACCACGGCGCTCGCCTCACGGTGGAGGGTGGCACGGAGTTCTTCCTGAAGTGGAACGCCTCCGCCCCACCCAGGTTCTTCGACGCCGAGGCCGACGGCCTGCGCGCGCTGGCGGCGGCGCAGGCACTGCGGGTCCCCGCCCCGGTTGCACGCGGCGGAGGCTCGGGCGCCCCCGGGTGGCTCCTTCTCGAGTACATCGCGGCAGGAGCCCCGGCGCCCGACTTCGAGGAACGGCTGGGTCGGGGCCTGGCACGTCTGCACGCCTCCGCGCCGCCGGGCACCGCCTACGGATGGCGGCGGAGCAACTGGATCGGATCCCTCTCCCAACCGAACCGCGCGTCCCTGTCCTGGTCGTCGTTCTGGCGCGAACAGCGCCTGGGCCCGCAGCTGCACCGGGCCCGGGACCGGGGCTTCCTCCGGGGCCCGCGGGCCGCCGTGCTGGACCGGGCTCTCGACCTGGTTCCCGCGGCGTTGGCGGACGTGGACGCCGGACCGGTCCACCTGCTCCACGGGGACCTCTGGAGCGGGAACGCCTACGCCGGGCCCTCTGGCGAGCCGGTCATCATCGACCCGGCCGTCTATCATGGGCACGGCGAGGTGGACCTGGCCATGACCGAGCTGTTCGGAGGGTTCGGCGCACGCTTCTACGCGGCGTACGCCGAGGCGGGAAGGCTCACGGAGGCGTACGGGGCGTACCGAAGGGATCTGTACCAGCTGTACTACCTGCTGGCACACGTCAACCTGTTCGGGTCCCAGTACGAGGAGCGGACGATCGCGGCCGCCGCGCGCGCGGCGGCCGCGCTGTCCGGCTGATCAGCTCCCGTTCACGAACCGCGCGATGCGCCGGAACGCCTCCTCCAGCGTTGCGTCGGACGCGGCGAAGCTCATGCGCACGTACCGGTCGTCGCCGAAGGCCCCGCCCGGCACGAGCGCCACGCCCTCGGCCTGCAAGAGCTTGCTGCACCACGCGGTGGCGCCGGTGACGTCCCCCGCGAAGAGGTGGTCCACCCTGAAGTACAGGTAGAACGCGCCCCGGGGATAGACGAAGCGGACGCCGGGGAGCAACTCCTTCGTGCGCGCCACGACCAGGTCGCGGCGGCGGCGGAACGCCGCCACCATCTCGGCGATCGACGCCTCGGCCGCCTTCACGTTCGAGTAGGCCTCCAGCGCCGCCACCTGCGCCGGCGTGCTGGTGTTCGACGTGATCTGGCTCCCCAGGTCGGCGAACTTCTTGGCCACCTCCGGCACGCACCACGAGTAGCCCACGCGCCATCCCGTCATCGCGTAGCTCTTGGACGCGCCGTCCACCAGAACGAAGTCGCCCAGGCTCGCTTCGGGGATGTCCAGCAGGCCGGGCGCGGCCTTGCCGTTTCCTTCGTGGTAGATGTTCCGGTAGATCTCGTCGGAGATCAGCCAGACGCCGTGCTTCTTGCACCACTCCGCGATGGCGGTGAGCTCCGGCAGGGAGTACACCGCTCCCGAGGGGTTGCTCGGCGAGTTGATGATGAGCCCGCGCGTCTTCGGCGTCAGGGCCCTGTCCAGGTCGGCGGGCGTGAGCTTGAAGTCGTCCTTCTCGTCCCCGAAGACGATGACCGGCTCGGCCCGGGCGATGTTCACCAGGTCCGGGTAGCTGGTCCAGAACGGACCCGCCACCAGCACCTCGTCGCCGGGACCAAAGAGGCAGAAGGCCGCGTTGAAGATCGACTGCTTGGCGCCCGACGTCACGATCACGCCGGTCCAGTCCATGGGGCGCCCCGCCCGGGTGGTGAGGTGGGCGGCGATGGCCTTGCGCAGGGCCGGGATCCCGGGCGGCGGGGTGTAGCGGGTCTGGCCGCCGCGAATGCCCTTCACCGCGGCGTCGGCGATGAATACGGGGGTGTCGAAGTCGGGCTCGCCCGCGCTGAGATTCAGGATGTCCCTGCCCTCTTCCGCCAGCTTCTTGGCGAGCGTGCTCACCGCGATGGTGGCCGAGGGCTTGAGACGCTCGATGTTGGCGCTGTAGCGCATGCGTGGTCTCTCTCGGTGGGTGCAGGCAGGACCCGGAATATCGAGGGGGGCGGGGGGGCGGAGCAAGGAAGCCCGGCCAAGGCTCCGGGCGTGCCCCACGCGCCGCGCCGACGGGGGTTGCGTGCCCCCGCCGGGCCGCGACCTTGGAGGGATGGAGCCCATCCCTCCGCGCTTCTACTTCGACTACGTGGACCCGCTGGCGTATCTGGTGGAGTTGGAGCTCGCCGCCGCCGGAATCCCCCACGTCCTCCCTTCCCTCCGGCGTGTCCCCCTCGAGCTCCGGCCCCCTCCGGCCTCCCTCCTGGACCCCGACGCGCCCGAGTGGCGCACGCGGTGGGATCTGGCCGAGGGAGAGGCCCTGCGCCTGGGGATCCGCCTGGCCGAGCCCCCGCTCCTCCCCTGGACCCGGAAGGCCCACGAGCTGGTCCTCCACGCCACGGCCAAGGGAGTGGGCGAAGCCGCCCACCGGGCCGTGTTCGACGCCGTCTTCCTCGAGGGGCGGGACGTGGGCCGGGTGGACGTGCTCGTGGAGCTCGCCGGCGGGCTCGGCCTCGACACCACCGAGACCAGGGCCACGCTGGACGTGGACCGGTACGCGGCCGACGTAGCCGCCGGGCGGGCGGCGGCGGCCCGCTCGGGCGTGGTGGCCTCCCCGGCCCTGGTCTCCGGCCATGGCACCCTCCAGGGCTTCCACAACAGGGACGCCCTGCGCACCTTTCTGCTTCGTTGATGCCCGCTTTTCGACAACCGAGGTGATTCCATGGCCGGATATCAGCGCAAGACCGCCCTTTCCCCGCAGGAGGTCCTCCAGCATGCCGACACGCTCCTCCCGGGGCGCATCGGCCTCGCCAGGACCAAGGGGACCAACCACGGCGCGACGTTCACCGGTGCCGAGGGGACCGTCACGCTGTCCGTCCACCGCCACGGGCCCTACACCGACGTGGTGGCGTCCACCGACCGGCTCCGCACGTCCAAGGTGGACTACGAGATCCAGAAATTCCTGAACAAGCTCCCCTACGAGCCCGGCGACGCCGGTGGGCCCGGGACCGGCGAGCCGAACTGAGGCCTTCGCGGCCACGGCTTCATCCATGGATTCCTTCGAAGAGATCGGGCTCCCTCCGGAGCTCGTGGAAGCGCTCGCCGCCGAGGGCATCGAGCTCCCCACGCCCTTGCAGGAGGCGGCCATCCCCGTCCTGCGGCGCGGCAACAACCTCCTCCTGGCGGCCGGCCCCGGGAGCGGCACCCTGGTCGCGTGGGGCGCCCCCCTGCTGGAGCGCCTCGACACCTCGGCTACCGCTCCCGCCGCCCTGGTCCTCACACCGACCGCCGAATCGGCCGAGCGCCTGGCCGAGTCGCTGCAGCGCGTGGGCGCCATCACGGGACACTCGGTGGCCGCCCTCGGGTCGCCCTGGGCGCTCCCGGGCCACGCCCAGATCCTGTTCGGGACCCCGGCCCACGTGCTGGCGGCCGCCGCCGCAGGGGAGATCGAGCTGGGCGGCGTCTCCACCCTCGTGGTGGACCAGGCCGACCGCATCGAGCGGCTCGTCGGGCTCGGCGCCGTGGAGGAGGTCCTCGGCTTCCTGCCGAAGGACGGACAGCGGGTGGTCCTCGCCCTCCCGCTCACCGCGGGCGTGGAGGACTTCGTGGAACGGCACGCGCGGCGCGCCGCGACCATCCCGCCGCGCCCCGCCGACGGGACGCTGGAGCGGACCTCTGTGGACCGGGGGACACTCCGGTTCCGCATCGTGCCCGAGCCGAAGGAAGAGGGCCTTCTCGCGACCGTCGCCCATCTTCTGGCCGACGACGTGAGGCACGTGCTGGTATACTGCCGCAGCGAGGACCGTGCGGCCGACGTCGGGGACTACCTGACCCTCCACGGCTTCCTGGCCGGCGCCCCGGGAGATGCGGGAGTACCCGTGTGGCTGGGCGTGCAGGAGCTGGCGTCGCGAAGCGCAGCGGAGGGCACGGACGGGGTGGAGGTAGTCAGCTACGACGTGCCCGCCGGGCCGGACTCACTGGACCGGCGCCACGGCAAGCAGGGGGGCGGCATCGTCATCCTCGTCCCCCGTGAGCTCGCCCACCTGCGTGACATCGCGCGGCGCACGGGTTACGCCCTGGAGCCGGCGCCCCTCCCGCCGCGCCGGGAAGACGAGGCCAGCCGCTTCCGGGAGACGCTGGCCAGGGCCGCACAGGAGGAGGACATCTCCCCGTACCTCCTCCTCCTGGAGCCGCTCTTCGAGCGCATGGACCCCGCCGAGGTGGCGGCCGCTGCCGTGGCGCTCCTGAGGAAGAAGGCGCCCCCGGCCCCACCGCAGCAGTCCTCCCACGGAGCTACCAGCGCAGCGGCGAGGGAGACCCCCACCGCCTGGGTGAAGGTCTTCCTCACCGTGGGGGAACGCGACGGCCTCACCGCGAAGGACCTGGTGGGCGCCATCACCGGGGAAGCGGACATCCCCGGGAGCAAGGTGGGGAAGATCGAGATCCGGGAATCCCACGCCGTGGTGGAGGTCATGGAGCCGGTGGCGAAGAAGGTCATCGCCGCGCTCAACGGCACCACCATCCGCGGCCGCTCCGTGCGCGCCGACTTCGATCGGCCCCGGTCCCGCCAGGGACCGGGCGGCGAGCGGCGAGGCGGCCCTCCTCGTGGGCGCCCCCCCCGCCGCGACTGAGCAAGGCGAGAAGCGGGAGCCCGATACGACGAAGGGGCCGCGTCGCGGATCGCGACGCGGCCCCTCGATCATTCCGGCGGAACGACCCGCGGGAGCGATCCTACTTGATGCCGTCCTTCAGGCCCTTCCCGGCGCGGAACGAAGGCGTCTTCGTGGCCGCGATCTTGATGGTCTGGCCGGTGCGGGGGTTCCGCCCCGTGCGCGCCTTGCGGCTCTTGGCCTCGAAGGTGCCGAAGCCGGTGATCTGAACGCGGTGGCCCTTCTTGAGCGCCTTGGCGATGATGCCGCCGTCGGGGCTGAAGAGCGCGTCCACTGCGCGACCTGCGTCGGCCTTCGTCATGCCGGTGATGTCGGCGAGGGCGTCCACGAGTTCGGACTTGTTCATCGGAAGACTCCTTAAGGAGGGTGTTGAGAGGTCGCGGCTCTGGCCGCCCTGGGGTGCGGACCTGGAAGCTCCCTGTGGGAGAGCTCCGGGAGCCCCGGCATCATCCACCTGGATCAAGTGTTTCCGGGCCCGCAGGTGTCGTTGATGACCAACGGTAAGGGCGCCCCGCACGAGCGTCAAGAGAGACATGGCCCAAAAACCCGCGCCGCGCCTGGGTTCTTTCGGGGACACCTCCCCCGGGAGCCACGCTCGCGCCCCGGATGCCCTCCGATATTGCGCATACCCTGTCGGAGGGTGGGCGCACGGAGGCCTCCGACGCCCGATGGCGCCGGAGGCCTCTCGTGCCCGCGCGAACGGATGGAGCCCGACGGGACCGTCAGGCGGCGTCCGTTCCGTTCCGCTTCTTGACCATGGTGTAGATGAAGAAGACAACCGCCCCGAGGAGCGCGAGCTTCACGGTCATGGCCAGAAGCCCCACGAACAACGCGAGGATGGGCACCACCACCAGCTTGAAGAGGAGGATCCCCACCACCCCCGCCACCGTAAACGTCGCGAACGTCCTCATCGTCGTCCCTCCGGAAGGTCCCGTGCTCCATCCACGCCCACCCCTACGCGGGAGCGGCCCCCGGGGTTTCGGGCCGGTAACGGACCGGGGGCCCGGCGCCTCCTCGGCGCGGAGCCCCCGTCGGTGCGGAGAGCGAGCAGGCTACTTGTAGCGGTAGGTGATCCGCCCGCGGCTGAGATCGTACGGAGAGAGCTCGACCTTCACCCGATCCCCCTCCAGCACGCGGATGTAGTTCTGCCGCATCTTGCCGGAGAGGTAGGCCAGCACAGGGTGGCCGTTCTCGAGCTGCACGCGGAAGGTCGCGTTGGGGAGGACCTCGTTGACGGTCCCTTCGATCTCGATCGCGTCGTTCGCCACCCGTTCCTGCGCTCCCGACAAGGGTTTTCAGACTCTAACTGTAACGTGTGCCAACGGCGCCCGGCAACCGCTCAGGGTGGATGGCCGGAGAGGGCGCGCGTTAGGTTGGATACGACCATGCGCGAGCTCTTCTCCCCCGGCGAGACCCGGGCCCTGGCGGCGGCCCTGGACGCGGGCCGTCCCCTGACCTGCCCTCGCTGCGCCACCCTCCTGGACCGGCGGCCCGTGCCGCCGCGCCGGGACGTTTCGTACGTCCGCGACCGCCTCTGGTTGGTGTGCCCGTTGTGCCAGGCCACGGGGTTCCTGGACCGCCGGGAGACACCGTGACCCGCCCCGCGTGGCACCTGGCCTTCTCGGGGCCGAGCCTCCTCGTTGTGGCGGTTGCGGACCGGGTGCGGGTCCCGGACGGGAACGAGCTCGCCGCAGCGCTGGGCACCGACCCCGAGGGACTGGTGGGCGCCGTGGTCCCCCTCCCTCCCGCGGGCGGCCGCGCGTGCCACGCCTACGACCTCCCGGCGTCCTTCGAGCCACCGGCTGGCTTCGCGCTGCTGGGGCTCCGGGCCCTGTTCGAGCGGATCCCCCCCGACCTCTTCCGGGTGGCAGGCACGGCCCTGCAGAAGGTGGAGTGGCTCCGCACCAACGGCTTCTGCTCCAGGTGCGGACATGCCACCCGGCGCCACCCGGTCCACGAGGCCATGGAGTGCCAGGCGTGCGGGCACCTCCACTTCCCGCGCCTCTCCCCGGCCGTCATCGTGCTCGTGGAGCGCGGGGACCGCATGCTCCTGGCCCGCTCCCCCAGGTTTCCCGAGGGGATGTACTCCACCCTGGCCGGCTTCGTGGAGCCCGGCGAGTCGCTGGAGGACACCGCCCACCGTGAGATCCGGGAGGAGGTGGGCGTTGAGGTGACCGACCTCCGGTACTTCGGTAGCCAGCCCTGGCCCTTCCCCCACTCCCTCATGATCGGGTTCGTGGCCCGCTGGGCCAGCGGCGAGATCCAGGTGGACGGCGACGAGATCACCGATGCGGCATGGTTCACCGCGGGGAGGCTCCCGCCCGTGCTCCCCTCGGGGCTCTCCATCGCCCGGCGCCTCGTGGACGACTTTCTGCGCCGCCATGGGGGCGGCTAGTTTGGGGCCTCGATTGTGACCCCAACACCGCGACACCCATGGATCTCCGCACCGCCACCGCCACCGCCGCCTTCGCTCTGGCCGTAGTCGCCCTTCCCTCGTCTGCCTCCGCACAGGACCGGGGTGGACTCCCCAAGCTGCTGACGCTCCCGGCCTCCACCCGCGCGATGGCGCTGGGCGGTGCCTACCAGCCGACGGCGCGCCACTCCGACGGCATCTTCTACAACCCGGCGCTGGTGAACGGGTCCACGGGCATGGGCGTGGACGTGCAGCAGTGGGGATGGGCGTCCTCGTCGGCCACGGCGTCGGCCGCGCTCCCCTGGTTCGGTGGGAGCGTCGCGGTGGGGCTCCAGACGCTCCAGTTCGGGGTGGGCGGCACCACCGTTCCCGACGGCCAAGACCACCTCTTCGACACCGGCGGCACCGCGGTGTCGGAGCGCCTGGTCACAGCAGGGTATGCGCGGAAGATCTTCGGCGTGGAGTGGGGCGTCGCGGGTAAGCTGTCCGAGGAGCGCGTGGGCGCCGCACGGAGCACCGTGGCCATGGTGGACGTGGGCGCCGCCAGAGGCCTGGGGCCCGTCGTGGTGGGCGTCTCGGCCATGGACCTGGGGAGCAGGCCCTTCGACGGAGAGGACGGGATCGCCACGCCGCGCGTGGTGGTGGGAGCGGGCGCCTACGGCCAGCCCGTGGGGATCCTCGACGTGGGCTATGCCGCCTCGCTCACCTGGACGGAGGATCGCACCGCGGTGGGCGGCGGCGTGGAGCTGGGCTACTGGCCCATCACCGGGCGCACCTTCGTCGCGCGCCTGGGCGCGCAGAGCGTCCCCTCCGGGAGCGACGCCAGCCCCTTCACGTTCGGATTCGCGTACTGGGGCGACGACCTGCGGCTGGAGTGGGCGTACCAGGGCTTCGGAGGAGGGGCGTCGGGGACGCATCGGTTCGGGGTGGCCTGGCACTGAGGCGAGACCTCGGGGCCGAGCTGGCCGACCCCTAGGCACGTAAGCCGTGCGCAACCCGCCTGGACCCCGCATCTTAGACGGACCACGGCCTCGGTCGTGAACCTGTCGGCTCCATCGGACCTGCCCCCGACGGTCGGCTCGGCTCGTGTGATCGGCAAGCTCGAGGGGGGTCTCCCATGGACGACGTCCTCACCCGACTGAACGCGGCCCTCGAAGGACACTACACGCTGCTGGAGGAGATCGGCGCCGGAGGGATGGCGGTGGTCTTCCTCGCAGACGACCTCAAGCACCATCGGAAGGTCGTGCTCAAGGTGCTGCGGTCGGAGCTGGCCGCCGCCCTGGGCCCCGGGCGGTTCCTCAAGGAGATCGAGGTGACCGCCAACCTCCAGCATCCCAACATCCTCCCGCTCTACGACTCGGGGGAGGTGGACGGCTTTCTCTACTACGTGATGCCGCTCGTCGAGGGAGAGAGCCTGCGGCAGAAGCTGGACCGGGAGCCGCAGCTTCCCGTGGAGGAGGTGGTGGAGATCGCGCGGTCCGTCGCGGCGGCCCTGGACTACGCCCACCGCCACGGCGTCATCCACCGGGACATCAAGCCCTCCAACGTCCTGCTGCACGAGGGCCAGGCCATGGTGGCGGACTTCGGGATCGCCCTGGCCATGAGGAAGGCGGGCGGGGAGGCGCGGCTCACGGAGACGGGCCTCTCCGTGGGTACCCCCCACTACATGAGCCCCGAGCAGGCGGCCGGAGACCGGGAGGTGGACGCCCGCTCGGACATCTATTCCCTGGGGGCCACGACCTACGAGATGCTGGTGGGGGAGCCTCCCCACGTGGCCAAGACCCCCCAGGCCGTGGTGGCGAAGATCCTCTTCGACACGCCGGCCCCCATCCGCCGCGCCCGGGACCTGGTGCCGGAGAACGTGGAGGCCGCGGTAGCGAAGGCGCTGGCCCGCAGTCCCGCGGACCGGTTCACCTCGGCCGCGGACTTCGCGGCAGCGCTCACGAATCCCTCGTTCACGCTGCCAGCGCTTGCGGCCGTCGCGGGGGGGCATGCCGTCGCGGCCCGGGCGGGGATCTGGGCGCGTCTGGGCCCGGCCTTCGCGGCCGCGTTCGTGGTGGCAGTGGGCGTGGCCTTGTGGGGATGGCTCCGCCCTGAGGAACCCCAGCCGGTGGCTCGGTACAACCTGGCTCTTCTGCCCGGACAGCAGTTCGTGGACGCCCCGTATCGGGCATTCGATGTGGCGCAAGGAGCCGCCGCCATCGTGTACGTGGGTCCAGGAGAGGCGGGGCCCTCCCGCCTCTGGGTGAAGGAGAAGGGCCAGCTGGAAGCCAGGCCACTCCCGGGCACCGAGGGCGGGAGCTACCCGTCCATATCCCCGGATGCCACGGAAGTGGTCTTCAACGTCGGCAGGCAACTCCGAAAGGTCCCGCTCCAGGGTGGGGCGCCGATCACGCTGGCGGACAGCGCGTGGGTTCCGACCTGGATGGGGGACGGGACGTTGGTCTACTGGACGTCGCGATACCGTCTCCGTCGCATTCCCGCCTCGGGTGGGGCATCCGAAGCGCTGTGGCCGGAGCAGCCGGAGGATCGGCTCACCGTCTATCCGGCCGCACTTCCCGACTCCAGAGGCGTGCTGTTCACGCTGTGTGACACGAACTGCGCGAACGTCATGGACATCTGGGTCCTGGACCTGCGCTCGGGCGAGGCACGGCAGGTGGTCACCGGAGCCCTCCAGGCATGGTACCTCGATCCGGGCTACCTGGTGTTCCTGCGCCCCGACGGCGCCGCCTTCGCCCTTCCCTTCGATGTCGAGACCCTGGAGGCCACCGGGACCGCGGTCCCGCTCCTGGAAGGCGTGAAGATCGACGCAAGGCTCTATCCCGACATGGCTTTGAAGCCGGACGGCACCCTGCTCGTGCTTCTCGGGGAGGCACCGTCCGTCGAGAACCGGGAGATGGTCTGGGTCACCCGGGACGGCCAAGTGAGGCAGGTGGATCGGGGTTGGCGTTTCGCCGCCGCGCGCAACGGGGGGTGGGGGCTCTCTCCGGATGGCACCCGCCTGGCCATCGCCATCCACACGGATGAAGGCGACGACATCTGGATCAAGGAGCTGGATGACGGTCCGCTCCTTCGCCTCACGTACGATCCCGACGAAGATGCCCTGCCCGTGTGGACGCGGGACGGGCGCTCCGTCTACTTCACGTCCCGTCGCGGAAGGGAGCTCTGGATCCAGCAGGCCGACGGCGCGGGAACCCCGCGTCCTTTCGTCGTGGGCACCCGCCAGATCTGGCAGGCGGATCTCTCGCCGGACGGGACCTGGCTCGTGGCAAGAGTGGGGGGCGTGACGGGACAGACCGGAAGCCGTGACATCGTGGGATACCGGCTGGACCAGGATACCGCCGAAGTGCCCCTGCTGGTCTCCGGATACGACGAAGTCTCGCCGCAGCTCTCACCCGATGGGCGCTGGCTCGCGTACGCCTCCCAGGAGACCGGCGCGTGGGAGATCTATGTGCGGCCGTTCCCCGACGTGAACGCCGGGAAGTGGGCCGTCTCCCGAGGAGGCGGCTTCGGCCCCCGGTGGGCTCATAGTGGACGGGAACTCTTCTACGTGTCGCCGGACAGCGTAGTGATGGTCGCCACCGTACAAGGCGGGGGGAGCTTCCAGGTGTCCGACCGGCGCTCTCTCTTCGAGATACCGGACGGCTTCATCGCCACGACGCTCGGGTTCCCGTTCGACGTCGCCCCCGATGATCAGCGGTTCATCATGCAGGGGACGGCGAGCACAGGCGGTGTCGCAGTGATGCCGCCGATGGTCCTGATCGAGAACTGGGCCGAGGAGGTGAAGGCGAAGGTCCGGGCGCAGAGGCGGTAGGCGACGCTCGGCCGCGCGGGCCCTACGCCTCCGGGACGAGGACCCGCGCCGCATGCCCGGGCGCGGCGGCGATCCCCTGATCGAAGGTCAGCAGGGGGCACGCCAGCGCCTCGGCCAGCGCCACATACGCCGCGTCGTAGGCGGTGAGGGTCCTTCGAAGCTGCCACATCCGAGGAAGCAGGGGGGAAAGGAGGTGACGGGTCACCGGGAGATCGCCCAGGATCTCCACCGCGGCGTGCCCCCGCGTCTCGGTCATCACGCCGGCCGATACCATGCGCCGCAGCGCTTGGGTGACCTCCGCGTCGAGGAGCGCCGGAGCCTGAATCCGGTCCTCCTCACCAAGGAGGATGGCCTCGACGCGCCGCCCACGGTCGCCCCCGAGGAGGAGCTCCACGACCGCGGACGCATCGGCGACGATCACCGGGAATCACGCTCCGCCCGGATGAGCTGGGCAGCGGTCAATCGCGGCTCCACGGGCTCGAGAAGGTGGATCCGGGAGGCGACCTCGGCCAGCGTCGGCTCCGACACCTCACGCTCCAGCGCGCGCAGTGCATAGTCGGAGAGGGTCATGCCCGCCAGCGCGGCCCGGGCCTTGGCCTTCCGGTGGACGTCGGTGGGGACGTTGCGGATCTGGATGAGGGTGGACATGCAGAAATGTTGACATCATCGAACTCTGATGTCAACGCGAGGAACCCGCGACCTCTCCTCGGCCACCGCCGCCTGCGCCACACAAGCGCTATAACGCCTTGACGTCAAAGCGTCACAATGGCAACATTGGATATGGACACCAAGCGGAAGCGCACTACGGTCTACTTTGATCCGGGCATCCACCGTGCCGTTCGCCTGAAGGCAGCGGAGACCGAGCAGAGTGTCTCGGACCTGGTCAATGAAGCGGTGCGGGGGGTGCTGTTCGAGGACGCCGAGGATCTCGAGGCCTTCGAGGCGAGGGCTCTGGAGCCCAGCCTCTCCTTCGCGGACGTCGTCACGGATATGAAGCGCCGTGGCGAGCTATGAACTGAGGATCAAGCCCTCGGCCGTGAAGGAGCTGCAGGCCCTGCTGATCCAGGATCGCCGCCGGATCGCGACGCGCATCCAGGCTCTGGCTGAGGATTGCAGGCCCCCTGGGTGCCAGAAGCTCACCGGAGGCGATCGGTATCGGATCCGCCAGGGCGCCTTCAGGGTCCTTTACGAGGTGGACGACACGGCCAGGAACGTGACCGTGGTGAAGATCGGTCACAGGCGTGACGTCTACCGGTAGTCCGCCCTCGCGCCCAGGAACGCCGGCTCCAGGCTGCTGAACCCGATCTGGTCCACCGCCACCTCCCCGGCCACCGACCGGTCGAATACGAGGCGGACGGCCCGTATCGACGCCAGCTCCAGCCCCGGGGCCGCCACGACGAAGTCCCCCAGCGGAATCGAGTACGTCTGCAGGATCAGCTCCCAGTTGTCGGCGAAGCGCTGCTTCTCCTGGTCTCCCCGGCGCAGGACGTGCATCTCCAGGGGACGCCGGATCGCACCGTAGTCGCGCAGGTTCACGGACGCGATCCGCCCCGCGGCGTCCTCCACCTGCACGGTGAGGTCCACCGGCGGCTTCTCCTCGTCGTCGTCCTTCCGGGGCCGGTCGCCCCCGCCGCTCCCTCCCTTCCGGTCCGCCTTCTTCGTGGTGTCGGCGGCGGGGTCTTTCCTCGGGCCCGGGAGCACGTTGGTCGCCCCCAGCATGAGGTCCAGGGTGCTCCCGGCCCCCAGCTCCCAGGTCCTGGCGAGCCCGTCGGGGAGGGTCACCGTGAAACGCGCGGGGGGGCCGACCCTCGTGGTGTCGTCCCCGGCGATGCGGTTGTTCCACCCCAGCCACACCGCCTGGTTCTCCTGGGAAGCGGACACGTCGGTGCTGGAGCGGTTGGCGGAGCGCAGGGGGAGCGTCGCCTCCTTCCACGTGGTCAGCGAGTCGCCGGTTAGCTTCACCCCGTCCGCCGACCCGGTGGTGACGTCGATGTCCTCCTCGAAGGTGGCCATCGGACGGAACGCGCTCGTCTCGAAGCGCGTCACGTACATGGTCTTCGGGAGCCACCCTCCGACGACCCGGTGGTCGCGGAAGATCGGCAGGTAACGCTTGTCGCCCTTGAGGACCACGTCGAGGAACGCGGAGATGTAGATCTCGGCGAAGCGGCGCTGATCTTCCTGGGGAACGAGGCCACGCAGGTCCAGGGTGCGAGCGCTCCGGGGCCCGTTGTCCTTGTTCTGCCAAACCGTGTTCCACTGGCCGTGGTTCGCCCGGTACATGTAGACGGCCGCCTTGAAACGGAACGCTCCGTCGGTGAAGCGGAGCCGGTCGTAGATGCGCAGCCCGTGAAAGCTGGTGACGTCGCCGTCGTGGGAGCCGTGGAACGTGAGGTAACTCACGTCGCGCACCTCCACCTTGCGGCCCGTGGGCAGGTACTGCCCATCCACGGGGGCGATGGAGACGATCCCCTTGATGTCGAACCCGAAGCCGAACGTCAGCGTGGCGTCGTCGGGATAGTGCTTCAGGCGGTTGAACGCCGCCGCGTTGGCCACGGCCTCGCCGCCGCGGGAGTGCCCCATGAGCGCGATGTTGCCCATGTCCACCTTGCCGCGGAACGGGTTCCCCTCCTCCTGGTTGAAGCGCCCGAAGAGCTCCACGTGCTTGAGCAGGAACCAACCGCGGGCGTCGTTCTCCCCGCGGATGCTCCCGTTGATGAAGTTCTCGTCCACGCTGGCCAGGATGTAGCCGCGGCTCGCGAGGAGGCGGCCCAGGTAGTCGTACCCCGGGTCGGAGAAGTCCTTCATGTTGTGGTTCCCGTGCACCACCAGGACCAGGGGGAATGGCCCCGGCCCGTCGGGATACCAGACCCGGGCGTTGAGGGGCATCTCCTTGGGCGTGAACCCCCAGTAGTCGTTGCGCTCGTCGGCGGACTCGCCCAGGCTGACGAGCTTGGAGGCGTCCACCGGGCCGGTCTTGATCGCGACCGAGTCCCGATACTCGGGGCGGTTCTTGTCCTTGCCGCTCCCGTAGTAGAGGGTCAGCACCCGGTGCGGCCCCGGCGCGGCAGGGTCCGGCGCGTCCAGCGTCTGGCGGGCCAGGACCACGTCGGCGTCGCTGGGGGTGAGCTTGAGGGCGGGGGTGCACGAGGCGGCCGCGATGAGGAGGGCGGCGCTGGCGAAGAGGCGGGTCGGCATCGTCATGGGAGAACACTAGGAGGGAAGCGCCGTCGTAGGCAACGCGGAGCGCGGTTCCCGCTCCCCCGGGCTCGTGACTTTCCCGCTCGCGCGGGGTAGTGTGGGGAAGAGGGACGCACCCGAACGGAGGCTCCGGTCATGGTCGCGACCTCGCAAAGACGTCTCATCCTCGCCTTCCTGGCGCTGCTCGCCGCGCTGGCCGTCGTGGGATGCGCCCGTCCCATGGGGATCGGCACCGAGGTCGGCGGAGACCGCCGGTGGGTCCGCGTGACCGCTCCCAAGCGCGTGATGGTGAGCACCTACGAGCGCGCACCCGTGTTCGACTGGCGCCGCTTCGTCGTGGGCCCGCCGTCCTCGCCTGCCCTCTCCCTCTTCCGGGGACCGCTCCAGTCCTGCGCCTTGGTGCCCCAAGGGCCGATCGGCCTGGGCGTCGCCGGCGCGCCGACCATGGACCTGGCCGCCTTCCTCAACCCGGAGAGCCAGACGCTCACCTGGAGCATGCTCGAGCGCGCGAGCTGGCTGGGCGTGACGGGCGACGGGTGCGCGGGGAACGTCTTCGCCTACGTGCGGCTGGGGCTCGCGGGGTCTGCCGCACCCGTGGCGGTGGCGCGATAGCGCCGGTGCATCCCGGGGTTCCCCCCCGTTCCCGTTTTCCGTAGCGTTGGCATCCACCCCATGCACGGAGCGCGAACGTGGCCAACCCCACCGTCACCATCGAGACGAACCACGGCACCATCACCGCCGAGATGTTCCTCGACGTGGCCCCCAAGACCGCAGGCAACTTCATCGACCTGGCGAAGAAGGGGTACTACGACAACCTCATCTTCCACCGGGTCATCGACGGCTTCATGATCCAGGGCGGGTGCCCGAAGAAGACCGGCACCGGCGGGCCCGGGTACACCATCGCCGACGAGTTCGCCCCGGGCCTCAAGCACGACGTGGCGGGGATCTTCTCCATGGCCAACGCCGGCCCCAACACCGGCGGGTCCCAGTTTTTCATCACGCTTGCCCCCACCCCCTGGCTGGACCGCAAGCACGCCATCTTCGGGAAGGTCACGGGCGGCATGGACGTGGTGCGCGCCATCGGAAAGACCAAGGTCGGCGCGGGCGACCGGCCCGTGCAGGAGGTGGTCATGAAGAAGGTGACGGTCGCGGGAGCGTGAAGCTCCCGAGGGTGACGCCGGCGGTGGGTGTCCGGGCGGAAGCCCGGGCGCCCCGGCGGCGGGCGGCCTTCCTCATCGTGGCAGGCCTGGCTCTGACGGTCTCGACACCCGCCTACGCCGCAGCCCAGGTGGCCGAGGCGCCGCGCTACATCACCTCCCGGGAGGCCGTGGCCTGGGAAGGACGTCCCTTCGACGCCCTCGTCCCGTACGGACCGGACTCCCTCCAGTTCGCCGAGCTCCGGCTCCCCGCCGGCCCCGGCCCCTTCCCCGTGGCCGTCGTGGTGCACGGCGGGTGCTGGCTCTCCATCGCCGACAACGACTACATGGACCCGGTGGCGGAGGCCCTCACCGCGGCCGGGTGGGCGACCTGGAACCTGGAGTTCCGGAAGCTGGACGAGCTCGGCGGGGCCTGGCCGGGGATCTTCCGGGACGTCGCGGCGGGCACGGACCACCTCCGCCAGGCAGCGGGGACCTGCCCCCTCGACCTGGAGCACGTGGTCACCGTGGGCCACTCCTCCGGAGGGCACCTCGCGCTCTGGCTGGCCGCGCGCCACCGCATCCCCGCGGGCTCGGAGCTCCACGACGACGACCCTCTCCCCATCCACGGCGTCGTGAGCCTGGCGGGAATCGCGGACCTGGTCCACTACCACGAGATGAGCGTGGAGGCGTGCGGCGATACGCCCTCGCAGCTGCTGGGCGTGACGCCGCCGCCCGAGAGCCCTCGCACCGCCCAGGCCTCGCCGGCGGCGCTGCTGCCCACCGGTGTTCCCCAGCTCCTCGTCACCGGCGCGGACGACTACGCGGTGCCTCCAGCCCACGGCGAGGCGTACGCGGCGCTCGCCGCGATGAAGGGGCAGGAGGCGGTGCACCACGTCATCCCCCGCAGCAGCCACTTCGAGATCGTGGCGCCGTGGACGGAGCCGTGGAAGGAGGCCTGGGGGCTCATCCTCCCGTTTCTGGAGCAGGTGCGGAGAACGTTCAGGGCCTCCGAACGGATATTGAGAGCACGCCCCTCGCCGGGGGTACCATCGAGTCGATGAAGACCGTTGGACCCCAGCAAAGGGCGGCTCTCATGAAGCGCACCGCGAAGTACGTCGGTCTCGACGTTCATCAATCGGCCA
>DATIKQ010000054.1:0-12526 GCA_035477395.1 Longimicrobiales bacterium
CACCGGGGTCGGGCGGCGGGACGAGAGGAGACCCGCCCCGCCGCCGATCCGACATTCTCCCCCTACTGGCGCCCCGCTCCCTTCAGCGCGCTCCACCGCGCCTGAAGCGCCGCCCACTGGGCCCGCGCCGCGTCGCACGCCGCGATCTCCCGGCCGGTGGGCGCCACCTCCGCGTCCTGCATGGCCATCGCGGCCGCCATGAGCGTATTGCGGACGCTCTCCAGCGTGGGCGCGCCTCCCGCCGGCGCCGCCCCGGGGGGGCCTGCTGGGGCCTGGGGACGGGGCGCCGGCGCCAACTTCTCCACCCGCGCATTCAGCGCCGCCGCCTCAGCGCCGCCCTGCGCCTCGAGGCGCGCCGCCATCGCCCTGGCCTCCTCGTAGGCCGCGTTCGCCGCGAGCGCCGCGTCGTACATCTCGCGCGACAACGTCGCCACCTGCGCCATCACGGAGGCCGGCGTCTTCACGCGCGGGTCGAGTCGGAGGGACAGGGGCTGGGTGTACGCCTCGCCGTTGGCGGTGAGGCGGACCGTGTACTCGCCGGGAGGCGCCCAGGGGGCGTTCACCGCCGGGTAGGTGCGGCCGGGCACGGCGCCGGTGGCGCCGCCCCCCGCCCGGGGCTCGAGGCCCAGCGGCTCGAAGCGCAGGTCCCACCAGACCCGGTGCATCCCCTTCCTCGTGGAGAGGAGGTTCTGCGGCGCGGGCCAGTAGAGGGGGACGCGGCAATTCGGCGCCGTCGGGTCCCGCTGGCAGATGCGGTCGTACCCGGCGGGGTCGAGCGCCGGGTCGGGCTCGAGGCGCGGGTCGTCGCTGGAGAGCGAGCGCACCACCTTCCCGCCCGCGTCCAGGATCTCCAGCGTCACGGTCCCCGTGGCGTCGCGCGGCAGCCAGTAGTCGATGAGCCCGCCCGGAGGGGCGCTCTCCCCGTGGGGGAGCTCGGGCGTCCACTCGGTGGGGTCGTTCATCCCCGGGCGCACCCGCACCGCCATGGCGGGCCTGAAGAGGTACGCGTCCGCAGTCGCCTGCGCCTCGGCGACCTGCCGGAGCGGCGTGAGGTTGTCGAGGATCCAGAAGCCCCGCCCGTGCGTCCCTGCGATGAGGTCGGAGCACAGGCACGTGGTGTCGTCCTTGACCTGGATGTCGCGCACGGAGATCGCGGGCATGTCCAGTCGGAGCGAGTGCCAGCGTCCACCGTCGTCGAACGAGACCCACACCTGCGTCTCGGTGCCCGCATAGAGGAGGCCCGGCTTCCGCGGGTCCTCGCGGATCGAGTTCGCCGGGGCGCCGGGGGCTAGCCCACCGTTGATCTCGGTCCAGGTCTTCCCGCCGTCGTGCGTCTTGTAGAAGTGCGGGTTCATGTCGTGGACCCGCATGGTGTTCGCGGCGACGTACGCCGTGTTCCTGTCGAAGTGGCCGGCATCGATGTTGAAGATGCGCGTCCACGGCTTGACGGAGGGCGGCGTGACGTTGGTCCACGTCGCTCCCCCGTCCATCGTGACCTGCACGTACCCGTCGTCGCTGCCGGCCCAGAGCACCTTGGCATCCAGGGGCGAGGGCGCGAGGGCGGTGAGCGCGCCGAGCGGGCTCGGCGTGATCCCCGCAGCGTACTTTCCGGCGTTGGCCGGGATCTCCCACGTCTGGCGGGTGAGGTCCGGGCTGATGCGCGTCCAGCTCCTGCCGCGGTCCCGGGTCTGCCACACCGCGTTGGAGCCGTAGAAGAGCAGGTCCGGGTCCACCGGCGACCACTCGATGGGCATGGTCCTCACGTTCCGGCCGAGCGGGCCGCCCCGGGGCCCCGTGTCGGGACCCACCCGGTTCGTCTGCCCCGTGCGGCGGTCGTACACGGTCACGTCGGTGCGGCTGCTCCCGAACACGAGGTCCGGATCGCGTGGATCCGGGGCTGCCATCCCGTATTCCTGGATGTTGACCGGATGCCAGTCGTGGAAGGTGATCATGCCGTCGTCGGAGCGGCTCTTCACGCACGCCGAGCCCGAGTCCTGCTGCCCGGAGCACACCCGGTAGGGGAAGGCGTTGTCGGTGGTCACGTGGTACATCGCCCCCGTGGGCTGGGTGTACCAGTTGCTCCACGACTCGCCGCGGTTCGCCGAGATCACCGCGCCCTGGTCGGTGACGGTGAGGATGATCTTCGGGTCGTTCGGGTTGATCCAGATCTTCTGGTAGTCGTCCCCGCCGTACGCGCCCCGCACCGCCGACCAGTGCACGCCCCCGTCCTCACTCCGCCACATGACCACGGTGGCGCTGTATAGGGTGTTCGGGTCCCTGGGATCCACGGTGAACGTGGGCAGGTCGCCGCCCCCGATGCGCGCCAGGGGGCGCGTATCCACGTGGGGCGTGGCGGCGCCCACCGCGCCCGCGGGCACGTTCACGGGCGTCCAGCGCTCGCCGCCGTCGGTGGACTTGTAGAGGCCCACGACGCCCGTGGTGCTGGTTGAGCCGGAGCCCTTGGGGTTCCCGGCCACGACCGCGTAGAGGAGCTTGGGGCTGCTGGGCGCCAGCGCGAGGTTGGCCTGGATGACGTCGGGGAGCCCCTCGCCGAGCTGCCTCCAGGTGGTTCCGCCGTCGGTGGACTTGAAGATGCCTCCCCCCACGCCCCCGTACCCGACGCCCTCCTGGAATCCCTGTTGCTGCTGCCAGAGGGTGGCGTAGACGGTGTTGGGGTCCGAGGGGTCCATCACGAGGTCGTTGCCGCTGGTGTACTCGTCCTTGTAGAGGACCTTCTGGAGGGTCTTCCCGCCGTCGAGCGACCGGAAGATCCCGCGCTCGGCGTTGGGTCCGTACGGATGCCCCAGCACCGCGACGAAGAAGCGGTCGGGGTTCGCGGGATCCACCTCGATGTCCGCGATCATCTGGCTGTCCTCGAGCCCGATGCGCGTCCAGGTGGCCCCGGCGTCTGTCGACTTGTAGAGGCCGTCGCCGGTGGCCAGGTCGGGGCGGATGATCCCCGCGCCGGTCCCCACGTAGATGACGTCGGGGTTCGACGGCGACACGCCGATGGCGCCGATGGAGCCGGTGGACTCGCGGTCGAAGAGCGGCACCCAGTTGGATCCGTAGTCGGTGGAGCGCCAGAGGCCACCGTTGTCGAAGCCGATGTAGAAGACGTTGGGCTGGCTGGGCACCCCGGCCAGCGCGCGGGTGCGCCCAGCTCGAGTGGGCCCGATCCCGCGCCAGTGCATGTCCGCCCAGAGCTCGGGAGACTGGGCGGCGGCAGGGAGCGCCGGGGCCAGGAGCGCGGCGCTCAGCGCGGCAACCGCCAGGAGGGGGGTGGCGACGACGGGGCGAGGGGCCGAGGTGCGCACGGGTGGTACCTCCTGGCGGGCCCCACGGGGGCCGGACGGCGAGGGTCTGCAGGGGCAGTTTGGTGTGCCGGCCAGGGTCCCGAAAGGGAACGGCGCGGGCACGGCGCGGGCACGAGAGGAATGCGTCCGTCGGCGGGGCGATCCGTGACCGAGACGGTCATTCCCGACTGCGCCACGCTTCCAACGCCTCCAGGAGGAGGTCGAGACCGCGCTCGAACTCCTCGGCGAAGTCGAGGGGGGAGCTGAGGATGCTGCCCGCAGCCTCTGCGAGATAGGGATACTCGCTCTGCGGAAGCCGGCTCAGGAAGTGCTCGGTCGCCTCGCTGGCCTCGGTAGGAGAGCTGGATGGGAGGTTCTTCTCCTGGATGCTGGAGCCGTAGGCGTAGCTGTCGAGGACGAAGAACGCACCGCGGGCCATCGGTATGGAGAAACCTCCCTGGCGCAGCACGCCGAACACGGACTCCATGTAGCGCATCAGGGCCGGACCGGGGCTCCTGCGCGCCTCCAGCAAGCCCAGTGCCCACGGGTGGCGATTGAACACGCTCCGCATGGAGAGCGCCCGGCCGCGCATCGCCTCCTTCCAGGACAGCGAGGACTGGGGGATCTCGATCTCGCCGACGATGATGTCGAGCATGCCTCCCAGCACGTCGTCCTTGTTGGACACGTGGTTGTAGAGGGACATCGCCTCCACACCGAGCCTCCGGCCGAGCCGTCGCATCGATAGGGCTTCGATGCCGCCGGCGTCGGCGATCTCGATCGCGGCTCGAAGCACACGCTCCCGATCGAGCGGCCGCCTCTTCACTGCCTTGTCCCTCCGCTTCTCGGCCATCGAGCATCTCCCGGGCAGGCGTCCCGCGGGTGCGGGCTTGACACACATACACCGTAAGCTTACGCTATCAGCGTGAACGTACGGCGTAAGTCCAGCAGGCGCAACGGAGGTTCCGATGAGGGCAGCGGTCTTGACGGAGTTCGGTCCCCCAGACGTGTTGAAGCTCCGCGAGGTGGCCAAGCCACGGCCAGGTGACGGCGACGTCCTCATCCGGGTCCACGCCACGTCGGTGAACTTCGGGGACACGCTCGCCCGCAACCTGGCGGCCATCTCCCCGCGTAGGTTCCACATGCCTCTGCTGTTCTGGATCCTGGCGAGGATCTCCTTCGGCATCCGGCGTCCCAGGATCCGGATCCTGGGCAGCGAGTTCGCGGGCCAGGTGGAGGCTGCGGGACGGGCGGTGACACGGTTCCGGAAGGGCGATCCGGTGTTCGGATTCCGCGGTCCACGGATGGGGGCATACGCCGAGTACCTGTGCATGCCGGAAGACGGCGTGCTCGCGACCAAGCCCAGGAACATGACCTATGAGCAGGCCGCCGCAGTCCCCTACGGGGCCGTGATGGCGTTGGGCCTGCTCAGGAGGGCCCAGGTCGGACCGGGGACGAAGGTCCTCGTCGTAGGCGCCTCGGGAGGGATCGGGACCGCAGTCCTGCAGCTGGCGAGATACCACTTCGGCGCGGAGGTGGCAGGCGTGTGCGGCACCGCTCGCCTGGAGTACATCAAGTCGCTGGGAGCGCACCCGGCCATCGACTACACCCAGGAGGACTTCGTCGATCGCGCGGAGTCCTATGACGTCATCATCGACATCCTGGGGAAGACTTCGTTCCGCCGCTGCCGGCGCGTGCTCAAGCCAGGGGGTCGCCTGATCTTCGTCAGCTTCAAGACGAAGCAGATCCTGCAGGCGCTGTGGACGGCAGTCGTCGGCGACAAGAAGGCCATCTGTGCCCTGGTGACCGAGAAGCCGGAGGACCTGGCCCTCGTCAGAACCCTGGTGGAAGCAGGCAAGCTCACTCCGGTGGTGGACCGCAGCTACCCGCTGGGCCAGGCTGACGAGGCGCATCGATACGCGGAGAGCGGTGCCCGGACGGGCTCCGTGGTCATCGCCGTGTCGCCGGCCGCGACCAGCCGATGAACAGCCCCTTCCTCAGGACCGCAGCGTTCCTCTCCCTCTTCCAGATGATCGCGGTACCGGCGTCGGCGCAGGACGCCACCGGCACCTCGGCTCCGGCGTCGTCCGGTGTCACCTGGCGCTTCGAGGCCGGCAGGAACTCGCTCTGGATCCGTGACGTGGCCAGATCGAGGCTCGGGCAGGGCGTGGACGCCTCACCCGTGTCGTGGGAAGCTCACGGTGCGGCGGTCACCGTCGAGCGGGACCACAGCAGCGCCCGCCGGCTCCACCGCATCCAGGCTTCGTTCGAGCAAGCCGCCGACGCGGTGTTCCGCTCGCCGCTGGCCGCATCCGCGCGGCCCGCCGGCGACGGCGCCATTCGCGTCGCCGGGAGCATCGAGCGTGGCAGCTACCCGTTCGTCGATCTGGGCGTGGCCGGCTTCGACGTGGGGTTCAGCCTACAGGGCGGCGCCGAGTGGACATCGGTGATCCAGCACTTCGATCCGGCCATCGAAGTGCGCGTGACCGAAGCCAACCTCACGACCGGCGTCGCCGCCGTAGCCCGCCTTCGCCGTTGGCGGCGTGTTCACCTCGACGCCGCGTGGGTCAACGGGAGCGTGCTCGTGCGCACCACGACCCAGCACTCGGCCGCGGTGGAAGCGAACGTACACGACTGGGGCATCGGCTGGCTCACCGATGTCACGGTGCGCGCGCACGCCCGCGTGTCGAGCACGGTCGCGATTTCCGCGTCGTACTTCGGCACAGACCGCGGGCGGTTCGTGTCCCATGGCGCATCGGCATCGGGCCGACGTCGGTGGACGGTGGGGGTGTCCTATGCCCGGTAGCGTCCTTCGCCGGGGCGTCGTCATGGTAGCGCTGCCCCTCCTGGGATTGAGCGCGGGCTGCGATGCCATCCTGGGTCCGGCCCAGCCCGACAGCGACTGGCGGTCCCACGAGAGCGCCCATTTCTCGCTGTTCGTACGGCCGGGTTCGTTCTGCGAAGCGAATCGGGTGCGCCTGGCCGAGGTGCTGGACGACCAGTACGCGACCACGCTCGACAGGTTGGGCATCACGTACTCGGGCCGCATCTCGGCGTTTCTGCATGCGTCCACTGCCGACGCAGCGCTGGGATTCGAGTACGGCGGCCTCGGATACCCGGCCACCGAGGCGCTGCGCGCGACGTGCTTGGCGCCGCTCGGCGGGCAGCTGTTCAGCCTGCTCTCGCATGAGGCGAACCACGTCATCCAGTGGAACGCGATGGGCCGCCCGGGCACGTACTTCATGAGCGAGGGTCTGGCGTCGGCGGTGATGTCGACGCGCTTCCACGGACTTGGGAAGGAGTCCTTCTGGGAGTGGACGACGAGTCACGCATCCGCCATCCCGCCGCTCTCCACGCTGATCGATGATGCCAAATGGGGCGGCAGCGACCTCGAATACCGAGCGAGCGTGTCCTTCGTGGCGTATCTGATCGAGCGGGCGGGACCCGCGCCGATCCGCCAACTCTTCCAAGTGAAGTCGGCGCAATTTCCGGCGCGACTCGAGGTCCTGTACGGCCGGAGCCTGGAGGACCTGGAGCGCGACTGGCGCGCATTCTGCGCGGCACGGCCGCGCATCTAGCGCATTCGGTCGACCCGAAGAACGGAGATGAATGCGATGTCAGGCAGCGTGCGTATGTGGACGGTGGCAATGGCGCTCTCGACTTCCTTCTGCCTTTGGGCGTCGTCAGTCGAGGCGCAGGAGGAAGCGCGTGGCCCCGCGAAGCAAAGGTTCTTCGTAGGAAGCTCCCTGTTCGTGCTGGCGAACTTCGTCCCCGACGACAACAAGCCCGACTTCGTCCAGCTCAACTTCGGCTACCGGATCACGCCCAAGGACGTCGTCTCGGTGGAGCTGAAGACCTGGAAGTACGCCTGGCCACTGGGGATCCCGTACGGGGACTCCTTCGAAGCTCCGGACGAGAGGTACCCCGGCCATGTGCGCGACGTCGGCATCGCGGTGGCGTACCAGCGCTTCCTCTGGAAGGGGGCCTACGCGGCGGTCCATGCCATGCAGGCAAGACAGGCCTATGCGGATGAGGCGGGTGACAGGATCCAGACCGGGTACCAGCTCTTCATGACCTACCGCCTGGGCCACCACCTGCCCGTCTTCCGAGGCGCCCTGTTCATCGAGCCTTCCGTGGCCGCGACCCATTGGCCCATTCGCACCAACGTCCCGGAGTCGTTCGCCCGGAAGGACCGGGAGTGGCCGAACTACTTCCTCTTCGAGCCGGGACTGCACTTCGGGGTCCGGTTCTGAGGCCTCAACTGGGGCGCCGGAGGCCGAAGGAGGGGGCGTTGGCTGACGGGGCCTGCCGGCGGCGGCGTTCCCCCGCTTGTTCCCCGCCCGTCCCTTTCCTACCCTCCGGGCATGACGCTCGGCCTCGTCTTCAACGTGCAGAGGTACTCCGTCCAGGACGGACCCGGGATCCGCACGACCGTCTTCCTCAAGGGGTGCCCGCTCCGGTGCTGGTGGTGCCACAACCCGGAGAGCCAGGACCCCGGGCCCTTCGTCCACTACGATCCGGCCCGGTGCCTGCGGTGCGGGGAGTGCGTGGATGCCTGCCCGCGAGGGGCGCTGTCGCTGACGGGCGCCGGGGTCGTCACGGACCCCGGCCGATGCGACCGCACCGGCACCTGCGCCGAGGCGTGCCCGGCCGAGGCGCGCACGCTCGTCGGACGGTCCGCCTCGGCGGGGGATCTCGTGGACGAGGTGGAGTCCGACCGTCTCTACTTCGAGCAGTCCGGCGGCGGGGTCACGTTTTCCGGCGGGGAGCCCCTCCTCCAGTGGCGCTTCCTCGCCGAGGCGCTCGCCGAGTGCGGGAAACGTGAGATCCACCGGGCGGTAGACACCTCGGGCTTCGCCCCGCCCGAGATTCTCCTGGAGGTGGCCCGCGAGACGGATCTCTTCCTCTACGACCTCAAGTGCATGGACCCCGCGCTGCACCGGCAGGTGACCGGCGTCCCCCTGGAGCCGATCCTCGACAACCTCGTGCGCCTTGGCGAAGCTGGAAGCCGGGTGGAGGTGAGGATCCCGCTCGTCCCGGGGATCACCACCGACGCCCACATCGAGCGGAGCGCCGAATTCCTGGCACCGCTCCCGGGGATCCAGGGAGTGCGTCTGCTCCCCTTCCACCGGTCCGCGAGAGAGAAGCACCGGAGGTTCGCCCTCCCCTGGCTGATGGTACGAGACGACGAGATCCCGGGACCGACGGTGGAGCGGTGGGCCGACGCCTTCCGGCGGCGGGGGATGCGGGTCCATGAGGAGTGACACGGTGAACGCACGCGTGGCGAAGCTTGTCGAAGAGAGCATGGGGGCCGATGTGCGCGTGTCCACCGAGCGGGCCGAGCTCCTCACGGCGTTCTACCGGGAGCACGAAGGCAGGCACCCCGTCCCGGTGCTGCGCGCGCTGGCGTTCCTGCACTGGTGCGAGCACAAGACCATCCGCATCGGGCCGCACGAGCTCGTCGTCGGCGATCGCGGGCCCGCGCCGAAGGCCGTGCCGACGTTCCCCGAGCTGACCTGCCATTCCGTGGAGGATCTGCGCACGCTCGACGGGCGAGCGAGCACGCGCTACCGGGTGGACGACGACGACGTCCGGCGCTACGAGCGCGACGTGATCCCGCTCTGGCGGGGCCGCTCGATGCGCGACCGGGTCTTCGGCCACGTCCCCGAGGAGTGGCGGGCCGCTTACGAGGCGGGGGTGTTCACCGAGTTCATGGAGCAGCGCTCGCCGGGACACACCGCGCTGGACGGGACGATCTACCGCGAGGGGATGGAGGACTTCCGCGCGCGCATCGCCGAACGCAAGGCACGGCTCGACTACCTCGCGGACCCCGACGCGACCCGAAAGGGCGAGCAGCTCGACGCCATGGACATCGCGTGCCGCGCCCTCGTCCGCTTCGCCGAGCGCCACGCGGAGCTGGCCGAAGCCATGGCCGCCGGGGAGCCGGACCCCTCCCGCAGAGACGATCTCGGGCGCATCGCCGAAGTGTGCCGGCGCGTGCCCGCGCGCGCGCCCCGCGATTTCCACGAGGCCGTCCAGACGTACTGGTTCGTGCACGTGGGGATCGTGAGCGAGCTCAACGGCTGGGACGCCATGAGCCCCGGGCACCTGGATCAGCACCTGCTCCCCTTCTACCGGCGCGGGCTCGCGGACGGGTCGCTGGACGACGAGCGGGCCAAGGAGCTCCTGGGGTGCCTGTGGGTGAAGTTCAACAACCACCCGGCCCCTCCCAAGGTGGGGGTCACCGCCCAGGAGAGCGGCACCTACAACGACTTCGTCAACATCAACCTGGGCGGACTCACGCCCGAGGGCGGCGACGCCGTCAGCGAGCTCACCTACCTGATCCTCGAGGTGGTGGACGACGTGCACCTGCTGCAGCCCCAGTGCAACGTCCAGATCAGCGCCCGCACCCCCGACCGCTTCCTGAAGACGGCCGGCCGCGTGATCCGGAAGGGGTACGGATACCCGTCGGTGTTCAACGCCGACGCGGTGGTGGCGGAGCTGGTCCGCGAGGGGAAGGCGGTGCAGGACGCCCGCGAAGGAGGCACGAGCGGGTGCATCGAGGTGGGAGCCTTCGGCAAGGAGGCGTACCTCCTCACCGGGTACCTCAACACGCCGAAGATCCTCGAGGTCACGCTCCACGACGGCGTGGACCCCGCCACGGGCAAGCGCCTCGGCCCCGCCACCGGCGCCGCCTCGTCGTTCACCTCGTTCGACGCGCTCTACGACGCGTTCGAGACGCAGCTCGGCTGGTTCGTGGACGTGAAGGTGAAGGTGAACCAGTACATCGAGTCCATGTACGCCCGCTACTGCCCCGCGCCGCTCCTGTCGGTGGTGATCCACGACTGCATCGAGAAGGCACGGGACTACCACGACGGGGGACCGCGCTACAACACCACGTACATCCAGTGCTGCGGCCTCGGCACCATCACCGACTCCCTGTCCGCGCTGCGTACCCACGTGTTCGAGGACCGGACCGTCGCCATGGGCGACCTGCTGGAGGCGCTCGGCCGCGACTTCCAGGGCGCGGAGCCGCTCCGCCAGCGGCTGCTCAATCGCACGCCCAAGTTCGGGAACGACGACGAGCGCGCCGACGCGCTCATGCAGCGCGTGTACGGATCCCTTCTGGACGCCATCGACGCCCGCCCCAACACGCGGGGCGGGAGCTACCATCTCAACATGCTGTCCACGACGTGCCACGTGTACTTCGGCACCCGGGTGGGCGCGACCCCGGACGGCCGCCGCGCCGGCCTCCCCATCTCCGACGGCACGTCGCCGGCCCACGGCGCCGACCGGCACGGGCCGACCGCGGTATGCCGCTCGCTGGGCAAGATGGACCAGGTGCGGAGCGGCGGGACGCTGCTGAACCAGCGCTTCCTCCCCCAGGTCCTCGCCGGCGAGGACGGCGTGGAGAAGCTGACGGCGCTCGTGCGCACGTACTTCCGCATGGGCGGGCACCACATCCAGTTCAACGTGGTGGACAGCGCCACGCTCCGGGACGCCCAGGCGAACCCCGAGCGGTACCGCGACCTCCTGGTGCGCGTCGCCGGGTACAGCGACTACTTCGTGGACATCGGGCGCGACCTCCAGGAGGAGATCATCGCCCGCACCACCCAGGGGGAGTGGTAGCGGGCGGCTTGAGCCCTCAGCCTGATCACTCCCCAGGCGCAGCTGGCCAGCGTGGCGGACTACACGCAAGGCCGGCGGCACGGCAGGCCACGCAAGCGGGGCAACTGAGCCAGGAGCGGCCGCGCGCGGGGACGGGGTGAGGTTGCCCAGCCGGCGGCGAGCGCCCTGTACGCCGTCGTCCAGCACCACATCGAGACCTTCCTGGCCCATGCGGCCGAGGCCGATCCCGTGGGCTACGGACTCCCGACCTGGGCCCAACCCCACGCAATGCATGCATTGCGCGGGGACCCCTGGGTCGAGAAGGACTTCCGGGCCTATCTGCGCTGCGGCATGACCTCCGCTTCGCTCCGGAGAGCCTCCGGAGCACCGTCCTCGATCTTCGACAGGCATCGAGGCCGGAGGGTTCTCGCCTGCGGGTTCGCACGCGCTGGGTACCCACCGAAGGTGGGTGGTGACGCCCGCGGCCACGAGCGCCTGATCGCGTTCTCCTGCAAGGGCCGCAGGATCTGCCCCTCGTGCAACGCCCGCCGCATGGCGGAGCTCGCCGCCCACCTCACCGATCACGTCCTGCCGCGTCTGCCGGCGCGCCAATGGGTGCTGTCCCTACCCAAGCGCCTGCGTCCCTACCTCCACCACAATCCGGAGGTCGCCGGGGCCGTCCTCGGGATCTTCCTGCGCGCGATCCGGACCACGTTGCAGCGCTTGAGCCCGGGCGCTACGCCCGACGCACGGCTGGGTGCCGTCAGCTTCCTGCACCGCTTCGGGTCCTCGCTCAACCCTTCTATGAGACCGCACCCGTCAAGCTCGCGAGCAGCGCCGCCAGGTACACGCACCGACCCATACACCGCACCGACGCCGGCATCACTCGCTTGCGGCACCCCTCCCGCTCGCAGCACAGGCTCTCCCGCCACCCGTACTCGCCCCGCAGCTCCTCGGGCACGCCCCGACGCGGCTTGCGCCGGTACCGCGCGCGGTGCAGCCTGCCTCCGCAGGCACAATCCTTCCCTCGCGCTTCCGCCGCCAACTCACCATCCTTCTCCAGCAGCCGCCAGACCCTGGCGTCCAACAACGGCGCGTACGACATTCTGACCCTCCTCTTTCGGACTTGACTCCCGAAAGAGGAGAGCCCCCTCTCCGTCGCGCGCGCAAGCGCACGCTCGGTGACCACCATGCACACCATGTACTCGAAAACCCACACCGCCGTCCGATTGACCGGACTTGATGACCAACAACGCGAGGGAGCGGCTGGAGTCCTCAGCACTTGGCCATGAACAGGAGACTCATCCTGATCGCCGAATTGGCTCTGGTCCTCGCGAGCGTGTTCGTTTTCCGCGGCCTGTGGATGTTGCTCGACTCCGTGGAGTTCATGCATGCGCCGCTGGCCCTCTGGTTGTCGCTCATCTTGGGCAGCGCGGTCACGGTCTGGGCGCTGCGCTGCCTCATGGAGCAGCAAGGCAAGTAGCCCAGACTCACATTCCGCACTTCGCGGGGGCGGTTTCCTGGCAATTTCCGGGGACGGCTGGCGGCCTCAGCGGTAGGCTGAGGGCGGGACGCCGAGGAGGGTGAGGACCTGGTTCTGGAGGTCTGTCAGTTCCGGGCGGAAGACG
>DATIKQ010000055.1:0-23355 GCA_035477395.1 Longimicrobiales bacterium
CCCGAGCAGCGAGGATCGCACGCGAAGCGTGCGAGCGAAGCGCCCGAGTCGCGAGGGGGCGCCCCCGCCCGACCCAATCCACGTCGCGTCGCGAGGGCCCCGGCCCGGCCGGCCATACCTCATGGGGTCGAGGACGATTTCTCCCGCGCCTTCGCGAAGTGCTCCTCCATGAAATCCAGCAGCCGCTTCCAGTGGTCGTGGAAATCCTCCACGCCGCTCGCCCGCCCGGCGCCGTGCCCTCCCCTCATGTAGTTCACCCACACCACTTCCTTACCCAGCCGGCGGAGCGCGTAATACATCTCGCGCTGGTTGGTGGCGGGCACGTTCCAGTCCCCCTCGCCGGAGAGGAGGAGCAGCGGCGTCCTGATCCGGTCGGCGAACATCACGGCCGAGTGGGCGATGTACTTCTGCGGCTGCTCCCACAGCGTTGCGCCGATGCGGTCCTGCCCCTCCTCGGCGGCGTTGTAGTTGCGCGTGGTGATCTTCTCGCTGTCCCCGAGGAAGGAGACGATGTTCACCTTCCCCGACACGTTCACCGCGGCGGCGAAGCGCTCGGTCTGGGTCACCAGCAGGTTCACGGCGTACCCGCCGTAGCTCTGCCCGTAGACGCCGAGCTGCTTCTCGTCCACCATCCCCCGTTCGATGAGCGTGTTGATGGCCGGCGTCACGCCCTTGAGCCATGCCTCGCCGGGATAGCCGATCTCCAGGTCCACCGACGGCCGGAACCCGAGCCACCCCCGGGCCGTGACGAGCTGCATGTTCTCGTTGTACCCGTTGTCGAAGAACGTCTCGTAGATCTCCGCCACCAGCGGGTACTTCTTCCCGGGCTCGTATCCGGGCGGGTAGTGGAGCACGCCGTAGAGGCGGCTCCCGTCCACGTCGAGGTACTCCACCAGCTCGCTCTTGCCCAGCGCCACCCCGTCGAGCTGGGGGTTGAGCGTGGTGAGCCTGCGCACCTGCGTGAAGCCGGCGTCGGCGGCGTACAGGTCGTCGGGGCGGTCCCCGTCGGAGCGGCGGAACACCACCCGGCTGCCGTCGTCCGACAGACGCCAGTCGCCGTAAAGGTTGGCGTCCTTCACGAGGCTCTCCATGCGCCGCGCCTGCACGTCCAGACGGGCCAGCCCCCGCTCCCAGCGATCACGCTCGGCGGTGCTCAGGAACACGTACCGGCCGTCCTGGCTCCACCCCTGCACTGCGAGCCTCGGGCGGGTGCTCTCAACCCCCTGGTGCTCCAGCACGAGTTGCAGCTCACCGCTGCGGGCGTCCAGGAGATGGTACCCCTTCTGGGAGCTCAGCAGAAGCGCTCCCCCGTCCGGGCGCCAGCGCTCCACCGCGTAGGAGAGCTTCGTCGTGTCCTTCTCCGAAACGGGCCCGCGGTGCGCCTCGGTGAGGTTGCGGGCCGAGTCGGCATCCAGGAAGCGCACGAAGACGTTCCCCCGGTCCGCCCACGCGAACGCCGTCACGTCCTCGTTCCACTGGAGCGTGACCCGTCGCTCCTGGGGAGCCAGCACGGTCACGGGATCACCGCCGTCCAGAGGGAGGCGGACCACCGAGTACTCGGTCCCGTCGGCCCTCTTGTACGACGTGCGCTTCGGCTCGGCCTTCACGTAGGCCATGTACGACCCGTCCTTCGCGATGCGCGGGTCGTCCAGGGCCTGGTCTCCGGGAAGCTCGCGCACGGCGCCGTCCGAGAGGGAGACGAGTGCGGGGATCTGCTTCCGGTCCAGGTTCCGGACGCGGTCCCAATCCAGGAAGGGATCCCGGGAGTCCTGGACCACCACCGGCCCCTCGGTCATCTCCAGGAAGGCCGCTCGGGCCTCCTGCGCCCACCCCTCGGGGCGAAGTGTCACGAGCACGCGGGTGCCGTCGGGGTGCCAGACCAGCGGGGACGCGGACGCCAGCGCCTTGGGCGTCCTGAGCCGGACCTCCCGCGTCTTCCCGGACGCGGGCTCGTGGATCACGAGGCGCCAGGCGTCGCCCTGGAGGCGCAGGAAGGCCAGCCGGGTGCCGTCGGGTGACCACACCGGGGACCGCAGCTGCTCGCGCCCCGGGAAGACGGAGCGGGCCTCGCCGCCCTGCGCGTCCACCACCAGCAGCTCGCCCAGGGAAGGCGAAACGTAGGTGGGGTCACCGTAGCGGAAGTGGTCCACGCCGGACCGGTCGCGCCGGGTCTGGACGGTGGCGGCGACCCATCGCCCGTCCCGGGTCACGTCGGCGACGCGCACGGTGCGCACGTCCAGCGCGTCCTCGGTGGTGAAGGGGCGGCCGCTCTGGCCGGAAAGGGGGAGGGCCAGCGCCAGGCCGGCCACCAGGGTGAGCACCGACGTACGTCCGCGCATGGAAACGCCTCGCTTGGCAGGTCAGGATCGCGCGGCGGGCCCGGGCCGGGCCCGAGAGCGGCGCCGCGGCCGGGAATATGCGGCGCCGGGGTGCGGCGGGACAGCGAGCATCGCGCCGCGTGGGTCGGATGGGGGCGCTCCCGAGCAGCGAGGATCGCACGCGAAGCGTGCGAGCGAAGCGCCCGAGTCGCGAGGGAGCGCCCCCATCCGACCCTACCTCAGCGCCGTCTCCAAGCCCCCCGCCAGCGCCACGCCGATCTCGCGCGGGAAGCGTCCGCCTGCGCCCAGGAGCCTCTGGTTCACCTCGATCTCGATCCCCAGGTACGTCTCGGCGGGGAAGCGCCGCCGCAGCCAGGTGGTGAGCCCGTCCGACGCGCCCCGGTACGGCTGGTTGCGGCGCACGGCCAGGTGGGGGAGCGCCCTGGCCAGCCCGCGGGCCCAGGCGGAGCAGAGCGCACGCTCCAGGGGCCGTCCCGGGTCGTAGAGGAGAGCCAGGTCCGCGCGGCGCGCGACGCCGCCGAGAACGGGGGTGAAGGAGTGCACGCCCAGGTGGACGACGCGCCGCCCGCGCCGGATCCGCTCCGCCACGTCGCCCTCCACGGCAGCCCGATGGGGCGCGTGGTGCAGCGCCAGGAGCCGCGCGCGCTCCGCGGCGGCGAGTCGCCGGGTCCACTCGGAGAACACGCGCGGATGACGGGGGGAGCGGTTCAGGTCCACGAGAAGTCGTGTGACGGTAGCCGCGCGCAACGGCGCACGCAGGATACGCGCGAGGTCCGTCGCCAGGGGGAGCGCCCCCGGGTCCCACCCCCTGTGCGTGGCGAGCGCCCCGGCCACGTCGGGGAACAGGCGAGCCCACGGAGCCGGGACGCGGTTCCCGCCGTGCTCGCAGGTGACGAGGAGCGCCACCCCGCCGGGGAGCCGTCCCGCGCTCACCTTGCGTCGCTCACCGGCCGTGGAAGGCCCGGTTCTCCTCCAGGCACGCGCAGAGGCGGCCGAAGACCTCGGCCAGCTCCGCCCGGCTGGGCGCCTCGCCCAGCACCGCCACCAGCCGACGGGCCAGGGGGCCTCGGCGGAGGATGGTCTCCAGGGGGACCGTCCACTCGCCCGCCGGATCGTGGGGTGGGAAGCGGTCCAGGAGCGCCTGCCACACCTCCCCCGCCGTGCGCGGCGAGCTCCCGAGACCCAGCGCCGCCAGGAGTCCGGGAACGTCCACCGGGGCCCGCTCCCCATCCCTGATGGTGGCCTCCAGGAGCCCGGCCAGCGCCTCGGTGGAGGGGTCACGGGCGAAGTCCCGCTCGGACAGGGGCCCGACCGCCAGGGCGCGCACCACCTCGGTGACCGCCACCACCACGGCCAGGTCCGCCGACGGGCACTCCTGGGCGTCGATGACGCGGATCTCCACCGAGCCCCGGTCGAAGCGGGCGATGGCGCCGCGGGCGTTGGCCCACTCGTGGCGGAGGACTCCCTCCGGGTCGAGGTGTGCCATGTCGGCGTAGATGCGCCCGAGGATCTCGCGCTCGTATTGCTCCCGGGTGAAGGCCGGCTCGGGAACCACGAGCCCCGATACCGAGGGCACGCGCCTGGCGTTGCCCCGGTACGCCATCAGCCGTGCGTCCAGGACGTGCGAGCGACCCCCGTCCAGGTAGGGCGAGGCCGCCGAGATGGCCGGCAGGAGCGGGAGCACCAGGCGCACCGCGGCGTGCAGACGGGCGAACTCCTCGTCGTCCTTGAACGGTAGGTTGAGGTGCGTGGCCTGCAGGTTGGCCCACCCGTGGCCGGAGCAGCCGAAGATCCGGTCGAAGGTGTGGTACACGTCGGTGTACTCGTGGGGCCAGAGCACGGTCTCCGTGTGCGGGTCCATCCAGGGGTGGACGGCGCCGGGCATGAGGCGCCCGCCCATGGCCGCGAGCTCCTGGTTGGCGCGCCGGACGCTCCCGTGGAACTTCGCCGCCAGCCCCGACAGGGAGGGCGCGGGATCGCTGGTCTTGAACTCCAGGACGTGCAGCGTCAGCTCGTTGCACCAGGTGATGTCGCCGAACTCCACGTCCGCGCTCTCGGACCCTCCTACCCGGGCCATGAGCCGGTCGCACTCGGGCCGCACCGAGAGGGTCGCGGCGTCCACCAGCATCATCTCGATCTCGACGCCGAAGGCCTCGAAGAGCCCCAGCCGCGCCGCGTCTACCTCCAGGCTCCCGCTCACGCCCGCCGTCCTTCCAGTCCCCGGCGGTCGAGCCGCACCCGGAACCAGCGGATGATCTCGTCCCACAGGGCGTCCTTCAGGATCCCGTCCTCGAAGCCGCCGTCCAGGTTGGGATTGTCGTTGACCTCGATGATCACCACCCGACCCTCCGCCTCCTTGAGGTCCACGCCGTAGAGGCCGTCGCCGATGAGGCGCGCGGCCTTCACCGCGGTCTCCACCACCGCCTTGGGCGTGTCCTCGATGGCCACCGCCTCCACGTCGCCGTAGCTGGTTTGGGTGCCCTGGGCGCGCACGATCTGCCAATGCCCCTTGGCCATGTGGTAGCGGGCGGCGTACAGCGGCTGGCCGTCCAGCACGCCCACGCGCCAGTCGAAGGCCGAGGGCATGAACTCCTGGGCCACCACCAGCTCCGACTCCTCGAAGAGGACGTCCAGCGCCTCGTAGAGCTCAGGGGGCGTCGAGACCTTCACCACGCCCCGCGAGAACGAGCCGTCGGGGCGCTTCAGGACGCAGGGGATCCCCACCTTCGCCATGACCTCGCCGATGTTCCCCTCGTGCACCACCAGCGTCCTGGGCGCCGGGATCCGGTGGCGCTCGAAGAGCTCGGCCTGGTACACCTTGTTCCCGCACCGGATGATGGACTCGGGGTCGTCCAGCACGACCAGCCCTTCCTGCTGCGCGCGCCGCGCGAAGCGGAACGTATGGTGGTTCACCGCGGTGTTCTCGCGGATGAAGAGCGCGTCGAACTCCGCCAGGCGGCCGTAGTCGTCGGGCTCGATGATCTCCACCCCGATCCCCTGCCGCGCTGCGGCCCGCGTGAGCCTGCGGATCCCCCTCTCGTTCGAGGGGGGCATAGGGTCGTCCGGGGACCACAGGATCGCCATGTCGTAGCGCGTCTCCGGCGTGCGCGGAGCCACCCGCGTGGGGCGCTGGAAGTAGTCCCGGGCACGGGCGAGCACGAAGTCCCGATGCGCCTCGGGGATCTCCGCGCCGGCGATGGCGCGCACGCTGGAGAGCGTCCAGCGGCCCTCCTCCCAGGCGAAACGGGCCCGCAGGAACGGCGCCGGGAACTGGTTGAAGAGGGCCCTGCTCAGGCGGTCGTAGCGCTGGGCCACGTTGCGCCCGAAGTAGATGCTCAGCGCGAACTCCTCGGAGCGGAGGGGCGAGAGGGCGCGCTGGATGGTGTCGTCGAGGTCCTCGGACACGAGGCGCACAACCGGCGACATGCTCAAGGCCTGCAGGGTGGCCACGCTCGGCAGCGGCTTGTGTCCACGGGCCGCCGCCAGGAGCGATACGTAGTAGCCCAGGCTCTGGTACCCGTAGCGCCGGCACACGTTGAACACGGCGACCCTGCGCATGTCGGCGTACTTCGGGTCGGTGAGATACGCCCGGGCGGGCACCACCTCCGCCCCCTCGATGTCGAAGGGGAAGCTCTTCGGGTTCTCCACCACCACCAGCGGGATCATCCGGTCGCTCCGACCTTGGGCTCGATCACCAGCAGGTTCCCGTCGTACGTGAGCACGCCGAGCATGATCGCGCCCATGAGGCGAACCACATCCACCCGGTAATTGTGCGAGCCGAAGGCGTTCTCGAACAGCGGGTCGGCCACCAGGACGGAGTCGGTCTCGGCGTCGTAGCCGTGGACCACCACGAAGTGCCCCGTGGGCTCGCCCCGGACCGAGTCGTAGCGGAGGCGCCCGTTCTCGTCCACCTCCCTGGCGCAGCCGTACAGGTACGTGGCGGAGAGCCCGGTGAGGATGGGGCGCCCGACCGAGAGGCGGCGGCGGATGAGCCCGGGAGAAAGCTCCTCGAAGCGGATCCGCCCTCCCAGTGCGAGTAACTCCAGGTATGCTGGAGTGGTCTCGCGGAGGCGGAAGCCCGACTTCACCATCGCCTGCTCGGCGAGGAGCGCGCTCAGATCCGCATCGTCGCTCTCGAACCAGGTGGGGTCGAACACCTCGAGGTTGTACGTGTGCAGGGTGGCCGCGTATCCCCGCCGGAGGGCGTGGATCCCCAGGTAGACCCCCAGGGTGCCGCCGGAGGCGAGTGGGGTCACCTCCGAGATGACTTCATGCAGATCCAGGGCCTCGCCGTAGAAGCCGTACACGGCGTGCAGGCAGGTCGGCCCGCACGTGGTGTCGTCGGGTTGGGGCAGGATGTCCAGGGTGAGCGCGGCCATGTCGCCGACAAACATAACGTCCCAACGCCGGGCGGCACCCGGGGGTCCTTTGGGGACGCTATATTCGCCTCCGACCGGGGTCACGTGGCCCCTCGAACGCCCACGCCGCCCTGACGGCCGCACCGGAACATGACTCCCCGCTCGCTCGCGCTGGCCCTCGTGCTGGCACTCGCCCCTGCGCCCCTCCCCGCCCAGGAGGCCAGCGTGATCTCGGGCCGGGTGCTCCGCGCCGGAGCGGACGAGCCGGTGGCCGACGCGATCTTCCGGGTCGTGGACACCGACGTCTCCGCCGTTTCCGACGGGGAGGGTCGCTTCGTGCTCCGCGGGCTCCCCGTCGGGAGCCACACGCTGGAGGTCCGCCACGCCCGCTACGGTGTGCACGCCGTGTCGCTGGCGGTGAGCCGCCTCGGCGAGCGGTTCGAGGTCGCCATCCACCTCGGCGCCGAGGGGATGTCGGTGGAGATCCTGGGGGCCACCCCGGCCCCCGAGCCCCCGTCCCGGGCCCCCCCACCGGCGGTGGACGCCGCGACGTTCCCCACGGTCACCGTCCACGAGGCCGTCACCGTGGCCCCACCTCCGGCGCCCGCGCTCAGGGCGGGGTCGCTGGTGGACAAGGCCGAGATCCTCCGCCTCGCAGGGTCCAGCCGGAACCTGTCGGATCTGCTGAGGAGGGCCGTGCCCTCCCTCCGTGTCCGGCCCTCCGAGGGGACGACGGGAGACCTGCTCTGCCTGGAATTCCGGGGCGCGCAGGTCCGCTCCATGAGCCTCACGAACGTGCCCGGCGGATGCGACCACCCCCAGGTCTACATGGACGGGGTTCCCCTCATCGACCCGGCACCCGCCTACGGACTGACGAACTACGACGCCATCGAGTGGATCCAGGCCATCCCCCCGGCGGAGGCCGGGCCCCAGTTCGGCGGGGCGCCCTACGGCGTCATCCTCGTGACCACGTCCGCGGGAAGGCGCGCGACGGTCGGAGGGGCGGGCGACCCGTCCCTCCTCGTCCGCTCCCGGCGCACGACCTTCGATTGGGAGCGGGACCCGGCCGGGCACCCGTTCTGGCGTGCGCTGGCGCTGTCGGCCGTAGGAAGCACGGCTGGGCTGGCGGCGGGGCGGGAGGCCTGGCGCCGCTGCGTGTACGTGGACGCCGTCACCCGGGAGCAGGAACGGACCTGCCCCCGCCCGGAGGTGGCGGCGATGGGTGCGGTGGCCGTGGCGCTCCCGGCGCTCGGGAGCGCCCTGGGCGCCCACGTCGGGGGACGCACCGAGGGGTCACAGGGGCAGTGGGTGCCGGCCGTGCTGGGCGCGACGCTGGCGCTCCTCCCCGGGTACGGGTTCTCCCTGGCCACCGTGGGCAACGGCGTCGAGGCCACCAACAACGCCGGGATGATCTTCCTGGTCGCGGGCACGCCCCTGTTCACCGCCCTGGCGGACCGCCTGTACCGGCGGCTACGCTGAACCCCGGCGACACTCTGGGGGCACTCCGGCGTATCACCCTGAGGAACGGCGTGCGGTACCCCTCCGCCTCCGCCGCCGACCGACCCCGACGGACTCCCGTCCCATGACCTCCTCCCGCCTGCTCTGTCCGGCCCTGGTGGCCGCCGTGCTCGCCGCCGCCCTGGCGCGGCCGGCCGGCGCCCAGGAGACCGTGGACGTTCCCGGCATCGTGGTGGATGTGGCCACCGCAAAGGGGATCGCCGACGTCATCCTCCGCCTTGTGGGCACCGACGTGTCCGCCGCCAGCGACGTGGAGGGGCGCTTCGTGCTGCGGGGAGTCCCCGGGGGTGAGTGGACGCTCCAGGTGGACCACGTGGCGTACGGGAGCCACGAGCACCGGATCGTCGTGGAGCCCGGGCAGGTGCTGGCGATGGAGATCCGGCTCGCTCCCGAGGCCATCCAGCTCGAGGCGCTGGTGGTCGAGGCGGTGACCAGCCGGACCCGAACGGAGCGGGCGCAGGGTTTCAGCCTCCACGTGGTGGATCGCCGCCAGATCGAGAGCGCCCTGGGGACGAGCAAGCACATGGGCGACCTCATCCGCCAGACGGTGCCGGGGATCCGGATGCGGCAGACCAACAACCTCGCCGGGACGGACGTCTGCCTGGAGTTCCGCGCCGCGGCCACCATCTCGCTCCTGGGGACGCGGGCGTGCAACCACCCGATGGTCGTGGTGGACGGCGTGCCCGTGACGAACCCGAACCTGCTGTACGGGACCATCGGGCTCTCGAACATCGAGCGGATCCAGGTCATCCCGCCGGGAGAGGCCGGTGTGCGCTACGGGACCGGATCGCTCTACGGAGTCCTGCTCATCGATACCCGTCCACCGGGCGCGGACCGGAGCGCGGGGGCCCAGCCGGTCACCCCCCTGGACCTGCAGCGGCGGAGCGCTTTCGACTGGGGCCAGGACCCGCAGCGGCACCCCCTCCTCAAAACCTCCGCCGGCGCGTTCCTGGGCAACGCCGCCGGCCTGGCGGCGGGCGTCGCCATCGGCAGGCGCTGCGTCAGCGTGGACGCCCGGGACCAGATCGTCACCCGCTGCAGCACCGTGGGCGACGTCGCGGCCGTGCTGGGCGCCATGCTCGTGCCGGCGACCGCGGCCGCGCTGGGCGCGCATTGGGGTGGCGCCACGGCCGCGTCCCGGGGGCGGTTCGTCCCCGCCCTCCTGGGCGCAGGGATGATGATCTTCCCCGGCTATGCGTTCTCCATGGCCACGGTGGGGGGCGGATCGGAGGTGGCCAACTCGGTGGGCGCCGTCATGCTCGTGTTGGGCACACCGCTGCTGGTCACCTTGGCCGACCGGATGTTCCGCGACCTCCGGTGAGGCTCAACGATACGAGTAGTCGGTGTAGATGAAGTAGTAGACGAGCGCCGCGTCGTCCGACAGCGTGGCGGTGCGGTCGTCCCCCTCCCCGTTGTCCAGCTCCACCCGGAGGCGCACCGTGGCCGCGGCGACTTCGTAGTTGCGCAGCTCCACGTAGATGCTCCCCGTGCTGGAGATGTCCATGGTCTGGTCGAACGGCAGCGTGATGAGCACCGTGTCGGACGTGACGGCGACGGGGCGCATCTCCCCGGTGCTCAGGTTGTACTCCTCGTACAGGTCCTTCGCGGTGACGAGCGTCAGCTGGTGGGGGGAGGTCCCCTCCACCCTCACCCGCACCGACGTGGGAATGTCATCCGCGTCCGTCCCCAGGGAGCACGCGGACACGATGAGAAGCGTCAGCAGGCCTGCGGCGTGCCGACTCCACGATGCCACGGATCCCTTGCCCTTTCGCATGATGTCTCCGATCCCTCTTGTGTCAGCCTGGACACGGCGGCGAGCCCGCCTGTGTCTCCTGGTCCTTCCCGTCGTCCTGTCCGCCGCCTGCGCCCCGGAGCCCGGCCGCTCACCAGGGCCTGAGCCCGTCTCCGCCGGGATCGGAGAACCGCTACCGGATCTCACGCCGGAGGAGGCGTCACGCTTCCAGGCGGGACAGGTCCACTTCGCCCGCCGCTTCACCCCCGAGGAGGGGCTCGGGCCCCGGTTCAACGAGGATGCCTGCAACGCCTGCCACACCCTCCCAGCCGACGGGGGCACCGGTGAGACGAACGTCACCAAAGCGACCCGCACGCTCCCGGACGGCCGCTGCGACCTCCTCGTACCCCTCGGGGGCGAGAACGTCCGCATGTCTGTCACGCCGGCCCTGGCCGCCGCCGGGGCGGGGCGCGCGCCGGTCCCGGAAGATGCCACACACACAGCCGTCTTCACCATCCCCTTCCTCTTCGGGCTCGGGATCGTGGACGAGGTTCCCCTGGAAACCCTGGAGGCCCTGGGCGACCCGGAGGACGGGGACGGGGACGGGATCTCGGGGCGCCTGGGCCGGAACGGCCGAGGAGAGCCGGCGCGCTTCGGCCGGAAGTCGGACCACGCGTCGCTGGCGGATTTCGTCGAGGGCGCCTTCCGCCTGGAGATGGGGCTCACCACCCCGCTGCACCCCCACGAGGGGAGCGCGGGTGGCTTCCCCGGCGTTGGGCAGGGCACCGACCCCACGCCCGAGCCCGAGGTGACGCAGGAGGTGCTGGACGCCGTCACCGACTTCGTGCGCTTCCTGGCGCCCCCCTCCCCCGCGGTGCCGGTCGAGGAGGGCCGGGCCGACGTGGAGATGGGCCGTGCTCTCTTCGAGTCGCTGGGATGCGCCGGTTGCCACGTCCCGCTGCTTCGGGCCGGGCCGGGCCCGGTGGCGGCCATCTCCGGGAAGGCGGTCGCCCTCCACTCCGATCTCCTCCTCCACGACATGGGACCGGCGCTGGAGGGAACCTGCGCCCCCGGCGCCGGCACCAGGGAGTGGCGCACCGAGCCGCTCCTGGGGCTCCGGTACCGGAGGGCGTTCCTCCACGACGGGAGGGCAGGACGCGTCATCGACGCGGTGCTGCTGCATGGGGGTGAGGCCCAGGCCGCGCGGGACCGGTTCGCGGCGCTGGACCGGGTCACGCAGGAGAAGCTCGCCCGCTTCCTGGACACGCTGTAGGGCGGCATCAGCCGCGCGGGGGCGGCACCAGAAAGAGCGGGCGGGGCGCCGGTGGCGCCCCGCCCGCGGTCCTGCGTGGCGATGCGGCCTCGTGGCCGCACCCCCGACCCGTGACTACTTGTTCGGGTTCGTGATGTTCGGGTTTCCCTCGTACTCCTGCTTGGGGATCGGGAAGCACGTGGCGTCCCCGTACGTCCACAGCGTGTAGGCGTGCGTGCCGGTGGGGAAGAAGTTCCCCGTGCCCTGGCGCAGCCAGCGGCGCAGGTCGCCCAGGCGGTACCCCGCCATGAACAGGTCCTTCGCCCGCTGCGTGCGCAACTCGGCCATGAGCTCGGCTCCGGACAGCGTCACCGGCGCCTGCTTGCCCACCGTGCGGCGGGCGTTCACGAACTCGAGGGTGGTCCCCAGGGGGCCCGTGCCGGTGGGCCCGGCGGCCTCGTAGTAGTTGTGCATGGCCTCGACGTAGGACCCGATGGCGATGTCCATGTCACGTGAGTATGCCTTCGGCGCGCCGCCGCTGGCGATGGTCTGGCCGTTGTACTCCGAGAACATGAGCCCCTGGCGGGGCTTGTAGAGCGGCGTCCCCACGTTGTGCCCCAGGCTCCACATCTCGTCGTGCTGCACGCGCGGGTCCGTGAGGTACGTCTTCTGGTTCGTGCCGAACGTGGCCTTCCCGCCCGCGATGAAATTCGGGTGGATTCCGATGTTGTGGTTGGCGCCGGTCGTCTGGTCCGCCAGGAAGTTGTACAGACGGGTGTCGCTGCTCTTGTACTCGATCCAGCGCCAGTAGTTGGCCGGCACCTTCGCGGCCGCGGCCATCGCCTCGGGCTTCTTGTTCAGGTTCAGGTACGCCCGCGACAGCCCCACGTTGATCCAGTTGATCAGCGAGGCGTTGTTGGCCGCCGTCGCGATGGGGAGCGCCTCGTTGAAGCGCGTCACCGCGATGTCGTACAGCTCCAGGGGCGTGTAGATCTTGGAGCCCACGTCCACCGTGGCCTCGCACATGGCGTCGGCCATGATGATGTACGTGTATCCGGCGTAGGTGAGCGTCGTCGCCAGGTTCACGTCGTTCGTCGGGCTCTTCGAGAGCCCGTTCTTCAGCCGCTGCGACACCGAGTCGCCCTGCATGCGGGCGCGGCTGATCTGGCGGAAGATGATGTCGGCGTCGCCCTCGTCGTAGCGCACCAGGCGCTGGCTCAGCCGCGCGGTGCCCTCCCAGTTGATCCCGCTCACCTGGTCGTCGGTGATCATGCTGCCGCGCCAGATGAACCTCTCGGCGAGCATGGCGGCGAAGTCGCCCTGGACGCCCGCCACCAGAACCTTCACCAGCGTCTCGTCCTGGAGGAGCGACTCATCGATCTCGGTGGGGTTCTTGACGTCGAGCAGCTCCTCGAAGTTCGAGCACGCTGCCGTCCCTGCCAGCACAGCTCCCAGAAGCACGGCCCAAGCCGACTTCCGGAGCGAGATGAACGTGTTCATCGTCTCAAGTCCTTTCCGGTCGGCCGGTCAGAAGGAGAAGCGCAGGCTCGCGGCGAAGGACCGGAGCATGGGAATGGAGCAGTAGTCGGTCCGCTCGAAGCGCGGCCCGGAGTTGAACGACACCTCGGGATCCGGGGATCCGAGCCCCGGCTCACCGAAGTCGTACTTCGTCCACATCCACAGGTTGCGCGCGGCGACCGTGACCGACGCGCTCTCGAAGCGGAGGCGCTCGGCGACGCCGGACGGGAACTGGTAGGTGAGCGACAGCTCGCGGAGCTTCACGAAGTCCGCCTCCTTCACCCACGTCTTCGTCTGCAGGCTCCTGGCCACCAGCTTCTCCACCGGGTCGCCGTTCGGATCGTTGGCGAGCCATGTGTTCAGGTCATTGCGGTTGCGGACCGAGCCGATGGCGTTCCACTGGTAGTTGCCGCCCTTGTAGTCCAGGTTCGCGAACAGGCGGAAGTTGTCGAAGATCGTGAAGGTGTGCGTCGTGCCGATCTCGCGCGTGGGCGACGACGGGCCGAGGTACTCCTTGTCCGTGCGCACCGTGACGTTGCCGTTGGTGAGGACCGGCGCTCCGTTGGCGTCACGGACCACGTCGGTGGTCCAATACCCGCCCATCGGGTACCCCGGCTTGTGCCGCTGCACCGTGGCGAACGACCCGAAGTCGATCTCGGTGAGCGGCGCGCTCCCCCAGTTCACCAGCTCGTTCTTGTTCGTGGACACCGACACCGTCGCATCCCACTGCACGTGACGCGTGTACACCGGCGTGGCCGTGACCAGGAGCTCCAGCCCCGAATTCGCGATCTCACCCACGTTCAGGAGTTGGTTCGCGTCGTCGAAGCCCGCCGAGCGCGGCGCGGGCACGCTGAGCAGCGCGTCCCGCGTGTGCTGGCTGTAATACGTGAACTCGATGCCGAGGCGGCCGTCGAAGTGCGACGACTCGAAGCCCACCTCGATCTCGGAGCCGGTCTCGGCCTTCAGGTTCGGGTTGCCGTACTCGGAGGGGCGCAGGAGGTTGACCACCTGGTCGCCCACCGTGGTCACGCCGGCGTCGTAGGTGCGGTCGGCCACGAACGGGTCGGGCGGGTTGCCGGCCTGGCCCCACGCGGCGCGCAGCTTGAGCTGGTCCACGAACCCGTAGTCGAACCACTCCTCGTCGCTGATGACGTAGGAGAGCTGGGCCTTCGGGTACACCACCATGGAGAAGTCCTTGCCGAACGCCGAATTGTCGTCCACGCGGACCGCCGCGGTGGCGAACAGCCTGTTCTTCCAGCCCACCTGCTCCTGGACGTAGAAGCCCAGGGAGTTCTGCTCGGTGAGGCCCTGGGCACCGCGGTTCACCGCGGCCGAGCTCACCAGGTTCAGGGAGTTCGCGACCAGCCCTTCACCGGTGGTGGTGAAGGTCTCCGCCTTGCGAGCGTTGATCTGCATGCCGGCACTGAACGCCGAGGAGTAGTTCTCGCCGATGTCCGTGCTCACCGTGCCGGAGTAGTCGAGCGTCCAGTTGTGGATCGGCCTGATCTGGTGCTGGATGTACCCGAGCGACGAGGTCGCGCCCCAGGGCGCCCGCCCCGTCTGGTCGATCATGTAGAACTCGGACGTGCGCCGGTTCTGGTTGTCGAGCCCGAGCACCAGCCGGTTCGAGAACCACGGGAGCGGGTTGTAGTTCACCGTGGCGCCGATGATGTACCGCTCGTCCCGCGCCTGGAGGTCGAACTGGTTCGCCAGCTCGGGGCCGAAGCCGAGGAATCCCGGCTCCCACGCATAGTTCACGTCGGCCTTCGCCCGGTACGCGTTCCGCAGCACCGAGTTGGAGGCGTTGTTCGAGAGGGGCAACTTGATGTGGGTCCGGGTGTAGCCGACGTTGATGTTGAAGTTCAGCTCCTGCGACGGCGTGATGCCGAAGTTCGCCCGGCCGCCGGTGCGGTTGCTGAAGTTGTTGACCATGATGCCCTGCTCGTCTGCCTTCTCGGCGGAGACGAAGTAGTTGAACAGCTCCCCGCCGCCGCGGGCCGACAGGTTCACATTGTACTGGCCGGCACCGTTCTCGTCCGCGGGCACCACGTTCGGGTAGTACGAGCTGGCCTTGTTGCCGCGCAGCGCGTTGGGGTGCTCGTCCAGCGGCCTGAAGCTCACGATGTCGCCCGGATTCTTGCCCTTGCACCCCGGGTAGGTCGTCGAGGCGATGTTGGCGGCCGTGCACGTCCACCAGGTCGTGGGGCGGGCAAGGTGCCAGTCGGTGGTCCCGGCATCGATGGAGCCGCTCCACTGGATCCCGGAGCCGGAGCGCCCCTTCTTGGTGAGGATCTGGATCACGCCCGACGCCGCCTCGGCGCCGTAGAGCGTGGAGGCCGCCGGGCCCTTGATGACCTCGACGCTCTCGATGTCGTTCGGGTTCAGCGACTCGAGCGCGCTGGGGCAGTGCACCCCGTTGCCGCAGCCGCCCCCCGACTGCGTGCCGCTCTCGATGCGCACGCCGTCGATGAACACCACGGGCTCGAAGCGCCCGGACATCGAACCGGTCCCGCGCAGGCGGATCGCCTGGCCGTCACCCGCGCCCCCTCCGTTGGAGAGGAGGGTGAGGCCGGGCGTCCGGGCCTGGAGCAACTCGGCGAAGTTGGGCACGGCCATGGACTCGGTGACCTTGGACGCCTCCACCTTCGAGACCACGTTGCCGATGGCGCGCTTCTGCGTCTGCCCCGGCGTCCCCGTCACGATGATGGCATCGAGCTCGAGGGCCGTCTGGGTGAGCTTGAAGTCGAGCACGGCCGCCTGGCCGGCGACCACGGTCACCTGCTGGTTCAGCGTCGCGTAGCCGATGAGCTCGGCCCGTACGGACTGGACGCCGACGGGCACGTTGAGCACGAGGAACTGCCCGCTGGCGTTGGCCAGCCCGCCCCGGCCCGTTCCGGGGACGGACACCTGCACGCCCGAGAGCGGGCGCATGGTCACCGCGTCGGTGACCTGCCCACGGATCGTGCCCGTGGTCTGAGCTGCGGCATGTGTGGCGAGCAGGCTGCTCAGCGCCGCCACCGCGGCGAGCCGCACCGCAGCTCGTCGGACAAAGGTTCCGTCCATCCTGGCCTCCTCAAGAAAGAAAGGGCTGGAAATGGGAGGAGGGGGGTTGCGGCCCCTCCCGTGGGGTATGCGAAATAATGGGGATGGTTCGCCGGGGGGCGGGACATCTCCAATCCACCGCGTCCATACTGAGTGACGGATGGGGCAACCGCAAGTACCGTTTTTTCTGGTACGGGCCTCGCCCGGAGGTACGTGCCAGCGGGTGATATGGACGAGGGGGGTGCCGGCCGGAGCCGGCACCCCCCTCGTTCCGAGTGCCCCGCCAGGGACTCGAACCCCGAACCTACTGATTAAGAGGGACCCCTCGAGTCCGCGACGTCCGCCCAAGTCCAAGCGCCACAGGGCCTTGAGTCCGGACCTGTCCAGCCAATGCGTCACTTCCAGCACGGCACAATGCAAGCACAAGCACCACGATGACTTAGACGATCGCGGCCTGACCATAATGAAGGCCCAGAAGACCGGTTGTGACACAATTTCGGCACAACCTTTCGGGTCCAGGATCGGCGGGGGGTTGGAGGCGGCCCGGCAGGTCCACCATGGTGTTAGAACGAGCCCTAACGGGCTGTCCCATCCCACCACGCTACTTCGCCCGCCCGTGCTTCCCGCCCACCTCCGCGAGGTCATCGACCGCCTTCCCGACTCGGCCTCGCTCACCCTCACCGTCCCCGAGCTACGCGACCTCCTCGACCACCTCGAGGGTCGCGCCGGCCACACGCCGCCCACCGCCCCCTACCCGGACTACTCCACCGGCGCGGACGTGTGTGCGCGCTACGGGATCAGCGCCAAGACCCTCGAGCGCCGTCGCAAGGACGGCACCCTGCCCGGCGCGCTCAAGAAGCACAACCGGTGGCTCTACCCTGCCGCCGCCATCCGTCACTACGAGCAGTGGCTCCTCGATGACGCCCAGCGGAAGCGCAACGAGCCTCCTGCCGAGGACCCACCCGATCCCGGCGACCATCCTCCCGACCTCGCCGCCCTCGGTGCCTGGCACGAAGAGGAGCGGACCCATGGCGATCGGTAAGGGCACGCCACCGCCACCGACATACAAGCGCGGGACACGGTGGTGGCTGGATGCCCGTCCCTACAAGGACGTTGGCGGTGATCGGGAGCCTCTCTGTGAGGTGGGTCAATCGCTCGCCACCAAAGACAACCTGCGGGCTTTGGTGCTCGCAAAGAGGCGAATCAAGGAACTGGAGGAACTCCGGCGCGCCGTACAACTCACCGGGATCCGACGCGCGCTCAGGCTCCACGAAGCCGCGAAGTTGTGGCTAATTCACCTTGCCCGGGAGACCGGCCTGGATCGTGATACGATCGACGCCTACGAGTGGGCCTGTCGGTGGATCGTCACGCTCATGCCGAACAACCCGTGGCTCCATGACATCGCCACGCCCGATGGCCGCAAGCTCCGCGTCGCCACCGGGGAGGCGGTGTCGCGGCGTACGCATAAACCGCTCTCCTCCAGTTCGCGGAGGCACATCCTAAAGACGCTCGAGATGATCGTGGAATGGGGCCAGACCGAGGGCATCGTGCCTGCTGGCCCCAATCCGGTGACGGCAGCACTCAAGAAGATGGTGGTCCGCAACCAGCCCACGCCGTACTTCGAGCCTGTGGAGGTCGCGGCCTTCCTACAGGGGTTAGTCGACATTGTGGGCTCCCTCACGCCGCTCGTGCTCGTCACATTCATCTGGGCGCTCACGGGCGCGCGACGGTCGGAAGGTCGTGGTGTGCTGGTGGGGGACATCGACGCCGTGCGCGGGGTCGTCCGGTACAAGTGCAACCGCTGGCGAAAGATCAAGGGCCGTGAGAAGAGTTGGAGGGCGGTGCCCCTGTGGCCTCTGCTCGCCCTAGCCATTCGCGCGTACCGTCCACCCCAGACCCCCCTCCGCGGTCACTTGCTCTGCACGGGAACGTCACGTACAGGCAAGGAGATCATGGTCGAGGACCGGAGGCTCCTGTTTCATCGGGCCCAGCTTCGCGCCATAGCGATTCTGGACGAGGCCGGGATCGAACATAGCCTCCGCGAGCACCGCTTGACCGCCCGGGCGCTGCGCGTCGCGTACGCTTCCGCGCGGGTGCAGACCACCGACCACGGCCAGCCGGTGGCCGACCGGACGGTGGTCTTCGAGATGGGGCACCAGTCTCGGGGAATGTTGGACAAGGTCTATGCAAGGATTGGCAGGATGGAGCTCCGGAGACGCTTGCCCATCGTGGAATACCGGCTGCCCGGCGGCACGCTGCCCGGTGAGGCGCTGTTTCGAAAGGTGCTAGGCGACAAGGAGGTCGACCTGATCAGCGGGATTCAGAGCCACGTGTCGGGGGATGTTCTGGAAGGTCTGGGGCTCGTGGTGGACCCACCGCAGTGGAAATGCTCAGAAGGCGGCTGAGCCGTGGGGACGCCAGGCGGCTCATCCACGGTCGCCGACCCCGCTCCTAATCCCGCTGGGGCGGCGGGGCGGTGAGGGGCGGGGTCGCATCACCCCCAATGGCGTTGACGGGTCCGAACTCGAACTACCGACCTCACGCTTATCAGACCCATCCGGCTCAGACCGGATTCCGGCAAGAAATCGTCTATCTCACTGATGGACTGCACGATCTGCCGTTCTTGCCGGAATACCGTGTCGGGATCCGTCGGGGTCGAATCGCGGCATATCGGGGCTGAACCGCGGAGGTTCCGCGGTTGCCAACTGCGGGCAGCGGGAGATCCATCAGGTCAACGGCCGCATGGCCGATGTGAGGTCCTCCGCAGAGCACGGGAAGGCGTGGGGTACGTAGAGGTGATTCTCGCCGTTCGCCAGCACCGCACGCTCCAGATCCCTGGCGGGGAGGGCCACCGCCCGGGGAGAACATGGCGCGTCGCGGGCCGCCGGAGCATATTGGCGCCGTTGAGATTCACCCACGGCGGCACCGCCGTGGCCACGGCCACCCGGCCGGCACCTACCCTTCCTGCGCTCCCCCCTCGCAGGCCGGCCCGGGTCGTGGAGAGGCGTCCAGGATGAGTTGGACGAGAGATCACGAGTAGATCATCTGGATTTCACCCGCACCGCTTCGCAGATCCACGGCCTGGGGAGTCACACGCGCACGGCGGGGATAGAGTCGTAACCGAATGAGAGGGTGAGAGCGTGAGCAAGACATTGGTGGTGGTCTGCCAGGCGTGCGGTCACGAGTACACAGTTGAGTGGCTTGAATCGGAAGAGGCGCGCAAACGGCGCATCCCCACTGTGCAACAGCCCCCGCGATGCCCGATGTGCCGTTCCGCTAACGTGAAGGTGTATCGGTAAGTGGCCTCAACGCCCGCTGTATTCGTGAGCTCTGTCATGGAAGGCTACGAGGCCTACCGTGAGCAAGCCCGAGAGGCCATTCAGGCTGCTGGAGCGCGAGCGTTGCAGGTCGAGGACCAACCATCGCTGGATACTTCGCCTAGGAACGCCTGCCTCGCTCTCGTAGACGCATGCGATGTGTTTCTTCTCTTGGTGGCCGGTCGGGGAGGTTGGACGGCGCCTTCCGGCCTTAAGGTCACCGAGGAGGAATTCCACCACGCTAGGAGTTCGGGAAAGCCGATACTGGTCTTTCTCGAAGAAGGTGACCGTGACCCAGATGCTGCGCGGCTCGCTCAGGCAGCGTCGGACTACACGCAGGGTCGGCTGAGGCGGACCTATGGCAATCCCGAAGAGCTCGGAAGAGAAGTGCACCGGGCTCTGGATGAGCTCATTCCCGCGTTGAGGTCCCCGTTGAGAAATCCCTCAGAGGTCCAGGCAGCTCTGCTCAGTTTCGACCGAACGCAAGACGACGTCATCCTCCGCGTTTGCAGCGGACCGCAGGCTCAAGGCGAGCTGCTAGACGTATTGCGGTTCGACGACGAGGCGCTGCACCAAGAGATCTATCGGATGGGCCACGATCCAGCGGTGGGGATCTTCTCCTATGAGGAGCCGAAAGAAGCGAACGTAGCGCGGGAGGCTTTGACGATCATCCAAGGCCGTGACCGAGGCGACCGGAAGTACTCGCGCGTTACGGTAACGACCTCCGGCCTCATGCTGGTCGATACGAACGTGACGGGACGGACCAGGCAGGATCCGATCCGCGACATGGGTACAGTGCTCGTCTTGTTGGAGGACGACGTCTTGCAGGGTGTGCGGAGGGCGCTCAAGGCCACGGCCGCACTCTATGACCTCTTTGATCCGCATCGCAGGCACGAGAGGGTTCTCCTGAATGCCGCGTTGGCAGGAGTGGGGTACCGGACGTGGCAGCGTGAGGCAGTACGGCGACAGACGTATGGGATGCGAATGAGCGATGGGTATGAATTGGCAGCGTTTTCGGAGCCGAAGCTGGTCGCACGACAAGAGATCACGGATTCTGACACACTCGGTTCTCGAATTGTGGGATTGCTCAGGCGAGAGGTCGAATCGGACCGTTAGGTAAGCTCGGCTACGCCTAACAAGACCGGTTGCCGCTCGCGTCCGTGCTGCGCACGGCCGCGGCCCTTCGAAAGATGCCGGTGCTCAGGCCAACGCTGACGCTCAGGCCCTTGCTCGCTGGCGCCTCGGCAAGCGGAGAACCTTTGCGTCACGCGTAGGGCTTGCGAGACACCGAAGATACATCTGACCTAGATCAAAGGAGGGCGCAGCGTGGCTGGTCAAAGCGCAATCGAGTGGACCGACGTAACGTGGAACCCTGTCACGGGCTGCACGAAGGTCAGCGCGGGCTGCGACCACTGTTACGCAGAGCGCATCGCTAGGAGGCTCCTGAAGGAGACGTACCGGGCTGCCCTCCCCGTGGTAGACACCGCAGCCAATCGCTCCAATCCCTTCGCCGTCAGAATCTGGCCTGACCGTCTAGACGCTCCAGGGAAGTGGCGTGAGCCGCGGATGATCTTCGTGAACTCGATGTCGGATCTCTTTCACGCCGAAGTCCCGGATGAATTCATCCGCCGGTGTTTCGAGGTCATGCTCGAGAACGATCATCATGTCTATCAGGTGCTCACAAAGAGACCTGGGCGGGCGATCAGGCTCGTGGAGAAGGTCGTGCCCGAGCTCTTCGAAGGTGGGGCGATTCCCGGACACATCTGGATTGGGACCTCGGTCGAGGCACAGGACGTCGACCACCGGATCAGCCAACTCCTTCGAATTAAGGCGACGATCCGCTTCCTGAGTTGCGAGCCCCTCCTGGGTCCCTTGGACCTTGCTGGGTTCTTTCCGTCCCAAGGCCGGTCGGGTATCCACTGGGTGATAGCCGGAGGGGAGAGCGGACCCAATGCCAGGCCCGCAGACCCCGCGTGGGTCCGCGCCCTGCGGGATCAATGCCTTGAGTCAGGCGTACCGTTCTTCTTCAAGCAGTGGGGAGGAGCTACAGCCAAGGCGGGCGGACGGGAACTCGACGGTGAGCTATGGAGTCAGTATCCGGCCCTGCTCGCCGAAGAGGACAGCGCCGCGTGATGCATTCCCCCGTGGTGCGGCGAGGATCATGAGGGTGGCTGACGACATCCTCTGGAAACGCGAGCCACATACGGAGGGGAAGCACCTCGTCCTGCGTGCCTACCTCGATGCCTGGCTTCCGATCCTGGGGAGCTGGAACACGCGGATACTCTTCATCGACGGGTTCGCAGGGCCCGGGGAATACGAGGGTGGAGAGGACGGTTCTCCGATCATCGCGCTCCGTTCGCTGATCGAACACAACGCCCGGAAGACGGTTTCCGGTGAAGTGATCTTCATCTTCATCGAGAAGCACCAAGGTCGAGCGGAGCACTTGGATGAGCTGGTCGAGGCCATGCGACCGCACCTGCCCGCGAATGCGGATGTCTCCGTGGTCCACGGGCCATTCGATCAGTCCATGAGGGAGGCTCTCGACGCCCTAGACGTCCAGGAGGCCAGGATGGCCCCTGCCTTCGTGATGATCGACCCCTTTGGAGTGTCCGGCACGCCGATGAGTGTGATCGGCCGACTCATGGAGAATCCGCGCTGCGAGGTGTACATCTCGTTCATGTATGAAAGCATGAACCGGTTTATCTCTACAGAGGAGTTCGCCCCGCATCTAGACGAATTGTTCGGCACAGACGAGTGGCGCGCCGCAGTCAGCCTGGAGGGCGCCGCCCGCCAGCAGCACCTCTACAAGCTCTACGAACGCCAGCTTCGCGACGCAGGGGCTGAACACGTGGTGCACTTCGATCTTTACGAGGGTAGTCGCCTCGTATATGCGATCTTCTTCGGAACCCAGCATCGGCGAGGCTGCGACGTGATGAAGCGCGCCATCTGGAAGGTGGCTCCTTCAGGCGACTTCACCTTCAGAGGGTCAAAGAGCGACCAGTTGATTCTCGGAGTGGAGTCGCCGAATTTCGCACCACTCCGTGAGCAGCTCCTCTATGAGTTTGGTGACGGCGAGTTGGTGGAGATCGAAGAAATCATGGAGTTTGTGGCATCGGATAGGACGGAATACCACACGTCGCAACTAAAGAAGCAGGTCCTGAAGCCCTTGGAGAACGAGGGAATCGTTGAAGCCGACGAAGGGTCCCGCAATAGAAGGGGCACCTATCCTGAGGGTTGCAGGATCAGGTTTCGCATCAGGGACGCGTAGCGGTAGTCGGTGGCGTAGCACGACGCCATACGACGCTGGGTTTCCGCTCGCGCCGGCCTCCGGCCGCAGCGGCCCTTCGGGTCGGAAACCGTGGAGACGCCACGCGAAAGAACCTCGAGTTAGACTTGAGATGGGAGCAGAATGACTGACGATCCGTCGCACCCCCAGGACCTCACACCCCCTGCGCCAACTCCAAGAGACTGGGCTCACAGCGCAGTTCGTGGTGCGCTCTCCCTCGCCCCGGTGGTCGGCGGCGCCGCTTCGGAGCTGTTTGTGGCCTTGGTCACGCCCCCGTTGGAGAGGCGGCGTCAAGAGTGGATGACTGCGGTCGGTGCAGCTTTGACCGACCTGGCTGAATGTGGCCGGGTTGACCTCAATGCACTTCGGGATGATCCAGGGTTCATCGACACCGTTCTGCAGGCGACGAACGCAGCGCTACGCACGAGTCAGGAGGCTAAGCGCGATGCCCTGTGCAACACAATCCTGAACTCCACCCGCTTCGGCGCTCCGGACCTGACCACCCGCCACATATTCATCGGACTAATTGACGAGTTCACAGACTGGCACCTCCATTTTCTCAAGCTCTGCGACGACCCCGTGGCATGGTTCGCATCGAAGGGAGTGACGAAGCCAGCACTCTCGGTGGGGGCGTTGGTCGGCATACTCGAAGCCGCGTTTCCGAACACCCGCCCACATGGGGATCTGGTCAGTCAGATATGGAAGGACCTTCACGATCACGGTCTCGTGAACACGGACAGCCTCCACACCATCATGTCCAGTCACGGGCTCTGGGCAAGACGCACAACCGACCTTGGGCGACAGTTTCTAGCGTTCCTCGCGGATCCCAGATGACATCACGGCAACAGCGGGAGTGATCCGGGTGAACTTCACATCCTTCACGGGTCTCCTCGAGAAGAGCCTCCCCAACGACATGGTTCTACAGAACCCAGGTGTCCGTACGATGCGTGAGACGCGGAGAGGAGACGCCTGCGTCGGGCCTTCTTTCCTGGG
>DATIKQ010000056.1:0-1607 GCA_035477395.1 Longimicrobiales bacterium
GAGGACGCCATGTACGGTGAGATCCCGGGCTTCGACGGCGTCTTCGCCCATGCCCCGACCACAGAGGTGTGCCGCCACGAGCTGGAAGAGGTGCTGGAGGAGTGGGTGCTGTTTCGGGTGTCCCGGAACCTCTCTCTGCCGGTGGCCGGCAGCATCGAGCTGCGCATCCGGAAAGTCGGCTGAGGTGCCGCCGTTCGGGCCCATCGCCAGGCGTGACTTCGTTCGGGGCTGTAGGCGTTTCGTCGCCCGAGGCATAGGGACAAGGCGACGGAGGCGGTCATCGCGGCGGCCGAGGACGGGGTAGAAACGATCCGATCGGCCATCGCTGATGCGGAGTCGATCCCCGGAGTGAGGGTCGTGCGCGTGGAGCCCGAGGAGCATGTGTCGCAGTCGGAGATGGCCGCTCGACTCGGGAGATCGCGCCAGTCCGTATCCCAGTTGGTATCGGGCACGCGCGGTCCCGGCGGCTTCCCGCCGCCCGCGCTGCAATCCGGCCACGTTGCCCTGTGGCGCTGGACCGAGGTGTCCGAATGGGCCGTGGCCGCCGGCCTGATCGCACCTGGGAGCGAGGCTCGTGCATGGGCGGTCATCCGTGCGGTGAACGCGCTGCTCGAGGCACGGCACGCGATGGCGGCGTTGGACGAGGACGAGCGGGCATCGCTGGCTGATCTGGTGGCGTAGGGCCACTTCGACGACGAGGATCTGGGGTGGGTTTGAGGGGCTGAGCCGAGGTCGGCCTACGTCGAGCCCCTGGGAGGAGTCGGTCCCATCTGGCTATGGCTCTTGCGTCGGGTCGGGGGGTAGGTTCTCTCCAGCGTGCGGACTTTCGACGGGGAGTGGCGTCGCATGACTGTGGACCAGTTGAAGCAGGAAGTACTCAAGCTTTCCCCGGCTGAGCGGGCCCGGTTGGTTGAGTGGATCGCGGCCGGCATCGACGTCGAAGCCGAGCTCGAGAGTGCGTGGCTCGCCGAAGCGCGGCGCCGGGACGATGAGATCGAGTCGGGGGCTGTGGCATCCCGTGCCTTGGACGAAGCCCTCGCCTCGGTTCGCGCGCGCTTCGGGTGGTAACCGGCAGCATCCATCCCGAGGCACTCGAGGAACTCACCCAAGCCGTCACGTATTACGAGGAACGTGCTCCAGGGCTTGGGCGGGAGTTCTTCGATGAGGTGCATCGACTGATGGATCTGGTCCGCGAGAACCCGCAGCTCGGCGCGGGGTTGGAGCCTCCCTTCCGACGGATCCTCACCCCCCGGTTCCCCTTCGCCATCCTCTACCGTCGGACCTCCCGCGGCGTCCGCATCCTGGCGGTCATGCACCAACGCCGGAAACCCGGCTATTGGAGGGGTAGGTCGTGAGCGGCGTGGTGCCCCGTCTCGCGTGGGGGCTGGCGCGGCAGATGCTCCGGCGGAGGAGTTGACACGCGGGCGGTGGATCTGCATAGTTCTGCATCATCGTGCAGATCGCCGAGTGGAGATCTATGCGTACCACCCTCGACATCGACCGCGAGCTCCTGGATCGGGCCAGGGCCGCTCTGGGTGCGGCGACGTACACCGCGGCCATCGAGCGAGCCTTGAGCCAGGCCATCGCCGGCGCCGAGCTGGAAGCGG
>DATIKQ010000057.1:0-20079 GCA_035477395.1 Longimicrobiales bacterium
CTGCGGACGCGGTCGGCGAGGCGGTCTACCTCGACCTCGAACGCCCGGCCGACCGACGACGCCTGGACGACGCCGATGCGTATCTCCGTGCGCAGGCCGGCAAGCTCGTGGTGATCGACGAGATCCACCGGGCACCGGAGATCTTCGCCGTCCTCCGTGGCATCATGGACGACCGTCGTGCGAGCGGTGACGAGCACGGCGGCTTCCTGTTGCTGGGATCGGCCTCCCTTGACCTGATGCGCCAGTCCACCGAGTCGCTGGCGGGCCGCATCAGCTTCGTCGAGTTGGCGCCCTTCGATGTCCGGGAGTTCCCCGGTGCGGGGCTCCGCACCGACGCGCTCTGGGTCCGCGGCGGCTTCCCGCGCGCCCTGCTCGCGGGCAGCGATGCCGATTCGCTGACGTGGCGTCGCGACTTCATCCGGAGCTATCTGGAGCGCGATGTTCCGATGTTCGCGCCGCGACTGCCAGCTGAGACGATCGCCCGTTTGTGGGGGATGCTCGCGCACGGGCAGGGAACGCTTCTCAACCAGTCGCGCCTGGCTTCGAGCCTCGGCGTCTCCGCCCCCGCCGTCGGACGGTACGTGGACCTGCTGGTGGACCTCTTGCTCGTCAGGCGCCTGCGGCCGTGGAGCGGCGACGTCGGCAAGAGGCTCGTGCGCTCCCCCAAGGTCTGGGTGCGCGACAGCGGTCTCCTCCACGCCCTTCTCGACCTCGAGGCGTGGGACGACGTGCTCGGGCATCCGGTCTCGGGCCCCAGCTGGGAGGGTTTCGTGATCGAGAACCTCATCGCAGCTGCCGGGGACCGAAGGGTGCCCTACTTCTATCGGACGGCGGATGGCGCCGAGATCGACCTCGTCTTCGAGCGGGGTGGTCTCATCGAGGTGGCGATCGAGATCAAGCGGTCCACCGCACCCGGGGTGTCACGGGGATTCCACGCGGGGTGCTCGGCCGTCGGTGCACAGGAGAAGTTCGTCGTCCATGGCGGGGACGGTGAGTGGCCGATGGGGGGCGGGGTGACGGCGATCTCGTTGGCCGGGCTGGTCCAGCGCCTCTCCAGCCGAGCGTGATTCTGACGTCCGTTTGACGCAGCATCATCATGCATGTTGGGTTACATGCGCCTTCTCCGTCTTGCTGAGAAGGAGTTCCCCATGCGCTGGATCGCCAGGCTGAGGATCGGGATCCCCATGGTCGTGGCTGCCGGCCTGCCTGGTTGCGCCGCGGACACCGAGCCCACCGGACCTGAGGTCGCGCCGCAGTTCGCCAAGCCCGGAGGAGGCGCGGCCACGGCCGCTACACTCTAAGAGTACTGGGTGTACACCGACGCTCAGGGAGCGGACCGGGTGCACATGGTGGTCGCCAATGCCACCCGGATCTCGAAGGGAGTCGTTCACGACTTCTCCTTCAATGCCCCGGTAGACGACAACAGCTCCCACGAGCAGCACCATGAGTGGCACGATGTTGGCGGCCAGACGACCCAGGCTGACGACCTCGGGAACGGTCGGGTCCACGTGGACCTGCCCTTCACCGACTTCCTGCGCACGTCGGTGGGCGGGTCGGGGAGAGACCCCTTCGTCTTTGACGTGCATGCCACCGCGGAGACCAGCGAGTGGGAAGCTGGAGCCCCACAGGGGTCATCATCGGCGGGCAGACCCGAGCAGCCGAGGGAGTCTCCTCTCCATGGGTCTGGGCGGGGCACGTCGGGGACCCGGCCACCGGGGCCCTGTCAGCCAGGATCACCCAGGCTGGCGTCCCGGGCGGCACCTACGCCCTGTCCGCGTCGATGCCCGCAGGCTGGACGGGAAGCGCCGTCGAGTTCGTGATCGACTTCGTCCGGACGACCGGCATGGACGGCTCGGAGTTCATGGACTACACCTACGATCCCGGGGCGAACACGGTGCTCACGACCGGCGGCATGGGCGCGGACGCCTGGTCGACCGCCGGTCCATCGCAGGTGCTGTACGACGGGCGGTTCCCGGTAGCCCACAGCGGCGGCGTTCCCTGCGGAGGCTGAGCCCCCACTGGGCAATGCGCTGGCTTCGAAGGGAAAGGGCCCCCCGCGCGCCGCCCGGCGTCCGGGGGACTTCTCTTCTTCAGACGAGTGTAAGGGCTTGAAGGAAGAAGCGGGGGTAGCGAACCCGACGAGCCGACGAACAGGAACCGGATACGAGGCGGTGCCGAGCAGGGCGAGCGGGCCACTGACCGCGAAGCTCTCGCGATCAAGGCTCGGTGGCGTAGATCCGGCGGCGATGCGGGGAAGATCATCGTCCTTACCCGGGGAGATCCGCCTGACGCCTGAAAGGGCGACGCGGGGGGCCGCGCTGGGATGCTTCCCCTGTGGAGCGAGAAGTCAGCAGAGGCCGTGGTAGGCCGGCGGAGCGCACTGATGCGCTTGGATCCAACTCCGCTGGATGAAGGGCCGAACGAGAAGGAGAGCGGCCGACCACAGGATGTGGGGAGGCAAGGCACCAGATGCCCGCGGAAGCGGGGCCGGCGCCGGAGCGTAGGGGTGAAGCCCCGAGGGTACAGCGCAGCGGTGAAGCCGGACGAGCAGGCGTGGACCCGGGCGCTCAGGCCCCCTCAGCGGTAACGCGGCGGTGCGACCTCAACTTCTCGAATCGCCGTATACGGACCCGTACGTACGGTGGTGTGGGAGGGGGACAGCCGGGATCACCGGCTGCCCCCTATCCCGATCTACTCCTCCTTCTGCCCCGGCTTGTACACCCGCTCGGTGTGCCCTTCGAGCTGGTTCGGGTAGAAGTAGACCTCGCGGAGGTTGCCCGTGGCGTACCGCTCGGCCTGGTCGTTGAAGTGGGGTGAGCCGGGCACGCTGTTCAGGCCTCCGGCGGTGACGGCCCATGCGCGGACGCTGTCCCCGAACTCCACGATCGCCACGAAGCTGTTCCCGCTGGTGCCGTACCACTTCTTGGTCCCTTCGTAGGCGCGGGCGCCGAACGAGGCCAGCGAGCCCCAGCGGGAGGACGTGAAGCCCACCGGGATGCTCGCCCCGGCGTCGCTGAAGGGCTGAACGATATCTCCGGTGAGGCGCTGGAACCGGTTGATCTCGCCCCAGGGGGTCTGCCAGGTGCCGAAGTCCGCCTCGAGCTTGGCCGACGCCGCGGCCAGCGATCCCATGAGCTGGTCCGGCGTGGAGCGCTTCGCGGCATAGTCGTAGATGGACATGTCCTCGGCGTCCGCATCGGCTCGGATCGCCCTCATGAGGTCCTCGCCCCAGAACACGGCCAGCGAGGTGGGGACGGACTCCGCAGACCACCGGAAGTCCCATCCGCGGAGCGCCTCGATCTCGTCGTCCAGGTCCGCCTTGCGGGCGTCGGAAGCCGGGATCCTGTCGTAGGCCCGGAGCAGGGGCGGGATGAGGTCGGCGAAGGCCGGCAGGTAGCTGTCGTACGCCGCGGCGCGGAGTGACTCGGGCGTGAAGTCCTTCTTGTCCTTCAAGAGCATGATGGCGTGGATGCCCCGGGGGTTCTCGCTCCCCGGATCCATGTACTCGGGGTAGTCCGATTCCTTCGGGCTGCTGGGCCCCGCGGCCGAGAAGGGCCAGTTGTTGGTGTTGTAGACCCACCCGCTGGCCGGGTTCACCACGTTCGGGCTCTCGTCGAAGGAGTGCACGCCCTGCCAGTCGTTGGCGGGCTCGCTCCCGTCCTGGGGCTCGCCCCAGTCCAGCTTGGGGTTCCGCTCGGGGACGAAGTTGGAGTGGAAGTACGCGATGTTCCCGTCGGCGTCCGCGTACAGCGTGTTGTTGGACGAGTTGGTGTGCAGCTCCATGATCTGCTTGTACTCGTCCAGCGTCTTCGCCTTGGTGCGGCCGTACGACTGCTGGAGCGCCTTCAGCGGAGCCTCCATGAGCGCCCTGGCCACCCACCTGCCGTCCTGCTCCCGCACGATGGGCCCGTGGTGGGTGCGGAAGACCGTGAACTCCCGCTGGGCCATTCCCGCGTCGGTCTTGTACGACACGGTGACCTCTTTCGACGTGACCGGCCGCTCCTCCGCGCCGTATGTGTAGGCGTAGGTGCCGTCGCCCTTGTCGACGATGGTCTCCAGGAACTCGTCGATGTTGTCCACCGAGCTGGACGTGTGCATCCAGCCCAGGCGCTCGTTCCAGCCCTGGTAGATGAAGAACTGCCCCCAGGTGAGCGCGCCGTAGGCGTTGAGCCCCTCGTCGCTGGTGACCTGCGCCTCCTCGCGGAAGAAGAACGAAGTGTGGGGGTTGATGAGCAGGAGCGCGCGCCCCGCCGTGGTGTTGGAGGGCGCGATGGCGATCCCGTTGGAGCCCCTGGGCTCCTCGAACCAATCGACGTCCGCCGAGGCGAGCACCGCTCCGGCCGCGTCGCGTCGGGCCGACGCCGTGCCGGGCGCCGCGGCGCCGGCGGGCTGGTTCTCCGGGCGCGCTCCGTAGAAGGCCTCCAGGTCGCGGAGGTTCACCGACTCGATGTCTCCGCCGATGCTCCCCTCGCTGAACGTGAGCGCCATCCACGGCTCGAAGCGGGTGAGCACCTTCGGCTTCACCTCGGGGTGGGTGTGCAGGTAGTAGTTGAGCCCGTCGGCCCAGCCGTCCATGAGCGCCTTCAGCCAGTCCGGCGCCTGGGCATACTGCGCCTTCATGTCCTCGGGGTCGATGAACAGCTTCATGCGCAGGTCGCGCCAGATCTCGTCCTCGCCCTCAGCCTCGGCCAGGCGCCCCTGGGAATTCAGGAAGTTGACCTCAATGCGGTTGAAGTCGTCCTCGGCCTGGGCATACATCAGGCCGAAGATGGCGTCGGCGTCGGTGGGAGCCTTGATGTGGGGGATGCCCCAGTCGTCTCGGGTGATGGTGACGTTCTGGGCACGGCTCTCCCAGCGCGCCACGTCGGGGTTCGCGGCCTCTTGAGGGGCGCACGCGACGATGGCCAGGGCGAGGATGGTCAGGAGTCTCTTCATGGTGGGCGGCTTCGCCGGAGGATGGTCGGAGAGGGGGACTTCGGGTAGCGAGGCAACGTACGCTGCTCAGGCCAGCCGGTCCACCTTCCTCAGCGTCGGGAAGAGCCTGGCCCACAGCCCGGTGACGGCGAGGGAAGCGACGCCACCGAAGACCGCGGCGCCGACGGGCCCGAACAGGCGCGCGGTCACGCCGCTCTCGAACTCCCCGAACTCGTTCGAGGCGCTGACGAAGAGGAAGGACACGGCGGCCACGCGCCCGCGCATGGCGTCGGGGGTGACGATCTGAACCAGCGTCTGGCGCACGTAGACGGAGACCATGTCGGCGCCGCCCAGCACGGCGAGCGCGGCCAGCGACAGCCAGAGCGACCGGGACAGGCCGAACACCACCGTGGCCACGCCGAAGATGGCCACGCCCGTGAAGAGGGAGAGCCCCGCACGGCGCTGGATGGGGCGGCTGGCCAGCACCAGGGCCACCACGGCCGCGCCCACGGCCGGGGCGGAGCGCATGAGCCCGAACCCCTGGGGGCCCACCTGGAGGATGTCCCGGGCGAAGACGGGGAGGAGGGCGGTGGCGCCACCCAGGAGCACGGCCACCATGTCCAGGGAGATGGCGCCCAGCACGAGCTTGTTGTCCCGGATGTAGCGCAGCCCTTCGCGCACCTGCTCGATGCGGGAGCCGGGCTGGGGCGCGGGCCGGGTGGAGTGCCGCAGCGTCGCCAGCCCCGCCGCAGCGAGCAGGTACAGGGCGAGGGACACGACGTACGAGTGCGCCGAGGACCAGTGGCCGACCAGGAGCCCGGCGAGCGCCGGCCCGCTGATGGTGCCGATCTGGAACGCCAGGGAGTTCCAGGCGATGGCTCGGGGGAGGAGGGCCGGGGGGACCAGCATGGGGGCCGTCGCCGCGTTCGCGGGCGCGAAGAACGCGCGGGTGACCCCGAAGACGAACGCGAACCCGATGAGGGCGCGCACGGAGAGCATCCCGGCTGCGGCGGTCCACGCGAGGGTGCCGGCGAGGAGGGATTGGCCGGCGAAGCATGCCATGAGGATCCGCTTCCTCGGGTACCGATCGGCCACGACGCCGGCGGGGAGGGCGAGGACGACGAGGGGGAGGAATGTGGCCAGGCCGACGAGCCCCACGTAGAGCGCCGACTCGGCCACCCCTCGTTCCGACCGAGCAAGGTCGTACACCTGCCATCCGATGGTGACGCTCTGGGCCACGGTCCCCAGCACCGCCGCCACCCGGGTGCCCAGGAACACCACGTAGTCGCGCTGGCGCAGGAGGGCGCGGGCGCCGACGTCGGCGGGCAGGGTGATGGGGGCGTGGGGCATGGAGGCTCGCGGCCCGGGAGTCTAGGGCGAAGGCACTCGCGCCGCGACCCTGGTCCACTGCGGAGGCGTCACACAGTATCATGCCCATGTTCCGGATCCTGGTGCTCGCCGCCGTGGTGTTCCTCGCCCCCCTGGGAGCGCCCCCGTCGGCTGCGGCCCAGGAGGACGGCGCATCCCTGGACCGGGCGGATTCGCTGGTCGCCGCCTGGGTCGCGTCGGGGCGCATCCCCGGCGCGGTGCTCCTCGTGGTGCGCGACGGGAATCCCGTGCTCGAGAAGGCGTATGGGTACGCCCGCCTCCTGGAGTATGCGGAGGGGGAGTACGGCGCCTCCCAGGCCGGCGAGTCGCGGCCCGGCGCGCTCAGGCGCCTCGCGGATCCGGTCCCCATGACGCCTGCCACGGTGTTCGACCTGGCCTCGGTGACCAAGGTCATGGCCACCACGTTCGCCGTCATGCTCCTGGCGGACCGGGGCGAGCTGGACGTGGACGCGACCGTTTCGCGCTACCTCCCCGACTTCCGCGGCGGCGGGAAGAACGACATCACGCTTCGCCACCTCCTCACCCACACGTCCGGCCTCCAGCAGTGGGTCCCCACGTACTACCACGCGTCGGATGCGGATGCGGCGTACGCGTACGTGCGGGACCTCTCCCTGGGATGGCCCGTCGGGGAGGGGCGCCATTACTCCGACCTGGGGTTCATGGTCCTGGGGCGCGTGGTGGAGCGGATAGCGTATAAGCCGCTGGATGCCTTCCTGCGGGACGAGCTGTACGGGCCGCTCGGGCTCCGCGACACGGGCTTCCGGCGCCGTCAGGCCGGCGCGTGCGCGTCCGGGGTGGTCCCCGGGGGGGCGGGACCCGCGGGGCCCTTCGCCGCCACCTCCCACGGCAACCCGTACGAGCACCGCATGGTCTACGACACCACCTTCGGGTACAACCCCACGGGGGACCCGCACGCCTGGGACGGGTGGCGCCGCTACACCCTCGTGGGCGAGGTGAACGACGGGAACGCCTGGCAGGGGTGGGAAGGCGTGGCCGGCCATGCCGGGCTCTTCTCCACCGCCGGGGACCTCTCGGTGCTCCTGCAGTTCCTCCTGGATCGGGGGGAGAGCGGCGGCCGGCGCTGGCTGAGAGCCGAGACCGTGGACTCGTTCATGAAGCCCGTGGTCACGGGGCAGGCGCTGGGGTGGCAGGTCCCCGGGTACGCGCCCGCGGGCAGCTTCACCCACACCGGGTTCACCGGGACCTGGGTGCTGGGCGTCCCGTCCCAGCGCCTCACGGTGGTGCTGCTCACGAATCGCCAGAACCTGGGCGTGGGCGCGAAGGGGCTCTACCCGGACGTGGGAGCGCTGCAGAGGGGCGTGGCTGCGGCGCTTCTCGGCGGCCCGTAGCCCTCAGCCGACGCTCACCGGATGCGGCCCGGCGGTGTCCAGGTCGAGCCCCACCCGCCGGATGACCGCCTCCAGCTCGCCCCGGGTGTACTCGTCGAGCTTCATGCCCGGAGGGCGGATGAACGCCGTGTCGAAGATGCCCCGCCTCTTGAACACGTGCTTCCGGTACGCCAGGCCGATCTTAGGTTGGAACTCGTAGCGGATGAGGGGCAGGAAGCGGTCGAAGATGGCCTCTGCCTTCGCCACGTCTCCCGCCCGGAAGGCGTTGTACACGCCCACCAGCACCTCGGGCCAGGCGAAGCCCGTCATGATGCCCAGGGAGCCCCGCTGCAGCTCCTCCAGGAAGTACATCCCGCCCAGCCCTCCGAAGATGCCGATGGCGTCGAGGCCGTGCTGCTGGATGCGGCCCATCTTCGCCGGCGCCGGGTAGTCCTCGAGCTTGATGTACAGGAGCCCGGCGATCTCGCGGCCCATGCGCGCGATGAGTTCGGGGGAGAGGAGCGTCGTGAACGACTCGGGGAAGTCGTGGATGGCGATGGGGATGTCCACCGCTTCGGCCACCGAGGCGTAGTAGTCGAAGATGGCCTGATCGTTCTGAACGGGAGGCGGAGCCACGAAAACGCCTGCGGCCCCCAGCCCCTGGGCTTCCTGGGCCTGCTCGATGGCACCCGCGGCGCCGAAGGCCAGCACGCCCACCCACACGGGAATGGCGCCGGCGGCCTGGTCCACCGAGACCGCCACGACCTGCCTGCGGTCCACGCCGGCGAGCCGGTGCGCCTCGCCCATGAAACCCAGCACGCTCACGCCGTGGGCGCCCACCTCCAGCTCGAAGTCGATGAGGCGGCGCATGCTGGGTTCGTCCACCGCCCCGGCGTGGGTGAAGGGCGTGGGGAGGATGGGAAGGACGCCGTGGAGCGACATGGGCGATGACGAGTAGGGGTGAAAGGGGGGCTATCCGGGTCTGACGAAGCGGCCGGTTCCCGGCGTTCCGACCACGGCGCCGCCATCGTGGACGCAGCGGCCGCCGAGCCACGTGGATACGACGCGCCCACGGACCGGGCGTCCGTGGTAGGGGCTCCAACCCGCGACGTAGTGCATCGCGGCCTGGTCCAGGATCCCCTCGGCGTCGGGGTCGAAGACCACGAAGTCGGCGTCGGCGCCGGCCTCGAGGCGGCCCTTCCGCATCAGGCCGAACACGTCGGCGGGACCGCGGGCCACCAGCTCCAGGAAGCGCTCCAGGGTGATGCGCCCGGTGGCCACGCCCTCGCTGAAGAGGAGCGGACCGAGGGTCTCGACCCCTGGCATGCCGGCAAGGGCGTCGAAGACGTTCTCGGTTTCCTTCTGGTGCAGGGCGTACGGGGAGTGGTCCGAGGTGACGATGTCGATGCGCCCGTCCTGGAGCCGCGTCCAGAGTCCGTCCACCGCCTCCCGGTCGCGGAGAGGCGGGTTGCACTTGGCGCGCCCGCCCAGCTCGTGGAGGGCGTCCATGGTGAGCAGCAGGTAGTGGAGGCACGTCTCCCCGGTGGCGGAGACGCCCTGGCTCCGGTTCCACTGGATGAGGTCGAAGGTCCGGGGTATGGTCCCGTGGACCATGTGGAGGCGGGCCCCGGTCCAGTAGGCCAGCTCCAGAAGGCGCCCGGCGGCCTCCGCTTCGGCCACGGGTGGGCGGCACAGCGCGTGGTCGATGGGCTTGGTTTCGCCCCGGGCCTGGAACGCCTCGGCCTGGGAAACGATGATCTCCTGGTTCTCCTGGTGCGCCGCCACCGGGCGTCCCGTCTTCGCGATCTCCTGGAAGGCCTCGTACAGCCTGCCGTCGGGAATGCGGGGGAAGCGCACCGGGTCCACCTCGATGGTGGATACCTTGAAGCCGGCGGCGCCCGCCGCCGCCATCTCGGCGATGACGCCCAGGTCGCCCTGGGGCGGGAAGGTGGCGTAAAGCGCCACGTCCACCACGGCCTCGGCGTTCACCGCTGTCACCTTGGCCTCGAAGCGCTCCCGCGTGTTCACGGGTCTGGCAGGACGGTCGAACGGCATGTCGATGATCGTCGTGGTCCCCCCGGCCGCGGCCGCCACCGTCGTGGCGGTGATCCCCTCCTCCACCCAGGAGCGCGTGTGCACGTGGGCGTCCACGAAGCCGGGGAGGACCAGGCGGCCCGACGCGTCGAGGGCCCGCTCTCCCGGCAGGGGCGTCTCGGAGAGGGCGGAGATGCGGCCGCCCTCGACACCCATCCATCCGCCCCTGAGCGAGCCTCCGTCCGGAAGGGCGATGTCACCGTGGACGACCAGGTCGTACTTCGCAGGGTCGCTCATGTCACGTGCCTTCTTGGATGGCGAGGGTCTCCTGCAGCGCGTCCAGTGCGAGGCGGCCGAGCTCGAGGACCGGGCGGTCCAGCCGGCGCACGGCCTCATCGAGGACGTCCGCACGCATGCCAACGTAGTCGAAGACCAGGGCCTGGGCACGGCTGCCGCGCACCCGGCCCGAGACCCATTCGCCGGCGGGGCGATGGCGCGGCCGCTCCTCGAAGACGTGGGCCCGGCAGGCGAAGCCGGCCGCTCCCCACTTCTCCAGGGCGGGCGTCGCCTGGGCGGCGAAGGGGACCACGATGTCGAGCCGGCTGATACCGCGCGCGCCGAGATGCGCGACCGCCACGTCGAACGGACGGATGAGCGGCGTGGGGCGTCTTGGCGAGCCCGCCGGCGGCGCCGGGGCCGCGAGCTTCCGGAACGGCCCGGCGCACAGGACCAGGTGCGCCGAGGCCTGCGCGTCCAGGCCCGCCACGGCTGCCTGGAGGAGAGGCTCGACGAACCCGGCGTCCAGCACGATGCGGGTGCCGTCGCGGAGCCGCGTCTCCAGCGGATACCCGCGCGGGCCGCACGCGGGGACGTCCGCCGGCTCGAGCCCGTCCAGGGCCCCCACGACCTCGAACTGCACGGAGGGGAAGCGGGCCGTCAGCTCTCCCGTCAGGTCGGGTCGGGGCGTCTGGCCGATGGTGTAGACGCCCACGGTGGCCCACGGGTCGGGCCTGCGGCCGGTGATCGCTCTGCTCATGAGCTCAACTTGCGCCGGCGACGCCGCCAGCGCACGGGTGGGGGCCCGAACCTGTCGGGAAGGCCGGGTCGAGGGGTAACCTAGGATCCGCTCCGGCCAAGGGAGGCCCCGTGTACGAACCCATCCTCGATGCCCTGGCCTTCGTCGACGCCTATCTCTGGGGCCCCTGGACCATGGGCTTCCTGGCCGGCGTGGCGGTGTTCTTCACCGTGCGCTCGGGCTTCTTCCAGGTCACCGGGGCGCGCTACATCCTGGCCAACACGCTGGGACGGGTGATCCGCGGCCGCACCCGCGTGGAGGGGCAGCGCATGACGCCCTTCCAGGCCTCCGCGACCTCCCTGGCCGGGACCGTGGGCATGGGCAACATCGCCGGGGTGGCCACGGCGCTCAGCGTCGGGGGGCCCGGGGCCGTCTTCTGGATGTGGCTGCTGGCGTTCTTCGGCATGATGTCCAAGACCGTCGAGATCACCCTGGGCGTCTACTACCGCGAGCGCGGCCCCGGGGGGCGCTTCAGCGGCGGACCCCACGCGACCATCCGACGGGGCCTGGGATGGACGCCCCTGGCCCTGCTGTTCAGCCTGGGGATGCTCGTCAACGCGGTCTTCTCGGCGTCCATGCTCCAGTCGCACACGGTGGGGCGGGCCCTGCTGGCCGGCTACGGTGTCAATCCGTATCTGGTCACGACGGCCATGGCCGTCGTCACGGCCCTGGTGGTGCTGGGCGGCGTCCGTCGCATCGGCCGCGTCTCCGAGTGGCTGATGCCCATCATGACCTTGGCCTACTGCGCGGGAGCCCTGGTGGTCGTCGCCGCCAACGCGGGGGCGCTTCCCGGGGTGTTCAGCGCCATCCTCGAGCACGCGTTCACGCCCGTCGCGGGGGCCGGGGGCGTGGCCGGCGTGGCCGTGAGCGAGGCCATCAAGCAGGGGATGGCCCGGGGCATGCTCTCCAACGAGGCGGGGCTGGGCACCGCGCCCATGGTGCACGCCACCGCCCAGGTGGAGCACCCCTTCCAGCAGGGCGTGTGGGGCGCCTTCGAGGTCTTCTTCGACACCCTCGTCATCTGCTCCCTGTCGGCGCTGGCCATGCTGAGCACCGGCGCCCTGGACAGCGGCGCCACGGGCATCGAGCTGGTGCTGGAGGCGTTCTCCCGGGTGTTCTCCCGCCCGGTGGCGTCCCTCATCGTGTCCGGGGCCATCCTGACCTTCTGCCTGTCCACGCAGATCGGCTTCTTCGTGTACTTCGAGACCAGCTTCGTGAGCCTGGTGGGCCAGCGAGCCTTCCGGGTGCTCCGCTGGCTGTACTTCCTGCCGGGGATCGCGCTGGCGGGCGTCGCCGACGTGGACCGCCTGTGGGTCGTGGCCAACATCGCCGTCGCCGTAACGGCCATCCCGAACCTGGTGGCCATGCTCGCCCTGGGCGGGGTCTTCAAGAGGCTCATGCACGACGAGCTGTCCGGGGAGCGCGCCTTCTCCACCGCCCGCGTGGAGGAGACGGGGCCGGTCCTGCGGGGGTGGGGCGCCGTGCGCTGACCAGGCCGCGCCGACCGCGTCGCGCTGTCAGGACCCCCCGGGTACATTGCCCGGCGTCCGGTTCCCTCTGTCGACCCCGATCCGCCGAAGAGGCGCCCCCATGCCACGTCCGTCGACGGCCCCGAGCTCCTCCGCCCTCGCCGCCCTCCTGGCTCTCTCCACCGTCCTGGCTCTCTTCCCCGCCGCTGCCGGCGCGCAGGGCGGTGCCGGCCCCTCGGCGCGCCCCGGCCCGGGTCTCCAGCCCGTGGACATCCTCATCACCGGCGGAGCCGTCATCACCATGGATCCGGAGCGCAGGGTCCTGGAGAACGGCGCGGTGGCCATCGTGGGCGAACGGATCGAAGCCGTGGGCACCGCCGAGGAGCTGGCCGGGCGGTACGCGCCCCGGGAGGTCATCGACGCCCGCAGGAAGGTGGTCATGCCGGGCCTCATCGACGGCCACGCCCACGCCGGCCACGGGCTGGTGAAGAGCCTGGGGACGGACACCGGCGAGTGGTACGGCGCCACGGAGGCCATCTACGCCCGGGGATCCACCGTGGACTTCTGGCGGGCCGATGCCCTCCTGGCCGCCGTCGAGCGCCTCAAGTTCGGGGTCACCACCGGGCTGACCTACTTCGGCGGCGGCGACAGCGTGCACCGGACCGACGATCCCCGCTACGGGAACGCGTACCTCCAGGCCATCCAGGACGTGGGGGTGCGGTGGATCCTGGCCGTGGGGCCCCGCCGACCTCCCTTCCCGAGGACCTTCACGCAGTGGGAGGGTGACGTGGCCACAGACGTGGAAGTGACCTTCGAGCGGCAGATGGAGGTCTCCGAGGAGCTCATCCGGAGCTGGCACGGGAAGGGGGACGGGAGGCTGAGCCTGGCGGTGGTCTTCCCCACCCATCACCCCGAGGAGGGACCCGTCACGGAGGCTGCCCTGGCGGAGCTGCGCTACCAGGCCCGGGCCGCGCGGGATCTCTCGAAGCGGTACGGGCTCCTGTTCACCCAGGACGGGCACGCCCGCGGCACGGTGAAGTTCGCCCACGAGGAGCTCGACCTCCTCGGGCCCGACGTGCTCCTCTCCCACGCCACCGAGCTCACCGACGAGGAGATCCAGATCACGGCCCGCACCGGCACCCGCATCGTGCACAACCCCAGCGCCATCGCCTCCATCCGGGGGCGCTGCCCGGTCACCGAGCTCCTTGACGCCGGGGCGACGGTCATGCTGGGCTCCGACGGTGTGGCGCCGGACCGGAGCTACGACATGTTCCGGCACATGTTCCAGGCCATGCGCTACCACCGGTTCTTCTTCCGGGACGCCGCGGTGCTTCCCGCGGGCAAGGTCCTGGAGATGGTGACCATCGACGCCGCCCGGGCCCTGGGGATGGCCGACGAGATCGGATCGCTGGAGCAGGGGAAGAAGGCCGACATCATCCTCATCGACATGTTCCAGCCGCACCTGGTCCCGCTCAACATGCCGCTCTACCGGGTGGCGTACTTCGCCAACGGCAACGACGTGGCGACGGTCCTGGTCGGAGGTCGCGTCCTGATGCGGGACCGGGAGGTCCTCTCGGTGAACGAGGACGAGGTGCTGGAGCTGGCCCAGAGGGAGGCCGACGCGGCGCTGCGCCGGACCGGCCTGGAGCACCTGGTGGAAACGCCCGAGGGGTTCTGGGGGAGAAGCCACCTCCCTGGGAGGGACGGCGGGGGGTGAGCGGCGTCCGGGGATCCCACGGGCGCTCCAGGGGTATCCAATCATCTGTACCAAGGACCGAAAGGCTCTGCGCCCTCCGATCCTACTACTCTCCCACGGGGGGGCACGACATGGCTCGAATCGCAATCACCCGACCTGATGGAACCCCGTCGCCGTACTTCTGGACCGACAAAGAGCCGGGCGAGAAGCGCCTGAAGACGGTCTACAAGCAGACCGCCGACGGTGTGAAGCGGATGAAGGGCGCGCGCTTCGATGTGAAGCGGAGCAAGATCCGCACGGACTGAGGTCGGCCAACTCCCTTCCCGCCCGGGGAGCCCGGCGCGCGCGGTAGGCGCGGCGAGTTCATCCGGAGGCCTGCAACCGTGAAACCTCCTCCAGGTCGCCCTCGTCTATATCCCTAGAACATCTAGGGGGCGACCCTCTGCGGGCCCGAGGGGTCCGGAGATGTGGCGCCCGCGTCGCCAGCGCCGGCCACGGAGGACTCCATGTCCGCCACCCGAGCGGATCTGCTGAAGGGCACGCTTGACCTCCTCGTCCTGAAGACGCTGAGCGCCGGGCCCCGGCACGGGTACGGCGTGGCCCGGTGGCTGGAGGAGTCCAGCCGCGACCTCCTGCGCATCGAGGAAGGGTCCCTCTACCCGGCGCTCTACCGCATGGAGGCGCGAGGGTGGATCCGCTCCGAGTGGGGCCTGTCGGAGGCGAACCGCCGGGCGCGCTGGTACCACATCACCGACGCCGGCCGTGAGCAGCTCGTCGAGCAGGCCTCCGGATGGGAGCGCCTGGTGCACGCCGTGTCCCTCGTCTTCGAGGGGGGCGCGGCGTAGGCGAGCGGTCGGGGACCACCAGCCATGGCTTCGGCGCTGGATCGCTGGATGCGCATCGTCTCGCGCTGGAGCGCTTCGGGGACGTGCGGCGGGCAGAGCATGACGCCATGGCCGTGAGGGACAGGGGAAGGGAAATCAGGGCACGGGCCCTGGACGCTCTGCAGCAGGCTATCCGCTATACCCTCCGGCAGATCTGGACGAGGCCAGGCTTCAGCACCCTCGCGCTGGCCATGCCGGCGCTCGGCATTGGCGCCAACACGGCCATGTTCAGCGTGGTGTACGGGGTGCTGCTCCGGCCCTCCCGTTCCCGGCGCCCGAACCACTCGTGCAGGTCCGGGAGCCCCGGCTGGACCGGGGGTGGGGTCAGGCTTCGGTCACGCCGGCCAACCTCTCGGGGTACGAGTCCCCGGAGCGCCTCTCGGCGGGGAGGGTGACGTCGGGGTTCTTCGGCCGCGTGCTGGGCACGCCGCCCATCCTGGGGCGTGACTTCCTCGACGAGGAGGACGACCTGGGGAGCGAGGCGCGTGTCGCACTCCTCTCCCACGACTTCTGGCGGCAGCGCTTCGGCGAGGACGCCGCGGTGCTGGGGAGAGCGCTCACGCCGGACGGAGAGGTTCATTCCGTGGTGGGCGTCCTGGCCCCGGGAACCCCGTGGCTGGACGAAGCCGACGTGTACCTGCCCATGCCGCGCCGGGGGCACGACCTGCGCGCGAGCTTCGAGCTGCCCGTCCTGGGCCGGCTGAAGCCCGGGGTGACCCGCGAGGCCGGTCTCGCCGACCTCGAGCGCATCGCGTCCACGCTCGCCGAGCTGCACCCGGAGGCCGACGCGGGCATGGGGATCCGGCTGGAGGGCTCCGAGACCTGGCTGACCGACTCCCCCACGCGGCGCACCCTCTGGATCCTGCTACGAGCCGTGGGCTTCCTCTCCCTGCTCGGCGTCGGCATGCTCGGCGTCGCATGTCGCGTCGCATGTCACGTCGCATCTTGCGACCACCCTATTCTTCATCATAAGCTACCGCTCAGAGGTCCCACCGGCGCCTCATCCCCTTTCTCGAGGCGGAGACCATGGCCGTTCCCCTCCGTGTGGCTGGCCGCGCCGTCTTGAACTACTTCGCGCGCCGGCCCTACTGCGCTTCTTTCGAGCTCACCCACGACTGCAACGCGCGCTGCCACCACTGCCATCGCGGGGAGCCGGTTCCCGACGAGCGGCTCGCATCCCCGCAAAGGCTCGTGCAGATCTGCCGCGAGCTTCGGCCCGTGGTCGCCATCATGTCCGGTGGCGAGCCGCTCATGCGCCCGGAGCTGGAGGAGATCGTGCGGCTCTTCAAGCGGGACGCCTCGCCCATCCGCGTCTTCGTGAACACGAACGGCTTCCTGCTCACCCGGGAACGCTTCGACACCCTGAAGGCCGCAGGCGTCGACGAGATCCTCATCTCCTTCGACTTCCCGGACGAGCGGCACGACGAATGGAGGGCCATCCCGCGCCTGTTCCGGAAGATCGAGGGGCTCATCAGGGGGCTTCCCGCTGCAGACCGCCAGCGCGTCGTGCTCACCGGCGTTCTCCATAGCAGGAACTTCCGCGACGCCCCGCGCATGGCCGATTTGGCGCTGGCCTGGGGCGTCAACATCAACTACAGCGCCTACACGTGGCTCCGTACCAACGACATGAGCCTGATGATCCAGCGGAACGAGATGGACGAGTTCCGCCGAGTCATCGACACGCTCATAGGCATGAAGCTGCGGCACGGGCATGTGCTCACGTCGGAGTGGGTGCTGCGCGGCATGATCCCCTTCTTCCTGCGGGAAGACCGGTGTGTCTGCCGCGCCGGTGAGCGTTCGCTGGTGGTGAACCCGGACGGCACCTTGTCGCCGTGCGGGCTGCTCATCCGGGACTTCGCGACGAGGGAGGATCTGCTCCGGGGGTTCACGCGCACCAACAGCTGCATCGCCTGCTACACCAGCACGCGCGCCAACTCGGAGCGGCCTGCCCGGCACATCTTCCTCGATCACCTGGCCTACCTGCGCAGGAGGGCGAACTGAGGCGAGAAACACACGGGGCGCGCCCCGCTTCGAACGGCGGAGCGCTGCCTGTCGCGCTCCATTCTCTCCGGCGTCGGCGCGTCGCGGTGGTGGTGGCGGAGACCGCGTTCGTGTTCGCGCTTCTCGCCATCTGGCTGTTCTCGGACCAGGCGCGCACCAGCACCCGGCTGCTCGTCCTGTTCCTGTATTCCTTTCCCAGCGAGTTCCTCGTGGGGCTGGTGCCCCATGAGCCGGTCCTGATCTACTTCGGGAGCCACCACGCGGCATGGGTGGTCGCGCTGGTGGCGGGAGTCGGCACGGTGCTGGCGGAGGCGGCGAACTACCGGTTCTTTTCCCTGCTCTACGAGGTGCCGAGCATCCACCGGATGTCTGAGCACCGCGTGGTGGCGTGGTTGGTGGGCCTGTTCGCGCGACGTCCGTTCACCGCCATCGTGGTCGCCGGTTTCACGCCCGTGCCGTTCTTCCCGATCCGCCTGCTGGTGGTCATGACCAAATATCCCCTCCGAACCTACCTGTTGGGAGTGTTCGTCTCCCGCACTCCGCGCTTCTGGCTCCTCGCGACGCTCGGCGCGATGGTGGCGGTGCCGACTGGCGCGCTCATGCTGCTCTTCGGGGCCATGCTGGCGACGGTGAACCTCCCGGCCCTGTTCCATCTCCTGGGCTGGAGCCGCGTGCGGACGCCGACGGCGGCGCGGACACCCCGCGACGCCGTCGGCGAAAGGGAGTGAGGTACCCGCGAGCCCTCACCCCTCCCTGAATTCCAGGACCACCGCGCCTCCCGCCGGCAGGTCGAGCTTCACAGGCGTGGCGTCCGCGCCGAACGTCCCCATCTCCGCGCGGCCGTTCTCGTCGAGCCGGAAGATCCTCCCTCCGCGCGCGAGCCCGTAGGCCTTCGCGTCGAAGGTGAAGCCCACCGACGACGGCTCCTCCAGGATGCTCGCCAGCGCCACGGCTACGCTCCCGTCCTTGGCACGCCAGGCTCCAGCGATGGCCGCCGGGTACCGGCCGTCCGACACCTGGGGGCCGCTCCGCTGCGCGGCGTAGATGGACACGCGGGACAGGTGCACGTCCACCTCGGGGACGTCCAGCGTCGGCGGGCGGAGGAACGTGCCGTACAGGAGCCAGTCCGTCGCGTGGCCCCGCACCTTCGCGAGGCGCATCATGTACGCCGTCTCGCGGGAGCGTTCCGTGAGATGGCTCGGCAGGAAGTTGGCGATGGTGGGCTGCAGCCCCCACACGAACGAGCGCGCCTGCTCCAGGTAGAACTGCCGCTGGAACGCCGGGTCCAGGAGCTTGAGCGGCTCCGCAGGCGCCGTGGAGTCGGGCCACAGGTCGTCGTACGGCGGCATGGTCAAGGAGGAATAGCTCCCGTACGTGATCCCGTAGGCGTGGTACGCCGCCTGGAACATGGGGATGGGCTCCCACCCGCCCGTGGGCGCCGAGTAGCGCTCCTGGCTCACCTGGAGCGTGAGCATGAGGTCGAGCCAGGGGAGCCAGGCCTCGCCGGCGCCCTCGCCGGCCAGTAGCAGCTCGGGCCCCGCCTTCGCGCGCTCGCGGATGTTCTCCGTGAGCGCCTCGACGCCGCCCATCCAGTAGTTCCCGCCCCCCACCGGGTGCCCGTGGGTCGGGTCCCAGCACGTCAGCGACAGCACGGCCTGATCCATGTAGATGCCGTTCACGCCGTATTGGTTCAGCACCGTGTCGGCGATCCCCGCGTACTTGTTCCGCCAGAACTCGGTGGTGACGTCCATGGGCGCGCACGCCTGGGGATCGAAGATGTTGTAGACCTCCCTCGGCACCGTGCCGTCGCGCCCCTTCACAGCCCAGCGCTCGGCCCCCTCCGCCGTCCAGCTCGGCGTCCCCGTGCACCAGAGCCTCATGTTCATGTAGGTCATCATGTGCACGTCCGACGCCTGCGCGTCGCGGACGGCGCGGGTGAAGGCGTCGGCCCCCTCCCGGGGGGGGAGGTAGTCGGGGAAGGACGTGTCGTACGGCCCCTGGTGCCACCAGTGCCAGAAGACGCTCACCGGGAGCCCCAGGGTCTCCCGCAGCGCCACGGCCGGACCGAGCACGCCGGGGGAGCGCCCGCGGTTCCAGACCCACATGCCCGTGTCCAGCAGCCACCGGGGCACGAGGCCCCGGTCGAGGCGGCTGTTGCGGGCCCACGCCTGGCGCGTTCCCCACTCGCGGTAGCGCTCCACCGCGGTGATCCAGTCTCCCTGGAACGTGCCGATGATCGAGGAGAAGGGCTGCTCCCACCTATCCTTGGGTGCCGACGGGTCGGAGAGGGCCTGGGTCAGCTCGTAGGAGATGGGGCCGCTCCCGTCCCCCCAGAACGCGAAGGACTTCCGGTACGCCAGCGTGTCGTCGGCGGCCAGGTAGAGCCCCGCCCTGTCCGGACGGTAGAGCGCCATCATCTGGATCGCCATCTGACCCGGATACGACCACTCGCGTCGCGCACCGGGAGGACGGGCGCCGGTGGGCGCCGCCGCGGGACCGCCCGGCCCACCCCGGGGGGCGAACTGGGCTCGCGGGTCCTTGGTCCGCTGCCCCATCCACTGCGGCACGGCCATCTCCTCGCCGGGGCCGAGGGGCGGGATCCCCACGATGCGCGGGAAGCGCACCTGCTCCACCCCCAGCGTGCCCAATCCCGAGAGCGCGATGTGCCACCCGGTCACGGGCTCGGCGCCCTGAGGACGGACCGTGACCGTCACGCGCAGGTCGGGAGCCGCCGGCAGGCCGAAGTCGGACCACTCCAGGATGAGGGCGTCGCTGCCCTGCGCGCGTCGGAGGTTGAAGCGCCCGGCGTCGGTGGGCGACACCGCCGCCTTGGCGCCACCCGCCGGGAGGTCGAGGAGCCAGAGATCGCCGGGTGCGGTCCCCGGCGCCACGAACGCCTGCCCCGTGGCCGCGTCCGTGAGCTCGACCAGCGCTCCGCGCTGGTCCTCGAAGCCCAGGCGGATCGCCGCGTTGGCCACCCGGATCGTATCGGTGGGTGCCGTCGCGGCGGCCGCGCCGCGAGGCGCGCAGACGAGAAGCAGGACGGCCAGGATCGTCCCTGCCCGGAAGTGGCTCGTGGAGCGCATGGAGATACCCTCATGAAAAAAGCCCGGGGACCGGGAGCGTGGCGCCTGAGCGCCAGCCCCCGCGTCCCCGGGCCGGTGGACCACGGTTATGTCACCTGTAATTCGGGTTCGCGTTCCGCTCCGTCTGTGGAACAATGAAGCAGACCGCCGTGCCGTACTGGTCATTGGTGACCGGGAACTTCCCCGTGGGGAAGAGGTCGATC
>DATIKQ010000058.1:0-30757 GCA_035477395.1 Longimicrobiales bacterium
GCTCCCCACGCGCGACTTTCCATCATGGCCGGAGCGCATCCCGCGCTCACCAACGGGCCGAAGATACGACTGCAGTCGACCTCAGCCGTCCTCCCGCTCTTGCGTGGCTCGGGGGAGGAGTCCAGATACGCCTGGTTAGAACGCCGTCGCTAGAGTGTATCGAGTGGTACGACCGGCGTCGCCCACCCCGCCATCCGTACCAGCTCGGTGGCAGTTTGAACCGCGTCGCGTGGCGCGACAACCCGGCGCACCGTGGAGAATACCGGGCTGTTGCGCCATTGCCGAACGTACTGGCACTGATCGACGCGCCGTGCGAATCCCAATCGGAAGTGGAGCTGCCGGGCAAAGAAGTCGTAGTCGATGCCTAAGAGCTCTTCGCGCTCACCATCTGTGAGTTCCCCGCTTGCAGGCACGCCCATGTGGACCACGTTGGCCAACAGCCGCCACTCCCGCTGGCGGTAGTAATCCAGCAACCCCGTGTACTCGAGGTCCTCAGTCGGGTAGAAGAGCCCCAGGGTGGAACGAAGTGCGTCGAGTACAGCTGTGACCGGTTGGGTGCCTTGTTGAAGAAACGACAGTAGATCGGCGGCAGCACCGGCGGTGGCGCGCGTGTTAGCCACTACATCGCCGTTCTTCGTGACGTTCAGCAGGCGGTTCGGCTCCATCCTTGGCACTGCCTCCGCGAGCTCGTGGAGGCGCTCCAGAATGGTCTGGGCGTCGCCGAGGCGCATTAGGATTGTGGCACCAAGGCCCGAAAGGTCATCGGCATCCGCAACGAGTGGCACGTAGAATACGGGACAGCCGCCCATCTGCCGGAACGTTACGATCTCCCATTCCAGCGCGAAGGGGCCAAAGGTAGCAGCATGGAGTGGTACCTCGGCTGGGCACAACTCCGTAAAGCACATGCGCTTCTGTTGGAGGATCGCTTCTGCCGACGCCCCTCCGCTCCGCAGACGTTCCCGAAACCGGATGAGCTCAGGGGTCAGCAGGAGCCCAGACTGGAGAATTGAGGAGAGGATGGCGAGCCCACGGGGCGACGATTCCGCCGGCGGGGCGCGTCGTGGGAATGCGTGGTAGAAGTACCGTTCGACCATCGTTCACCAGAAGGCGTTCTAACGACTTGGCGTTCTACTGCAGGCGCAACTTGTCTACCCGGAGTGCGAGCCGCCAGGCGAGTGCTTCGGAGCCCCTCGCCTACCCTGCAGTAGCAACGCCGGGTTAGAGCGCGACCGCTGGGCGACCGCCCTACCGAGAGGGCTTCCAGTCCTTGGCGTCAGCAAGGTTGGCAAAGCCTCGCTCGACTCTGCGCCAGATGTCCTGATATGGCATCGACGATTCATACTGGGCACGGGCCGCAGCCAGGAGGTCCCAATAGACCTCGCGGAGAGCTAGGCCATAGAACGGGCGATCCTCGTGCGGCGCCGCAGACAGCTGGGCTTCCAATTCGTCGACTTTGGTCTGCAGCAATCGGAACTTGGCCTCTCCCGTGCGATTGGGGATGCTGCTGTTCTCGGCCTCCCAAATCGGCATTCTCTCGAGGTCCAGCGCTGCCCGAAGCTTCAGGGTCTGGAGTCCTGCCTCCCGCGTCTCCTTCTTGACCACCTCTCGGATCTCCCGCTCAAGGGTCACTCCCCCGAGGCTGACCTTCCGAAAGAGCGGAGTGAGCGCAAGGGCAGCCAAAGTCGCGAAGACCAGCAGGTCCAGATTCGATGGGGCACCGGCAAGAAGGTCGTCTCGTCGCAAGATGAGCCAGACGAGCAGGACCACGGCCACGAACACCCCGTAGAACTTCGTCCCTCGCTCTGACATAAAGGACCCACCAGTGGGTTTTGCGACGCTGAGTAACCTCGGGGTCAGTGACGCGCTCTAACGGACTTGCGTTTCTACTGCACCGCGCAACATGTACACCCGGAGCGCGAGCTGCCAGGCGAGTGCTCCGGGCCGCGCAGCTTACCGTGCAGTAGCAAACGCTGGTTAGACGGAGTCGCAAGCCTCTACAACAGCGCCTCGTTGTAGACGGGATAGTAGCGGTAGAGCTTCCGGAAGCTCTCGGCCATTGCCTCATCGAGCTCGAATTCAAGCTCGGGTCCTTCAAGATGCTGTTCGAGCCACAGCCTCTCACGGACGGTGAGCGGTGGTACCGCGATTGACAGAGGCGTCGGTCCAGGACCCACGAAATGCAGGGCATGGACAGAACTCCGGCGGGCGGCCTCCAACTGCTCCTTTGTGCCAATGAGTCCACCTATGGATACCATCTGGGCACCGTCTGCGTATCGCACATTAAGCAACTGCTGATACCCAAGACTGCGCCGTTGGCAGCACTCGCGCACCGCAGCCGCGCAGACCGTAGCGAATAGCAGGGGCCGGTTTGCGTACGTAAGGTCACGTCGCGCAACGGGTCTCGATAGATACCGACCGAACTCCTCGCTGTACCGCTCCGCGGTGTCGTCTGTCTTCTGATCGTCCGATCGCTCGGGTACATCAAGGTCATCGGGCACACGCACGTCGGCATCGACGGTCACAAAGAGGAAACTCCCAGGCGGAAGCACGTTGCAGGCGCCCTCAATATCACTGAGATGATCGCGCGATAGCTGGGTATCGTAGTCTAGCCATACGATGGCCGGTGTTTCCCTGTCGACGCTCGGCAGGTAGCCGCTGAAGGGGCCCATCCACAGCTTGATGAACTCGTACGGCTTGTTGAAGGCCATGCGCTTCGGGATGGGCGTGCCCTCTACGCACACCATGCGGGTAATGTAGAGGTACTTGTGGAAGAGGATGAAGTCGGTGTAGTAGGGTGATCCAAAGCCCACGTATTGATACTCACGCAGCTTGAGCTCTGACACATCTTGGTTGAGCGTGTGCAGGATCTCGATGATCAGTTTTCGTTCCACCTGCTTCGACGGTCGCAGCGCATAGTCGAACTTCGTGTAGCTGCGAGGCAGTGCTTGGCTCATCTGTCGCCGCACTCTTGCTTGAGCAGGTAGTCAAAAGCGTACTCTCCAACTCGCTTCGCAGCTGCACGACGTAGGGCTGGCACACACGCTTTGAGTCTCTCGATGTCCTTGACCTTCCGACTGTACTGGATCGTAACGGTCCGGTCCAACGCCGTTTGGCGCTGTTGCTCGAGGTCGACCTTGAAGCTGCTCTCACGGCGGGCGACGTGCTTGAGGGATACAGGAGCCGCCCGCGTCATCACCTCCCGCTCAGCCGGGCCATCCTCTGTCACTTCTCCCGGATAGAGGCCAGTCAAGAAGTCGAGGACCGGCCGCGCCTGGACCTGCATCTCTGCTAGCGCCGCTTGGTAGAGGTGAGACTCGACCACGACGCCCTGCTTCGTAGTGCGCCACGGTAGATTCCGAACGTCTTCGCTACGGAAGTAGACCATGCCTACGAAGTGCCCGAACTTCGTGTGCCACTTCGGCAGCCCTAGGCCCCACCCGGTTACCTCCGTTTGGTCGGCGTCGAGCACCATTCGGCCGTTGCAGAACACATACCAGCCGTGGCGCCGCTTGTCTGACCGCGGGGACACACCTGCCATGATGAGCACATCCACATCGCCGACCGCGAAGCGTCGCCGGGCAGGCGTCATCTCATTGGCCGCTAACATCACAGGCAGAACACTAACGGCCGGTTCGTCATTCACAGAAATCGCCATCCCTGCCTCCAGGAACAACGCATAACTGCTGCTAATCCGCGCGAGGAGGTCCTTGACGAAACTCACGGAACTCAGCCGGCCGATGACCGTGGGACCCAGTCTCGAGATGGTGATTCTCGTGCCTTTCCATTTAGGCTCCTTCCGGTGGTGACCAACCTCAGCGAAGGCGAAGTCCCAGTCTTCGTCACCGCGCTCCTTCCACTCATTAACATCAATCTCGACTCGGAAATGCTCCGTGTCGGTCGAAGATTCCACCACCACGTAGCGGCCGAGTTTGAAGAAGGCGCGCTTCATGCCTATGCCGTACACACTCAAACCGCCCTTGACGGACGGAGCGTTCGGATTGCCAAAACGGAAGACGGATGTGCGGGCTTGGTTAACTGAGATGCCGCCACAATTGTCTTCGATCCTGATCTCCTGTTCTCGCAGCGTCACACGGACCTGGGCGTCGACGAAGCGCCGGGGCCTGCCCGAAGCAAGTACGGTCATGACGTTGACACGTTGGCGCTCGACCGCCTCATCCAACGAGTTGTCGAGAAGGTCGCATAATGCCTCCTCGACCGTCAGGTCGCGGGTGATCACGTCCACAAAGAAGGACTTAGAAGGACGCCCGAGTACCGTCTGGTCCGGTGTCATGCCGGCTCCTCCTTTGGATTCTGCGCAATCCGCTTCGCAGCAATTCGAGTGTTCTCCGCCTCGATATCACAAGCGATCACCCTCATGCCCTTACGATGTGCTGCGAGTACGGCGGTACCACTTCCCATGAAGGGATCCAGGAAGATCCCGCCCGCGAAGCCGCTGACACCGAGAACCCGCTCGGCAATCAGAGGAGGAAGCTCGTTTGCGGTTCTATGCTTGTTTGCCTTGTGACGGACAGGACTCACATCGTCCCAAATGTCGCTGAGGTTCAGCCCGGCCTCTATATACTGCGTGTAGCCGCCATAATCCCTCACGTAACCATCGCAGTGCCTGCAGCGAGGCGCGGGTATCTTGGGCCGGACAAACCACTTGGGCGATCCTGCCGTCATGTAGAGAAGGGCATAATGGGCGGGGTAAAGTCGACCGGGTGGAGGGAATCCGTTCTTCATCGATACTGTTATCCAGTGTCGGAAGGACAGCTCGCGCATGAGGTACGAGGCGAAACGGACCGCCCACTCGGGGATGTGGTACAGATAAAGCGCGCCCCCAGGAGCGAGGACCCGAACCGCCTCGTCCAAGATGAGCCGAATAGACGATTCGTAGTCAGTCGGCTGTCGTCTGTCTTTTGCCGGTGATTGAGAGCCGTATCTCTTCCCCAGATTGAACGGGGGGTCCATGAACACGAGGTCCACAGACGCGTCGCGGATTGACGCCAGAAGGGCTCTCGCGTCGCAGGTGTAAAGCTCCGCACCGAGTACGGTTGTCCTCGGTACGTCGCGAGGGCGGAAGTTCCAGACTCGCATTGCAGGCGGGATGAGGGGATGCTGCCCGTAGCCTGGATCCAGGCGGGATCCATGTCAAGGCGGCCCAGCCGACAAGGGGCCGGAGGTTGTGCAGTGTCTTGTTCGGAAAACTCCGTCTAACTTGGCTCTCTACTGCCAACACCGTGCTGCAATTGGGGTGACCCCTGCGATAGGGGCAAGGGCCGCGTCTTCGGCCACCTGCCTCAATTCCGCAGAGGCTCGCGGATAAGCCCGCAGCGGCGGCTCTCAGGCAGCCCGAGGTTTCGGATCGAAACACGCACTGGCGGCGCGACGGGCCGCGTTGGCGGAAGGCAGGCGAATCCGCTTCCGGCCGAGCCTGCGCTCATATGGGGCTGGCGGGGCAGGATGCAGTAGCCTAGGTGTCGTCCCGGCCGGATCCCGGCCGAAACCGGCCCTGGTTTCCTACTGCAGCGCGGTCCAGGGGGCTCCGGACGCCGGCCGCACCTTGGTCGGTGGCGTGCAGGTAGATCATGGTCGTGCGGATGTCCTGGTGCCCCAGCAGCTCCTGGACCACGCGGACATCGTAGCCGTCCCGCAGCATTTGCGTTGCGAAGGAATGGCGGAACGTGTGACAGGTCGCCGGCTTCATGACGCCGGCGCGCCGCACGGCCGCCCGGACCGCGCGCTGCATCGCTGACGGGTGGAGTGGGCCCCTTCCCTTCCGGCGGGTGACGGGGTCGACCGTACAGGATCTCGCAGGGAACACATACTGCCAACCCACGCTGTACCCCTCGTCGGGTTTCTTCCGCGCCAGCGCGCCGGGCAGGCAGGCCCAGCCGCCGCCACGCTCGCAGTCGCGCTGGTGGATCTGGCGCACCCTCCGGATCTGCCTTGTGAGCTCGGCGGCGAGGGTGGTGGGCAACGGCAGGACCCGGTCCTTGCCCCCCTTCCCCTGTCGGACCACGATCCGGTCCAACTCGAAGTCCACGTCCTTGATGCGCAGCCCCAGCGCCTCCGACAGGCGCATCCCCGTCCCGTAGAGCAGCGCCGCGATGACGTACTTCCGGCCCGACAGCTCATTGAGAACCGCACAGACCTCCTGATGGGAGAGCACCGTGGGCACCCGGCTCCGGCTGCGGGCGCGCTTGATCTCCGCAACCGCATCCGACTGGAGGACCTCCTTGAACAGGAAGGCGATGGCCGAAGCGGCCTGGTTCCGGGTCTTGGGCGACACGGAAGTCTCCGAAAGGCGGGTGAGGAACCGCTCCACCTGCTCCCTGCTCAGGGTGTCCCGATGGGGGTGGCCTGCGTGCGAGAGGAAGCGGTTCGCCCAGCGTGCATAGGTGTCTTCCGTCCGCGCGCTGTATCCACGCGTGCGCAGGACCTGCCGCAGCTCCGCGACGAGCTGCTCGGTCTGGGGATAGCGAGCCATGCGCCAGCATCGCTGAGGGGGTGGGTCGCGCCCATGGCTGGATGGGCCCGCTGTGCAGCCGCCTTGGAGGCTCGTGCATCGGCGCGGGCAGGTCTTCGAGAGCTCGGTGGCGCCCGGATTTGCCTGCGGCGATGGACGCGAGGGGCCGATCGGCGTGGGCCGCTGGAATCGCCTCGGCGATCCGGGCGGCGCCCCTTCACCCCAGAACGCAAGAACCCGCAGGCTCGGCTGAGCCCGCGGGTCCGCTGTACCCGGGCAGGTTGTAGAGGCGCCGCCCGGATTCGAACCGGGGATAAAGGATTTGCAGTCCTCTGCCTTACCACTTGGCTACGGCGCCGACGCGAAGGGGGGCGCGCATCGGGCGCCCGACGCTTGCCCCCCTTCAGAGCGGGAAACCGGACTCGAACCGGCGACCCCAACCTTGGCAAGGTTGTGCTCTACCAACTGAGCTATTCCCGCGTGGTATGTGGGGTAGGAAGCTAGAAAAGGGTTCCGGAGAGGTCAAGCGCCCGGTTCGATGAGGTGGGGTGTGTTCCTCCGGGCCCCGGGGCGCCTTATGTTTGGCCGCCTTTCCACATTCCTGCATGTACTGGCCTTGAACCCCGGACGCCCACCGATGATCCCGCCCCTTCCCTTCTCGTCCGGCCGCATGGGCGGGGTGCTGGGGTGGTGGGTGATGGTGGTTCTGGCGGGGCTGATGGTGCCGGTGGCGGCGGTGGGGCAGACCATGTCGGACCCGCTCGTGCCCAGGGGGCGGGTGCGGCTGGACTTGGCTCCGTCCATCTCCTGGTGGGACACCCGCTACGGGATCGGTCCAGACGGGCAGGACGTGGAAGAGGCGCTCGGGATGGACCTCACCGACGAGCGGGGGGTGGGGCTCTTCCCGGGGATCACGACGCTGGAGGAGACGCTCCGGTCGCTCTCGGGGGATGCGGGGTTCGAAGGGCGGGTGGGCTCGACGGTGGGGCGACTGAACAGGGAGGTCACGCGGCTTGACTTCGGGCTGCGCCTCGGCGTCTTCGACTGGCTCACGGTGGGGGCGAGCGTCCCGTACGTGCGGGGGCGGAGCACGCTGGACATCGCGTTCCGCGCCGACTCGACGGCGAACCTGGGCGCGAACCCGGCTGCGGCGGGGAGCCAGGGTGTGTCCGACCTCCTCTCGGCCCTGGGGGAGGCGGCGGTGTCGGCCGACTCGCGTGCCAGAAGCCTGTGCGCGACGGGGAATTCGGCGGCGTGCTCCGGCGCCACGGCGCTGGCCCAGCGGGCCAACGGGTTCTGGGAGGGGATGTTCGGGGCCTACTTCGCCACGCCCTTCTTTCCGCTGGCCGGCGCGCCCGTGGCGGCCAAGCTCCAGCAGGCGTTCGCTGCCCTGAACGGGGACCTTGCGGCGGCGGGGCTCGCTGGGGTGGGCTTGCCCCTCGTGTTCGCCTCCAATGCGCTGGACGACGCGGGGTATCGGGCGCTGTCCTCCTCGTCGAGCGTGGGGATGACCCCGCTGGCGAGCTACCCGGGGCTATGGCAGCTGGGCGACGTGGAGGTGAACGCGACGGTGCGCCTCCTCGACGGGGAGGTGCGCGACTCCGGGGCCGTCTCCCCGCGCTTCGCCTGGGCCCTCTACGGGGGCTTCCTCGTACGTCTCCCGACGGGCATCCTCGACGACCCCGACGTGCTCCTCGACTTCGCCAGCGGCGACGCTCAGCAGGACTTGGAGGGGCGCGTGGACGCGGGGCTCCGCGTGGGGTCGCGCCTCGACTTCCGGGGGAGCTTCCGCCGGGGCACCCAGGGGGCGGTGGACATCCTGCGGCGGGTGGCGCCCCACGAGGCGCTCCTTCCCCCGGCCTCGTCGCTCCGGGCGGTGCGCTGGACGCCGGGAGCCTATACGCACGTCGAGCTCTCGCCGCGCATCCACCTGGGTGAGGCGCTGGCCCTGGCCGCGGACTACCGCCGCTTCCACAAGGCCGTGGACGCCTACGAGCTCCTGGGCGAGGAGACGGCGAACGCCCCGTCCGCCGACGTCACGCTCCTGGCGCGGGAGACCGAGATGACGGTGGAGGAGGTGGCCTTGGGGCTCCGCTACTCCTCGCTGGGCCTCTTCCGCCGCGGGCTGGTGGGGACGCCGGCGGAGGTGGGGGTGCGCTGGGTCTTTCCCCTCTCCGGGAGCGGGGGCCAGACGCCCAAGGCGAGCCGTGCCGAGTTCAGCCTCTCGCTCTTCCGGCGGATCTGGGGCTGAGCGGCGGCGGGGTTGAGGGATTGAGGGGCTGACGAGAGCCCACGGCCGCGCGGGATCACCCGCGGGCGCCGAGGAGCTCCCGGGCGTGCCGGCGCGAGGTCGCCGACTCGGGGTCGCCGCCCAGCAGCCGTGCCACTTCTTCGACCCGCGCGTCGCCCTCCAGCGCGCGCACCCGCGTGACCGTGGCGTGCTCGGCCTGCTCCTTCTCCACCAGGAGGTGGGCGTCGGCCCTGGACGCGAGCTGGGGGAGATGGGTGACGACGAAGACCTGATGGCGCGTGGCCACCTCGGCCAGCTTCTTCGCCACCGACGTGGCCACCACGCCGCCGATCCCGGCGTCGATCTCGTCGAAGACGAGGACCGGGATCCGGTCCACCTCGGCAAGGACGGACTTGAGCGCCAGCATCACCCGGGAGAGCTCGCCCCCGCTGGCGATGCGCGCCAGCGGCATGGCCTCGAACCCCCGGTTGGGCGCCACGAGGAACTCCACCGCCTCCCCGCCGTGGGGCCCCACCTCGTCCAGCGGACGCACGCGCACCTCGAAGGTTGCGCCGGCCAGCCCGAGGTCCGGGAGCACCGCCTCCACCGCCCCGGCGAGCCGCACGGCGGCGCCCCGGCGCAGCGTGCCCAGAGCCGACGCGGCGGCCTCCAGCTCTCCTCGGGCATCGGTCAGCGCGCGGCGCAGCTCCCCCAGGTCGTGGTCGGCTTCGTCCAGGGCGCGGAGCTCGCCCCGCACCCGCCGGCCCGTGGCCAGGACGTCGTCCAGTCCGGGCCCGTACTTCCGCTTCAGCCGGAACATGCGGTCCAGCCTCGAGCGCACCTCCTCCAGCCGCCGGGGGTCGTGGTCCACCGCCGAGGCGTAGTCGCCCATGCGACGCCCCGCCTCGCTCACCGCGTGGTACGCTTCGTCCAGGAGGCGGGCGGTCTCCTCGAGCGACGCGTCGAATCGGGCCAGCCGCTGGACCAGCGCACGGGCCTCGCTCAGGCGGTCGGCCACCGCATCCTCGCCGGCGTAGAGCGCCTCGTTCACCCCGGAGGCCCCCTGCACCAGCTCCTCGGCGTGCTCGTGGCGGCGCGCCTCCGCCTCCAACTCCTCATCCTCGCCGGGGGAGAGGCCGGCTTCCTCGATCTCGCCGACCTGGAAGCGGAGGAAGTCGGAGCGGCTCTCCACCTCCCGCACCCGCCGCTCCCGCTCCTCCAGCTCCTCGGCGAGGGCGCGGGCGCGGCCGTGGAGCTCCGCCACGGCGGCGGCGGCCTCCTGGGCGCCGGCGAAGGCGTCCAGGATGGTGCGCTGCTCCGCCGGCCGCAGCAGCGTCTGATGCTCGTGCTGGCCGTGGAGGTCCACCAGGGTGTTGCCAAGCTCCCCGACGGCGCCCGCGGTGGCCGGCGAGCCGTTCACCCAGGCCCGGTTCCTACCCTCGGAGGCCACCTCACGGCGCAGGATGAGGTGCCCGTCCTCGGGCCGGAACCCCATCTCCTCGAGGCGCGCCTCCACGTCGGGGAGGCCACGGACGTCGAAGACGGCCTCCACCGTGGCCCGCTCGGCGCCGGCGCGCACCACAGAGGCCGAGGCGCGCTCGCCCAGGAGGAGGGAGAGCGCGCCCACGATGATGGACTTCCCCGCCCCGGTCTCGCCGGTGAGGGCGTTGAGGCCGGGCGCGAGGACGAGGGAGAGGTCCTCCACCACCGCGTAGTCACGAATGCGCAGTTCGACGAGCATGACGGACGGGAAGGTAGGGGCGGAGGGGCGGATCCCTCAATGGCGGGTTGGGCCTACGCCCGCTCCGGCGGGCGCAGGGCCCAGTTGAGCTTGCGGCGCATGGTGCCGAAGAACGTCTGCCCGGGGAGCCGCACCAGCGCAACGTCGTGCTCCCCTCGGCTGACCACCACCTCGTCCCGGGGATCGAGGGTGCGCACCACCTGGCCGTCCACGGTGAGCTGGAGCTCGTGCGAGGGGTCCAACGGCCGGATGTTGAGGGTATCGCTGGCCGGCACCACGAGTGGGCGGACCGCCAGCGAGTGGGGGCAGATGGCGGTGACGATGATGCACTCCACCTCGGGCACCACGATGGGCCCTCCCGCCGCCAGCGAGTAGGCGGTGGAGCCGGTGGGAGTGGCGAGTATGACGCCGTCGGCAGAGAACGACCCGATCTCGTCGATGACGTCGCCGTGGCGCACCGCCAGGTGCACCGGCGTCACCCGGGACGCTGTGGGGCGGTGGATGACCACGTCGTTCAGCGCGTGGTACGCCTCCCCCTTCGGGTGTCCCGCGGCCACAACCTGCGCCGTGAGCGTGAAGCGCCGGTCCAGCACGCCTTCCCCGGCCAGCACGCGGGCGAGCCCTTCCTCCAGCTCAGCCTCCGAAGTGTTGGTCAGGAACCCGAGCTGGCCCAGGTTCACCCCGAAGACCGGGGTCTCCCGCTCGGCCACGAGCCGTGCGGCGCGGAGCAGCGTGCCGTCTCCCCCCAGCGCCACCACCAGGTCCACGTCCTCGTGGAGGAGCGCGGTGCGCGCGCTCTCGGGGGCGTCGTCGCTCAGGTCGCGCTCGACGAACGCCACCTCGACCCCGTGGAGCGCGCAGATGTCGCCCAGGCGCGCGACGGCGCCGGGGAGGTCGGCGCTCCGCCTTCGCAGGACCACCCCCACGCGGCGGATGGGGCCGGTGGGCTGCTCACGCCCTGGGCCGGGGCTCATCGGATGGGCGCGCCCTCCCCCACGGCGCAGAGCTCCCGCACCCGCGCGGCGATCCCCGCTGCGTCGAGCCCGAGCCCGGCGAGGAGCGCCTTGCGCGCCCCGTGCTCCACGAACGCGTCGGGGATTCCGAGCGCCGACGTTCGGGGCCGGTGGGCGAGGCCCAGGCCGTCCAGCTCCCTGGCCATGAAGGCGCCGAACCCGTTGCTCACCTGCCCCTCCTCCACGGTGAGGAGGACGGGGTGGCCGCGGGCCACCTCCTCGAAGAGCTCCCTATCGTACGGCTTCAGGAAGCGGCAGTTCACGACCGTGCACCGGATCCCCGCCGTGGCCAGCATCTCGGCGGCGGCCAGCGCGGGAATCACCATGGTCCCCACCGCCAGGATGGCGGCATCGGCGCCGCTCCGCAGGATCTCCCAGGTGTGGGGCTCCAACGGCGGGATCTCCGAGAGGTGGGGCACCTCGGCCGGGACGGAGTCGCGGGGCCAGCGCACGCTCCACGGCCCGTCCATGCGCTGCGTGGCCAGGCGCAGGAGTGCCAGCATCTCGGCGCCGTCCTTGGGTGCGGTCACCGTCATCCCGGGAACGCTGAGCATGTAGGCGATGTCCAGCGTGCCGTGGTGCGTGGGTCCGTCCTCGCCGGCGAGGCCAGCGCGGTCCATGCCGAACACCACGGACAGCTTCTGCAGCGCCACGTCGTGGACGATGTTGTCGTACGCCCGCTGCAGGAACGTGGAGTAGATGGCCACCACCGGCTTCACGCCCTGGGTGGCCAGGCCTGCGGCGAAGGTGACGCCGTGCCCCTCCGCGATCCCGACGTCGAAGTACCGGTCGGGGTGCGCCTTCTGGAAGAGGTCAGTGCTGGTGCCGTCGGGCATGGCGGCGGTGATGGCCACCACCCTGGAGTCGGCGTCGGCCAGCTCGATGAGCCCCTTCCCGAACACGTTCTGCCAGCGGGGGAGTCCCGCGCTCTTCGCGGGTCCCTGTCCGGTGACCTTGTCGAAGGGCCCGGAGGCGTGCCACGTCCACGGGTCGGCCTCGGCGGGCACGTACCCCTTCCCCTTCTGGGTGAGGACGTGCACCAAAATGGGGCCCTTCATGTTCCGGACCCGGGCGAGCGTGTCCACGAGCACGTCGATGTCGTGGCCGTCCACGGGCCCCACGTACCGGAACCCGAGCTCCTCGAAGATGAGCCCCGGCGTGATCAGGTGCTTCACGCTCTCCTGCAGCCGGCCCGCCATCTCCTCCATGGTCCCGGCGACGGAGGGCGGAGCGCGGTGAATCATCTCCTTCACCAGGCCCTTGACCTTGTTGTATGCCGGGTTGGTGATCATCCCCGTGAGGTACTTGTTCATGGCGCCCACGGCCGGCGCGATGGACATGTCGTTGTCGTTGAGGACGACGACGAAGTCCCGCCCGGCGCCGCCGGCGTTGTTCAGCGCCTCGTAGGCGAGGCCGCACGTCATGGCGCCGTCGCCGATGACCGCGACCACCTGGAAGTCCTGCCCGGTGAGGTCGCGCCCCACCGCCATCCCCCACGCCGCCGAGATGGAGGTGGACGCATGGCCTGCGCCGAAGGCGTCGTACTCCGACTCGTCGCGCCGGCAGAAGGGCGCGAGCCCTCCATGCTGGCGGATGGTGGGAAGGCGCTCGTTGCGCCCGGTGAGGATCTTGTGGATGTAGGCCTGGTGGCCCGTGTCCCAGACGATCTGGTCCCGGGGCGTGTCGTACACGTAGTGCAGCGCCACGGTGAGCTCGGCCACGCCCAGGCTCGCCCCGAAATGGCCCCCCTTCTGGGACACCACATCGATGTGGCGCGCGCGCACCTCGTCCACGAGCTTGCCCAGCTCGGTGCGGGGGAGCGCCCGGAGGTCCCGGGGATATTGGATTCGATCCAGCAAGGCCACCGGATCACTCCTTGGTGCGGTGAGGGTCAGCCTAAAAAGATATCAGCGCCTGCGCTCCACCACGTACAGGGCCAGCGCCTCCAGCGCCGGCGCCCGCACTCCGGACCCCTCCAGCGCCTCCAGCGCCACATCCACCTGGGCCCGGGCCCTCCGCTCTGCATCTTCCAGGCCGTAGAGCGCCACGTACGTGGACTTCTGGAGCGCCGCGTCGGAGGGGTTCTTCCCCAGCGCGTCGGCGCTCTGGGTGGCGTCGAGGATGTCGTCGGCGATCTGGAACGCCAGTCCGATCGCACGGCCGTACCGCTCCAGGGCGGCCAGGGTGGGGGCCGGCGCCCCGGCAGCCGTGGCCCCCACCAACAGGGACGCGGCCAGGAGCGCGCCCGTCTTCCTCCGGTGGAGCCCGTCCAGCGCCTCAGCTCCCAGCGTGCGGCCCTCCCCCTCCAGGTCCACCCACTGCCCGCCCACCATCCCCCCGGCGCCGGCGGCCTCCATGAGGCGGGCCACCACGGCGCGCACCGTCCCGGGGGGGCACCCTAGCGCCTCGGCGGCCCGCCACGCCTGGAGCGCGGCCGCGGGGATCAGGGCTGCTCCGGCGCGGAGCGTCACGTCCTCGCCGTGGACCTTGTGCGTGGTGGGGCGCCCCCGCCTCAGTTCGGCGTCGTCCATGCACGGGAGGTCGTCGTGCATGAGCGAGTAGGCGTGGATGAGCTCCAGGGAGGCGGCCAGGTCGTATGCCGCGTCCCCGTCGCTCCCTCCACACGCCCGGAACGCCGTGACACACAGCACCGGGCGCAGCCGCTTTCCCTCGGAGAGCACGCCGTGTCGGACCGCCGCGGCGATGTCGGGCGCCACCTTCCTCCCGATCCACGCCGTGGCCCGCTCCAGCGCGGCGTGGACCCGGGGGGCCTCCCCGGCCAGATACCCGTTCAGGTCGAAGTCCGCGCTCACGCGCCCTCCTCCTCCAGGGGAGCCGTGCCTCCTTTCGCCAGGAGCTCCTCCACGCGGAGCTCCGTCTCCGAGAGCACCTTCTCGGCGTCGCGGACCAGAGCCACCCCCTCCTCGAAGAGGACGAGGGCGCGCTCGAGCTCCACCTCGTCGGTCTCGAGCTGGGCGAGGATCTCCTCCAGGCGCTTCAGGCGCCCCTCCAGCGTGGGGGGCTCGTCCCGGGGGGCTTGGGCCTTCTTCTTGGGCTGGGTCACGTTCCCTCTCCTTCCAGGGGACCGAGGGGCCCGGCGGACGCGCACGCCACCGTTCCGTCCACCACGCGGAGCACGAATGTACGCCCGGCGGGAAGCTCCTCCACCCTGCGCAGGACCTTTCCCTCCCGGGTGCGGGCCACCGAATACCCGCGCTCCAGCACCGCCAGGGGCGAGAGGGCATGGAGGCGTCCCGCGGCGCCGGAGAGCTGGGAGCGCCGCCGCTCCAGGAGGCGCAGGAGCCCGCGCTCCAACCTCCCCGCGGCCAGGTCCGCCTCCTGCCTGGGCGCCACGAGGCGGCGCTCCATGGCCCTGGCCACCTGGGAGAGCGAGCGGTCCAGGCGGAGCCGGCGCCGCTCCAGCGTCCCTTTCAGGCCCCGGGCCAGGCGCTCCGGGACGCCGGCCAGCTGCTCGAGCACGGCGGCCCGATCCGGGGTCACCGCCTCCGCCGCAGCGGATGGGGTCGGGGCCCGTAAGTCCGCCACCAGATCGGAGATGGTAACGTCCACCTCATGTCCGACCGCGGACACCACCGGGGTGGCGCAGGCGACGATGGCCCGGGCCACGGGCTCCTCGTTGAACGCCCACAGGTCTTCCACCGAGCCCCCGCCCCGGCCGACGATGATCACGTCGGCGAGCCCGCTCGCGTCCAGGGCGGCGAGGGCGGCGGCGATCTCCTCCGACGCGCCCTCCCCCTGCACCCGGGTCAGGCGCACGAGCACGCGCACCCAGGGCGCGCGGCGCCGTAGCACGGTGAGGATGTCGTGGAGGGCGGCCCCGGTGGGGGAGGTCACCACCCCCACGGTCCCCGGGAAGCGCGGGAGGCGCCGCTTCCGGGCGGGATCCAGGAGCCCCTCGGCTTCCAGCCGGGCCCGGAGCTTCTCGAAGGCCAGCCGCCAGAGCCCCTCGCCCCCCTCCGCCTCCACCCGCCTGGCCGTGAGCTGGTAGTCGCCGCGGGCCTCGTAGAGGGTGAGGGACCCGAACACCCGCAGCTGCATCCCCTCCTGCGGGTCGGTGGGGAGGCGGGCCGCGTCCCGGGCGAAGAGCACGCAGCGGAGCTGGGCCCGGTCGTCCTTGAGGGTGAAGTAGCAGTGCCCCTGGCGGGAGCGGGTGAAGTTGGCCACCTCCCCCGACACCCAGAGGGCTTCCACCGCCGACTCCAGGAGGGAGCGGACGGCCCGGTTGACCTGGGAGACCGTCCAGACCCGGGGCTCGGGGACCGGTGCGGGGGGCGCGTCGAAGGTCAGGCGTCCCCCGCCGCGGCGCGCTCCGCCGACTCCACGGTGTTGGCCAGGAGCATGGTGATCGTCATCGGGCCCACGCCCCCGGGGGACGGGGAGAGGGCCCCCGCCACCTCCCTGACCTCCCGGAAGAGGACGTCCCCGCACACGCGGTACCCCTTCTCCGAGACGGGGTCGGGGACGCGGTGGGTCCCCACGTCGATGACCACGGCCCCAGGGCTCACCATGTCCGCGGTGATCATCTCAGGGCGCCCGATGGCCACGATCAGGATCTCCGCCGTGCGCGTAACCGCAGCCATGTCGGGGGTGCGCGAATGGCACACGGTAACGGTGGCATCCCCGCCCCGCCCCTTCCGGAGGAGGAGGTTGGCCAGGGGGTGCCCCACCAGGTTCGAGCGACCCAGGACCACGACGCGCTTCCCGCTCGGGTCGTGCCCCGACCGGAGGAGCATCTCCACCACGCCCGCCGGCGTGCACGGGGCGAAGAAGGGACCGGAGCCGGTCATGAGTCGCCCGGCGTTCACCGGGTGCAGGCCGTCCACGTCCTTGCAGGGGTGGATGGCCTCGATGACGCGGATCGCGTCCAGATGGGACGGAAGGGGGAGCTGGACCAGGATGCCGTGGACGGCGGGGTCGGCGTTGAGGCCGGCCACGAGGCCGAGGAGCTCCTCCTGCGAGGTGTCCTCGGGGAGGGTGAGCTGGCGGGAGTGCAGGCCCAGCTCGGAGGCGGCCCTGTTCTTCATCCCGACGTACATCTGGGACGCGGGGCCGGCGCCCACGAGCACGGTGGCGAGGCCGGGCTGGACGCCGTGACGCGCCGCCAGGGTGAAGACGCGCTGGCGGAGCTCGCCGCGGATGGCCGCGGAGATGTCCTTTCCGGAGATGATCTGGGCGGGCATGCGAAAAAGGATGGCGTGCCTACCGCGCGAAGTCCACCGCCCGCGTCTCGCGCACGATGACCACCTTGATCTGGCCGGGATACTGCAGCTCGCTCTCGATCTTCCGGGCCACGGCCTCGGAGAGCTGGGCCATCTCGCCGTCGCCCACCTTCTCGGGCTCCACCATCACCCTGAGCTCGCGCCCCGCCTGGATGGCGAAGACCCGCTCCACGCCGGGGTGGGCCATGGCGATTCCTTCCAGCTTCTCCAGGCGCTTCACGTACCCCTCGAACATCTCCCGGCGCGCGCCGGGGCGGGACCCGCTGATGGCGTCCGCCGCGCTCACCAGGAAGGTCTCGGCGAAGAAGTGCGGCTCCTCGTCGTGGTGCGCGCGGATGGCGTTGAGCACCACCTCGCTCTCGTTGTGCTTCTTGCACAGGCGATACCCCAGCTCCACGTGCGTCCCCTCGTGCTCGTGGGTCATCCCCTTCCCCACGTCATGGAGGATGCCGGCGCGCTTGGCCGCCTGCACGTCGAGGCCCATCTCCGCCGCCATGTTCCCGGCCAGGAAGGCCACCTCCCGCGAGTGCTGGAGCTGGTTCTGCCCGTAGGACGTGCGGAACCTCAGCCTGCCCAGCGTCTTCACGATCTCCGGGTGGACGTTGTGGATCCCCAGCTCGTAGAGGACCTCCTCCGCGGCCCGCACCATCCCGTCTTCCACCTCCACCGCGGCCTTGGCCACCACCTCCTCGATGCGCCCGGGGTGGATGCGGCCGTCCTCGATGAGACGCCCGAGCGCCAGGCGGGCCACCTCGCGGCGCACCGGGTCGAAGCCGGACAGCACGACCGCTTCCGGGGTGTCGTCGATGATCACGTCGACGCCCGTGGCCTGCTCGAAGGAGCGGATGTTGCGACCCTCGCGCCCGATGATGCGCCCCTTCATCTCGTCGGAGGGGAGCTGGACCACCGACACCGTGCTCTCGGCGGTCTGCTCGGCGGCCATGCGCTGGATGGCCAGGGCGATGATCTTCTTCGCCTCCCGATCGGCCTCCTTCTGGGCCTGCTCCTTGATCTCGCGGAGCGCGTTGGCGGCCCGGGCGCGGGCCTCGTCCTGGAGGTCGTCCATGAGTTGCTTGCGGGCCTCCGCCGCCGACATCCCTGCCAGATCCTCCAGGCGGCGCTTCGCCTCCTCACCCTTCCGGGCGACCTCGGCGGCCTCCTTGCCGAGGGCGCTCTCGCGCCGCCCGAGCTCGGCGGTGCGGCCCTCCAACTCGGTCTCCCGGACGTTCAGGCGCTCGAGATGCCGTTCCAGGGTCTCGGCGCGCTCCACGAGCCGGTGCTCGACGCGCTCGATCTCGTCCCTGCGGCGGGCCTCCTCCTTCTCCCCCGCCTCGCGGAGCCGGAGCCCCTCCTCGCGCCCGGCGAGCTCGCCGGCCTTCTTGAGGTTCTCCGCCTCCTCGCCGGCCCGGCGCAGGATGCGGGAAGCCTCGTCGGTCGCCTGCGTCTTTTCCCGCTCGCGGCGGGACCGCTCGCGGCCCACCTCGACCAGGAAGCCGCCGATGGCGCCCAGGACCAGTCCCACTACGGCCGCCAACGCCGCCACGAGCGGGGTGCTCATGTTATGACTCCAGAAGCGGCCAGCGCCCGACCGCCTATTGGACTAGGGATGCCGCACGTCTCGTTGGAGAGGAGGCCGTGGGTACCTACGTTCCTGGCAGAATAGGATTTCGCATATCCGAAACGCAAGCGCCCCCCCGGGGGACGCGGCCCAAACATGACCGCGGTCAAGATTGACCGGTGCGTTCCCCGGGCGCGAGCTCAGCTTCCAGGCGACGGGTCAGGGCGTGGGAGCGGGCCACCACGTCCTTGCGTGACCGCGCCAGCTCCTCGAGGGCCTGGAAGTACTCGTCGGCGATGGAGAGCGCGGCCAGGATGGCCGCCTTGTGCCCCTCGATGAGCCCGGATTTCGAGCGGATCTGCTGGATGCGCTCGTCCACCAGGCGGGCGCACTTCCGGGTGTACGCCGGCTCGGCGTTGGCCCGGATGGTGTGCTCCTCGCCGGCGATGCGGACGGTGACCGAAGCGCGCTCGTCGCTCATCGTTGCTCCTCCAGGAAGCGCAGCCTCGCCAGGATCCGCTCCACCCCTTCCCGCCCCTTGGCCAGCCTCTCGCGCAGGTCGGCGTTCTCCGCCTGCAGCGCCCTCATCCGGCCCAGGAGGCGGCCCGCCTCTTCCGGATCGCCGGTGAACCGGCGGAGGAGCTCCTGCAGGTCCCGCTCCCGCGCCTCGGACTCCTCGGCCCGCGCGCGGAGCGCGCGCAAGCGCTCCAGCGCTCCGCCCACCGCCCGCTCCAGCTCGTGGAGCGCGGCCTTCTCCGTGCTGCCGGCGCTATCCTCGGGGTTCGACACCCAGCTCCTCCTTGAGGCGCCCCACGATCCCCTGCACCGCCCGGTCCACCTCCTTGTCCTTCAGGGTCCGCTCGGCCCCCCGGAAGCGCAAGCGGAACGCCACCGAGCGGTGCCCGGCGGGGACCCCCTCCCCCCGGTAGTGGTCGAAGAGCGTCACCTCCTCCAGAAGCTCGCCCCCCCGCTCGCGCACGAGCGCCGTCACCGCGCCCGCCGTCACCGCGTCCCCCACCAGGAGCGCTAGATCGCGCTCCACCGCCGGAAAGAGCGGGAGGGGGTGATGGACCGGCGTCGCCGCCGGCACCACCGGGTCCGGGAGGGTCAGCTCGAGGGCCCACACCGGATCGGCCCATACCGGCGCGTCCACCTTGCCGCCGGCCACGCGCCCGCCGCTCCCCACGACGCGCCCCTCGCCGTCCACGACGGAGAAGCACGCGTCGGGATCGTAGGAGGAAGGCGCGGCGGCGGACGGCACGATGGACGCGGTGCCACGCCACGCCAGCGCGACGGCTTCGTCGAGGACCCCCTTGAGGTCCCAGACCGTGAAGGGCGCCTCGGGCACGGACCAGTGGGGGGGCTCCCGCCGCCCCGTGAGGGCCGCGACCAGGTGCGTCTCCTCCATCGGCTGGCCCCCTTCCGCCGCACGGCGGAAGGACGTGCCGAGCTCGAAGAGGCGCACGTCGCGCGCGCCCCGGCTGAAGTTGTGCTCCACCCGGCGCAGGAGGGACGGGAGGAGCACCCGGCGCACGAATGGCTCCCGGGTGTTCAGCGGGTTGGCCACGCGCACTTCCCCCTCTCCCTCGGGGACGAAGGCCGGGGTCTGTGCCTCGAAGAACCCCCGCGAGACGAACGCCGTGCGGAGCTCGTCCTCCAGGCGGAAGAGGGGGTGGTCGGGGACCGTCCCGGGGCGGTACGCGCCCAGGCCGGCCGGGAACACGTCGTACCCGTGGGAGCGGGCCACCTCCTCGATGAGGTCCACCTCGCGGGTGATGTCCCAGCTCCGGTAGCCTGGGACGCGCACACGGAGCACGCCGGACGCCTCGCTCTCCACGTGGAGACCCAGGGGCTCCAGGTACGAGCGCACCGCGGAGGCGTCGAGCTCCACGCCCAGGACGTGGCGGACCCGTGCGAGGCGCAGCTCGACCAGCTGGGCGGTGAACGGACGGGGGCAGACGTCCAGCACGGGGCCGTCCAGCCGGCCCCCCGCGGTGGCGAGGATGACCGCCACCGCGCGCTCCAGCGCCATGCGCACCCCGTCCGGGTCCACGCCGCGCTCGAAGCGGTACGAGGCGTCGGTGGTGAGGTTCAGCCCCTTCCGCGTGGCGCGGATGGACTTGGGGTCGAAGAGCGCGCACTCCAGCAGCACGTCGGTGGTGGCGTTGTCCACCTCCGAGGCCTTCCCGCCCATGACGCCGGCCACCGCCACCGGGCGGTGCGCGTCGCAGATCATGAGCATGTCCGCTCCGAGCGCGCGCTCCTCGCCGTCCAGCGTGGTGAACGTCTTCTCGTCCGGGTGGGCGCGGCGCACGACGATGGCCGAGCCGCCCAGCTTGCCGAGGTCGAACGCGTGCAGCGGCTGCCCCATCTCGAGCATCACGTGGTTGGTCGCGTCCACCACGTTGTTGATCGGGCGGGACCCTGCGCCCCGCAGGCGCTCCTGTAGCCACGCCGGAGACGCGCCGATCTTCACGCCTCGGAGGACGGCGCCCAGGTAGCGGAAGCACAGGTCCGGGGCCTCGATGCGGATGCGCACGCCGCCCGCGACGACCTCGTCGGGCGCCTCCGCGAAGGCCGGCTCGAGGGCGGGCGCGCCGGGGATCTCCGGGAGGCGCGCGGTGCCCGAGCCCTCCGCGGCCAGCTCCCGGGCGATCCCCAGGTGGCTGAGCAGGTCGCCCCGGTTCGACGTGGTCTCCACGTCCAGGGTGACGTCGTCCAGCCCCAGGGCCTTCACGAACGACTCGCCGGGGGTGAAGTCGCCGAAGATCTCCAGGATGCCGTCGTGCTCCTTTCCCAGGGCCAGCTCGTCTGGGGAGCAGAGCATCCCCTCGGAGAGCTCGCCGCGGATCTTCGACTTCTTGATCACGACGCCCCCGGGGAGCGTGCACCCGGCGGGGATGAAGGGATACCAGGAGCCGACCTTCACGTTGGGCGCGCCGCACACCACGGACACAACGCCCTTCCCCGCGTCCACGGTGCACAGCGACAGGCGGTCCGCGTTGGGGTGGCGCCCGGCCGTGATCACTTTGCCGATCACGACCTCCCCGAGCTCGGCGCCGGGGGAGTGCATCCCCTCCACCGGGGCGCCGCGGAGGGTGAGGTGGGCGGCGACCGCGTCGGGGCTCAGCTCGAGCCCCGGCACCATGTCCTTGAGCCAACGATAGGAGACGTTCATCGGGCGAACTGGGCGAGGAAGCGGATGTCGTTGTCGAAGAAGGTGCGCAGGTCGTCCACGCCGTACTTGAGCATGGCGATGCGCCCCGGCCCCATTCCGAACGCGAAGCCGGTGTAGCGCTCCGGATCGTAGCCGGCGTTGTCGAGCACGTTGGGGTCCACCATGCCGGCCCCCATGACCTCGATCCAGTCGGTCTGGAACGTGGCGCCGTCGGTGCGCTGGACGGCGCGCTTCACGTCCACCTCCGCGCTCGGCTCGGTGAACGGGAAGAACGAGGGCCGGAAGCGGACCTCCGTGCCCGGGCCCCAGAAGCGGCGCTGGAACTCGGCCAGGGTGGCCTTGAAGTCCACGAACGTCACGCCCTCGTCCACCACGAGCCCCTCGATCTGGAGGAAGGCGGGCGTGTGCGTGGCGTCGTAGGTGTCGCGCCGGTACACCCACCCCGGCGCGATGATGCGGATGGGCGGAGCGTGCTTCTCCATGGTGCGCATCTGCACCGGCGAGGTGTGGCTGCGCAGCAGCGCCCTCCCGCCGTCCAGGTACAACGTGTCCTGCTCGTCGGCCGCAGGGTGGTCCAGCGGCGTGTTCAGAGCCACGAAGTTGTACCACTCCGTGTCGGCCTCCGGGCCACGGGCCCGGGTGAAGCCCAGATCGCGGAAGATCCCCCAGATCTCGTCCACCACGCGCGTCACGGGATGGCGTCCCCCCTTCCAGGGCCCCCGGCCCGGGAGGGTGAGGTCGTCGCCGGCACCGGCGCCCGGCCCGGCCAGGGCGCGCTCCCGGGCGTCCAACGCCTCGGTGACGCGTTCCTTCACGCGGTTGGCCTCCTGCCCCACGGCGGGCCGCTCCTCGGGCGGGAGCGCGCCCACGGAGCGCAGGATCAGGGAGATGCGCCCGTCCTTGCGTCCGAGGTACGCGATGCGGGCCTCCTCCAGGGCATGCAGGTCTGCGGCGTGGGAGATGGCCTCGAGGGCCTCGCGCTCCAGGGAGCGCAGCGCTTCGGTGGGATGGACTTCGGTCATGGTCTTCCGGCGGGGCTGGATGGGCCTCGAAGGGCGTAACCTAACGAGAAGGGGCCCCGCGGCGCACGCCGCGGAGCCCCGTTCCCCTGCGAGCGACCCGAGCTCAGCCGGCCCTGACCGTCAGACCCTTCTTGGCCTGCTCCACCAGGGCGGCGAACCCCTCGGGGCTGCGCACCGCCAGGTCGGCCATGGCCTTCCGGTCCATCTCCACGCCGGCGTGCTTGAGGCCGCAGATGAACTTGGAATAGCTGATGTCGTGCTCGCGGACCGCCGCGTTGATGCGGGTGATCCAGAGGGCCCGGAAGTTGCGCTTCTTCTTCCTCCGGTCCTCGTAGGCGTGCTCCCAGCCCCGGGTGACCGCGTCCTTCGTGGTCCGGAGCAGGTTCTTTCGGCCGCCGAAGTACCCCTTGGCGGCCTTGAGCAGCTTCTTCTTCCGCTTGTGCCGCCGGGGGGCGGATGTGGCGCGAGGCATGGTTGTTCCTCCTTATGCGCCGTAGGGAAGCAGCTTCTGGTACCGCTTCTCCTCGGCCTTCGATACCAGGGTTGCCTTGCGGAGCCCGCGCTTCCTCTTCGTCGTCTTCTTGGTGAGGATGTGGCTCTTGTTCGCCTTGTGGCGCTTCAACCGGCCCGTGCCGGTCGCCTTCAGGCGCTTCGCCGCACCTCTGTGCGTCTTCATCTTGGGCATGTCTGCTTCCTCACTTTACCTTCAGGGGTGCCACCACCATGGACATGGCGCGCCCCTCGAAAACGGGTTGCTGCTCCACCTTCCCGACTTCCTGCAGATCCTGCGTGACCCTGGAGAGGACCTCGAGGCCCAGCTCCGGGTGGGTCACCTGCCGACCACGGAACATCATGGTCAGCTTGACCTTGTTCCCGTCCTCCAGGAACTGGCGGGCGTGGCGCGTCTTGAACTGGTAGTCGTGCTCCTCGATCCCGGGCCGATACTTCACTTCTTTGACCTGGATCGTGTGCTGCTTCTTGCGGGCCTCACGAGCCTGGCGGGCCTCTTCGTACTTGTACTTCCCGTAGTCCATCATCTTCACCACGGGGGGCCGGGCCTCGGGGGCCACCTCCACCAGGTCGATACCCCGCTCCGCCGCGCGCTCCCTGGCTTCGTCGATGGAGACGATGCCGATCTGTTCCCCGTCATCCGTGATGAGCCGCACCGGGCTGATGCGGATCTGCTCGTTGACGCGGACTCGCTTGTCGTTGATCTGAGTTACCTCCGACTCGAGTCAGGGTGCGGGGCCCCATTGGCCCCGGACCAACAAAAAAGCCCGAGAAGATCTCGGGCCGCAACCGTACCGCGACGGGGTGTCCCCCGACCGCGGCTCTTCGCGACCCTCACGTCGGCCCTCCCGGGGCCCTGAAGGTGGGGGCGCAGGTCCAGCGCCCCGCTTCTCGGCATGTCACCGTCCGTCTGGACAGCGCAAAAAGATGGGCAAAGGGGGGCGGGACGTCAACGGAGGCGAGGCTGACCCAGGAACTTCGGAAGGTGGGGGATGTCGGGCGCGGTTTGGGGACGTGGAGGGTGTGGGCGGTGGGGCCTGGCCGCGTCGTTGGGCTGGGAGAGGCGGCGGGGTGCGGCCTGAGGCAGGCAGGGGCGAGAGGACCCCACAGGTCGGCTGGGGACGCAGGGGCCGGAGGGTCTCTTGAGGGGGGGTGCGGCCGAGTGCCTCAGCTGGTGTCACACGCGTCCGGGGCGCCGAGGCTGGTCCAGAGCCGGCGCAGGAGCTCCATGGCGCTCAACGTGGGGTGGGTGCCGCGCCGCAGGTAGCGCAGCCGGTAGAGGCGCTCGACGCACAGGGCCAGGCAGGTGAGCAGGGCGTGGGCGAGGATGCTGTGGGCCTCATGGTGGGCGATGTGGCCCAGGCCGTAGCGGTTCTTGGCATCGTTGAAGGTGTGGTTTTCGATGGCCCACCGGCTCTTGCAGATCCGGTACAGGGCCCGGGGCCCGACGCGCTTGGCACTGAAGCTGGTGAGCCAGTAGGCCTCGAACGCCTGGCCGTCGGCCCTGACCTGCCGGTAGCGCACCACCCGCACCGCGGACCAGGTCAGATGCCCCCAGGGCTCGAAGTCCGCCGCGTCCCAGACCTCGACCCGACTGCCGGTCTCCTCGAAGCGGACAGCGGGGAGCTCGGCCCCAAAGCGATCCTGGGCCGCGTGGTACAAGTCGGGGATGTTGTCGTTCAGCGCGATGACCACCGCGAGCCCGAGGCTCTCGGCCAACTCGATGAACGGCGTGCCCGCGTACAGCCCATCCGCCACCACGTAGTCGGCGAACCGGGCACCGAGCAGGCCCACGGCACGCTCCCCATCGGCCCGGGAGCCACGCGCACCAGGTCTTCCACGCCGTGCAACGAGCTCACCCGAAGCACCTTGCCCAGGAGCAGCGACCAGAGCAGGCAGGCGGCAGGGATCTGCGGGAAGCTCCGCCCATCCCCGGGCTCGTCGAGGTATGCCCCCAACCCGAGACACCGGCCCACGTAGTCCCGGAGCCGACGCGGCGTCGGCCCCTTCACGGCCTACGAGCGCTTCGTACCCTTCCCCTTCTTCTTCTTCCGGCCACGCTCCTTGCGCTCCAGAACCAGCAGCTCGGCGTTGGCCAACAGGACCTCGTTGAGCGCCTCCTTGGCTGCCCGCCCCGCCCCCACGCGGCGCTCCACCTCCTCGGCCCACTCGTGCGGCACGGTCTCCACGCGCTTCTTGCCGTCGACCATGAAGGTCAGCAGCCACTGCGGGTGACCCTCCCCCTCGACGCAATGACACGTCGCCTTGCCGCAGCGGCGGTGCGTGAGGGCGAGCGAGCCGGGCAGTGCATCCTCCGGGATGCAGAAGGTGCGCAGCACACGGTACTTGCGTTGGCGCAGGCTGGAGGCCTGGGCGCCCTTGAGCTGGTTGGACTTGAGGGGGTACACGGCTCCTCCTGCCTGTAACCCTACAGGCAGAACTACCCGGAAACAAGATCCCTTCTTCGTATGCGAACATAGGAACCGCGCCCTGCCCCCGTAAGAACGCCCCGAAACCCCCGTCCTACAGGCCTCTATCGCCCCTGGGTCCCTTCAGGTTCCGAAATCGCTGCGCGGGGGTGACACGCGGCCCCGCTTGGTTCAGGAAGAGCTCCCCGGCGGTCCGGGAGGGAGCTGCTGCCGGAGGTGACTCAGCGTGAGGATCTCCATCCGATCTTCGAGGACCTCGTAGATGATGCGGTAGGGCTCGTGAAACACCTCTCGCACCGCCGGTTCGTGCCACTCGGGCACCACCCTTCCCTGCTCAGGGAAGTCAGGCAGCAATTCAATCCGGTGCACCAGCCAGTCCAGCCACTCGTAAGCTGCCTGGGGCCGATCGAGGCGGATGTGATCGACCGCAGCCCGGGCCCGCTTCCTCGCGGTTGGAGACCAGACGATCCTCACCGTCGCAGTCTCGCGCGGAGATCGCCGACCACGTCCTCGTGCGCGATCCCCTCACCCCGCGCCAGCTCCGACTTCGCTTGGCGAATGTCCCGGATGACCTCGATCTCCTCCACAAGTGCTTCGTACTCGTCGACGTCCAGGACGACCGCGGCGCTCTTCCCGTGCTGCGTGATGACGAGAGGACGCTTCGTCGCTCTCACCTGGTCGAGGAAGCCCGCTGCGTTGGCCCGAAAGGCGGAGAGAGGCTGGACGTCTTGGCTGGGCTTGAGGATGGGCACAAGGACCACCGTAGGTACGGGGTGACGTACTATCGTTGGTACCACTATGCTGGCCATCGGGCAAGGCGGTGGCTGCTCCTAGCTGCCGGCGCCTTTGCCCAAGGCCCTCGGGCCAGGCAGATTTCCCCAACCGTCCCTTCGCCCACCCCATCCCCGCCACAGGTGACCCAGCTTCCGCCCTCCCCTCCCGGCCTCGCCGCCGAGCTCCGCGCCCAGGGCGAGGGGCTCTTCAGGTGGCGGAGCTACCCCCCGGTGCTGGTGCTGGCGCTGGTCGTTGGAGAGGTGGTCCTGGACCCCGTGCCCGCGGGAGGGCCGGGGGCCGGCGCGGTGTGGACCGCCGGAGGGATGGCCCTGGGCGCGCTGGGGCTCCTGCTCCGGGCGTGGACGGCGGGAACGGTCCCGGCAGGGACGTCGGGGCGCGGCACCCGGGAGCTTCGCGCCGAGTCGCTCAACACGACCGGCGCCTACTCGCTGGTGCGCCACCCCCTCTACCTTGGGAACGGGCTCCTGTGGGCCAGCGTGGCGGCGGTCGCGGGCTCGCCGGCATCGGTGCTGGGGGTCACGCTGCTCTCCTGGCTCTACCACGAGCGCATCGCCATGGCCGAGGAGCGCTTCCTCCTGGAGCGCCACGGGGACGCCTTCGCGGCCTGGGCGCGGCGCACCCCGGCGTTCCTCCCCCGCTTCTCCGGGTGGACGCCCTCTCCCTGGCCGTTCAGCCTCCGCTTCGCGCTGGGCCGGGACTACCCGGCGATGTACGCCTTCGTGACGGCCACCACGGCGGTGGCGCTGGCTCGTTCGGTGGCCACGGGCGCGGGGTGGCGCCTCGCCCTCCCGTGGCTCGCCTGGCTAACGGTGGGGACGACGGCGTACGCGCTCCTCCACGCCCTGAAGCGGCTCACCCGCGCGCTGGAGGTCCCGGGGCGGTAGCGCGGCTCAGCCCAGCGTGCGCTCCTTGATCTCCCTCACCACCAGGTCCACGAAGCGCTCCCGGTCCATGACCTCCTGCTTCTTGCCGGCCCCGCGCTTGCGCACGGCCACGGTGCGGTCCTCGGCCTCGCGCTCTCCCACCACCCCCATGTAGGGGATCTTCAGCGTCTCGGCCTCGCGGATCCGGTACCCGAGGGTTTCCCGGGATTCGAGGCTGGCACGGACGCCGGCCAGCTTCAGGTCCGCCACCAGGGAGGCGGCGCTCCGGATCCACTGCTCGGAGATGGGCATCACCCGCACCTGCTCGGGGGCGAGCCAAGTTGGGAACGCGCCGGCGTAGTGCTCGATGAGCCCGCCCATGAAGCGCTCCATGGAGCCCACGAGCACGCGGTGGAGCATCACCGGGCGGTGCGGATGGTTGTCCTCCCCCACGTACTCCATCGCGAAGCGCTCGGGGAGGTTGAAGTCGAGCTGGACGGTGGGCCCCTGCCACTTCCGCCCGATGGCGTCGATGAGCTTGAAGTCCAGCTTGGGCCCGTAGAAGGCGCCGCCCCCCTCGTCGAGCTCGAAGGCGACGCCGCGGGCGTTCAGCGTGTCGGCAAGGATCTTGATGGCGTCGTCCCAGTCGGCCTTGCTGCCCAGCGCCTTGTCGGGCCTCGTGGCCAGCTCGATGGTGTACGGGTACCCGAACGTGGCGAGCATCTCGTCCACCAGGTCCAGGAGCCGCTCGATCTCGCCCGGCACCTGCCCCGGCGTGCAGAAGACGTGGGCGTCGTCCTGGGTGAAGCCCCGCACCCGGAGCATGCCGTGGAGCACGCCGCTGCGCTCGTAGCGGTACACGGTCCCGAACTCGGCCATCCGGATGGGCAGGTCGCGGTAGGAGCGCTGCTGGCTCTGGTACACGGCGATGTGCCCGGGGCAGTTCATGGGCTTGGGGCGGTAGCGCGCTCCCTCGACCTCCATGGCACCGAACATCTGCTCCTTGAAGTTCTCCAGGTGTCCGGAGATCTCGAAGATCCGCTCGCTCATGATGTGCGGCGTGTAGACGATCTGGTAGCCGTGCTTCAGTATGAGCTCGCGCTCGTAGTTCTCGATCTCCATGCGCACGAGCGAGCCCCGCGCGTGCCAGAGGATGAGCCCCTGCCCCACGCGGTCGTCGGTGCTGAACAGGTCCAGCTCCCGGCCCAACTTGCGGTGGTCCCGCTTCTTGGCCTCCTCGAGGCGGCGCAGGTGCTCCTCGAGATCCGCCTGCCTGAAGAACGCCGTGCCGTAGATGCGCTGCAGCATCTGCCGCTTCTCGTCGCCCCGCCAATACGCGCCGGCGGCGGAGAGCAGCTTGAAGTGCTTCAGCTTCCCCGTGCTGGGGACGTGGGGCCCCCGGCACAAGTCCAGGAAGGGACCGTTCCGGTAGACCGTGATGACCTCGTCGTCGGCGAACTCCTCGAGGCGCTCGAGCTTGAGCGGATCGTCGGCGAACAGCGTGCGGGCCTCCGCCTTGTCCACGCGCCGGCGCTCGAAGGTCTGATCCGCCGAGGCCACCTCGTGCATCTTGGCCTCGAAGGCCGCCAGGTCCTCGGGCGTGAAGGGGGCGTCCACCTCGAAGTCGTAGTAGAAGCCCTCGTCGATGGCGGGACCGAAGCCGATCCCCGCTCCCGGTCGAAGCTCGCGCACCGCCGTCGCCAGGACGTGGGCCGCGGAATGGCGGAGCACGGCCAGCGCGCCCGCGTCCTTCTCGGTGAGGATGCGCAGGGTCACGTCGTCCTCGAGGGGCGTCTGCAGGCCCACCGTCTGGCCGCCCACCACCGCCGCAACCGCCGACTTCGCGAGCCCGGGTCCGATCGACGCAGCCACGTCTCCGGGGGTGGAGCCCCGGGGGAGCTGGAGGAGGTCGCCGTTGGGGAGGGTGATCTGGATCGTTTCGCTCGACATGGTCGGAACTCGGTTGCGGTTGGCTCGGCGTCGCGGCGCTCGCCAGGGTCCCAAAGAAAAGCGCGGCCCCTGGGTTCCGGGGGCCGCGCCGCTCGGTCTGGTGTCCGCCTCAGCTCAACCGACGCGCGCAGCCCCCCGGCGGGTCGTGCCGCCGGTGGAGGTCGTGCCGGTCGTCGTCTGGAGGCTCATGCGGGAAGGATGGCGGGAGGGCCAGGAGAGGTCAATGCCATCCCGGCCCTCCCGTCGTTCACATGGCGGGCGCCGACGCCCGGGCGGGACGCACGGGAATGCGCACGCGGGTGCTCTCCCACTCCATCACGAACTCGCCCGCGGTGCCGCCGGAGGCGGCCTCGAAGCGGAACGCGAGCGTCTCCACGGGGGCCTCGGTGGCCTCCGGCTTCGCAGCGAAGCTCCCCACGTCCGTGGCGCGCACGCTCTCGTCGATGGGAATCCCCCACCGGTCCGCGGCGGAGTTCAGCACGAACGTCCACTCGGTCTCGCCGGGGATGGCGTAGAAGGAGTAGGTGCCGGGCTGGAGCACCACGCCCCCGATCTCGGTGGCCGCGGTGAGGTGGAAGGCGGTGGCCTCGTTGGCGCCGAGGCGCCAGGGCTCCCCGAAGGGGACCAGCTCGCCCATGATCTTCCGCCCCTTCACCGACGGCGCGCCGTAGCACAGGGTGCCCTCGGCGCCCGCGAGCGCGAACGCGGCCTGCGCCAGCGGGCTCGGCCGGGTCAGAGCCTCCTCGGGCGTCCCGCCGGCGATGTAGCAGGGGGAGGGCGCACGGGCCGTCTCGGCAGCGGCCTGGACCTCGGCCTGGGCGGCCTCCTCGGCCGGGGGCTCGCCGCCGCAGGCGGCCAGGGCCGCGACGACGAGGGCGGCGGGAAGGGTGCGGAACGCGCTCATGGGATGCTCCGGAAACGATGGACTCCGACGTGAATCGACGACCGGGGCGGAGAACCCGCCAGGGGCGCCGGTGTTCCCCACCCCGGCCCGGCGCGCCCCACCCGCCTCATCCCAGGAGGGGCTGGACCAGCTCGGTGCGCCAGTCAGCCGGGTCCGGGCTCGACTCGGGCCCCGCGAGGTAGCACTCCCACAAGTCCGGGGCCCGCTCCAGCTCCCGCGAGGCCACCCAGGCCTCCAGCTCTCCCCAGGCCGCGCCCAACCCCTCGTAGCCCCCGTGGTAGACGGTGCGCGCCGCCTTGGCCCCCGGCAGCCGCCCCTCCTTCACCCTCCCCGTGGGCGCGACGATGCCGTCCACGGGGATCCCCACGTCGAAGTCGAAGAAGGCCGGGTCCATGCGGTAGTGGTGGCTGAAGACCGGGCCCGACGCAGCGAGCCCCTGCGCCTCGAGCGCCGCCATCACCTCGGCGATGGCCGGGCCCATGACCGCGCGGATCGCCTCCCTGGGGATGGCGAGGCGGATGACGGCCGCATGCCGGGGCTCGGTCAGGACGATCTCGGGAGTGTCGATCATGGCGCTCTCCTGGAACCAGGAGGGGGGGTTCGGCAGGATGCGCCCGCGCGCGGCGAAGGCGGAAGGGGGGTGGGGTCCGCTCGAAGGTCAGCCGGCCTGGCTGGACAAGTCCTACTGAGCGTCGCTGGCGCCTGAGCAGCCCGCTAATTGCGGCCTAGGTCTTTGACCGGCTGGAGACATTCTTTTGATAGCCGAACTTGACGCGCGCGTCCTTACGGGTGAACTGCCACCGAATGTGGGTCCGAGTTCGATTCGCCCGGGTGTTCCAGGCTCGCGTGTCGACC
>DATIKQ010000059.1:0-63527 GCA_035477395.1 Longimicrobiales bacterium
CTCCCCCGCCCCCGCCCCCAGCCCCGGCTCGACCGCGACGCCATCCTCGACGGCGTTCCCCGGGTGGACGATCACCTGGTCGCCCTCCTGGAGCCCCTCGAGCACCTGGGTATCGAGCCCAGCCTGCTGGCCGATCTTCACCGTGCGGCGCACCGCGCGGCCGGCCTCGACCACGAACGCGGCCCATTCCTCGCCCACGCGGAAGAGCGCCGCGCTGGGCACCTGGAGCACGTCTTCGCCCTCCCAGACGACGAAGCGCGCAAGCACCCGGTAGCCGGCGCCGAGCCCGCCGTTCCAGCTCTCGGGCGGGGACTCGATGGCGGCGACCACGCGCACGCGCTGCTCCTCCACCCCCAGGGAGGAGACCGACGTGAACCCCTGGGGCTCCACCCGGGTCACCACCGCCTGGAGCGGGGTGTCGCCGCCCCACTGCTCGAGCATCACCCGGGTGCCGGGGCGGATGCGCACCGCGTCCTGCGACAGCACGTCCGCGTGCACCTCCAGGTGCTCCGTGCTGCCGATCACGACGAGCGGCTCCGCCGGGTTCACGTGGCGCGCGCTCCGGCTGGGGATGGAGAGCACGCGTCCGGCCACGGGCGCGCGGAGCACCTGCTCCACGGCCAGCCCGCCGGCACCCGCCGCACCGCTGAGCGCGGCGCGCGCCGCGTCCAGCTCGGCGTCGGCCCGGTCGGCTGCGCCGGCGGCCTGCTCCAGCGCCTGTCGGGTGGCGGCGCCGGCAGCAGCGAGCCGCTCGACGCGCGCGTGCTCCGCGCGCGCCTGCGTCGCCGCGGACTCGGCGGCCCGCACGCGCGCCTCCGCCCCCGTGCGGTTCGACGGGTCGAGGACGGGGGTGCGCGGCGGCTCCAGGCTCGCGAGGGACTGCCCCGCCACCACCGAGTCGCCGGCTTCGAGCTCGATGCGGCGCACCCAGGCGCTCACGGGGGACGATACCGTGTAGCGGTCGGCCACCTCGGTCCTGGCCTCCTCCTCCACGATCACCTGGAGCGGGCCGCGCCGCACCGCGGCGGTCTGCACCGGCTCCGGCTCGGGGAGGAAGGACCAGACCAGTGCCGCGAGGACCGCCACGGCCGCGGCCCCCAGGACGACCTGCTTGCGCGTGATCTTGAACATCATTCCCTCGTCTTCAGGACGCCCACGAGATCGAGCTGGCTGAGCTTGCGGTGGACGACGAGCCCCGACACCACGGCGGCGCCCAGCACCACCGCGGCGGCGATGCCGAAGGTCTTCCGGCCGAGCACCAGCGGGAAGCGATACATGTCGGTCTGGAACGCCTGCACCAGGCCGGCGCTGGCCGCCGAGCCGAGCAGGAATCCGATGGGGAGCGCGACCAGCGTGAGCACCGCCAGCTCCCCGATGAGAATGAACGAGATCTCGCCCCGCCTCAGCCCGAGGACGCGCAGGCTGGCGAGCTCCCGATCCCGCTCCGAGAGCGAGATGCGCGCGGCGTTGTAGACCACGCCGAACGCGATGACCCCGGCGAACACCGTGAGGATCAGCGTCATGGTGAGCATGCTGCGGTCCATGGTGTCGCGGAAGGAGGCGATCATACGCTCCTGGGACGCGATGCTCGCCACCTGCGGCCGCTCCCGGAGCGCCTTGTTCAACTCTTCCTCGCGGCTGGCGTCGGTGAGGAGGAGCGCGCCCGTCACGGCCTGCCCCGTGCCCACCAGGCGGTTCAGTTCCGAGATCTCCATGTACGCTGCCAGGCCGACGTATTGCTGGGTGATCCCGGCGACGGGCACGCTTCGGATACGCCGAGCCCCCTCGCGCACCTCCACCACCACGGTGTCGCCCGCACCGGCACTCAGCGTCTGGGCGAGGCGCTCGGTGAGCACGATCCCGTGCGCCGGGATGGCGATGGGCTCCAGCTCGGTGTTCACGACCTGGCGGAGGTATGCTCCCGGAGGGATCCCCTGGATGGCGGTGTCGTACTCCCGGTGCTCACGGCGGAGCCGCACCGGGGCCGCCCGCGTCGCCTCGGCGTGGCGGACCCCCGGGAGCGCGGCCAGCTCGTGCACGGCGGCAGTGGAGGTGGGCCCCACGAAGGAGACGTTCAGGTTCTCCCGCTGGGAGAGGCCGTACTCCACGCGGAGCACGTGCTCGATGGAGTCGGTGAAGAACATCCCCATGATGAGGATCGCGCACGAGCTGGCGATCCCCACCACGGTGAGCGCCGAGCGCACCGGCTGGCGCTCCAGGTTCCGGGCGATCATCCGCGAGGGCTGGTCGAATGCGCGCTCCAGTCCGAGGCGCTCCAGCACCGTCCTGCGGTAGAGCGGCGGCGGGGCGGGACGCATGGCGATGGCCGGCGAGAGGCGCACGGCGCGGCGCACGGCGCTCAACACGCCCAGGATGGACGCGCCCGTGGTCAGGCCCACGGCGGTGACGATGACGGGGATGCTCGCCCGGTAGTCCAGCGCGGGGAAGCGGTAGTACTCCAGGTACAGGTCGCCCATGAGCGAGCCCAGCCAGAGCCCCACCCCGATCCCCGCGGCCGCGCCGGCCAGCGCCATCACCAGCACCAACTTCACGTAGTGGAGCCCGACGGCGGCGTTGCTGTAGCCGAACGCTTTCAGCACTCCAACCTGCTCGCGCTGCAGGGTGATCAGGCGGCTCACCACCACGTTGAGCAGGAACGCAGCCACCGCGAGGAACACGAGGGGGAGCGTCGTCGAGGACGAGCGCAGCTGTCGGAACTCCTCGGAGATCGCCCAGTTGGAGAGCTGAAGGCGGCGGGCGTACGCTCCCACGCCCCCGTACGGCGCCAGGATCAGGTCCACGCGCTCGATGACGTCGTCCACGCTGGCGCCCGGCGTCAGGGAGAACGCCACGTCGTTGAAGGCCCCCTCCATGTCGTAGGCGGCGGCCAGGGCGCCGCGCCCCATCCAGATCACGCCGAAGCGCACCGGGTCGGGAAAGAGGGTCCCGGGCTGCATCTGGAGCAGGTGCTCCGGCGAGAGGCCGACGCCGACGACGGTGAGATCGCGCCGACGCCCGTTCACGATGGCCGTGATCGTGTGGCCGGGGCGCAGCGCGTGGGACTCGGCGAACGCCTCGTTGAGCACCACCTCGTCCTCGCGCCCGGCGCGCACCAGCCGCCCCTCCCTCAGGAAGAGGCGGTTGAGGACGGGCTGCCGGTCCTCGGGCACCGAGACCAGGAGGCCCGCCACCGGCTCGTCGAAGCCCGGCACCTCGAGGTTCACCGGAGCCGTGACCCGGGTCTCCAGAGCGCTCACACCCGGGATGGCGGCCAGCCGCGCGCGCACCGACTCCGGCACGCGCCGGGCCGCCGCGAAGCCGTCGGCGAACCGGTACTCCCGGTAGTAGCTGTCGAGCGTGACCTCCAGCGACGCCATGACGTTGCGCATGGCCACGTAGGTGGCGACCCCGGCGAGCACCACGAACGCGATGGCGACGGCCTGGCTGCGCATCCCCCACAGGTCGCGGAGCAGCTTGCGGTCGAAGGCCTTCATGTCACCACGTCAGCTCGCGGGCCGGCGTCCTGTTCGCATTGATCTCGATCCGCGAGATCAGGCCGTCGCGCAGGTGCACGATCCGCTCGGCGATCCCCGCCTGCACCACGTTGTGCGTGATCACCACCGTCGTCGTGCCCAGCTCACGGTTCACGCGCTCCAGGACCTCGAGCACCACCACGCCGGTCTCGGAGTCCAGGGCCCCCGTGGGCTCGTCGCACAGCAGGACCTCAGGGCGCTTCGCGATGGCGCGGGCGATGGCCACGCGCTGCTGCTCGCCCCCGGAGAGCTGCGCCGGGAAGTGGTCCAGGCGGCTGCCCAGCCCCACCAGGTTCAGGGCGTCGGCGGGGGACATGGGGTTCCCGGCGATCTCCGTGACGATGGCCACGTTCTCCCGCGCCGTGAGGCTCGGGATGAGGTTGTAGAACTGAAACACGAACCCCACGTGGTCGCGCCGGTAGTGGGTGAGGGCAGCGTCGTCGGCCTGCGTGAGATCGTGATCCCGGTAGATCACCTGCCCGGACGTGGCGGTGTCGAGACCCCCGAGGATGTTGAGCAGCGTGGACTTCCCGCTCCCCGACGCGCCCAGGAGCACGACCAGCTCCCCCGCGTACAGATCCAGGTCCACGCCGCGGAGCGCGTGCACCTGCACCTCGCCCATGTCGTAGACCTTGGTCACGCCTCGCGCCCGGAAGACGGCTTCGGCGCCCATGGCTCACCAGACCCGGCCCAGGGCGTTCAGGAGCGCGGCCTCGGCGATGGCGTGGTCGGCCAGGGCGTCGACGCGCCGGGCCCGCGCCCGCCGGAGCGCCTCCTCGGCGTCCAGCACGTCCGCCGACAGAGCCGTCCCCTCCGCGAACTGGTGCCCCACCACCCGGAACGACTCCTCCGCAACCCCCACGTTCTGCTCGGCTACGCCCACGGCCTCCGCCGCGCGCCGCACCTCGAGCCGAAGGCGCGCGGTCTCCACCGCCACCTGCTCCGCCGTGTCCTGGAGCCGCGCCTCCGCCGCCTCCAGGCGTGAGCGAGCCTCCTGCTCCCTGGCCCCGCTCCGGCCGCCTTCCCAGATGGCCCAGCGGCCGGAGAGCCCGAGCTCCCAGGTGGCGTTGAAGCGGTCCTGCTCCATGAAGAAGTACGGGTTCGGCTTCGCGTAGAGCCAACGCGCGTAGAAGTCCACCTCCGGGAGCCGGGACGCGCCGGCGGCACCCAACCGCTCGCGCAGCCCCAGCACCTGGCGCTCCAGTGCCGCGATGCGCGAACGCCCGTCGTTCACCGTCGCGCTCACCAGCCCCGGCTCCGCGAGCTGCGGCACCGCGGGGGGCTCCGACACCGGCCGGAGCGGCTCGTCCAGCGGGAGCCCGATGAGGCGGTTCAGCTCGAGCTCGCCGACGCGCACCGCGTTGTCGGCCTCCACCTGCTCCAGCAGCACCTCGGAACGCCTCGTCTGCGCCGCCAGCAGGTCGCGGGTGAGGGCGGCGCCCTCCTCCACGCGCTCCCGCACCATCTGCAGGTGCGCCTCCACCCCCGCGAGCGCCGCCTGCACGGTGGCGCGGCTCTCCCGCGCCCGATGCAGGTTCCAGTACGCGCGCCGGATGTCGAAGGCCACGTCGGAGCGCTCCTGCTCCAGGCCGAGCGCCACCGCCGCCGCGTCGTGCCCGGCCGCGCGGGCCTCGTGCCCCAGCCGGAGCTGGGCCAGCAGCGGAAGCTCGAGGCTCAGCTCGGTCTGGAGGCGATCGAGCTGCACACCCTGGAACGTGAACGTGCTGTCGTAGCCCGGGATGGTGAACTCCACCCCCGGGATGTTGTTGCTCAGTCGCCCGTACGACGCCTGGCTGCGGAGCGCCGGGAGCCGGGCGGCGCCCACCTGCCGCTCCCCCGCCCGCGCCGCATCCACGTCCGCGCGCGCGGCGCGCAAGCGGGCGTTGTGCTCCAGCCCCATCTGCACGCTCTCCTCCACGGTGAGCTCGCGGGCGGCCTGCGCGCCCAGGCCCGCGGGCACCAGGATCGTCAGCGCCATGCACAGCAGCGCGCCCTTCAGCACGCAGCTCACGGCTCCCACCCCATGTGCCGCGCGTCCAGCATGTCGCGCGCGAAGTCCAGGCGCGCGTCGAGCAGGCCGGCCTTGCCGCGCTCGTCCAGCCCCTCCCACCGCTCCAGGATCCAGCGATCCCCTGCCTCGTCCGCCGCGAGGAACATCTCGAGCATCAACTCCAGGGGGAGATCGGTGCGCACGGTGCCCAGCGTCTGTCCCCGCTCCAGGAACTCGCGCGTCAGGTCCCGGCTCCAGTCCATCACGCCCGCCGTGGCGCTCCGCGCTCCTTCTTCTTCCCGCAGGCGCCAGAACGCCCGCAGCAACCGGACGTACCATGTGTCTACCTCCAGCGACCTGAAGGAGCGGCGCGACACGTCCCGCACCCGCTCCCAGTAGTCCTCCTTCGTGAGCGACGCGAGGGGCGGGAAGTCGGTCTCCGCCAGCACCCTCTTCACCGCCTGCTCGGCGACCGTCGCCAGCAGGTCCGCCTTGTCGTCGAAGTAGTAGTAGAGCGCGCCCTTGCTCGTGCCCGCGCGCTCGATGATCCGGTTCAGGGAGGCGCCCTCGAAGCCCCGCGCCGCGAACTCGTCGGCGGCGGCGGCCAGGATCGCCTCCTGTTTCTGCGGATCGAGCTTCTCGAAACGGGGACGCGCCATGCTTGGACCCCACGGTTAGACCGACTGGTCTGACTATAGGGTCCAAGTCGTGGGCACGCAAGCGCCCCCCGGGGATGCGGACCGGGGCGGCGCCCTGCCTCACCCGGAGCCGGCGCCCTGCCTCGCGCCCTACCTGGCGCCTCCCAGCGCGGCCTCCAGCTCCGCCAACCGGGCCAGATCCGCGGCCTTGGGCGCGTCGAAGTTCCCGTCGTAGAAGCGTCCTGCGTCGCCGAAGGGCCGGGCGAACCCGGAGACCTCCCGGGCCAGCGCCCTGAGCCGCGTGGCAGCCGGACCCTCGGTGCCGGCGGCGCGGAGCGCCTCCTGCACCCCCGCCTCCAGCGCGGCGACGCGGAGGAGGAACGCCTCGGCGGCGCGGTACTCCTCGTCGGTGCGCTCCAGGAGCGGATCCCCGGTCACCCGCACCGTGGTGGCGGACGTGGTGCCCCGGGCCTGGAGCGTCACCGTGTACGTCCCCGGCGAGACCATCGGCCCCCCCTGGACCTGGGGCGGGCGCGGGTAGTCCGGGTCGTCCCACCGCCCCCAGGTGTCCGGCTCGGCCGAGGCGTCGTGCCGCAGGTTCCAGCTCACCCGGTGCACGCCCTCGCCGGAGGGCACGCGCATGCGCCGGATCACCTTCCCATCGGAACGCGCGACCTGGATCTGGGCGTCGCCGCTCCCCGCCCCGAGGCGGTACGTCAGCTCGATGCCGTCCGGAGGGTTGGTCCCGGAGAACTCGGCCTGCGCCCGGTACGAGTTGTCCTTCCGGTAGCGGAAGAGCGTCGCGTCGTCAGCGGAGAAGAGATGGGCCGCGGCGCCCCTCGTCGTAGCGTTCCACCCGGCGAGGAAGCGGGTGTCGTCCAGGATCCAGATGCTCCGCCCGTGGGTCCCCATCACCAGGTCCTTCTCCCGGGGATGCACCAGCATGTCGTCGTACGCCGTGCGGGGAACATTGGGCAGGAGCGCCCAGGTGGCGCCGCCGTCGGTGGAGACCCAGGCGGCGTTCTCCGTGCCCAGGAAGAGCACGTCGGCGTTGTCGGGATGCTCGGCGATGACGTTTACCGAGCCCTCGGGGAGCCCGGCGTGGAGTGGCGTCCACGTGGCCCCGAAGTCGGTGGTGCGGAACACGTACGGGGCGAAGTCGCCTCCATGGTGTCCGTCGAAGGTCACGTACGCCGTCCCCAGCGCGTGCGCCGACGCCTCGACCCGGCTCACGTACGTCTCGTCGGGGACGCCCCGGACGTTCTTCGACACCTCGGTCCAGCTCCGGCCCTGGTCCCGGGACACCTGCACGTTGCCGTCGTCGGTCCCCACCCAGAGGACGTTCATGTCCAGCGGCGATTCGGAGAGCGTGCTCACCACGCCGAAGCCCCCGATCCCGTCATTGGCCGAGATGTAGACGTCGCCGGTGGAGACGCCCATGAGGGAGCGCGCCGCCAGGTCGATCCCCCGCCCCATCTCCTGGGTCCGCTCCCACGTCTCGCCGAAGTCCCGGGAGATGAAGAGGCGGTTGCCGCCCATGTAGAAGAGCCCCTCCTGGTGCATCGAGGCCATCCCGGGCGACGTCCAGTCGAAGCGGTACTGCTCGCCCGCGGGGGCGACGGGGCCGATGGGGCGCTTGGTCCCCGCGATGACGTCCACCCGGTTGTAGCTCCCCTGGGTGGCCGAGCTGTACACGTAGCGGGGGCCCGCCTTGTCCACCTGCTGGTACATGCCGTCGCTGAAGCCGATCTGCATCCAGTCGTCGTTGAGGATCCCGTCGTAGCGCCGCGTCTCCGAGGGCCCCATCCACGAGTGGTTGTCCTGCATCCCACCGTACACCCAGTACGGGTCGCGCATGTCCACGCCGATGGCGTAGAACTGGCCGATCTCGAAGTTGTTGATCTTCCGGTAGCTCACACCGCCGTCGAAGGTCTCGTGGAGGCCGCCGTCGCCGGCCAGGTAGAAGTGGTCGCTGTCCTCGGGGTCGATCCACATGGCGTGCATGTCCAGATGGACGCCCACGTCGTAGGAGGGCTCGGCGGAGATGTCGATCCAGGTCGCCCCGCCGTCGGTGCTCTTCACCGAGCTGGTGGAAGCGCTGTAGACCAGCTTGTCGTCGTTGGGGTCGATGAAGATGTGGGAGTAGTACATTGGGCGCTGGTTCTCGTCGCTCATCTTCCGCCACGTGGCGCCCCCGTCCTCGGAGCGGTACGTGCCGGTGGCGCCTGGGTCTCGGCGGCCGCCCCCCATGCCACTCTCCGGGTCGCCCTGCGGGGCGCCCTGCCGGCCGGGCGCCGGCTTGTTCGGCGCCTCCACCAGCGCCATCACCACGTCCGGGTTGGAGCGCGACACGGCGATCCCGATGCGCCCCATTTCGCCGGCGGGCAGCCCGTTCGTCAGCTCCTTCCAGGTGGAGCCGCCGTCGGTGGACTTGTAGATCCCGCTCCCCGGGCCACCGCCGTTGAACCCCCACGCCTTGCGCAGGCGCTGGTACATGGCGGCGTAGAGGACGTCGGGGTTCCGGGCGTCCATGGCCAGGTCCGAGGCGCCGGTGAGTGCGTCCACGTAGAGCACCTTCTGCCACGTGCGTCCGCCGTCCCGGGTGCGGAAGACCCCGCGCTCCTCCCCCTCGGCCCACAGGTTCCCCATCCCCGCCACCCACGCCACGTCGGGGTTGGTGGGGTGGACCAGGATGCGGCCCACGTGGCGCGTGCCCTCGAGGCCCAGGTGGCGCCAGGTGGCGCCGCCGTCGTCGGAGCGGTACACGCCATTGCCCCACGACGTGCTCTGGCGGTTGTTCTGCTCGCCGGTGCCGGCGTAGAGCACGCTCGGGCTGGACGGGGCGAGGGCCACGTCGCCGAAGGTGCTCACCGGCTTGTCGTCGAAGATGGGCTTCCACTGGTGTCCGCGGTTCGTGCTCTTCCAGATCCCCCCCGACGCGGTGCCGATGTAGATCGTGGACGGATGGTCCGGGTGGATCTCCACGTCGGTGATGCGCCCGCCCGTCACCGCCGGTCCGATGGACCGGGAGTGGAAGGCGGCCAGCTCGGCGGAAGTGATGGGGGTGGCCTGCTGGGCCGGGGTGGACTGAGCGCCGGCGGCCAGGGCGGCGGCGAGGGCGGCGGAGACGGCCAGGGATCGGGAAGGGCGCAGAAGGCTCACGGTTGACTCCGTGGAATGGACGCTGAAGCGGTTCGGCACACTACGGGCGGTCCCGAGGGGGGGCAAGCGCGTGGGGCTGGCGTCCTTGTCCGCGCTCGTCCTCAGGCCTCAGCGATAGCTCACCACGCGGAGGCCGTCCACGCGCCGGAAGTGCTCCACGTCCGCCGTGACGAGGGCGGCGTCGTGTCGGAGGCTCGTGGCGGCGATCCACAGGTCGTTCGCTCCGATCAGCGCACCCTTGGCACGAAGGGCACGGGTGATCCGCCCGTAGGCGAGCGCGACCCCCTCGTCCACATCGAGCAGGCGATGGGTCCGGCGGATCGCAGCCAGCACCGGGTGGTCGGCGTCGCCGTATCCCTCCACCAGCTCCCCCAGCGCGACGGCGGAGAGTCCCAGCTCGGCATCCGGGTCGGCTCGGAGGAACCGATGTGCGGGGCCGGCACCGCCCGACCGCCGCTCCCGCTCCAGGTCCACCAGGAACGACGTGTCCAGTGTCAGGAAGCGGGCCATGCGCTCTCCGGGGGAGCGTCCGAGGCCTGGGCGGCGGTGAGCCGCGTCAGCACGGCCTCCTCCGTCGGAGGGACGCTCGCGAGCGCGTCAAGCAGCTGCCCGGCCGTGCACGGAGTGACCTCCCAGGCGGCCCGCTTGATCACCCGCGAGAAGGACTCGTCCGGACTCCTGCGGGCGCGCCGGAGTCGCTCGTACGCTTCCAGGTCGATGGAGATGGTCTTGGTCGGCATGAAATATACATGCATGGGTGCATGCATGGTGTCAACTCCCCGTGATCCGATGTGCGTTCCGTGCAGTGGATCATGGCGCGCGAAACGGGGCGTTGGGATACGCGGCCCGGCCCGCCCTCACCCTTCTCCCCCTCCCTCCAGCTCCTTCCTCGCCGCCGCCAGCACCCTGTCGTACCGATCCTCCAGCGCAGCGTGCGTCCCCCGGCACCCTTCCACCACGCTCGCCGTCCAGTCCAGGTACTCCACCCTCCGGCTCAGCGACCAGTCCCTGGGCGGATTCCACCCCACGTCCGTGACGTTGCAGATCTTGTCGCCCAGCTTCACGAGCTTCGCCCGCTCGGAGAGCTCCGACGAGTGCTCGACCTGGAGGCGCTTGCGCTCGGCCTTCGGCAGCTCCGAGTCGTCCGTCATCTCCAGAACGACCCGGGTCACCTCCTGGCCGAACGCCTCCTCAAGCTGGGCGGGAGTGGTCGCCGTGTCCTCCAAGGTGTCGTGGAGGAGCGCCGCCCGCAGCGTCACGGGATCCGTCACCCCGTGCTCCGCGAGGACCGCGGCCACCTGCAGGGGGTGGTTGATGTAGGGCGATGCGTCGGCGTCCTTCCGCTTTCCGGCGCGGTGCTTCTCCGCGGCGAACAGGGCGGCGCGGAGCACCTCACCGAGGGCGCCCGCAACACCTGCCGGGGTCTCCGCGCCGCTCGCCACCTCTACATCTCCACCAGCCCGGCCGCCTTCAGGATCTCCAGGTGGTTGAAGATGGCCTGGAGATCCGAGGTCGTGCGCATCTGGGCGTCCAGCATCTTCTTGATGTCCAGCACGCTGTTCCGGCCGTTCACGAGGAGCTGCAGCTCGGCCGTGCTCGCCACGCCCTCGGTGGGGAAGCGGGCCAGGACGTCCGCGGACACCGCCTGCAGAGGCGCCCTCCATCCCTGGTAGCCGTTGGCCTTCACCAGCGCTGTGGGCCTGGGGATGGTCCGGGCCGCCCGCCGCTCCAGGTCGGTCTGCGCCAGGCGCACCGGGCGCACCTTCAGCGTCGCGGCCACCGTGCTCATGCGGGCATCGAGAGCGCCCAGGTGCGCCGCGGCCACCTGGTCCACGGTGGTCTGCATGGCCTTCACGAACGCGCCCACCCGGGCCTTGTCCGCGGCCAGCTCGTTGACGCTCTCCAGGGTGGCCTTCTCCGCGATGGCGGCACCCTCCACCAGCGCGCGGGCCCACCGGTACGACGCTTCCAGGTTCTCGGCCGCGGCGTTGTTGAGCTTCTCCAGGCCCATGACGAGCTGGTGGCCGAGGCGCCGCGTGGCGTTGCTCGCCGTCTCTCCGGCGATCTTCAGCGCCATCTCGTCGTCGGCGACGGCGAGCGTGTAGGCGCCGGCGGCGCCGATGACGGCCACCCGCTTGAGCTGCGTGGGATCGGCCTTGTCCGCCCGGTCCCCGGACGTGTGGTACCACTGGTCCGGCCACGCGATCATCATGATCCCGGGAACCTGCACGCCCCAGTCGTTGAAGACTTCGTGGTCCGAGGCGCCGTAGTGGGTGTCCACGCTGTAGTAGAACGGCTCGTCGGAGCCCGTGGGGGCGACGATGCGGCGGGTGAGCTTGTAGAACCCGCTCCGGTTGGCGATCTGCTCCCGGTTCCCCTCGCCCACGAACCGGTAGTAGTTCTCCATGACGTCGTTGATGTAGTGCGGGTTCCCGTACGTGGTCCTCACCAGCGTCATGTAGCTCTTGTTCTTGATGAGCCACTCGCCGACCATGTCCATGTTGATGTTGGCCAACGTCTTCTCCATGAGGTCCTTGTGGGCCGTCACCCACGGGCCTGTGCCGGAGAACTCGGGGCCCCACAGGAACCGGATGGTCCGCTTCGGCCTCGGGATGCGCCCGCTCTCGATGAGCGCGTGCAGGGTACGCGCCACCTCCAGGATCGTGGCGCTCCCGGACATGTTGTCGTTCGCTCCCTGCTTCACGTACCCCTCGAACAGGTGGGCCGAAAGGACGACCTCGCCGGCCTGGGGATCGGTGCCGGGGATGTGGGCCACCGGGTCCTGCTGCTCGTAGGTCTCGGTGGCGGCCTCCACCTCGGCGTGGACCGTGATGGCCTCGCCGGCGAGGAGCCGCTGCTTCAGCACCTCCGCCTCCCGGGGCGGGATGAAGAAGCCGAATTTCGCGGGGCCCGCGTCGGCGCCCCGTCCGGAGATCCCGCTGTTGGGAATCTGCAGAGGATCGAAGAAGGGGCGGCCGTTGGCGACGGAGACGACGCCCAGCGCGCCCATCATCTGACAAGCCAGGCGGTGCACCGAGCTGATCGAGCCTTCGGTCACGACGATCTTCCCCGAGACCCCGGCCCGCTCCAGCTCGCCCTGCGTCCCCATCCCCACCCACACCAGCGGCGCGGTCACGTCGGTGTCCGTGCTTCCGCTGGCCAGCATCGCCCTCAGGTCCTGGTACGACGACAGCTTCTGGCGGAGCGGGCTCACCTCCCACAGATCCCCCTTCACACCGTCCCACGTCTGGCCTCCGGGGAAGCGCTCGATCGCCGCGCCGGGGATCCCGTAGAGCCTCAGCTGGTCGAGGACGTACTGAGCCTCCCAGAAGGTGCCCTTGTACTCGGCGGCGAGCCTGTCCCGCTCGAACGGGGTGGCGGCTGCGAGCGTGTTCCACGCCGTCTCCCCCGAGGCCTCCCCGATGATCTGGTCCATGACCTCCGGGGGGAGGAGGGTCCACGGGTACCATGGGGTCTGCTGTGCGGCCCCCCTCGAGAAGGAGAGGACGAGAAGGCCGAAGACGAGAGCTGCCGAACGCTTGGACATGGCCGGGTTCCGGAGATGCGGGATCGAGGGCCGGGAGTGGAGTCGACGCGACGCCGCCCCGGGTGGAGCGTCGAACCCATGCGATATGCGTGCGCACGCCGGGATGGGCAAGGCGAGGCGCATCCGAGCACAGATGGCCCATCGCACCATTCGGGGTACCAGACCGCGGCGCCAGCTTCGGGACGGTCATCGCCCCCGCCCTCGATGCCCGCCGGCGGGCCAAGCCCCTTGATAATAAGTGTGGAATAAGTGTACTGTTTTAGCATGGCCGTGAAGACCATCACCATCGACTTGGCTGCCTACGAGGCGTTGAGACGCCGGAAGCGGCAGGGCCAGTCGTTCTCCGACGTGATCAAGGAGCACTTCACGGCGGGAACCACCGCCGATGCGCTCCGACGGGCCGTGCGCACGCTCGACGTGGACCCATCGACGTTGGACGCGGTGGATGCCCTCATCCGCAACCGGGCCGCGGACACGCCCAAGGTCGAGCGCCTGTGACCCACCTGGACACGTCGTTCCTCGTGGACCTCCTCCGAGAGGGGGCCCGCGGCGGCCAGGGCGCGGCGCATGCCATGCTCGATCGCCTTCCCGGCCAGGAGCTGGTGGTCAGCGTCCACGTCGCCTGCGAGCTGTTCGCCGGTGCAGAGCTGTCCGCGGATCCGGCGAGCGAGCGTGAGCGCGTGACCTCGCTCCTGCGCGCCCTTCAGGTCACCTACCCGTCGGATCGGTTCGCCGCGCGGTACGGGAGCGTTCTCGCCGAACTCCGCCGCCGCGGGGAGACCGTCTCGACGATGGACCTGCTCATCGGCACCGCCGCCCTCGTGGATGATGCTCCGCTGGTCACCCGCAACGCCCGTGACTTCGAGCGGCTTCCGGGGCTTCGCGTGGTCACGTACTGACCGCAGGGAGCCCTCTCCTCAGGGCAAGGCTTCACCAAAGGAGCGCGACGCCCGCGGCCCGTGCGATGTCCGGATCCCGGGTGACGAGAGGGAGCCCGAGGTGCGCCGCCGTGGCGGCGATGAGCCGGTCGCCCCGCTCCGGGATGGCGTAGAGCGCGTCGGCACGGAGCGCCACCTCGGCCGTGAGCTCCGCCACGAAGAAGGACCCTGAGCCCATGAGCCCCTGCACCCACGCGTCCGAGCCGCCTTCCAGACGGATCACGCCTCGGTGGGCCGCCTCCAGGAGCTCCACGAGGGCGATGGCCGGGACCCAGGCGGCCGCCTCACCGCACTCAACCCGGTCCAGGAACGCGGCGGCCTTGCGCCCCAGCCGGGTCCGGCGGCCCAGCGCATGCCAGATGAGCGCGTGCGTGCCCAGGACCGCCAGGGGGGGAACGCCTCCCGACCCCGACACGTCAGGTCTCCAGCCCCTTCCGCTTCGCATCCGCGGTGCGTGCGGCCCCCGCCTTCACGGCGGCGAGCCCAGCCTCCACCTCTGCGTCGGAGAGCGCGGTGGACATGCTCCCGGCCAGGCGGAACTCCCCCGCCGAGCGGCGCCTCAGCTCCCGGAGCGAGTCCTCGAGGAAGCGGAGGTGGCTGCGCGTCGTCATGGCGATGTCCTCGTCGAGGTCACGGTGGGCGATGTACTCCACCCGCCCGGGGGAAGCCGCGATCCTGTGGGCCAGCTCGGGAAGGCGGGCCCGCGCTTCGGAGATGCTCATCTGCCTCTTCATGGATCAACTGTACACTTATTTGTACAGTTTGTGCAAGAGCTGCATCGGTGGAGTGCAACGCACGATGCCGCCGGAGGCCGAGCACCGGAGTGCTGCGCTGGGCCCGCACGCTTGCGGGGCTGGGTGGAGGCCGCTCACTTCCGCACGTCGCGCGGGCCCTGTCCCCTGGGTTTCGCGCGAGCACGGCGCGATCGGCCCGGGGCGAGGAGCATTCCATGGACGAGATCGGACTGGGCGTGAACGACATCGACACGCCCTTCCTGTGGGTTGATCTGGACACGATGGAGGACAACATCCGCACGTTGGCCCGCTTCTTCCTCGAAGCGGGCGTGGCCTGGCGGCCCCACATCAAGGGGATCAGGGCTCCCGACGTGGCGCTGCGCCTCCGGGACGCGGGAGCCATCGGCGTGACCTGTGCGACCGTGCTGGAGGCGGAGCACATGGCCGACGCGGGGATCCGGGATCTCCTGATCGCGCACCAGCTGGTCGGCGTCGGCAAGCACCGCCGCATCGCCGCGTTGCGCACGCGCGCCGACGTGAAGGTGGCGGTGGATTCGGACGCGACGCTCGCCGAGCTCGGCCGGGCCGCCGTGGTCGCCGGAGTGGAGATCGGTGTGCTCCTCGAGGTGGACACGGGCATGCACCGCGCGGGCGTGTCGCCCGGGGCACCCGCGCTCACCTTGGCCCGCCGCGTGCAGGACACGCTCGGCCTCCGGCTGAGGGGCGTCATGGGCTGGGAGGGCCATACGCCGGACATCACGGATCCCGCGCGGAAGCGGCTCGAGATCGAGCGTTCGGTCGGGTTCCTGGTGGAGACGGCCGGCCTCCTGCGAAAGGCAGGGCTACCGGTGGACATCGTGAGCTGCGGCGGGAGCGGCACCTTCACGGTGTCGGCGAGGGTCCCGGGCGTGACGGAGATCCAGGCCGGGGCCGCGGTCTTCTCGGACGTGACCTACCGGAAGTGGGGAACCCCGACCCGGCCGGCGCTCTTCGTGCGGACCACGGTGACCAGCCGACCCGCCCCGGAGCGCATCATCTGCGACGCGGGCTTCAAGACCATGCCGACCTGGGCGGAGAACCCCGACTGCGCGGCGCTGACCGGCGTCCGTGAGTTCGGCAGGTCGGCGGAGCACGGGGTCGTGCGCCTCTCCGTCCCGGACGACCGGACGAAGGTGGGCGATCTCCTCGACTTCATCCCGGCCTACGGGGACAGCACGGTGTTCCTCCACCACCGGCTCTATGCCGTCCGCGGCGGGCGCGTCGAGCACGTGTGGCCGCTCGTCCGGTCGCACTGAGGCCCGGGAGACGCGTAGCGCCTACCCCCGCCGCACCCGCACCAGCCCCTCCTGCGCCGTGGACGCCACCAGCTCCCCGTCGCGGGTGAAGAACATGCCGCGGGCGAACCCTCGCGCACCCGCCGACATGGGCGACTCGGACACGTGCAGGAGCCACTCATCCATGCGGAAGGAGCGGTGGAACCAGATGGAGTGGTCCAGGCTCGCCACCATGAGGCGCGGGTCCCGGTAGCTCACCCCGTGGGGGTCCAGCGCCGAGCCCAGGAGCCCGTAGTCCGACGCGTACGCCAGCACCGCCTGGTGCTCGATGGGCTGGTCTCCCACGGGACCCACGGCCTTCACCCAATACTGCCTCAGCGGAGGCCGGGGCGTGGTGTCCAGGGGGTCGCGGCCGTCCACGAGGCGGAAGTCCAGGGGGCGGTCCTGGGTGAGCACGGCGCGGAGCGTCTCGGGGAGCTCCGCGGCGCGGGCCCGGAGGCTGTCCAGCTCGGGCGGGAGCGCTTCCGGGTCCGGCACCCGGGGCATGCGGGCCTGGTGCTCCCACCCGGCCTCGCGCCGGTGGAACGACGCCGACATCTCGAAGATGGCGCTGCCGTTCTGGACGGCCGTCACCCTGCGGGTCGTGAACGACCCCCCGTCTCGGAGACGGTCGACGAAGTAGACCACGGGCACGGTCAGGTCGCCGGCCAGGATGAAGTACCCGTGCATGGAGTGCGCGGGCCGGTCGTCCGGCACGGTGCGCTGGGCGGCCACGAGCGCCTGCGCCAGCACCTGGCCGCCGAAGATGCGCCCGGTGCCGATGTCGCGGTTCCGTCCGCGGTAGACGTTGTGCTCGATGCGCTCCAGATCCAGGAGCGCGATCAGGTCCTTGACGGTGTACGAAGGCATGGGCCGGAGTATACACGGGATTCGGGCGCGGGAGCCACGCCTCCGCGCTCCTTGAACTGGAACGCACGCTGGATGAGCTTCCAGGCCATGACTACCACACTCCGATTCCCGACCCTGGCCTCGCTGCTCGCGCTGGCGCCCCTGGCCGCCTGCTCGGACGCGCCGCGCCAGGCGCCCGATTCCGCAGCTTCCGAGCCCATCCCCGTGACCACGTCGGCCGCGGCCCCGGTGGACGCCCTGGAGGTCGCCACGGCCATGGGCGTCTTCAACGCCCACGAGCCCGCGCCGGGCCTCCTCACGGCCGGCCAACTCACCGAGGCCCAGATGGACGCCCTGATCCAGGCCGGCTTCGAGACGTTCGTCTCGCTCCGCCTCCCCACGGAGGACGGCGCGGGCTGGGAGGAGGCCTTCGCGGCCCGGCGCGGCGTCTCCTTCACCCGCGTCCCCGTCAGCGGCCCCGAGGGGCTCACCCGCGCCAACGCCGAGGCCGTGGACCAGATCCTGAAGGCTGCCGGTGACGGGAAGACGGCGCTCTACTGCGGCAGCGCCAACCGGGTCGGCGCGCTGTTGGCGATGCGTGCGCATTGGCTCGAGGGGGCGACGCCCGAACAGGCCCTGGCCGTGGGCCGGGCGGCGGGGATGAAGAGCCTCGAGCCGGACGTGGCGAGGCTGCTGGCCTCGGGCACGCCCTGACGGCACGCGACCCCTGCCGGCAGGGCCGGCGGGAGCCGCGGCCTCTCACCAGGCCGCGGCCTCCACGTCGGTCTGGGCGAAGTCCGTGCCCGTGAACAGCAGGGGCTCACCGCCCGCCATGGCGACGCCATGGGCCAGGCAGTCCCCGAAGTTGAGCACCCCCGGGTACCCCACACCCTTTCCGGACCGGGCATAGGCCAGACGCGCGGGCCGGCCGGTGTCCTCGTCCATCTCGACCGCCTTGATCCCCATGCGGAGGACCAGGGCATCCAGGGCGATCGCTCCCGCTCCGCCCTTCCGCCCCGGCATCACGGCCGCGGTCTCGACCAGCGTCGGCACCCCCACCAAGCGCGTCGAAGCGGCGCCGATGGCGCGTACCATGCGAGGCGCCTCGGGCTCCGAGAGCAGGATCGCCAGCGGAGCCGAGCTGTCGAGCACCATGCTCAGCGGGGAAGGCCGAGCGCGTCGTAGCCCAGGATCTCTTCGGCGCTGCGAGGATCCCGATCGGTGGGGTTCGCCACGAAGGCCTGGATCTCAGCCACCTCGGCGTCCAGGAGGTCGCCGTCCATCGTCGTACGGACCTCGGCGAGCCGCAGGCGAAGAGCCCCGGTGACGGCCTCCGTCAGGCTCGCGCCGGTCGCGTCGGCCAGAGCCTGCGCGAGCCGATGGGTCCCGTCGTTCACCCCTGGCCGGTCCCGGGACGGGCGCGCCCCATCCCGGGACCGGCAAGCCCTTCAGAACGAGTACTGGACCGACGTCTGCACCCGCCAGCTCTTCCCGCTCGCCATCTCCACGTAGCGGGTCTCCCAGTTGGACAGCTCCACGCCGTAGCGCAACCCGCCCCCTGCGTCGCGGGTGACGTTGGCCCAGAGCGCGCGGTTCAGGCTCCGCGACCCCCTGGCCAGGTCGTCGTCGTCGGGATCGTCGACGCTGTAGCCGAAGTTCACCTGCGTGCCGGCGGCCGAGCGGAGCGCCAGCTCCGCCCACCCGCCGCGGGCCGCCACCTCGTTCGCCGAAGTCCCGGCGACGCGGATCCCCTGGGCGATGCCGCCCATGTAGTCGTCCATGTTGGTGCCGGCCCACGCCTCTCCGTTGAGCGTCGCCTTCGCGCCCATGGGGAGCGTGAGGTACATCCCCAGACTCGACGATCCGAGCTTCACCGGGTCGCCTCCCAGCTCCGAGTGCAGGTTCTCTTCGCCGGAGTGCCCGTACACGCCGAGGCCGAGCGACCGCCCCGACACCGGGGTGGTCACACCCATCAGCCCCTGGAAGGATGGGGTGCCGGAATCGGCACCGGTGTCCCCGGGATCGCTGGCGACGAACTCGTCACCGATGGTGCGCGTCGCCGCCCCCTCGATGCGAAGCTCCTTGCCCTCGCCCATCTTGACGCGCCGCGTCACGCGCAGCTGCGGACGCCGGTACCCGGTGTTTCCACCCCACCACGCCACGATGTAGTTGAGCGTCGCCGGATTGAGCGGCGAGACCACGTCGGACGCCTGCCCGGCCAGGACGCTCCACCCCGAGGGCCACACCACGTCCACGTAGGCGTGCCGAACCTGGAGGGCGTTCCGGTTCTCGGCGGCGGCCCCGGCCCCTGCGTAGAAGTCCGACTCCCAGCGACCGTTGAGGGTGGCACCACCCGCCTTGGACACCGCCGTGAACCCGAGGCGGGTCTGGCGCGCCGTCATGTTGAAGTGGCTGTGATTCCCCACCACGTCCTCGGAGACCACCCACCGGGCGTAGTTGCCCGGATTCACCAACGCCTCGTCCCAGGAGGCGTCGAGCTTCACGTACCCGTACCAGGCGAGCTGGGGCTTCTCCTGCGCGGAGGCGACCCCGCACAGGGTGGCCCACGCCACCATCACGAGCAGCAGGGTGAGGCCCGCGCGCATCCACCGTCTTCCCTTCATGTGGTTCTCCCGGCGACGCCCGTCGCCTTGTTCTCCAAGAGCGTATCGTCGAAGGCGACGTTGCCGTGTCCCGCCCCCAACCCCAATTCCTCGACGGTGATCTCCCTGATCCGGTACTTCTGCACCTTCCCCGTGACCGTGAGCGGGAAGTCCTCCACGAACCTCACGTACCTGGGCACCTTGAAGTACGCCAGGCGCGACTTGCAGAAGGCGCGGATCTCGTCCTCCGTCGCCTGGGCGCCCTTGCGCAGCTTGACCCACACGCACACCTCCTCGCCGAAGCGCGGGTCGGGCACGCCCACGGCCTGGGCGCTCTCCACGGCAGGATGCGTGTACAGGAACTCCTCGATCTCCCGAGGATAGACGTTCTCCCCGCCGCGGATGATCATGTCCTTGATGCGCCCGGTGATCCGGTAGCACCCGTCGGCCTGCCGCATCGCGAGGTCACCCGTGCGCAGCCAGCCGCCCTCCAGGATCGTCTCGGCGGTGGCCTCGGGCATCTTCCAGTAGCCCAGCATCACGTTGTGACCCCGGGCCTGGAGCTCGCCCTGCTCCCCGTCGGGGAGCTCGAGGTCGGTGGCGGGATCCACCACCCGCACCTCCACCCCGGGGATGGGCCGGCCCACCGTGCTCACGCGGATCTCCACGGGATCGCCGGCCAGCGTCTGGGTGATGACCGGGGACGCTTCGGTGAGCCCGTATGCGATGGTCACCTCCCGGGCGCCCATGTCCTTCACCACCCGGTTCATGACCTCGATGGGGCACGGGCTCCCGGCCATGATCCCGGTGCGCAGGGAGGACAGATCCCGCCCCGCGAAGCTCTCGTGCTCGAGCTCGGCCACGAACATGGTGGGCACGCCGTAGAGCGCGGTGGCCCGCTCCCGCTCCACGCAGTCCAGCGTGGACTCGGGCATGAAGTACTCGGCGGGGACCAGCATGGTGCACTCGTGCACCAGGCAGCAGAGCGTCCCCAGCACGATTCCGAAGCAGTGGTAGAAGGGCACGGGAACGCACACCCGGTCCTCGGGGCCCAGCCGCTGGGACGCGCCCACGTACCAGGCGTTCAGGAGGATGCTCCGGTGGGAGAGGAGCACGCCCTTGGGGAAGCCGGTGGTGCCGGAGGTGTACTGGAGGTTCGCCGGGTCCAGGGGACCCACGAGGGCCTCCCTGCGGTGGACTTCCGCGGCGGGAATGAGCCGCCCCATCCCGAGGAAGTCGGGCCACGCCACGATCCCGGCGGACGCGTGCTCCTTCATGGACACGACGAAGCGCAGGCCGGGGAGCTCGTCGCGGACCTCGGCGATCATGGCGAAGTAGTCCGACGACTTGAAGCGGTCCACGAGGAAGAGGACCTTGGTCTCCGACTGGCCCAGCACGTACGCCAGCTCGTGGGTCCGGTTGGCGGGATTGACCGTCACGAGGACGGCGCCGATGCGGGTCGCGGCCATGAAGACCTGCGTCCACTCGGGCCAGTTGGTGGCCCACACCGCTACGTGATCGCCGCGCTGGACGTCCAGCGCGATCAGGGACCTGGCGATGTCGTCCACGCGCGCGTCGAGCTCGGCGTACGTCGCGCGGAAGCCGGCCTGGGGGAAGACCAGGGCCTCGTGGCCGGGGCGGTGCCCGGCGGCGCGACGCAGTGCGGCGCCTATCGTCAGGCCATCCACAGGAGGGATGGCGGTCATCTGTACCTTTCGTGGCTGAGTGTTGCCAGCAGCTCGCCGCAGGGAATCTAGGGAACGTCCCCCCGGGCGTGTACCCCGCTGCTGGCCATTCCGACGGGAGCCCGGATAGCTTCGACGCCGGGGGAAGCGTCCCCGGGGGACGCGCCCCCAGGGGAGGAGGGAACGCCAGGGGAGGTCCGCATGCTCAGGTGGCTCCGCAACGCCCGCCTCGACCTGAGGACGGGGATCGTCATCATCGCCCTGGCGCTGCTGGTGTGGGGCGTGGTGACCTACGTCAGGATCCGGGACTTCGTGCCCGAGGAGCTGGCCGAGCCCGCGCGTCCGCCCACGCCGTAGGGCCCCCCGGTCGTTGGAGCCCCGCCCCGGAGCGCGCCCGGGGCGAAGCCTCGTTAGAGCTCCTGCTCCTCGGGGGCGGCCGCGTGGAGGAGCACCCAGAACGTGCTCCCCTCCCCCGGCGTGGAGACCACCCCCACCTCCCCACCCATGCGCTCCACCGCCTTCTGTACGATGGTGAGCCCCACCCCGGTCCCCGGGAAGCGGGCCGGGTCGAGGCGCTCGAAGGCCAGGAACGCGCGGTTCATGTCCTCGGGCGCGATCCCGATCCCGTTGTCCTCCACCTCGAAGCGCACATGGCGGTCCTGGGTGCGTGCGCGAATGCGTACCTCGGGGCTCCGCCCCTCCGGGACGAACTTCACCGCGTTCGAGAGCAGGTTCTCCACCACCCGGCCCAGAAGGGTCTGGTCCGCCTCCACGTCCGGGAGGTTGGTCTCCACCACCACGGTCCCCTCCCGCTCGGCGATGGGCACGGCGAGCACGCCGCGGGCAGCCTCCACCGCGTGGGCCAGGGAGACCCTCTGAAGGGTCACCGCGGCGCGCGTCACCCGGCTGTACACGAGCAGATCCTGGACGAACGCGTCCAGGCGTCGGCTCGCCGCCTGGATACGGCGCAGGAACTCCTGGGCCTTGGGGGAGAGCTCGTCCTTGTGCTCGGACCAGAGGATGGAGCTGAACCCGCCCAGCGTCACGAGGTGGGTGCGCAGGTCGTGGGACACCGAATACGTGAACGCCTCCAGCTCGCCCACGGCGGCCTGCAGCTCGCGCGTGCGGCGCTCAGTGAGCTCGTGGAGCGCCCAGTCCTCCGACACGTCCCGGATGGTTCCCTGGTACTCCAGGACCTCACCGTCCTCGTCGCGCCGCACCGTCGCGGTGACGAGGCAGTCGCGGACCTCCCCGGACCGGGTCTTGAGCTGGACGGGGAAATCCTCCACCCATCCGTTCTTCCTGACCTGGTCCCGGAACGTGATCCGGTCCTGCGCATCCACGTACAGCTCGGCCGCGTTCACGTCCAGGATCTCCGCCCGCCCGTAGCCGAAGAGGCGGAGCAGGGCGTCGTTGGCCTCCAGGAAGCGGCCTTCGGCGGTGGTGATGTACATGGGGTCCCGGGACCGCTCGAAGAGGATGCGGTAGCGGTCCTCGGTGTCGCGGAGCGCGCGCTCCGCGCGTCGCCACTCCGTGAAGCTCCGGTCCACGCGCACGCCCAGGTCCCGGAGAAGCCCGATGACGCACCCCACCGCCAGCACGAGCGCCGAGCCCTCGCCGCCGCCCGTCCGCGCCATGATGACCCACCCGGGCTCGCCCACCACCGTCAGGAGGAGGCCGTTCAGCGGCACGCTGAGCACGCCGGCGAGCAGCCCCCCCCACACGCCGAACAGCCACGCCAGGATCACGACGGGGAAGAGGGCGAGCGCCAACACTCCGGTCCCGCCCTGCCAGTAGAGGGGCGCGAAGGCGAGGCAGTAGACCACCACGGGCACCGCCGCCAGCGCAAGGCGCTTCGAGAGCGGCTCCACCACCAGGTTGGATCGGAACGGGCTGCGGCGGTCCTTGATCATGCGGCGCCTCCCGCGGGTCCTTCCGCGATGCGGAAGACGCGCTGGAAGATATCCAGGTACTCGCGGAAGTCGGCCGGCTTCTGGAAGTAGCCCTTCGCGCCCAGGTTGAACGCATGCTCGGCGTCCATGGGGTTCTCCGACGCGGTGAGCACGACCACGGGAAGGTGCTCGAGGGCCGGGACCTCCCGCATCCACTCCAGGACGTTGAAGCCCGACGCCCGCGGCAGCCCCAGGTCCAGGATGACCACGCCGCCCTGGAGCGACGCGGGAGCGCCGACCCGGCGCCGGAGCCAGTTCATGGCGTCCACGCCGTCCACCACCTCGTCGAGGGGGACGGTGGGCGCGATGCGCCGGAGGGCCTCGCGGACCAGGACGCGGTGATCCGCGTCATCCTCCACGAGGAGGATCCAGCTCAATCCTGGCATCGGCTCACCGGATCCGGAGGACGCACGCAGTACTCCCCAAGCATGGGCACGACTCGTCAAACTCGCCTGGGGGGGTCTTATAACATGGAAACAGATGGCGTCCTTCTGCAATGACCCCACACCGACGGCCTTCCGGTCGCTCAACCCGCGCCCGGCGCCCTGTGCTTCTCCAGGAACTCGTCCGTGCCCTCGGGGAGGAGCAGGCTGTCGGAGATCGCGGCGATCTCCTCCGCCTCCTTCCAGCGCCGCTCCAGGAGCCAGAGCTCGCCCTCCAGAGCGCGGCGCTCCTGCTCCTCGTGGAGCGCCATCTCCACGGCGAGTCGGGTGGGAGCCGGGAGGCCGCTCAGGCGCCCCGCCGGGTGTCCCCGTCGGAGGCGGCGCCGCGACGGCTCCTCGGCCGCGGCGCGCAGCACGGCGTCCGGCGAGCCCATCTCGTCGAGCCTCCGCACCGCTGACTGCACGGCCTCCCTACCGGCGCCGGTCCGGTTGATCCGGCTCACCAGCGTCGCCGCGGTCCGCTGGGCGTCCTCCCCGGTGAAGCGGTATTCGTGGCGCCGCTTCCCCACCACCAGCTCCCACTCGTTCCCCACGATCTCCAGGCGCGTCCTCTCCAGGTCTTTGCGCTTGAGCTTGAGGAGCGTACCGTCGGGCGCCTTCACCTTGGCCAGCGTGCGGCCGTTCATGAAGATGCTCACGAAGTTGCCGGACTGGCCGAGGACGGCCCCGCTGATGACGCCTGCGGCCACCCCGCTGGCGATCACCCCACCCACCACCACCGCCCCGCCCACGCCGTAGAGGATGGCCCGGCGGCGGCGGCGGCCGAACTGGTCGCCGTAGCGCCACGCGGCGAACTCGGGCCGCAGGGGCTCGCCGATGCGCACCAGCTCGAGCCCCTCCGGGTGCTTCGCCATCCCGATGTTCTCCGACGAGACCCTTATCCGCGTCCCGCGGAAGATGGCCTCGAGCGCCTCCACCGCCTCCCAGCGCTCCTCGATGGGCGAGAGGTTCCAGCGCTCGCACTTGCCGCACACCACCCAGAGGCGGCCCTTCTTGGCGTCGAAGGCCAGCCGTCTCCCCACCGGGAAGGTCTCCACGACCGCGTTGGTCCCCAGCGGGCGGTTGCAGAACATGCAGGTCGAGAACATAGCGGCTCGCGCGGAAGGTCCCAGTGTCCGGAAGCGGATACGACGCAGGGTCGTGGGGCCTTCACCGCGCGGGGAGGGGGCCGCTCACCAGACCCCTATGATCGTCAGCACCCCCCACACCACGATGGCGCCCACGATGGTGCACGCCGCGATCACGGTCACCGGCTGTTCCTCGAACCACCCCCGCATGAGGCCCTTCCTGTCCGAGAAGGGCTGGCGCATCCAGTCCAGGACCAGCCATCCCACGGCGAATCCGACGACGAGGAGGAGGGCGATGCGCACGCGGGAAGGTCGGGGCGGAGGGTGACGGGAGGCGGGACAGGTCCCAACTTACCCCTCTGTGGAGCCCTCCGTCACGCCGGGCTTCGGTGAGTGCGCGCACCCCATCGTCCCCTTCGCCGCGCCGGCGGCCGGGAAACACCCGGCGCCCCTGCCCCGTACTGGGAGATGAGGGACCCGAGCATCGAACCTCTTCCGGAACGAGCATGACCGACGCCGCCTCTCGCAAGCTGCGCTTCCTCGCCGGCTTCGCCGTCTACTTCGGAGCGCTCTGGCTGCTCTGGGACACGGTGCTGGTCTATCCCCTGAAGATCTTCGTTGTGCTCCTCCACGAGGTGAGCCACGCCGCCGCCGCCGTGGCCACGGGGGGAGCCGTGGAGCGGATCACGCTGGACCCCAACCAGGGAGGCGCCACCTACACGTTGGGCGGGAGCCGGTTCGTGACCCTGTCGGCCGGGTACCTGGGGAGCCTGGCGTGGGGCTCGCTCATGGTCGTCGCCGCCCGGGGACGGCGCATCCACCCGGACCTGGTGAACGGGATCATCGGAGGGCTCGTGGTGGCCCTCACGGCGTTCTTCGTGCGGAACCTGTTCGGGATCGCGTTCGGCGTGCTCTTCGGCGCGGCGCTCGTGCTGGCGTCCCGCAAGCTGTCCCTGGCGGGAAACCGGAGCCTCCTCCTCACCCTGGGGATGACGTCGAGCCTGTACGCCATCCTCGACATCAAGAGCGACGTCCTGGACCGGCCCCACCTCCCCTCGGACGCCCACATGCTGGCCGAGCTCACCGGGATCCCCACGCTGGTCTGGGGGCTGCTCTGGATCGGCCTGGCGCTCTGGGTGACGTTCCTCCTCCTCCGCCGGGCCTGGCGGGAGGCCTGACGCCGGGCGGGGCGCCTGGGAGTCCAGGGAAGCCATCTCCCCCAACCCCTGGGGGCCCTCTACGCCCCCGGTACCACATCCGGCGTTCGTCGGACTTGCGGCCCCGGACCCCCCGCATTATTCATGGTTCAACCAGGTAAACATCTGGTTCGGTGCTCCGCCCGATGTCCGACCCGAACAAAGGAGGTGATCCTTGTCTAGTCCATGTACCCTGTCCAGCCTGGCAAGGGCAAGCGATCGCCGGACCGGCAACTAAGCCGAACCCGATCCACTGTTCGCGCCGTCACGGCCATTCGCGCCGGGCTGCAGACAGTCAGACGCCACCGGGGAAACAAGCCCGGTGGCGTCTTCCTTTGTGCCCTCACCTCCCAGGTGAGACCCCGGGTGAGGCCTGGGTCAGCCCAGGGTGATCCCGCCTGCGTATCTCCCCCGTCGTGCATCAGCGCCGGCGGCGGAGCTGGCCCGAACGGGGAGCCGGCCGCGGCGCACCATCCGGGAGATCAGCATGCGCAAGCTCATCGCACTTCTCAGCGTGGCCGCCCTGGCCGCCGCGTGCACGGACCGGCTCGTGCAGCCGGCCGCGCCCGACGTCGAGGTGGCGGCGCCCAGCTTCGCGAAGGTGGATCCCAAGCCCGGCAACGCGTCGGAGTGGTTCTTGAACTGCGGCCTCTGGGACGCCTCCGGCGAGCCCTGGCCAGTGGTGCTCCCCTGTCACTACGTGTTCACGTCGAACCCCTCGGGGTCGTTCAAGGCCACGATCTTCGTGGACCGGGTCGCCAACAACACCGGGAAGGCCGCCCACTTCGGCCCCACCGAGTACCCCGAGTGGCTGGCAGAGGTGTACTGGGACCTGTTCGAGGTGGCACCCATCGACGGGAAGCTCCCCCTCTGCGACTACAACCTGGTCCAGGACCCGGACATGCAGACGCTGATCTGCACCACGAACTGGAAGTACGTCATCTCGGCGTCCGGCCAGGGGCAGCTGACGATGATCGGAGCCCCGCACTTCAGCTTCACCAAGCCGTGTGACCGGTGCTGGGGCTGATCTGAACGGAGGTGTGCGTGCCCGGGCCGGGGAGGTTCGGGCGGACGGGAAGGCGGGCCCGGCGCGAGCCGGGCCCGCATGCGCTCAACCCCCGAACCAGGTCGGCTCGTTCCCCTGCTTCCACTTGATGTTGCAGCCGATGCTCGGCGTCTGGTCCGCGAACACGAGCCCGCCGGCCAGGACGGCATCGCACGCGCGCCTCAGGTCGCGCCCGGTGATGGGCTCCTCGTTTCCCGGCCGCGAGGCGTCAAACTGCCCCCGGTACACGAGCTTCCGCTCCCCGTCGAACAGGAAGAAGTCCGGCGTGCAGGCCGCCTGGTATCCCTTGGCCACCTCCTGCGTCTCGTCGAAGAGGTAGGGGAACGTGTAGCCGCGCAGCGCCACCTCGTCCTTCATGCGTTCGGGGCTGTCCTCCGGGTGGTTCGCCACGTCGTTGGCGTTGATTCCCACCATGGCGAGTCCCTTCGGTCCGTACTCCTTCCCGAACGAGCTCAGGGCGTCGGCGATGTGCTTCACGAAGGGGCAGTGGTTGGAGAGGAACACCACCAGGAGCGCCGGCGCGCCGTCGAAGTCGGAGCGCGCCACCGTGCGCCCCGTGGCGGGCTCGTCGAGGCGGAAGTCGGGGGCCGGCGTGCCCAGGGGGAGCATCGTGGAGGGTACTCGGACCATGGTCGGGTCTCCGGGGAGTTCGAGGCAGATCTGATGAATATGCGCTCCCGCGGCGCGTCCCGCAGGGGGCTGGATCCTGCGCGCGGAGCGCCGCACCCCCGCCCGCACCGAGCGCGCCTTTCAGCCCGTAACCTGCTATCTTTGGACAAGGTCAGCGACCCTCCTCGCCATCGCAGCGTGTCGCCGGCGACATCACCAGCCGGCGCCCGCCCTACGGGAGAATCCCGTGCCCACCTTCCCCCTCGTGCCCGGCCGGCTCGCCCTCCTCTTCGGCGCCGGAATCGCCCTCGTCGCCTGTTCCGCCGGACCCGATCCCGGTCTGAAGGGCCTGGGCGAGATGCGCTCCCACTACCGGCAGGTTGAGGAGATTCAAGGGGCCCTCGTCGCGGGGCGGGTGGATGACACGCGCGACGCGACGCGGTGGCTCTCCACCCACGAGGGCCGGGAGTACGCCGCAGAGGCAGGGCCCGCGCTGGAGGCGATGCGCAACGAGGCCCGCACCATGCTCCGGCAGCGTGACATCCTGCTCATGTCGCGCACCCTGGGCCGCATGGGCGTGGCCTGCGGGGACTGCCACGTGGCCCTCGGAACCCAGGTGGCCTTCTCCGACGACGAGCCACCGCGCACCTCGGCCAATCCGCAGGCGCAGATGCTCCGCCACGCCTGGGCGATGGACCGACTGTGGAAGGGGCTGGTGGGCCCGTCCGAAGCCGCGTGGAAGGCCGGGGCCGGCGCCCTTCTGACCATGCCCGTGGACTTCGGAGGGAACGAGGAGGCGAACCGCCTCTCCGCCCGGGTCCACGAGCTGGCCGGCATCGCCCAGGTGTCCACGACCCCCAAGGAGCGCTCGGACACGTACGGCGACCTCCTCGAGACCTGCGCGCTCTGTCACGACGCGCTGCGCATCAGCCTGCGCTGAGCGGCGACTGAGCCTGCGCTGAGCCGCAACTGAGCCCGCGCTGAACCCGGGAGCCCCGGTCGGTGCTGGGGCACGGCCGGGGGCCGCACCGGCGTTGCGGCGCCGAACGGGTGTGCGCACCCGACCCCTCCGCGACTCCCTTGACCGGGCCGGGGTGTCACGCTATTCATACGAACGTATGAAGCACAAGAACCCCCACCCTGTGCCCTCTCGCCCCGTGCCCTCCCGCAACGCGCCCTCCCGCACGACGTCCGCCCCGCACCCGCGGGCCCGGTCTCCGCAGGCGCCGTCGCCGCCGGCTTCCGCCGCGCGCGGCGAGGACACCCGGGCCGCGCTCCTCGTGGCCGGCCGCGCGGCGTTCGCCCGACGCGGCTTCGACGGCTCGTCGGTCCGGGACATCACCCGCGACGCCGGCGTGAACCTGGGCGCTGTGACCTACCACTTCGAGTCCAAGCGGGGGCTGTACGCCGCCGTCCTGGTCGAGGGGCTCACCCCCCTGGTGGACCGGGTCGGGCAGGCCGCGGGCTCCCCGGGCTCGCCCCTGGAGCGCCTCGACGCCGTCGTGGACGTCTTCTTCGCGTACGTCGCCGTGAACCCGGACCTCCCCCGGCTCATGATGCAGGAGGTGGCCGCAGGGAAGATCCCGCCTCCGGAGCTGGTGGCCCTCATCCGCCGCAACGCAGGCTATGTGGCCGGGATCCTGACCGACGGCGTGAAGGACGGAAGCATGCGCGCGGTTCATCCCATGCTCGGAGCCATCTCCATCGTCTCCCAGCCCGTCTTCCTCAACATCATGTCGCCCCTCCTCCGGGAGGTGGGCGGCGTGGACATCTCCGATCCCGCCGTGCGGGCCATCGTGGTCCGCCACGTGAAGGCACTCCTCCGCGAAGGGTTCTCCTGTTCGAGGGAGGCATCCGCATGATCCGTTCGACACTCCGGGGGCGGGGCCGTCCGCTCGGCCCCACCCTCCTCACCGGGGCGGCGCGCTCGGCCGTGGCGCTCGCCGTGGCCGCGCTCCTTCTCCCCCGCCCCGCGGCGGGACAGGCCCTCACGCTCGCAGGCGCCGCGGACGCGGCGCTGGCCACCCATCCGTCGGTGCTGGCCGCCGGTGCCCGGGTGGACGGCGCGGACGCGGCACGCAGAGCCGCGCGCGCCGCCTTCCTCCCGTCGGTGATGGGGACGAGCGGACTCACCCGCTACGCCGAGCCCATGGTTGTGGCGCCGCTGCACGGTTTCGACCCGATGCATCCGCCCGACTTCGACCGCACGCTCGTCCAGAGCCAGCTCGGGATGGAGTGGACGCTCCTGGACTTCGGGGCGCGCCGGGCGCAGGTCCGGGGCGCCCAGGCGGTGGAGGAGGGGCTCGGCCTCCGGCGCAACGCCACCGTCCAGGAGCTGCTCGAGGCCGTGGCCGGCGCCTACACCGGCGTCCTCGCCGCCCGGGACTTGCGCGAGGCGGCGCTTCGCCAGACCGAGTCGCTGGCCTCGGAGCTGGACCGGGCGCAGCAGAGGCTCCGCGAGGGAACCGCGGCCCGGGTGGAGGTGCTCCGCGCCGAGGCGGCGCTCCTGGACGCCCGCGCCCAGCTGGCCACCGCCGAGGCGCGCACCGGCCTGGCGGAGCGGAATCTGGCGCGGCTGATGGGTGCCGACCCCACGCTGGTCGCAGGGCGCGAGCTGGCCGACGTGGCGCCTCGGGAAGGGGCCGGGACGCCGGACGTGGGGCGAGAGCAGGCCGCGGGCGCGCCGATCACCGACCCCCGCGTCGAGGCCGCGCGCCGGAGCGTGCAGGCCGCGCGAGCCCGCCTGAGCCAGGAGCGCGCCGGGCGCCTCCCCACCCTGAAGGGCTCGGCGGGGCTCCTCAGCTTCGGGAGCGGCGCCGGCGAGTACGTCACCGAGTGGCAGGCAGGGCTCCGCGTGTCGTGGCCCCTGTTCACCGGGGGCGCCCGGAGCGCGGCCATCGCCCGCGCCGAGGCCGACCTGCGTGTGGCGGAGGAGGAGCTCCGCCAGGCCGAGCTGGGCGTGGCGGCGAGCCTCGACGGCGCGGACGCGGCGCTGGCCGAGGCCACGGCCCGGGCCCGGGCCCTCCAGGCATCGGTGGCCCAGTGGGAGGAGGTGGCCCGCATCGAGACCCTCTCCCTGGAGACGGGCGCGGGCGTGCAGCAGGACTTCCTGAGGGCGGAGGCCGCCCTGTTCCAGGCCCGCGCAGGGTACGCGCGGGCGCGCTACGACGAGATCCTGGCCTTCGTGGGCCGGGCCCGGGCCCAGGGGACCCTGGACCGCGGATGGATGGACGCACGGCTGGAGACCCGATGATGGACAAGCGACTGAGGATCGTGATCCCGGCGGTGGTGGTGGTGGCCGCCGTCGTCGTGTGGCTCCTGGCGCGGAACGGCGCCGCCGAGGAAGGTGTCATCCAGGCGTCGGGCACGGTGGAGGCCACCGAGGCCGACCTGGGGTTCCAGCTGGCCGGGCGCGTGCTGGAGGTGGTCCCTCAGGAAGGGGACATGGTCGCTCCCGGCCAGGAGTTGGCGCGCCTGGACCTGGCCGACCAGGAGGCGGCGCGAGGCGCCGCCCGGGCCCAGGTGGACGCGGCGGAGGCGCGGCTCGCCGAGCTGCGTCGGGGCGCCCGAGCGGAGGAGCTCGCCCAGGCCGTGGCCGCCGCCCGTGCGGCCACCGAGCGGGCCGATGACGCGCTCCGGGACGCCGAGCGCGCCCGGCGGCTCTTCGAGGGGGGCGCGGTGAGCGCCCAGGCGCTGGAGAAGGTGGAGACGGCGCTCCAGGTGGCCCAGGCCACCCGCGAGCAAGCCGAACAGGGGCTGGCCATGGTGCGCCAGGGCCCCCGGGTCGAGACGATCCGCGCGCAGGAGGCCGTGGTGGACCAGGCGAAGGCCAACCTGGCGCGCGCCGAGGCCATGCTGGCCAACGGCGTCATCGCCGCGCCCTTCCCCGGGCGAGTCACCGTGCGCCACCGCGAGCCGGGAGAGACGGTGAGTCCGGGCGCGCCCGTGCTCACCCTCCTGGACCCGGAGAACCGCTGGGTGCGCATCTACGTCCGCGAGGACCAGATCGGCGCGGTCCAGGTGGGGATGGAGGCGACGATCTTCTCCGACACCTACCCGGACAAGACCTACCCCGGGGAGGTGACGTTCATCGGCAGCGAGGCCGAGTTCACGCCGCGCAACGTCCAGACCACCGAGGAGCGCATCAAGCTCGTGTACCCGGTGAAGGTGCGCATCACCGGCGATCCGGGCTTCGAGCTGAAGCCGGGGATCCCCGTGGACGTGACGCTCCGCGCGGCAGGGTCGTGAGGGTAGCGTGACCGCCACCCCGGCATCCGGTCCGGCGCCCGCCGCCGACGTCGCCATCTCGCTCCGGGGACTCACCCGGCGCTTCGGCGACCACGTGGCCGTGGACGCCCTCACCCTGGACGTGCAGCGCGGCGAGCTCTTCGGCATCGTGGGCCCTGACGGCGCGGGGAAGACCACCACGCTCCGCATGCTGGCCGGCGTGCTCCGCCCCAGCGCGGGAACGGCGGTGCTCGAAGGGGTGGACGTGGGCCGGGATCCCGAGAAGGCCAAGCCGCACCTGGCCTACATGGCCCAGCGCTTCGGGCTCTACGAGGACCTGACGGTGCGGGAGAACCTGGACTTCTACGCGGACCTGTACCGCGTGCCGAGGGCCGAGCGCCCGGCGCGCCTGGAACGCCTGTACCGGTTCAGCCGCCTGGGCGAGTTTTCGGAGCGCTTGGCGGGTAAGCTATCGGGGGGGATGAGGCAGAAGCTCTCCCTCTCGTGCTGCCTCATCCACCATCCGCGGGTGCTCCTGCTGGACGAGCCCACCTTCGGGGTGGACCCCATCTCCCGGCGGGATCTCTGGGTCATCCTGCACGAGATGGTGGCGGAGGGGATCACCGTGGTGGTGTCCACCTCGTACCTGGACGAGGCCGAGCGCTGCGACCGGGTGGCGATGCTCGACGAGGGGAGCATCCTCGCGCTGGACCGCCCGCAGACGCTCCAGGGCTCCCTGGAGGGGACGATGCTCGCGCTCCGCGCCGATCGCCCCCGCGAGGCCCGCGCCCTGCTCCGCGCCCTCCCCGGCGTGCGCAGCGCGGCGCTCTTCGGCGACGTCGTGCACACGCTTCTCGCCCCCGGCGCCGACGCCCTCGGGCCCTCACGGGCGCTGGCCGGCGCGGGGATCGCCCTCCACGACTCGGAGGAGGTCGAGCCGTCGCTGGAGGACGTGTTCATCCACCTCGTCGGCACCGCGCGCAAGGGTGCGGAGGCGCCCCGTGCCTGACGCTTCCTTCCCCGTCCGCGTGCGCGAGCTGACCCGGCGCTTCGGCGACTTCACCGCCGTGGACGCCCTCACCTTCGACGTGCACCCCGGGGAGATCTTCGGGTTCCTGGGGCCCAACGGTGCCGGGAAGACCACCACGATCAAGATGCTCACCGGGCTCCTTCCCCCCACGTCGGGCGAGGGATGGGTGGCTGGGTTCGACATCCGCCTGGAGCGCCCCGACATCAAGCGCTCCATCGGCTACATGTCCCAGCGGTTCTCGCTGTACACGGACCTCACGGTTGAGGAGAACGTGGAGCTGTTCGCCGGGCTCTACGGCGTCTCGGGCGAGCGCTACCGCCGGCGGCGCGCGTGGATCCTGGAGATGGCGGAGTTGGAGGGGGCGGAGCGGAAGCTCACCGAGGACCTTCCCCTGGGGTGGAAGCAGCGGCTGGCGCTGGGGTGCGCGCTGGTGCACGAGCCCCCCATCCTCTTCCTCGATGAGCCCACCTCGGGCGTGGACCCGGTTGCGCGCCGGCGCTTCTGGGACCTGATCAACGAGATGGCCGGTGCGGGCACCACGGTGTTCGTGTCCACCCACTACATGGAGGAGGCGGAGTACTGCGACCGCCTCGCGCTCATGAACCGGGGACGGCTCATCGCCCTGGACGCGCCGCGCGCGCTCCGGAGCCGGGTGGTGGAGCCGATCCTGCTGGTGCGCACCGACGACGCCCCCCGGGCCATGGAGGCGCTCACCCACGTCCCCGGCGTGTCCGAGTGCGCCATGTTCGGGCGCAGCCTGCACGTCACCGTGGCCGACGCCGAGGCCGGAGGAGCCGCGGTGCGGCGGACCCTGGAAGCGGCGGGGCGGGCCGTGACGGACATCCATCTCATCGAGCCGTCGCTGGAGGACGTGTTCGTCTCCCTGGTCCGCGCCGAGGGCGGCGCGGTGGTGGGATAGCGCCATGGACCCCGTCCGCCTGTGGGCCATGGCCCGGAAGGAGTGGATCCAGATCCGGCGCGACCCCCGGAGCATGACCCTGGCGTTCGCCCTTCCCCTCTTCCTGCTCCTGTTCTTCGGCTACGCCATCTCCTGGGACGTGAAGGACATACGCCTGGCGGTGGTGGACCAGGACCGCACCGTGGGGAGCCGCCGGCTCGTGGAGGCGTTCGTGTCCAGCGGCTACTTCCTCGTTGCGGAGCGGACCGCCACCGTCGCCGAAGCCGAGGCCGAGCTGGTGCGCGCCCAGGTCCGCGGCGTCCTGACCATCCCGCCCGGGTACGACCGCGACCTGCGCTCGACCGGGCACGCCCAGATCCAGCTCCTCCTGGACGGGGCCGACGCCAACACCGCCAACATCGCCCAGAACTACGCCTCCGCCATCGTGGCCCGGCACGGGCTGGAGCGGCTTTCCGGGGGCCGGAAGGTGGTGCAGCCCATCCGCCTGGAGCCGCGCACCTGGTACAACCCCAACCTGGAGAGCCGGCACATGATCGTGCCGGGTCTCATCGCGGTGATCATGTCCATCATCGCGGCCATGCTCACCGCGCTGACCATCGCCCGGGAGTGGGAGCGCGGCACCATGGAGCAGCTCGCCGCCACGCCCGTGTCGCGCGTGGAGGTGATCCTCGGGAAGCTGATCCCCTACGTCGGAATCGGCCTCGTGGACGTGGCGTTGGTGGTGGCAGCGGGGATGGTGTTCTTCGGGACACCCTTCAACGGCAACGTCCTGTACCTGTCTGTGCTCACGCTGCTCTTCCTGGTGGGCGCGCTGGGGCTCGGGGTGTTCATCTCGGCGGCGGTGAAGTCCCAGGTGCTGGCCACGCAGGTGGCCCTCGTGGCCACGTACCTCCCCGCGCTCCTCCTGTCCGGGTTCCTCTTCGACATCGCCAGCATGCCCCCCTTCCTGCAGGGGATCACCTTCCTGGTGCCGGCGCGCTACTTCGTGACCGTGACCCGCGGGATCATGCTCAAGGGCGTGGGTCCGGCGGTGATGTGGCCCCAGGCCGTGCTCATGCTGGCGTACGCGGTGATCGGGCTAGGCCTCGCGCTCCGGGTCTTCCGGAAGGAGCTGAAAGGATGAGCGACCGGCGCGCGAGCCTCCTGCGGGTGCGCCGCATGGTGGGCAAGGAGCTGCGCCAGCTTCTGCGGGACCCCATGTCGGTGCGCATGGTGTTCGGAGCACCCATCATCCAGCTCCTCATGTTCGGTTACGCGCTGAACACCGACGTGCGGGAGGTGTCCACCTTCCTCGTGGACCACGACCGCACCCCAGCGTCCCGGGAACTCGCCGAAGCGTTCACCGCGTCCGGGTACTTCCGGCTGGTGGGCACGTCGGACCGCCCCGAGGACATGGGCCGCGCGCTGGACCACGGGGATGCCACCATCGGCCTGGAGATCCCCGCGGGGTTCGCGTCCGACGTGAGGGCGGGGCGCTCCCCGGCGGTCCAGCTCCTGGTCGACGGGACCAACTCGAACACCGGCACGGTAGCGTCGGGGTACGCGGCGAAGATCGTGCAGGAGCGCAGCGCCCGGATCATGGCCGCGAACCTGTCCGGCGCGGGAGGCGCGGCGGGCCCCGCCATGGGAATCGACCTGCGAACCCGCGCCTGGTTCAACCCCGCGCTCGAGTCCCAGGTGTACAACGTGCCGGCGGTCATCGGGGTGATCGTGCTCCTGATGAGCCTCCTCCTCACCGCCATGGCGGTGGTCCGCGAGCGGGAGGTGGGCACCCTGGAGCAACTGCTGGTGTCGCCGCTCTCCGCCGGCGAGCTCATGCTGGGCAAGACCATCCCCGTGGCGCTCATCGCCCTGGTCCAGATCACGCTCGTGATCCTCGTGGCGCTCTTCTGGTTCGACGTCCCGTTCCGCGGGTCGTTCTGGACCCTCTACCTGGCGGCGGCGCTCTTCATCCTGGCGGGGCTCTCCTTCGGGCTCTTCCTGTCCACCATGGCCAGCACGCAGCAGGAAGCGTTCCTCACCATGTTCCTCTTCCTGCTCCCGGGAATCATCCTCTCCGGGTTCATGTACCCGGTGGACACCATGCCGTGGATCTTCCAGGAGCTGACGCTGCTCAACCCGCTGCGCCACTTCCTGGAGGTGATCCGCGCCATCTTCCTGAAGGGGTCCGGGGTGCGGGAGCTCTGGCCCCAGTTCGCGTTCCTCACGGTCATGGCGGTCGGAGGCTTGCTGGGGGCGACGCGGAGGTTCAGGGCGACGCTTTAGTCACCTCACGTGCGATTGGAGTGCGACAACATGGGTCTCTTCGGCTGGTTCGGCCCCCCGGACATCGACGCACTGAAGGCCCGAGGGCGGGTGGACAAGCTCATCCGGGCGCTGGAGGACGAGCGCGTTCGGACGGAGGCGGCGCGCGCGCTGGGGGACGTCGGAGATCCCCGAGCGGTGCGCCCCCTGGTCGCGGCTCTGGGCGACGCGGAGGCTCCGGTCCGCGAGGAGGCCGCGCGCGCCCTCGGCCGGCTGAACGACCCCTCCGCGGCAGGGGCCCTCGCGGCGGCCCTGGCCGACGACGCCTGGAGGGTCCAGGACGCAGCAGCGTCGGCGCTGCGCTCGCTCGGTTCCCGCGACGCGGTTCCCCGGCTCCGCGAACATATGGCGTCGGCGCCCGCCGGTGTCCGCGTGCTGGCGCTCAGCACCATCGCGGCCCTGGACGGCGATGCCGGGCTGAGCCTCGCGGTAGAGGCCGTTTCCGCCGGCGATGAGGAGTTGTTCGAGGCCGCCCTCGAACTGATCTCCCAGCATGCATCCTCGACCGCCAGGCCTCACCTCCTGGCAGCCCTGGAGCACCGCAGCCTCCGGATCCGGCAGAAGGCCATCGGGTTGCTCGAGGCGCTCCACCACCGGGGGAAGCGCTCGCCGGTCGTGGCGTCCGATTGGCGCCCCGACGACGCACGCCTGCAAGCCATCGTCACGTTGACGACACAGGACTGGAGGCACTCTGCGGGCCTGACCACGGAGCACATCGAGTCGTTGCTCTGGGTCGTCGAGCAGCGCACCCCCGACCTCGGCATGATCCGCACGCTGGGCGCGCTGGGAGGGCGCGGCGCGCTGGCGCTCCTGAGCCGGTGGTGGAACGACGGGAACGTCCGCGACGACGACAACGCCGAGTCGTTGGTGAAGGCCATCGCGGCCGTCGTCGGCCGCACGGGCAGCGACCTGCCCCTGGACGACCTGCGCAGCGTCGCGGAGCTCGCCGACCAGACGGCGGCGGCCGAGATCACGCGCCGCGGCGGGTGAGGCGCAGACAGGCCCGTCCAGGCATCCCCCCGCCCATGCAGCCGTCGAGATTCTGGTGGGCGCTCCGGATTGCGTTTAACTTGATTGTATGCGGTTAAACGTCGTTGTCATGAGTTGAACGCTCCCGGAGGCTCCATGTCCATCGTGCGCACTTCGTCCAAGGGCCAGGTGGTGGTGCCTGCCGAGCTGCGCGAGGAGATCGGCCTGGAGCCGGGGGATCTGGTGAGGGTGACCCATGCAGGCGGCCGCCGCGTGATGATCGAGCCCGTGGGATCCGACCCGGTGGGAGCCCTGCGCGGAATGCTCAGGGACGGGCCGTCTCTCACCGCCGCCCTGGCGGAGGAGCGTAAGCTGGAAGATGCCCGAGATGCCGAGAAGCGTGCTGGACTCGTTCGCCATCCTCGCCCTCCTCAACGACGAAAGAGGCGGGGCCCAGGTCGCTGAGCTGCTCCGCTCGGCGATGGAGGGACGCAGATCCCTCCACATGAACGAGATCAACGTCGGCGAGGTGTTCTACATCGTGGCGAAGCACCGCTCGCCGGCCGACGCGGAGCGGGTCCTCGACCACCTCCGGGCGCTCCCGCTGGACTTCGTCCCCAATGCGTGGGCCGACGTGCTGGACGCCGCGCGCATCAAGGCCGGGCACCCCCTCTCCTACGCCGACGCCTTCGCCGTGTCCACGGCCAGGCGGCTCGGAGCGCCCCTGGTCACCGGCGACCCCGGGTTCCGCTCCGTGGAGCGCGCCGTCGAGATCCACTGGCTCTGAGCCCCGGTGGCCGGCAGCCCCACGCGCCCCTAGACTGGTCGGCGAGCCTTCAACCCGAGTCGACCCATGTCCACGCCATCTTCGTCGAAGCGCCGCGGCCTCCCTCTCCTGGTGGCCTCGGCCATCGTCGTCCTCGCCGCCTGCGCAGGTCCCACGCCGTCGCCCGTCCCGTCGCCCCGCGGGAAGGGCATCGTGGTCGTCGATCCGGGCCATCCCTCGGAGTACGCCAAGGGTGCCAGCGGCCCCGCGGGCGCCACCGAGATCCAGGTGAACTGGGCGGTGGCGCAGAAGCTCCGGGTGCTCCTGGAGGGCGCGGGCTACCGGGTGGTGGTCACCAAGCTGGTGGAGGACGAGGTGGTGACGAACCGCCACCGCGCCGAGATCGGCACGCTGCACGGCGCCGACATCATCGTGCGGCTGCACTGCGACGCCGGCAGCCACCGGGGCACCGCCACCTTCTACCCGGATCGGCCGGGGACCAATCTCGGAGTCACCGGCCCGTCGCAGGAGGTCATCGACGGGAGCCGGGCCCTGGCCGAGGCGCTGCACCCGGCCATGATCGCCTCGCTCGGTCCGGACTGGCCCGACCTGGGCATCAAGGGCGACTCGAAGACCGCGGTCGGGAGCCGGCAGGGCGCGCTCACCGGCTCCATCTTCTCCACGCTCCCCGTGGTGACGGTGGAGATGGTGGTCATCACGCAGGCGGACCAGGAGGCGTTCATCGCCAGCGAGGACGGGCAGGCTCGCATGGCCCGAGCGCTGGCAGCGGGGATCGAGGCGTACTACGCGAAGCGGTGACGGGGACGCGGCGTCGCCCCGCTCCCGCCCCTACCACCTCACCGCGTACTGCACCTTCACCATGAGCTGGGTGGCGTCCAGCGCCCACCGGTCCAACCGGTCCACCACGTTGTAGTTGTAGACCACGAAGAGGTCGCCCAGCGGATCGAAGGTCCAGCGCAGCCGCGTGTTGGTGCCGAGCTCCTTGGACTCGTCGTCGTACTGCACGAAGCTCGCGACCTGCAGGTCGGAGGAAACGTTCAGCACGCCCCGCACGCCCACCACCGTCTGGTCGAAGTCCCCTGCCTCCAGGTGCCCGATGTTCCGCTCGCCGGTGACCTCGAGGGTGAACAGCTCGGAGGGCTTGATGCGGAGCTCGGCCTCGAGCTGGTGCAGGTTGCCGTCGTAGAAGGGCCCCAGCCACCAGGTGAGCTGTCCGCTCACCAGACGCTTGGCCGCCAGCTGCGTCTCCACGCGATAGCGCACGTAGTGGTACGCGCCCGGCTGGATGACCACGCCCTCGGCGATCTCGAAGGGCTCGACCAGGCGCTCGCCCTCGGGGTTGGCGTTGAGCTCGATGCGGTCGCCGCTCTCGAGCTGCCAGTTGACCGGAGCCGCCATGAGCCGGTAGCTCTCCCACCGCCCGTCCAGGTCCCAGTACACGGTGGGCCGGAACTCGTGGACCATGCTGCGGATCCAGGGGATGGAGCCCGGATAGACGGTGTACTCGCCGTTGAACGAGGCCTTGTAGAAGCCCCTGCGCGGCACGAACCCCATGGCGGGGTCGAAGCCGTCGCCCAAGCGGATCCCGGTGAGCTGCAGGCTCCAGATGTCGTTGGGGTAGGCGACGCTGGCCCCGATCGCGGTGCGGTCCCCGTCCAGCCCCTCCCGGTCCGTGGTCAGCCCCCAGAAACCCGCCTCCAGGGTCTTGCTTCCCCGGAAGCGCGACGTGTGGTACGTGAAGTCGCCGCCCACGAGGTAGGAGCCCCCGGCGCCCGTGGGATCCCCGAACGTGCCGATGAGCCCCAGCGTGCTCTCCTCCAGCACGTTCTGGCGGACGCGAAAGGCGCCCATGGTGGACTCGTCCACCACACCGTCCACAGCACCCGTGTTCAGGACCAGCGCGGCCACGCTGGTGCCGCCCACGCGCCCCGTGACCTTGCCGCCGACCTCCAGGGGGACCGACGCGCCCTCGTAGAGCCCCACGCGCCGGCTGAAGAAGGGCACGATGTCGGAGCTGCGGAAGTTCGTCAGGCCCACGCCGAAGCTGAACAGGTCCGACCCCTCCAGGAAGAACGAGCGCTTCTCGGGGAAGAAGAGCGGAAAGCGGGTGAGGTTGGTCTGCCGCGTGTCCACCTCGGTCTCGGCGAAGTCGGTGTTCACCGTGGCCATGGCGGTGAGGTTGGAGCCGAGGCGCTGGAACACGTCCAGGCTGGGCTCGACGTCCATCTCCCAGTCGCCGTCCTCCCCGGCCTTCTCCATCGTGGGCACCACGGCGGGGCGCACCGTTAGACCCAGTCCCGTGTCGAACCTGGGGAGCCCGGTGAGGAGCCCGGCCCGGCTCGTCTGGGCGAGCTGGGCATCGCGGACCGGGCTGGCCCATCGGCTCACCTCCTGGAGGCGCTCCACGCGCCGCTCCACGTTGAAGCCCCAGCGGTCCAGGGACGCGTCGAAGGTGAGGCTCTTCAGCGGGATGCGGATCTCGGCGGACCACCCGTCCGGGCTGCGGGCGGTTCGGGCCTCCCACACAGCGTCCCACTGCGCGTCCTCCCCCTCCCTGGTGTTGCGGGCCACCAACGCGTCGTAGCGGGCACCGCCCGGGTTGACGGCGAAGACGAACCCTGTGCGACCGTCCAGGAAGGGGTCGAGGACGATCTTCACGTAGTCCTCGTTGCGCATCTCCGGGTCGCGGGCCTTGGAGGTGCTCACGATCCCGGAGGGGTCGGGGTCGCGGGCCAGCACGCCGATCACGAGATCGTGGCCGTCCGCGAGCACACGGACGAGCGTGGCCGCCAGAGGCGTCCCTCCCTCCGTGGGCTCCGTCATGGTCAGCCCCGGGATGGCGGGCGCCGCATCCCACGCGGGCTCGTCGAGGACGCCGTCGAGCCTCAGGCCGGCCTGGAGCACCCCCACCTGCAACGCCGGCCGCGGGGAGCCGTCGGGAAGCGTGGGGAGCTGGCCTTCGGCCGCCCGGGGGAGCGCGAGGAGGAGGAGCGCGCACACCGCGAGGCGTGGTGCGGAGGGCGCGGAGCGTGGTGAGGATCTACGGTTCATTGTGGCGTCGGGGACGGGGTCACGGGTCCGGATCGTCGGGGGTGCAGGACCCGACAATATGGCACCCGCGGGCGCCCCGGTGTTGGGGGGAGGCTCAGATGCCGCGGCGCACGAGCACGAGCGGAGCCCAGAAGACGGGCTCCTCGCCCGCCGCAGCCGCCGCGCGCTTCGCCGCCCACAGGGCGGTCTCGGCATCCACGCTCTGGGCCAGCGCCCGGTAGAAGCGTTCCATGAACGGAAGGGTGGGGCTCCCAACGGGCCAGAGCGTGGCCACCACACCGTCGGCTCCGGCCCGAAGGAAGGCGCGTCCCAGGCTGAGGGCACCCTCGCCGGCAAGGAGGCGTCCGCTCCAGGTGTCGCACCCGCTCAGCACCACCAGGACCCCCTCCAGCTCCAGCCCGTCGATCTCGTAGGCGTACATCCGGCCGCTTCCCCCGCCGTCGGCCGACAGGGCGAGGTAGCCCCGCTCCGGTTCCCGCTCGTTGGGGCGGGCGTGGGCGGCGAGATGCACGACGGCATGACCGGGGACGCCGTGCCGGAACGCTTCTCGCGTGGCCCGGTCCCCGGCGAGGACGGTGCTGCGCTCCGCCCCGTACGCGCGGGCCACGGCATCCGCCTCCCCGGACGTGTCGGCGGGCCCTCCCGCCGGAGGCGCTGAGCCCGCCACGGCCAGCAACCGTGCTTCGCCTCCCTCCGTCGTGGAATCCCAGGGGACGGGTGCCACGGCCATGCGCACGGCGTACCGCTCCACGAGCCAGGAGGGCCCGGCCCCCGACGCGATGTCCGTGAGGAGGGCATCGAAGGGGAGCCTGTGGAGCGGCCCGTCCGGGAGGATCACGAGACGCGTGCGCCCCTCCAGGGACGACTCCACCGGCGCGATGAGCTGGAGATAGAGCCGGTGCGCCACCTCCCGGTCGAGCCGCGCGCGGCTCACGTCCATCTGGCTTCCGACCCGCGGCGTGAGCCCGGCGACGAGGCGGGCCACGCTCTGCGCCACCGCCCCCGGATCAGCGCCGAGGCTCACGATCTTGCTCCCCTCGCTGTGCACCACGAGCGCCATGACCCGGTCCGGGAGGAAGGCGTAGTCCACCAGCGCCTCGTCGGAGCCCAGCGACGCCTGGAGCGCCGCGCTCCCCCCACGCGTGCCGAGCGCGGGATCCACTCCGCGCTTGCGCTGCGACCACGCCAGCCAGCGGTCCACCCCGTCGTGGCGGGTGCCCGCGGCCGCCAGCCGGAGTCCCTCATCGGCGATGCGGGACCGGACCGCCTGGTACGCGGCCCGGCGCACGTCCAGCGAGTGCCCCCTCGCCACCGAGTCGCTCAGCACCCATGCGCGCGCCAGCGCTGCGTCGGCTTCCGCGTACCGCCCGAGGAGAACGAGGGTCTCCCCCTCGGCGAGCCAGAGGTCCGACTCCAACTCGGGCGCGCCCGCTCCCTGCATGCGGGCCCGCTCGGCCCGCAGGCGCGCGAGGGACGCGGCAGCGCCATCCCCGCCGGCGCGGGCACGCTCCAGCGCCCCCCGGGACCGGGACCGGGCCGCAGTCTCCGCGTCTCCCACGCTCGCGGCCGCCGACGCGGCGCTGTCGGCCAGCGCCACCGCGTCGCCGACGCGGCCCAAGGCCGCCGCAAGCTCAGCCGCCTCGAGGGTGAGCCGGGCCCACGCGGCCACCTGGCCCCGCCCGAGGGCGCGGAGCCGGGCGTCCTCCAGGGTGCTCCGGGCTTCGCCGCGGCGCCCGGCCCGTGCAAGGACGCCGGGAAGGAGGAGACGCCCCTCGGGGTCCAGGGCCACCAGCCGCTCGTCGTGGGCCCGGGCCCGCTCAAGCGCCTGCGCCGTGTCGCCCCACGCCTCGGCGATGCGCACCAGCCCCGCCATCGCCTTCGTCCCGTCCTGGGTGGCCGGGCTCTGTCGCCCGTAGTGCCTGGCGGCCAGCTCCAGGTCGCCGTTGAGCTCGGCGTACTCGCCGGCGTAGAAGTGGTAGTCGCCGAGGGAGTCCACCAGCGCCACCATGGCGTCCAGGAGGGCGTCGCCCGCGGCACGCTCCCCCTCTCGGCGCAAGAGCCACCCCAGGTCGCGGAAGCTGATCATGCGGACCGGGGCTTCGCCGGCCTGACGTGTGAGCGCCACGAACCTCTCGCCTGCGGCGCGGGCGTCGGCCGTGCGGCCCTGCGCCTCGTACAGGTGGAGGAGGTTGTGCTCGATCTCGTATCCGGGGCGGAGGAGCGGCGACGCCGCGGCATGGGGGCGGGCATCGAGGAGCACCGCCTCGGCGTCGCCGGGGCGCCCCATCTTCACGAGGGTGCGGCCGCGCCGGAGCCGCATCTCCGCCTGCCATCCCGGGATCGCCACGCTGTCGGCCAGCAGGATGAGCTCATCCCATCGAGCCAGGCTCTCGGTAAGGCGCCCCACCGCGAGGAGGCGGTCGGCGCCGTTGAACCCCAACTGCATGCGGAGCGCCTGGTCCGCCGAGTCCGCCAGCTCCTCGGCGATGGCGTACCTCCGCACCTCGGCCGAGTCCAGATGGGGCACGACCTCCGGGCGGGCGTAGACCTCGGGGTGGACGTGGAGGCAGGCCTGCTGGCGGTACAGCACCCCGGGCCCGGCGCGCCGCGCCACCTCTTCCGCCTCTTCCTCCACGCGGGCTGCCTCGCCGTGGCGACCGAGAGCGTGGAGCGCCGCGGCGCGGTAGTCCAGGGCGACGGCGTGGAGAATCGGGGAGTCCGGAATCCGCGCGGACGCCGTGGTGTCCAGCACCGCATCCCACCCCTCCCTCGTGCCCAGCGCCCTGAGGTGCCAGTCCAGGAGCGCCGGACTCTCGGGGAACGTCTCCCAGAGGACGCGGGCATCCTCGGCACGCTGCCCGGGATCGCCGGTGGCGTTGCCCCCCCAGACGGCGGCGAGGCGCGCGCACGGGGTCGGAGCCTCCCCGGGCCGCCGGACGGGGACGGCCGGCACCGGCGTGCCGCTCCCCGCCGCGAGGACCACCGCCGCGCAGAGGCGGATGTCTCCCTGGCCCTCCCGCGCCAGCGTCGACACTGCCTCCCACCGGTCTGGCGTCAGCGTGGCGCCGCTCTGGAAGTGGAGGAGCCCCTCCACCAGGGGCGGAAGGTAGGTGGGGTCGGCCTCCCACGAGTCCCGCATCGCTTCGAAGACGCCGTCGCCGTCCAGGCGGACCAGGGCCTCCATGCCGCGGGCGTAGTGGGCCTGGGCAACGGCCCGGGCGGTGTCGGGAGCCCGGCAGGATGCCAGGGCGGCAGCCGCCAAGATCAGGATGACTCCTGCCGGGAGCGCGAGTGCGGCCTCCCGGAGCACAGCTGCCCGCACCCGGGCCGTCACCGCATGGCCCATCCCACGCTGTCGGAGAGCGCGACGGCCCAGGTGGAGACGGCGCTGCCCGGGGGCACCTGGGCGAGATCCGCGAGGGCTCCCTGGCCATCGCCCAGGCGCAGCCGAGCCTTGGCGAGGTAGAACCGCGCCTCGGGGGCGTAGGGGTTCCCCTCCGGGAACGTGGCCTCCTCCAGGGCGGCGGCAGCGGCCGCGGCTTCTCCCTCCATGAGGAGGCTGATACCGAGGAAGAAGCTCACCGCGGGAGGGGCGTCTCCGTCCGACGCGGCTTCGGCGAGAAGCCGGGCGGCAGCAGCATACTCGCCGTCGACGTAGGCCTCCATCCCCTGATCGGCCAGAGCCGCGGCGGCATCGGCGTCGCCACGGACGGCGAGCCCACGGAACTCCGGGGCCGCATCCACGCCCCCGAGGGACCGCACGGCGTCCCGCGGCCACGCCACGGCCAGGACCGCCACCGCCGCGGCCGCCAGGGCGCCGGCGGCGGTGATCCTCATCCGTGAAGACGGCCGGACGCCCCGGAGCGCCACGCGCACCCCCGCTGCCTCCCGCACGGCACCCTGGCACTCGGCGCACTCGAGGAGGTGGTCCTCGAAGTCCCTGCCCTCGGAGGGGTCCAGCTTCCCCGCCGCGTAGAGGGCGGGTGTATCGGATGCTGCGACGAGGCAGTTCATGCGTCCTCCGCCAGGAATTCCCGGAGGCGCTCCAGCGCGCGGTGCTTCCGCTGGCGCACCCGGTCCGCGGGCTCACCGCTGCTGCTGGCCACCTCCACCACGCGCTCGCCGAGGACGAAGAGCCGGTGCAGGAGCCCCTGGTCGCCCCGCGAGAGCCGGCTCATGGCAAGGCGCAGGCGGTTCGCCTCCTCCGCCCTCACGAGCCCCTCCAGCGCGTCGGTGGCCTGTGTGGGAAGTGCGTCGGGGTCCCGGGCCTGGCCGTACGCATCGTGGCGGCCCAGCGCGCGGAGGCGGTCGGCCACGACGTGCCGGAGGATCCCCCCGGCGTACGCGCCCAGGGCCACGTCACGGGGGACGCGCCCGGTGCGGAGCGCGTCCAGCGTGCGGGCGAGGGTCTCCTGGACCGCATCCCTGGCCTCCTCGGCGTCCCGCAGGTGCCTGCGTGCGACGATCTCCAGCCCTCCCTGGAGCGAGTCGGGGAGGGAGAGGACGATCTCCTTTGCGGGCTCGGGGTTCGGGCACATGTCCGCGGCGCCTGGTGCGATGGACCGGATCCACAGGTACGTCGGGGACCCCCATCACGCCAGGGCGCGCGGACCATGCTGCGCTCCACGAGGCTCAGAAGGTGCACGTCTTCCCGTTCACCAAGACCGTCGCGCCGAGCGCCTGCCCGATGTTGTTCCATCTGATGTTGCTCACGGCGCCCGTGTACCGCTCCGATCCGCAGGCGAAGTCGAAGTTGTACGAGATGGGCCGGCTGTAGTCGTCGTAGCGGATGTTGGAGATGGTGCTGTTCACGCTTCCCGAGCAGTTCATCTGGATGCCGACGTTCCCGCTCTGGCTGAACGACACCTGGTTGCACACGTCCTGCTCGGGACCCGTGGAGTCGCCTCCGCAACCCGCCACGGCGACGGGCCCGGCGGCGAGGAACGCCCACATGGCGCATGCAGGAAGAACTCCCAATATGCCGAGCACGGCCCTTTTGCCCTTCTTCATTTCGAACCTCCTGGGTGGGTGTGGTTGTGGAATCGCGGAAGCGCGACGGGCAGGCGACGTCACCGTCCCCCCACCCCGAGGTTGAGTACCCCCATCACGAAGTACCCGCTCAGATCGGAGGACGAGACGAACTTCCCGGCCATGGCGCCCGCGGTGATGTTCTTGCCGCTCGCGCGCAGCCAGCGGTGACCGAACTCCAGGCCTCCGCCCTTGAGTGTGTAGGTCTCACCCGAGGAGTTGGACCTGCCCAACTCCGCGCGGGGGCCGGCCCACCAGCCCGCGGGCTGCCGCTCGGCGTCGAAGAAGAACCGGATCGCCGCCGCGCCCGTCCAGCTGAAGCCCAGATCCGGATCGACCGCGTAGGAAAGGAGCCCGAGCGTGGGAACCCTCGCGCCGAACGCGAGGGCGACCCCCCGCCCCGCCATGAACTCGGCCTCCACCGTGGGCCCGAACTGGAGGAACCCCAGGGGGTTCACCTGGAACACCGGGGAGGGCCTGTCCTCCGGCGTCTGGGCGCCCAGGGGTTGGGCGAACGTCAGGGCCAACACCGCGCAGGCAATTTGAAGCCTCATGTACCCCTCCTTTCGGCCGCACGCCGATGGAGGGTCCGATCCGTGGCAGCGCGCAGCGCGCGCGGTGCCTCCCTGTTGTCGGAGTTGCTTCACAGACGTGACAGGCCCGTGCCTCACGGGGGTGTCCCTCTGCGGTCGCGACGGTAGCTTGGATAACGAACCGCGTCGGCCGGGCCCCCTCGCACTTCGCCGGCGTGTGCGTCACCCCTCTCGTCCGCCGACCGCCATGAACGCCCCCCGCGCTCTGACCATCTTCGCAGCCGCGCTCCTCCTTTCCGCTCCACTTTCCTCCTGCGGCGGCGTGCGCCGGGGGAGCGCGCGCGAGCGCCCCGCCCGGGTGATCCTCCTCATCGGTGACGGCGTCGGCGCCGCCTACTGGACCGCTGCCCGCTTCACCGCCCCGCCCCTGCAGGTGGAGCGCTTCACCACCATGGGGCTCGTGGACACCCGGAGCACGAGCTCCTGGATCACGGACAGCGCCGCCGGGGGCACCGCCTACTCCACCGGCGTACGCACCTACAACGGGGCCATCGGCGTGGGGCCCGACTCCGTCCCCGTCCCCAACGTCCTCCAGGCGGTGCGGGCCCGGGGATGGGCCACCGGCATCGTCTCCACCTCGAGCGTGACCCACGCCACCCCGGCCTCCTTCGTCGCCCACGTCCCGAGCAGAAGCCAGGAGTTCGACATCGCGAAGGACATCGTGGCGTCGGGTGTGGACGTCTTCCTGGGCGGTGGCGTGAGCTGGTTCGATGGGAAGGTGCGCCCCGACAGCACCGACTTCCTGGCGCGGGTGCGCTCGACCCACACCCTCGTGACCTCGGCGGCGGAGCTCGCGGCCGTGGATCTCGCCTCCACCCCGCGGCTGGCCGGGCTCTTCGCGGAGAACGGGATGCCCGCTGCGGCGGAGCGCACGCCCACCCTCCCCGACATGACCCGCGCCGCCCTGGAGGTCCTGGCCAGGGACCGGGACGGCTTCTTCCTCATGGTGGAGGGCTCCCAGCCGGACTGGCTGGGACACGACCATGCCCCCATCGGGGACGTGGCGCGCGAGGTCCTGGACTTCGACGCCGCCGTGGGTGCGGCGCTGGACTTCGCCGACGCCCATCCGGGCACGCTGGTCGTGGTGGTCGCCGACCACGAGACGGGGGGGATGGCCATCGAGCTCACCCCCGACTCCCTCCATGTGGAGGGCACCCCACGGGTCCCGTTTGCCGATTACGCCACCACCGGGCACACCGGGCAGATGACGCCTCTCTTCGCCGCCGGGCCTGGAGCCCACCTCTTCGGCGGCGTGAAGGACAACTTCCGCGTGGGACAGATCCTCATGTCCCTTGTGACGAGGTAGGGCCGCCATGGACCGCACCGCGACGATGGAGAGGGTGAAGAGAACGCCGTCGGCCTGGGATCTGATCGTGGTGGGCGGGGGCGCCACCGGCGTGGGGATCGCGCTGGACGCCGCGGCCCGCGGACACGACGTGGCCCTCCTCGAGGCGAGCGACTTCGGCAAGGGCACCTCTTCGCGCTCCACAAAGCTCATCCACGGCGGCGTGCGCTATCTCCAGCAGGGCAACGTCCCCCTGGTGCTGGAGGCGCTCCGCGAACGCGGGATCCTCCGCGCCAACGCCCCCCACCTCGTCCACGACCTCCCCTTCGTGGTCCCCAACTACAAGTGGTGGGAGGCGCCCTTCTACGGCGTGGGGATGCGCGTCTACGACGGGATGGCCGGAAGGTACGGGTTCGGATCGTCCAGGAACCTCTCCCGCGAAGAGACCCTCGAGCGCATCCCCAACCTGGAGGACGACGACCTGAAAGGCGGCGTCGTCTACCACGACGGGCAGTTCGACGACGCCCGCCTCCTCGTCGCCCTGGCGCGCACGGCCCACGCCCAGGGCGCGGCACTCCTCAACTACGCCCCGGTGACCGGGGTGCTGAAGGACGCGGAGGGGTTCGTGTGCGGCGTCTCGTTCCGGGACGAGGAGTCGGGCGAGGCGCTCGAGCTGCGCGCAAAGGTGGTCGTGAACGCAACCGGCGTCTTCACGGACGCCGTGCGTCGCATGGACGATCCCGCGGCGCGCCCCGTGGTACGCACCTCCCAGGGCGTGCACATCGTGCTGCCCCGCCGGTTCCTGGCCGGCGACGCCGCCATCATGGTCCCGCACACCGACGACGGGCGGGTCCTCTTCGCCATCCCCTGGCTGGACCGGGTCCTGGTGGGGACCACGGACACGCCGCTGGACGAGGTGAGCCTGGAGCCCCGCGCCCTCCCCGAGGAGGTGGACTTCCTCCTGGAGCACGCGCGCCGCTACATGGAGGAGGACCCCCACCGCGAGGACGTTCTCAGCGTGTTCGCGGGGCTGAGGCCGCTCGTGGCGGCGGACGACGGCTCCGAGACCGCCGAGATCAGCCGAGAGCACGCCGTGCGGGTATCCAATGCAGGCCTGGTGACCATCGCCGGCGGGAAGTGGACGACCTACCGGAAGATGGCCGAGGACACGGTGGATGTGGCTGCGGCGGTGGGCGGCTTGCCTGCGCGGTCCTCGCCCACCCGGGACCTCAACATCCAGGGATTCCACGTCCACGCGGAGAAGTTCGGCCGCCTGGCGCCGTTCGGTTCCGACGCCCCGGAGGTGGATGCGCTCATGCGCTCGCGCCCGGGCTGGAGCGAGCCCCTCCACCCGCGCTTGGAGCTCACCCGGGGCGAGGTGGCCTGGTTCGCCCGCGTCGAGATGGCCCGGACCGTGGACGACGTCCTGGCGCGGCGCAGCCGCGCGCTCCTGCTGGACGCCCGGGCCGCCTCCGAGGCGGCGCCAGCGGTGGCGGACGTCCTGGCCGGCGAGCTGGGGCGCGACGCCGCGTGGGCCGCCGCGCAGGCCCGAGCGTTCCAGGAGATGGCGGCGGGGTACGTGCTGGAGTGAGGCACTGGGGGGCGCCGACCCCCACCGGACCTCGCACCCTCACACCAGGAGCGCCACCTCAGCCACCAGCCCGGGCCCGAACGCCACCGCCACCACCGGCGCCTCCGCGCCGGCCTCGCGAAGCCGTTGCAGGATGAACAGGAGCGTGGCCGACGACATGTTGCCGTGCTCGGCCAGCACCTCCCGGGACACCGCGAACGCATGCTGCTCCAGCCCCGCGCCCTCGCCGAAGGCGGTGAGCACGCGCGGACCCCCCGGGTGGACCGCCCAGGTGCGCACGTCCTCCAGGACGAGGCCCTGATCCTTCAGCCACCCCCGCAGCCACCCGCCCACCTCGGCCCGTATGAGCTCCGGCACGCGCGCGGACAGCGTCATGCGGAACCCGTGGTCGCCGATGCGCCAGCTCATGGCGTCCGCGGAGTCGGGCATGAGGAGCGTCCCGCTGGCCGCGACCCGCCACCCCGACCCGTTCGCGCCCACACCCACGACCGCCGCCGCCCCGTCGGCGAAGAGCGCGTTGGCCACCAGCGTGTCCGCGTCCTGCCGATAGCCAAGGTGGAGGGAGCAGAGCTCCACGCAGCAGAGGAGCACGCGCGCGTCCGGGTCGGCGCCGGCCAGCGACGACGCGACGCGCAGCCCGTTGAGCGCGCCGTGACACCCCATGAACCCCACGTGAGTCCTCTGCACGGTGCGCGGCATGCCGAGGCGCTCCACCAGCGCGGCGTCGAGCCCTGGGGCGAAGATACCGGTGCACGAAACCGTAACGAGGTGGGTGATCTCGCCGGGAGTCATCCCGGCGTCGCGCAGCGCCGCGTCCGAGGCGGCGGCGGCCAGCGGTGGCGCGGAAGCCTCGAATGCCTGCATGCGCACCGCCGTGGAAGGGCCGTCGTCGTCGCCATCCCGGGCCGGAGCGTAGAAGCTCTGCCGCGGGGTGGACTCCCCCTCCGGCAGGTCGAGGAGGACCGAGTGCCGCTTGCGGATCCCCGAGCGCGCGTAGAGCGCGCGCACCGTGCGGGCCCGCCCGCCCTCGTGGAGGAGGGACACGAGCAGCTCGGCGGCCTCGTCCTGGGGCATGGCGTGCTCGGGGGCGGCAACCCCGATCCCCTCGATGCGCAGGCTCACGGCGTTCTCCTGGGCGGGGTGGCGAGGACGGTCGTGGGACGGGAGGGGGAGCGGGCGGCCCGCGCGACGAAGGGGGCGGCCAGGAACGGGAGGCGGGAGAGGGCGCGCAGTCCCCGGCGGGCGAGCGCCGGGCGCCGGAGCGCCCAGGAGAGGCCCCGGCACAGGCGGGCGGCCGCACCGATGGTCTCCTCGTACCGCCGGTCCCACGCCCGCACGAGCTCCGGGCGCCAGTCGCGGATCCCCTCCAGGGCGATGGGCGCGAGCGTGCGCGCGCCCGAGAGGGCCCACGCCATCCCCTCCCCGGTGAAGGGCTCGACGTAGCCGGAGGCGTCCCCGACCGCGAGGAGCCGGTCCGCGCCTCGCGTCGTGGCCCGGCGCGTGAGCCGCGGGGTCCCTCGCCACCCCTCCGTGGGGGTGCCGTCGAGCGCTGGGAACCCTGCGCGCTCCAGCAGGCCGCGCACGGCTGCCTCGGGACGTGTCCCGCCTCCGAGGACGGCGGGATCCAGGGCTCCGGCCACGTCCAGCGTGCCGTCCTCCAGGCGGACGAGTCCGACGTACCCCTCCGACCCCACCGCCATGTGGATCACGCCGGCCGGGTACCCCGGGGTCGCGGTCGGGAAGAGGGCGCCGAACCCGATGCGGGACCAGGGAGCGATCCCGGCGTCGCGCCCGCCGTGGAGCGCCTCGGCCAGGAGCGGGCTACCCAGGCCGTCAGCGGCGATGACCACCCGGGCGCGCACGTCGGTGACCACCCCCGCGATCTCGACGAAGAGCGTCCGGTGCCCGGCGTGGCACGGCCCGAGGCGGGCTCGGGCCGGCGCCACGAACGTGACGCCCACCGAAGCGGCGGCCCGGACGAGGGCGGCATCCAGCGCGGAGCGCGACATCGCCACGGAGGGGCCCAGCATGATATCCGCTACGGCGGACCACCCGGCGAGTCGGAGGGTGTGGAGGGGGACGGTGCCGACCTCGTCGAGGATACGCGCCAGCCCCGCCTCGTGCAGCACCGACTGCGTCCCCGGGCTGAGGCAGCATCCGCACACCTTCCAGCGCGGAAAGGCCTGCCGGTCCAGCAGGAGCACCTCCGCCCCTGCGCGCCCCAGCTCGAAGGCGAAGAGGGCGCCGGCCGGTCCGGCGCCCACGACGACGGCGTCCCAGACCCGGGCGTCGAGGTCGCTGCCCCGCGCCTCGGCGCTCATCGGCGCCGCCAGGACAGGCCGAACCGCTGGGGCCAGCACCGCGTCACGACGGCGCCGGCGAGCCCCGCCTCGACGGCCATCGCATCCGCCTCGTCCAACGAGAACGCCCCGGCCACCGAGCGCAGCCCATCCACCCGGGCCACCTCGGAGCGGGCGAAGGTGCGCAACGTCCCCCACGCCAGCGCCCAACCCAGGCGCGTGCGCCGCAGATCCTGCACGAAGAGCGCGTCGGCGGCTCGTGCCATGGCGGCGAGCAGCGCCACCGCCTGGGGTCCGGTGAGATGGTGGAGGAAGAGGGACGAGCAGAGAAGGTCGTAACCCCCCGGCAGGGGGGAGGCGAGCACGTCGAGCTCGAAGAAACGCACCTCCACTCCCGCCCGCAGGGCCGAGCGGCGGGCGTGCTCGAGCGCCACCGGGCTCCGGTCGCACCCATGCACCTCCAGGGGAAGCCCGGATCGCCCCGCGCGGCGCGCCAGGGCCACGGCCACGTCGCCACCCCCGCATGCCAGGTCGAGCACGCGGACGGGGCGGCCCGGCGCCAGCCCCGCTCGCAGGAGCTCGCGCCACACGCGCCCTGCGGTCCCCGAGAGGAGGTTCACGATGGTCAGCGCCTCGAGCGCCCGGACGTGCCGGACGGGCTCCAGCCCGGGGTCGTCCATGAGCTCCGCCTCGAGGCGACGCCGCGTGAGATCGGGGCCGATCAGCGGCCGTCCCATGGGCACGACCTCAGCTCCCTCGCTTCCGGTTGGGCGTGTAGGGCGCCCCAGCCGCCTCCAGCCGCGCTTCCAGCGCTTCGAGGTCGCGCCACAGGGCGTCGATCTGCGGCGTGAGCCCCCGGTACTTCGAGAGCGCGTCGCGCACCAGCGTGCGCTGGGCGTCGCCCGGCGCCTGGGTGGCCGAGTACGACGCGTAGATCACGAACCCGATGCGGTCCATGATCGAGGGCGGCGTCTCGAACTGGCGAGCCGCCACGCTCCCGTCCCCGGACAGCGTGATGCGCATCTCGGCGATGCGGCGCTCCAGCGCGCGGGCGTCGGCAAGCACCGCCTCGGGGAGAGCGGGCGTGAGACGGATGGCCTCCTTCGCGTGCCGGATGCGCCCGGACGCGTCGCCCAGACGCCGCGACGCCGCGAGGATCTCGCGGTACGCCGAGCCCGCCTCCTTCTGGAAGGTCAGCAGGGCGTCCTTGTCCTCGGCGGCCAGCGTGGCGTTGTTGAGCGGAACCACCTTGAGCTCGCGCGGTCCCGCCAGGACCTCGGCCACGCCGTCCATCACCTTCGACAGCGACACCGTGTACGTCCCCGGCGTCACCAGCGGGCCGGCGTCAGGATCGGAGAAGGGGTTCTCCTCGCCGGGGCCGCTCAGGTCCACCGGCACCTCCGGGGGCCAGCGCAGGTCCCAGGCGATCCGGTTCACGCCCTTCCTGGGCGCCGTCTTGAGCCGGCGCACCACGTTCCCCTCGTCGTCGGAGATGGTGAAGAGGAGGTAGGGATCCTCCTCCTGGTCCTCGGCGCGCATGGCCTCGAACGAAGGATACGGGATCGGCTGGCCCGCTTCGGCGAGCTTCTTCTCCGCCTCCTGGCGCTTCTCCTCCAGCGTCTGGATCCCGTCCTTCAGCCAGTACGTGACGACGGCGCCGAAGGGTGGGTTGGCAGCGGTGTAGTACGACTCGCCCTGGAACGACTTGTTGGAGAGGCCGAGCTTGCGCGACGGCACGTAGATGAGGGCGTCGCGCGCGCTGAACAGGTGGGCGTCCTTCGCCAGCACGTCGGCGGTGGCCTCGCGCAGCGGCGCGTAGTCGTCGAGCACCCAGAAGCCGCGCCCGAAGGTGGCCAGCACCAGGTCGTTCTCCCGCGGGTGGATGGCCAGGTCCCGCACCGCGGCCACGGGGAAGCCCCCGCCGGTGAGCTTCACCCACCGGGCGCCGCCGTCGCGGGAGAAGAACGCGCCGAACTCGGTGCCCGCGAAGAGCAGCTCCGCCACCTCCGGGTCCTGCGCCACGCTGTACACCGAGCCCCGCTCGGGGAGGTCGGAGGCGATGGACGTCCAGGTCTTCCCCAGGTCGGTGCTCTTCAGCAGGTACGGCTTGAAGTCGCCGTTCTTGTGGGCGTTGAACGCGGCGAATAGGGTGTTGGCCTCGTGGCGGGAGGCCAGGACCATGTTCACGTACGTGCGCTCGGGCACGCCCGGGAAGCGCTCGATCCTCCGCCAGGTGGCGCCGCCGTCCTCGGTGACCTGGACGAGCCCGTCGTCGGTGCCCACGAAGAGGAGCCCTTCCTTCAGCGGCGACTCGTCCAGGGTGACGATGTTCCCGTAGATGGTGGTGGACGCGTTCTTCGCCACCGCGTCCACGCTCCACACCTTACCCATCACCGGGAGCGTGTTCCGGTCGAGCTGACGCGTGAGGTCCGGGCTCATGACCCGCCAGGAGTTCCCGCGATCGTCGCTGCGGAAGACCTTCTGCGCGGCGTGGTAGAGCCGCGTGTGGGCGTGGGGGCTGATGAGGAGCGGTGCGTCCCACTGCCAGCGGAGCCCCGGCTCACCGAGCCCGGGCTGGGGCTGGATGGGGACGATCTCCCCGCTCGCCTTGTCGTAGCGCACCAGCCCGCCGTACTGGGACTGGGCGTACACGATGTTCGCGTCGGTGGGGTCGGCCTGGCTCTCGAAGCCGTCGCCCCCGTTGGTGATCTCCCAGTCCTCGTTGACGATCCCGTGCTGGCTGGTGGTCCGCGAAGGGCCGGCCAGGGAGAAGTTGTCCTGCGTGCCGCCGTACACGTTGTAGAAGGGGAGCGCGTTGTCGAGGGCCACCTTGTAGAACTGGGTCACGGGCAGGTTGGCCTTGAAATGCCAGGTCTTCGCGCCGTCCCAGGTCTCGTACACGCCGCCGTCGCTCCCGTTGAGCGCGTGGTCCGGGTCCTTCGGGTCGAGCCAGAGCGCGTGGTTGTCCACGTGCTTGTGGTGCTCCCCGTAGCGCCCCCACGTCGCCCCGCCGTCCTCCGTGACCTGGGAGAAGACGTCCATGGACACCACCCGGTCGCGGTCGAACGGGTCGCACATGATCTCCACGTAGTACAGCCCGACGGTGGCGTAGCCGCTCCGCTTCTCGAACGAGCCGCCCCGGTTCGTGGAGCGGAAGAAGCCGCCGTCGTCCCCCTGCGCCTCGACCATGGCGTAGACGTAGTCCGGGTCCGCCGGGGAGATGCACAGGCCGATGCGCCCCACGTCTCCCGAGGGGAGCCCCGAGGTGATCTTCTCCCAGCTCGCGCCCGCGTCCATGGACTTGTACAGGGCCGACTCGGGGCCGCCGCCGATGTACGTCCACACGTGGCGCCGCCGCTGCCAGGCGCTGGCGTAGAGCACGTCCGGGTCGCGGGGATCCATGTGGACCTCGCTCACCCCGGTGTTCTCGCTGACGTCGAGGATCTTGGACCAGGTCTTCCCGCCGTCGGTGGTCTTGTAGAGACCCCGGTCGCCGCCCGGCGCCCACACCGGGCCCTGCGCCGCCACGTAGACCACGTCCGAGTCCCGCGGGTCCACGACGATGGCGCCGATGTGCTCCGACCGCTCGAGCCCCACGTTCTTCCAGCTCGAGCCGCCGTCCACCGACTTGTACACGCCGTCGCCGTACGACACGGCGCGCTGCGCGTTGTTCTCCCCCGTGCCGACCCACACGACGTGGGGGTTGTTCGGATCCAGCACCACGACGCCGATGGACGCCGCGCCCTCGTTGTCGAACACCGGCTCGAACGTCGTGCCCGCGTTCACCGTCTTCCAGACGCCGCCTCCCGCGGTGGCCACAAAATAGGTGGCGGGGTCGGCGGGGTTCACGGCCAGGTCGATGATCCGTCCCGACGTGATCGCCGGTCCGATCTCGCGGAGCGCCATGCCCCGGAACGTGGCAGGCGTGAACGGGGATTCCTGGGCCGAGAGGGCAGCGCGTGGAGCGAGGGGCGAGCCGTTGGCTGTCGCGGCCCCGGCCCAGAGCAGCGCACCGGCCAGGAGCAGGCGGGAGATCCTCATGAGGGCATCCGTCGGAAGGAGTGAAGATCCGTCAAGATGGCCCCTGGCCCCGAGGCGTCGCCAGGCCCATTCTGGAGCAGTAGGACCCGACCGCGAGGACGCCCATGAAGGCCAAACGCGCCGAGAAGCTCGCCTCGCTGGAGCGTGACCTGGACGCGCTCATCCGCGACGCCCGCAGCCTGGAGGAATGGTACCGGCCTCAGCTCGACCAGCTCCATCCCGACCAGCTGCGGAGCGGCCTGAACCTGTTGCACTACCTGGCCCTGCGCAGCCGCGACGAGAGCGGGCTGCAGGAGGAGCTGGGCGCCTTCGGCCTCTCCAGCCTGGGCCGGTGCGGGGCCCACGTCCTGGCCACCCTCCACGCCGTGCGTCACGCGGTGCGCGCGCTCCAGGGACGCGCCGGGAAGCGGAAGCGGGGCCCCGTGACGTTCACGGCGGGGCACAAGCTCCTCAAGCGGCATACCCGCGCCCTGCTCGGAAGGAAGGTGAAGGGGAGCGCGGCACGCATCCTGGTCACCCTCCCCGCCGAGGCCGCCGACGACCCCAAGCTGGTCCGCGACCTCCTGGAGGCCGGGATGAACTGCGCGCGCATCAACTGCGCCCAGGGCGGCCCGGCCGAGTGGGGGCGCATGCTCGCCCACCTGGAGCGGGCCCGGAAGGCCACGGGACGCTCGTGCCGCACGTTCATGGACGTGGCCGGGCCCAAGATCCGCACCGGGCCGCTGGCTCCGGGGCCGAGGATCCTCTCCATCCGCCCGAAGAAGGACATCCGCGGCGCGGTGGTGGCGGCCGAGCCCGTGGTGCTGGTTCCCGAGGGCGAAGCGCCGGGGCAGGCACCGGGCGCCGAAGACGGCGGCGACCCCGTCGTCCCCATCACCCCTGCGCTCTTCCGGGCCCTACGCCCGGGGGACCGTCTCACCTTCACGGACACGCGCGGCCACCCCGCGTGGCTCGAGGTGGGCGACGTGGGCCCGACCGAAGCCCGGGCTCTCTGCCCCTTCTCCGTGTACCTCGAGACGGGGCTCCCCGTCACCCTGGAGACCGAGGGCGCAGGCCCCCACGCCCCGCCTGCGGGCGGCGGCGCGCTGCGCTCCGGCGCAGTGGGGACGCTCCCCTCCCAGGACGACCCCATCGTGCTGCGCCCCGGCGACACCCTGGTCCTCCACAGGGAGCTCCGCCCCGGCGAGCCCGCCCGCAAGGCCTCTCAGGGACGGCCCGCCGCGCCGGCCCACGTGGCGTGCACCTTCCCCCAGATCTTCGACGACGTGCGGGCGGGCGAGCCCATCCTCCTCGACGACGGGAAGGCCCGGGGCTTCATCCAGGAGGTGAGGGAGGGTGAGATCGTGGTGGCGATCACCGGAGCGCCGCGGGAAGGCATGAAGCTCCGCGCCTCCAAGGGGATCAACCTTCCGGACAGCCGCCTGCGCATCCCCAGCCTCACCCCCCAGGACAGGGAGGACCTGCGCTTCATCGCCGCGCACGCGGACGGCGTGGACGTGTCCTTCGTGAACCACCCCGACGACGTGGAGGACCTTCTGGACGAGCTGGACCGGGTGGGTGGGGAGCACCTGGGGCTCATCCTCAAGATCGAGACCAAGCAGGGCTTCCGGAACCTCCCCGGGATCCTCCTGGCCGCCATGGAGCGTCCCGACGTGGGCGTGATGATCGCCCGCGGAGACCTGGCCGTGGAGGCGGGATGGGTGGACCTCGCCCGCCTCCAGGAGGAGATCCTCTCCGTGTGCGAAGCCGCCCACGTACCGGTGGTGTGGGCCACCGAGGTGCTGGACCGGCTCGCCAAGAAGGGGACGCCCACGCGCTCGGAGATCTCCGACGTGGTCATGGCCGAGAGGGCGGAGTGCGTCATGCTGAACAAGGGGCCCTACATCGTGGACGCCATCCGCACCCTGGACGAGGTCCTGCACTCGGTGCAGGCGTATCAGCGCAAGAAGATCACGCTCCTCCCTCCCCTCGCGCTGGACGCCCCCGATCCCGGCGAGGTGGGCCGGGCGGTTGGGAGGCGTCAGGGAAGATGGAAGGAGTAGGGATCAGCGGCTGAGACGCCGTCCCGAGCACGCCCAGCGTCACGAGGTCGGCCACCACCAGGCCCGCAGCAGGCGTGGGCGGCGACATTTGAGCCTTCAACCCCTGCGCCCCGTCGCCGGGTCCACGGAAGCTACCGCGCCATGGCGACGCCGGGCCCCAGGGGTCCGCAGCACACCGCACCCCAACTCGCACCCCCTTGTATTCTTTGAAGGTTGAACTATCTTCTCTCCACACGCCGGCTCACACCGGCGCCGAACCAAGACCGGAGACCCAGGAGACCGTCCATGACCGCCCCTGCCCTTTCCACCCGCGGCTTTCACCACGTCACCATGGTGTCCACCGACGCCCCGCGGACGCTGGCGTTCTACCGCGAGCTCCTGGGGATCACCCTGGTCAAGAAGACCGTGAACTTCGACGACCCGGGCTCCTACCACCTCTACTTCGGGGACGAGGGCGGCCGGCCCGGCACCCTGCTCACGTTCTTCGAGTGGCCGCGCACACGGCGGGGACGCTGGGGCGTGGGAGGCGTGCACCACCTGGCGCTGGGCGTCGCCACCCCCGAGGCGCAGCTGAAGTGGAAGCGGCGCCTCACGGACGCGGGTGTGCCCGTGTCCGGGCCCATGGACCGGGGGTACTTCAAGAGCATCTACTTCGCCGACCCCGACGGGCAGATCCTCGAGATCGCCACGCGCGGACCCGGCTATGCCATCGACGAGCCGGCCGGCGCGCTGGGCCGCGAGCTCGTGGTCCCGCCGCAGGAGCGGCTCCCCGGCGGACGGAACGAAGCGGCCATCGCCGCCGCCACCCACCCCGAGCCCGTGCCCGTGGTGACCGCGGACATGCGCCTGGAGGGGATCCACCACATCACGGGGATCACCGACGACCTGGCGCGCGCCGACGCCTTCTACCAGGAGGCGCTGGGGCTCCGGGTGGTCAAGAAGACGTACAACCAGGACGACGCGAAGACGCTCCACTGGTTCTGGGCCGACTACGACGGGGAGAACGTGGGCCCCCACTCCGCGCTCACCCTCTTCGCCTGGCCCGACTCCAACTACGACGCCCGGCCCGGCGCCGGCCAGACGCACCACGTCGCGTTCCGCGCGAAGGACGGCGAGGAGCAGGAGGCGTGGCGGGACCACCTCCTCCACCTGGGGGTGGACGTGAGCCCGGTCATGGAGAGGAACTACTTCCGATCCATCTACTTCCGGGCCCCCGACGGCCTCCTCCTCGAGATCGCCACCGACGGGCCCGGCTTCGCCGTGGACGAGCCGGCGACCTCGCTGGGCGCGGCGCTCATGCTCCCCCCGTCGCTGGAGGCGCGTCGGAGCGAGATCGAGGGCGCGCTGGTACCGCTCCGTTGACCGCGGCATCTTTCACGGCATGCTCGGCTACGACCTGAGCCTTCCGCCCACCGCCGGCGACGGCTCCACCGTTCTCGTCCTCCTCCACGGGAGGGGGAGCCACCGCGGCGACCTGCAGGCGCTACGGCCCCGCATCCCGGAGGCGTGGGCGCTCGTGACGCCCCAGGCGCCCCACCCGGGCCACCCGTGGGGGTACGGCCCCGGCTGGGCGTGGTACCGCTACGAGGGCGAGGACCGCGTGGAGCAGGGCAGCCTGGACTGGAGCCTGGGGCTGCTGCACCGCTTCCTGGCGGGCCTCCCGGCCACGCTGGGCTTCCGGCCCGGCCGCACGGTGCTGGGCGGCTTCTCGCAGGGCGGGACCATGAGCACCGCGTACGCCCTCACCCGCCCCGGCGCGGTGGCGGGCGCGATGAACCTCTCCGGGTTCCTCGTGGAGTCGCCCGCCGTGCGGCCGGAGGGCGACGGCGCGCTCGCGACGCCGCTCTTCTGGGGGCACGGGCTGAGGGACTCGGCCGTCCCCCATGGCCTGGCCGTGAAGGGGCGGGCCCGTCTCAGGGCGGCGGGGGCTCGGCTCACCGAGCGCGACTACGACATCGGCCACTGGATCGACCCCACCGAGATCGCCGACGCCGTGGCGTTCGTGGAGTCGCTGGCGTAGCGCTCCGGAAGCACCCCCAGGCGGGCCGCCCCTCCGATCCGTGTCCTCGTCCGATTTGTCGAGGATAGTTCCTTGACAAATCGCATCTCGGTGTCCTAATTAGGGAGTCGTCCTCCCGCGGAGACCCGGATGGAGCCGAACAGACCCTCAGGAACGCCCGGCCGGATCCTCGAGCGCCTCAAGCGCTCGGGACCCTCCGGCATCCCCGAGCTGGCCCGGGCCTTCTCCCTGAGCCCCGAGTCGGTCCGCGCCCACGTCCGCACGCTCTCCGAGGCCGGGCTGGTGGAGGCTTCGGGGACGCGGAGCGACGGGCGCGGGCGCCCTCGGCATATCTGGTCGCTTACCCGGGGCGCCGAGCGCCTCTTCCCCCGACGCGAGGGGGAGCTCCTGCGGGGGCTCGCGATCCACCTGCGGGAGGCGGGGCACGCGGAGATCCTCACATCCTTCCTGGACCGCTTTTCCTCCCAGCGGCGCGACGCCGCCATGGGGCGCCTGGAAGGGCTCCGTGGACACGAGCGCCTGGAGGAGGTTGCGCGCATCCTCACCGAGGAGGGGTACATGGCGGAGATCCAGCCCGGGACCAACGGCGCGCCTGCCCGGCTCCGGCTCTGCCACTGCCCCATGCGTGAGCTGGTGGAGGCGACCCGCGCCCCCTGCAAGGCCGAGGTGGCGTTCGTGAGGGCACTGGTGGGGCGCCACCTCGCAGGGCCCGAGCTGACGCGGGTGGAGCACATCCTCGAGGGAGGCACGGCCTGCGCCTACGCCGTAGGCGGCGGGCGATGATCCCCTCCCCGTTCGCCGCCCTGGGCGGCGCCGAACCGCCCCCCTTCTCTCTCCCGGGGAGCCACTTCGCCGCCGGAGCGGGGTTCTTCGTCCTCGCCGCCCTGGGGCTGGTCCTGGCCGCACCCGACCTGGCGGCGGGGTCGTTCCTCGCGCCCCGCGTGACCGGCGTGACCCACCTGTTCACCCTGGGGTGGATCACCACGTCCATCATGGGGGCGCTCTACCAGCTCCTCCCGGTGGCGCTGGACCGGCCCGTGCGCTGGCCCCGCGTGGCACGCGCGACCTTCTGGCTCCACGTCCCCGGGCTCCTGACCTTCGTGGCGGGGCTCATGGCCCAGCGCCCCACCCTCACGGTTGTGGGCGCTTCGCTGCTCGCCACCGGTCTGCTGGCCTTCATCGCCAACCTGGCGGCGACGCTGACGAACGCTCCCCGTCGGGACGTGACGTGGTGGGCCCTGGCGCTGGCGGCGTACTTCCTCTTCCTCACCGTGGCGGTGGGGTGGGCGATGGCGGCCAACCTGCGGTGGCCCTACATGGGAGCGTTCCGTATCGCAGCGTTGGCCACCCACATCCACGTGGCGCTCGTGGGATGGGTGCTCCTCGTGATGGTGGGGGTGGCGCAGAAGCTCCTCCCCATGTTCCTGCTCAGCCACGGCGCCGACGAGCGGCCCGGGAAGTGGGCCGTGGGACTCCTGGCCTCCGGCACCCTCCTCCTGTTCGCGCTGCACCATACCGGTGGCGCGTGGGCGCGCCGGATCCCCGCGGTGCTCATCCTCGCCGGCGCCGCGGCATTCCTGGCGCAGGCCCGTGCGTTCTATGCCACCCGCCGGCGCCCGGTGGTGGACCCGGGGATGCGCCTGGCGGCGGCGGGGCTCGGTGTGCTCGGCGCGGCCGCGGGGCTGGGCGCGTTCCTGGCCTTCGCAGGGTTCTCGCCGAACCTGGCCACCGGGTACGTGACGGCGCTCGTGCTGGGGATCTCCCTCTTCGTGGCCGCGCACTACTACAAGATCGTCCCCTTCCTCGTCTGGTATCATCGCTTCGGCCCCCTGGCGGGTCGCCAGGCCGTGCCCAAGGTGGCCGAGCTCTACTCGGCGGCGTGGGCCAAGGTGGCGGGCGTGCTCCTGACCGCCGGGACGGTCACCGTGGTCCTCGCGGTCCTCGCCGGCTCGGCCCCGGCGGCGAGGGCCGGCGCCCTCGGCTTCGTCGCGGGCGCCCTCATCGAGGCGGCCCAGATGGCGGGCGTGGCCCGCCGGAGGCCTGCATGACCGTCGCGCCCACCCCGGAGGACGTCCGCTCCGCGCTGCAGCAGGTCATCGACCCCGAGGTGGGCGTGGACATCGTCAGCCTAGGCCTGGTCTACGGCGTGGAGGTGAACGCCGGGACCGTGACCGTGACCTTCACCCTCACCACCCCGGGCTGCCCCCTGCGCACGGTCATGACGAACGGGGTGAGTGCCACCGTCTACGCCCTCCCGGGCGTGGAGCACGTCAACGCCAACCTGGTCTGGGAGCCTCGCTGGCATCCCGGCATGATCGAGAAAGGAGCCCTGGAACGATGACGAAGCCCCCCGAGCTCGAGACGCTGGACCCGAGCCGCATCCTCGACCTGGACGTCCGCGAGGACCTCCGCTCCGGGCGCGAGCCTTTCCAGCGCATCCTACACGCGCGCCAGGCGCTGGCCCCCGACGGCGTGCTCCGGCTGCGCGCCATCTTCGAGCCCCGGCCCCTCTACGGCGTGCTCGGCAGGGAGGGGTTCGCCCACTGGACGGAGCAACTCGCCGACGACGACTGGCGGATCTGGTTCTACAGGGTGGGGGGAGCGGAGGAGGAAGCCCGCGCGCCCGTTCCCCGCTCCACCGGCCGCACCCTCCCTACCTGCGGCACCCCCCGACCGGAACCCGCGGACGTGACCGTGCTGGACGTGCGGGAGCTGGAGCCCCCCGAGCCCATGCAGCGCACGCTGGAGGCGCTGGCCACGATGCCGCGGGGGCACACGATGGTGCAGGTGAACAGCCGCGTGCCGCGCTTTCTCCTCCCCGAGCTGAAGCAGCGGGGGTTCCAGTACACGATCCACGAGGAACAGCCTGACGTGGTGCGCCTGTTCATCCGCCACGCCGAGACGCTCCCCGTGCTCGACGTGCGGGTCCTCCCGCCCCGGGAGAAGCACCCCACGATCTTCGCCACCTTCGACGCGCTGGAGCCCGGCGCGTCGTTCGTCATCCTGAACGATCACGACCCGGTGCCCCTCCGCTACCAGTTCATGGCCGAGCGCCCGAACGCGTTCGCCTGGGAGTACCTGGAGCAGGGCCCGGAGATCTGGCGGGTGGAGATCGGGAAGGCGGGGTGAGGCACTCGGGGCCCGCCGCTTGACCCCTGGCGGGCCAGTCATGATCCTACCTGTAGTAAGATTCTCTTTATTCAGGTAAGACCATGCCCCACTCCACCCTGAGCACCAAGGGCCAGCTGGTCATTCCCAAGGAAGTGCGGGACTTCCTGCGGGTCGCACCCGGGGACCGCATCGACTTCGTGGTCCACGACGACGGACAGGTCACGATCCGACCCGCGGTGTTGGACATCCACGAGCTCCGGGGCCTCCTCCACTCGCCCGGCCGCGAGTGCGTGTCGGTAGAGGATATGAAGCGCGCCGTGAGGGACCGAGCGCGATGAGGGGGCTCGACACGAACGTGCTCGTGAGGTACCTGACCCTCGACGACGAGATCCAGGCCGCGGCGGCAACCGAGGTGATCGAGGGTGCCGCGCGCACGGGCGAGCCGCTCTTCGTGAGCCCTGTGGTGCTCTGCGAGGTCGTGTGGGTCCTGGAGGGGGCGTACCGCCTGGGCCGGGACGACATCCTCCGCGCCCTCGACTCGATCCTGCGCACCGCCCAGCTGCACTTCGAGGACAAGGACGTCCTCTGGCAGGCACTCGCCGACTACCGGGAGGGGCGGGGGGACTTCTCCGACTACGTGATCGGCCGGGGTGCCCTGGCAGCGGGATGCTCGTCCACCGTGACCTTCGACCGGGACCTGACCTCCAGCGCGCCGTTCGAGGTGCTCTGACGCTGGGATTCCGCGTCCCCGGGCGCGGCCTCCCTAGCCCGAAGTTCCAGCGCTGTCGTAGTCACTGCAGCGTGTCCAAGTACCTTCCGTTCCTGAAGAACATCGAGTTTGGGCGGCTCTTTCGGAGTTCCATATGTAGTCACTAAACGTGCTTGACAGTCGCGAATGGGTGGC
>DATIKQ010000060.1:0-35435 GCA_035477395.1 Longimicrobiales bacterium
GATGCGTGGCAGGTCCTACCGGACCCGCCACCTCAAAGACTCCACCCCCAACCCCCCGGAGGAGGAATCCGCAGCCTGATCGACGCGCCCCGAGGCGACATAGTTTAGAGAAGAACCGCGTCAGAGTTCAGGGAACGCACACCCGGGAGACGTTCTGCATTCAGGCGGGGGGCGGCGCGGCGTGTCAGTCGTGGCGAGCCCCCCCGCGGTGCTCGAGTTCACGGTAGGCGGAGTCGTGCTCGGCGGCCTGTACGGGGCGCTCTTCGCTCAGGGGGATCGTTGGGAATTGGTTCCTCTACTGCCGGCAGCCGTGAGCGCAGATCGGGACCAGGGGGGGCGCCTGCAGGTCGGCTTCAGCGTCCCCATCCGGTAACGGGGGTCCCGGGCTGAATCCCGGGAGCCCCGTTGCTCATCCGGCCGTCGCGCCGCGAGCCTCGCTGCTGCGCGTCGCCCCGCAGCCGGTCACCCGCCTGCAGGTGCCCCGGCCCTCACCACGCCGGCGCCAGGGAGAAGCCCCAGTGCCACCCCTTCGCCGGCCGCTGGAAGGGATACGCGTAGTAGGCCTCGAGGATCATCACGCCCAGGATGTTGAACCGGGCCGAGACACCCGTGGAGAACACGGGGACGCGCCCGCCCGAGTTCCGGCTGAACTCCCAGGTGGCGGGGCTTTCCGCCTCCCACGCTGCGCCCGCGTCCGCGAACGCCACGAGCTCGGTCGGGATGAAGGGGAAGTTGAGGACCCCGTACTGCTCCACGCCGATGAAGGGCACCCGCAGCTCCAGGCTGGCCACGCCGATCCGCTGTCCCTGGAGGCGCTCGAAGGCAGGGCAGGTGGAGAACTCCGAAGCCTGGCAATCCTCGGGCGTGAAGCTCTCGTACGCGTAGCCCCGCACGAGCGTCTCGTAGCCCAGGAAGAGGGGCTGGAGCATTCCGAAGCCGTCGGAGTTGCTCTCCTCGTTGGTGATCCCGTACCTGCCGTAGTGGAGCCCGCGCATGCCGACGGTGAGGAGCTTGATCGGGCTGAAGTAGCGCCGCCAGTCGGCGATGACGGTGGTGTAGTCGGCGCTTCCCCAGGTCTGCTGCACCTCGAGGCGGTAGCGCCCGCCGCGGATGGGGCCCACGAAGCCGAAGAAGGAGTTGTCCCCCACGAAAGCGACGGAGGTCTCCACCAGATTCATGGGATCGGGGAGCGAGTCGTTGAGGCTCTCGCGCGAGAAGTCGATGATCCGGCCGAAGTCGTCCAGGTAGTACTTGTCCACCTCGATGTCGTAGCTGTACCGCGTCGCCCCGGCCGAGAACTCCACGCGCTGGACCGAGTTGAACGGGTAGGCCAGCTGCCCGGCGGCGGAGGACATGAAGATCCGGTACCGATACATCCCCAGGTAAGGGCCCACTTCGTCAATGCCCTGGTCATAGAACCCCATCAGGTACGGTATGCGTCCCAGGCCCACGCCCCAGTTCCAGCGCTTCTCCAGGTTCTGGTAGAAGGCCTGGCCTCCGATGTCCTTGAACGTGCCCTGCGCCTGCAGCGCGACCCCCAGGACGCGGTCGCCCAGCATGTCGCTGAAGTACGCGGAGGTGCCTCCGCCGACGTAGGTGCCGTAGCTGTCGGTGCCCACGCCGATGCTGGGCTGCCCCAGGTAGTCCAGGCTCAGCGACGGGCGGTACGCCTCCGCGTCCGCGGCCAGGATGGACCCCTCGGGAAGGAGCCCGGTCTCGGCGTCGGCCAGGTACGTCTCCACCCGGCTGAAGCGCTCCGGGTTCGCGGGAGGGAGCTTCCGGCCCGGCTGGTCCTCGGCCCGCTCGGCGCGCGCCACCAGCGTCCCGGACGTCGGCTCGAGCCCGATGATGTGGAACTGCAGCTCGTCGAACACCGAGAACGCGATGCGCCCGGTCTGCGCCGCCACGGAGAGGGCGGGGGAGAGGTACGTGATGCCGCTCACGGCCGTGGCCACCTTCGTCACGCGTGAGGCGTCCCCGGTCTGGAGGTCCAGCCGATACACGTCGCTGAAGCCGTCCTGGTCGGAGATGAAGTACAGGCTCCGGCCGTCGGGCGCGTACTGGGGATTGATGTGCTTCACGTTCCCGAAGACGGGGAGCACCTGGACCTGGAAGGACGCCACGTCCATCAGCGCCAGCTGGAACTGGCTGTAGGTGAGCTTGGCGAAGTTGGTCTCCGGCCCGCGGTCGGAGGTGAACGCGATGGTGCGGCCGTCGGGCGACCAGGTGGGCTGGAGGTCGGAGAACCGATCATCCGTGGCCTGGACGAGGCGCCCCGTCTCCACGTCGTGGAGCCAGAGGTCGGTGATGCCGCCCACCGTGCCCGAGAACACGATCTTGCGGCCGTCGGGGGACCAGGCCGGGTTGTTCACGGCGCCCAGCCCGGGGAAGGAGATGACCTGGTCCTGGTTCCCGCTCTCGACGTCGATGATCACCATCTCGTTGTCGCCGCCCGAGGTGATCACGAAGGCGAAGAAGCGACCGTCGGGAGACCAGGTCCCGGACGAGTCGATGTAGCGCAGCGCCTCGGCCTTGGGATCCGAGTTGGCGCTGTACAGCTTCCGGAGGATCTTGCCCGTGGCCGCGTCGGCCAGGTAGAGATCCACCGAGAAGAGGTCCTTCTCGGACAGGAACGCCAGGTAGCGGCCGTCCGGGCTCAGCGAAGGCGACACGTTCTGCTCGCCGGACCCGGTCGAGGGCGCGAGCAGGAGCTGCCCGGACTCTCCGGGCGCGGAGCGTCCCTCCATGAGGGGCAGGTACTCCTTCGCCACCTGCTCCTTCCACCTCACCGACAGCGTGTCCGTGGGCATCCCCGTGACCTGCGCGAAGGCCGGCTCGAAGCCCACGCGCAAGGAGCGGCGGAAGATCTGGATGATCGCATCGTCGCCGTAGGTCCCCCCGATGTAGGCCATGAGCGACTGGCCGAACCGGTAGGGGAAGAACTTGGTCCCCTCGGTCATCTCCTTGATGGTGGGGAACTCGTCGCGCCGGATGGCGTCGCGGATCCACATGGCGGTGAGGGGATCGTCGCGCCCCACCGACAGGTATTCCGCCATGCCCTCGACCAGCCACAGGGGCAAGGTCATGAGCCCCTGCATGCCGCCGCCCTGCCGCGACTGGGCGATGTTGAACTGGAACATGTGCACCATCTCGTGCCCCAGCACGTGGTCGGTGTCCCAGTACGACGTTCCCAGGGGCATGATGAGGCGGTCCTTCATCGACTCGGTCACGCCACCGGTGCCCTCCCCGATGAAGCCGGAGAGGGTGTTGGTCTGCTCGAAGTCCGGATGGTCGGCGTACAGGACGATGGGCTTGGCGGCTTCGAACTCGTGCTGGAACGTTCGCGCGAAGCGCTCGTACCACCGCTCGCCCATGCGGGCGGCGTCCCCCACGGCCTCCGACATCACCGGGTAGTAGTGGTAGTCGAAGTGAGGCGTCTTCAGGACGACGAACTCGAACTTGTCGTACTGGACCTTGTTCCGCCCGAAGTACTGCGCGCCGCCGGGGAGCGGGGCGCCCAGGAGGGCCAGCGCGGCCAGTAGGAATGCGCCCTTCCACCGAACCGCGAGCGCCTCGCGTGACTTCTGCATGGTGATCGTCGCCTCAGCTTGAGACTGTGCCTCGGACCGCGGGCCCCCGTGGTTCCACCGGCTGCGCCAACATCGAAGAGTCCCATCGGGCCCCACGCGTTAGCGGCGGAGCACCAACGGAGAAACCCCGCAGGTGCCCCGGCCGTTCCCGACGCGTTGCCCCGTGCATGGCGCGCCCCGAGATTCCCCCGGAGCATCCCGCACCCGAGGCAAGCAAGAAGCTTGCCCGTGCCGAACGAGGCCTCCACGGACGTGTACGCCGACATGCAATCCCCCCTTTCAGCCTCGCCGGCCGCGGCCCCGACCGGCCGCGGGCGGAACGGGGGCGCCGGACGCGACCTGTCCCCGGGGGAGGACGGCGTCTCCCGCAGCCGGCCCCGGAAGGCGACGCATGGGAGCCGGGGGATCCGCCCCACCCTGGCCGCCGCCCTGGCCGGCACGCTCCTCCTGGGCGCCTGCACGCCCGGCGAAGACCCGGGTCCCGTGGTGGGCTCGCCCGCCACGGCGTACGGGGCACGCACGCTGGCCGGGGACTCGGTCACGCTGGCCGATCTGCGCGGGAAGGTGGTGCTCCTGAACTTCTGGGCCACCTGGTGCACCCCCTGTCGGCACGAGACGCCCTTCCTCGATTCCCTCCACGCCCGCAGGTCCCCCGAGGGCCTCGAGGTGGTGGGCGTGTCCATGGACGCGCCCCACGCCCGGGACCAGGTGGCCGACTTCGTCCGGGAGTTCGGGGTCCGCTACACGATCCTGCTCGACCCCCAGATGCGAGGGTCGGACCTCTACAGGGTGGTGGGCCTTCCCGCCAGCTTTCTCGTGGACCGGGACGGCGTCCTGCGCTGGATGCGCTTCGGCCCCGTGAGCGACACCGACCGCGACTTCCTCGCCGCGCTGGAGAGCGTTCTGCAATGACACGAGCCGTCGACCTCGACGACATCGAGACCCCCATAGGGTATGTGGACCTGGAGCGGGTCCGCGCCAACGCCCGGCGCATGGCCGGCTACACCGCCGAGCACGGTCTGGGGTGGAGACCCCACATCAAGACCCACAAGTCCACCGCCATCGCGCGCATCCAGCTCGAGGCCGGCGCACGCGGGCTCAGCGTGGCCACGCTCCGGGAGGCGGAGGTCATGGCGACGCTCACCGACGACCTCCTCCTGGCCTATCCACCCGTGGGGAAGGCGAAGCTGGACCGGCTGGTCGGCCTCCCGGCCCACGTGGACATCAAGGTCGCCCTGGATGCTCTGCCCGTCCTCACGGCGCTCTCGGAGCGGGCCGTGGCCGCCGGCATGACCGTGGGCGTCCTCGTGGAGCTCGACATGGGGCTCGGCCGGGTCGGGGTGCAGAGCCCCGAGGCCGCCGTCGCCCTCGCCCGCGAGGCCCAGCGCCTGCCCGGCGTGGCGTACCGGGGCGTGCTCTTCTATCCGGGGCACATCCGCACGCCCCCGCCCGAGCAGGCGCCGGCCATGGGTATCCTCGCCGAGCGGCTGGCGCGGGTCCTCGACGCGCTCGGAGCGGCCGGCCTTCCCCCGGGGATCGTGTCCGGCGGGTCCACCCCGACGCTCTCGAACAGCCACCTGGTCCCGGGGTTGACCGAAGTGCGCCCGGGCTCGGGCATCTTCTTCGACAAGGAGGCGCTGGAGATCGGCGTGGCCGGCCTCGACGACATGGCCTACACCGTCCTCGCCACCGTGGTCAGCACGTCGGTCCCCGGCCGCGCGGTCGTGGATGCCGGATCGAAGTCGCTCACGAAGGAGGCCAGGGGGGCGGCGAATTTCGGGTTTCTCCTGGATCATCCGGAGGTCACCCTGGCCGGCCTGTCCGAGGAGCACGGCGTCCTGGACGTCTCCCGCTCCTCCTGGGTGCCGGCCGTGGGCGACCGCGTGCGCATCGTGCCCAACCACGTGTGCGTCTCGGTGAACCTGCAGGACGCCCTCCTCGCCAGGGACGGCGACCGCCACACCCTCCTCGCGCTGGAGGCACGGGGAAGGACGCCATGGACCGGCTGACGCCGGAGCGGGCCGCGCGGATCCTGGAGCGCATCCGGGGAACACGGGTCCTCGTGGTGGGGGACCTCATGCTGGACCGCTACATCGTGGGCGCCGTGGACCGGATCTCCCCCGAGGCCCCCGTCCCGGTGGTCCTCGTGGAGGAGGAGTGGGAGGCCGTGGGCGGCGCGGCCAACGTGGCGGCCAACGTGGCCGCGCTGGGCGCCGCCTGCCGGGTGGTGGGGTGCGCGGGGCGCGACGCGCCGGGGGAGGCGCTCCGGAGCGGGCTGGCCGCGCTGGGGATCTCGACCGAGGGCCTCGTCCTGACCGACGAGCGCCCCACGACGGTGAAGACCCGCATCGTCGCCCGCCGCCAGCAGGTGGTGCGCGTGGACCGCGAGACGGAGGTCGACGCGTCGCCCCAGCTCGCCGCGGCGCTGGCCGGCGCCGTGCGCGCCGCAGCCGCGGAATGCGACGTGGTCGTCGCCGAGGACTACAACAAGGGGGTCCTGGTCCCCGCCGTGATCCGCGCCGTCCTGGAGGCCGCGGAGGCGGCCGGGATCCCCGCCGTGGTGGACCCCAAGCGCAGCAACTTCTTCGCCTACCCCGGCGCCACCGTCTTCAAGCCCAACGCCAAGGAGCTCGCCGACGCCATGGGCGACCGGCCCCACCCCGACGACCCCGTCTGGATGGAGGCCACGCGGGCCCGCCTGGCGTGCCGGCACCTCCTCCTGACGCTGGGAGACCGGGGGATGGCCCTCCAGGGCGCGGAGGAGGGGCACGTCCGCATCCCCGCCGTGGCACGCTCCGTGTACGACGTGTCCGGAGCGGGCGACATCGTCACCGCCGTGATGGCGCTGGGGATCGGCGCCGGCGCCTCGGTGGTGGAGGCGGCGCTCCTGGCGAGCCACGCGGCGGCGGTGGGCGTCGGCAAGGCCGGCGTCGCCCCCGTCACCCCTCCCGAGATCCTGGAGCACGTCCGCGCCCACCAGGAGCTCCGCCCCCGATGACCCAGACCTTTTCGCCACAACCACACAACCCAACGAGCCCGCACGGGCCAGGAAGCACCATGAGCGAACTCCACGCCGTCGCGACCCCCCACGCCCCCGCCGCCATCGGCCCCTACTCCCAGGCCGTGGTCAGCGATGGCTGGATCTTCTGCTCCGGCCAGATCCCGCTCGACCCCGCCACCATGGCGATCGTCAGCGGAGACATCGCCGTCCAGACGGAGCAGGTGCTCACCAACCTCAAGGCCGTCCTCGAAGCGGCCGGCGGCTCCCTCGCCACCGTCGTGAAGACGACCGTCTTCCTCTCCGACATGGCGCTCTTCGCCGGCATGAACGAGGTGTACGGGCGCCACTTCACCGGCGTCCGGCCCGCCCGCGCCGCCGTGGCGGTGCGCACGCTCCCCAAGAACGTGGACGTCGAGATCGAGTGCATCGCCCGGGTCGGGAGCTGAACCCGGGCGGTCGCCCCGGGGCCGCCCCGGGGTCGCCCTGGGGTCGCCCTGGGGTCGCTTGCGCCCGATGGACCGGCATCCTACGCTGGCCTTTTCCGCTCCGCGCGCGGGGCGGCAGGTGATTCCCATTTTCATCTAGGCACATCATGAGCACGACCGTCAGGAAGCTGGCCACCACCGCATGGGTTCTGGCGCTGGCCGGCCAGGGCATCCCCTCGGGCGCCGCCGCGCAGCAGTACGATCCGGCGCTGCTCGGCTCCCTCCAGTGGACCAACACCTCCATCGCGCGCGGGGGTCGCTCCATCGGCGTCGCGGGAAGCGACGCCCGCCCCAACGAGTACTACTTCGGGGCGACGGGAGGGGGACTCTGGAAGAGCACCGACGGCGGCCAGAACTGGCGCCCGGTCACCGACGGGAAGATCAACAGCTCGTCGGTGGGCGCGGTGGCGGTGTGCGAGGCCGACCCCGACGTGGTGTACATCGGGACCGGGGAGACCCAGCTCCGCGGCAACATCATGCAGGGCGACGGCGTCTACCGTTCCACCGACGCCGGCGCGACCTGGACCCACCTGGGACTCGCGGAGACCCAGAACGTCTCGCGCATCCGCGTCCACCCGGAGAACTGCGACGTGGCCTGGGTGGGAGCCTTCGGCGTCCACTCCATGCCCAACCCCGAGCGCGGCGTCTTCAAGACCACCGACGGGGGCAAGAGCTGGCGCAAGACGCTCTTCAAGAGCGACAAGGCGGGGATCGCCGACCTGGCCCTGGACCCCGGCGACCCCAACGTGCTGTACGCGGCGGTGTGGGAGGCGTGGAGGAAGAGCTGGGGGATGTCCTCGGGCGGTGACGACTCGGGGCTCTGGAAGTCCACCGACGGCGGCGAGAGCTGGCAGGAGATCACCGCCTCGCTCGGCCTCGATCCGGCCAAGCCCATCGGCAAGATCGGCATCACCGTGTCGGGCGCGAGCTCCAACCGCCTCTGGGCCCTGGTGGAGCACGAGCCCGAGGGCGGCGTGTACCGCTCCGACGACGGGGGCCGGAGCTGGGAGCTGATGAACGACGAGCGCAAGCTCCGCCAGCGCGCCTTCTACTACACCCGCATCTACGCCGACCCGAAGGCGGACAGCGTCGTGTACGCGTTGAACACCGGCTTCTACAGGTCCACCGACGGGGGCAAGACGTTCCCCACGTCCCTCCGGGTGCCCCACGGCGACAACCACGACCTGTGGATCGCCGCCAACGACCCGCAGCGCATGATCAACGCCAACGACGGCGGCGCCAACGTCTCCGTCAACGGCGGGCAGACCTGGACGGACCAGGACTACGCCACATCCCAGTTCTACCGGGTCATCACCACGGCGCACGAGCCCTACCACATCTGCGGCGCCCAGCAGGACAACTCCACGGCGTGCATGCCCTCCGGCGGCTGGGACCACCTCTCGGCCCAGGTCCCGGGGCCCTTCTACTACGACGTGGGCGGCTGCGAGAGCGGCTACATCGCGCCCGACCCGAAGAACCCGAACGTGTTCTTCGCGGGCTGCTACGGCGGCTCGCTCTCGCGCTACGACCACGCGACCGGGCAGCAGCGCGCCGTGAACGTGTGGCCGGAAAACCCCATGGGGTGGTCGTCCAAGGACATCCGCGAGCGGGTCCAGTGGACGTTCCCCATCGTGTTCGACCGGAAGGACCCCGCCGTCCTGTACACCGCCACCCAGAAGGTCTGGCGCACGCGCAACGAGGGTCAGAGCTGGGAGCCGATCTCCCCGGACATCACCCGGGCGGACCCGTCCACCCTGGGGGCGTCCGGCGGTCCCATCACCAAGGACCAGACGGGCGTGGAGACGTACGCCACGGTGTTCGCCATCGAGCCGTCGAAGACCGAGGCCGGCGTGATCTGGGCCGGCTCGGACGACGGGTACGTGCACGTCACACGGGACGGCGGAGCGGCACACCCCACCTGGGCCAACGTGACGCCCTCGGACGCGCCGGCCTTCGTCCGCATCAACACCCTCGAGTCCTCGCCGCACACGCCGGGCAAGGCGTACGTCGCCGGGATCCGGTACCTGGTGGACAACGACCGCTCGCCCTACGTGTGGAAGACCACGGACTACGGCAAGACGTGGACGAAGATCGTGAACGGACTCCCTGCCGACGACTTCATCCGCGCGGTGCGGGAGGACCCCACGCGCGCCGGGCTCCTGTACGCGACGTCGGAGCGCACCGTGTACGTGTCCTGGGACGACGGCGCCCACTGGCAGTCGCTCGCCCTCAACCTCCCGGTCACCCAGGTCGCGGATCTGGTGGTGGAGGACCACGACCTGGTCATCGCCACGCACGGCCGCGGCTTCTGGGTCATGCGCAACATCTCGGTGCTGCGCCAGCTCACGCCCGAGGTGGCGGCGGCGCCGTTCTGGCTCTTCGACCCGAAGGACCCGGTGCGGGGCTTCGACAGCACCGCGGAGATCCACTACTGGCTGAAGGACAACGCCCAGAAGGTCACGCTGGAGTTCCTCGACGGCGCCGGGAAGGTGCTGGCGTCGTACGCATCGGCCGACAGCGCCGGCGCCCAGACCGCGTCGAGGATGAAGGGCTCGAACGTGTTCCGCTGGGGGATGCGGACCGCGGGGTGGACCGACTTCGAGGGGCGGATCTTCTGGGCCGCCAGCCCCACCGGCCCCGCCGTCCTCCCGGGCCGATATCAGATCCGCCTCACCGTGGACGGCTCCTCCCAGAGCCGGGACTTCGAGATCAAGATGAACCCCAGGGCCGCCGCCGCGGGCGTCACCCTGGCGGACCTCCAGGCCCGCCACGAACTGGCCACGCGCATCCGTGACCGGGTAAGCGAGGCCAACGGAGCCGTGGTGAAGATGCGGGCACTGAAGACCGCGGTGGACGATCGCCTGGGGAGGAGCGACAACGCCGAGCTCCAGACCCTGGGAGGCGTCGTGAAGGAACGTCTGAGTGGGGTGGAGTCCCAGATCTACCAGGTGAAGAACCGGTCGAGCCAGGACCCCCTGAACTACCCGATCATGCTCAACAACAAGCTCGCGGCGCTCCTCAACCTCGTCGAGGACTCGGAGACCCGGCCCACGGACCAGTCCTACGCCGTGTTCGAGACGCTCTCCGGAGCGCTGGGCGACGAGTTGGAGCAGATGAACCTGGTCATCACCCAGGACCTGGCTCGTTTGAACGAGCTCCTGCGCCAGCTGGGGCTCGACCCCATCGACCTCGAGCGCCTGATCACCGAGTAGAGGACGGCTTCCGCCCATGACCCTCCCGAGACCACCCGCACCGACGCCAGGGCTCAAGGCGGTCAGGAGCGCTCTGCTCCTGGCCGCCGCCCTGGGCGCCGCCCTGGGCGCGACCGCCTGCGCCGGCGGAACCGCCCGCAACCCCTTCGCCGCCGCGGGGACGGAGGAGACCCAGATCGTGGTCCAGGTGGAGAACCAGGGGTTCAACGACCTCCGGCTCTACGCCATCTCCCACCGGGGGAACCAGTCGCTCGGGTCGGTGCAGGGGAACACGATCCGGCGCATCCCCATCGAGTGGCGTCAGCCGGACCAGCTCAGCTTCCGCATGGAGGTCCTGGCCGGACGCTCCTACACCACCCACGTGGTGTCCGCGAACCCCGGCGACCGGGTCTACCTGACCATCCCCAGCGACCCCGGCTCGGCGTACGTGCGCGTCCGCTGACCCCCCGGCGCGGCGTTACTCGCCGTAGGGGATCCAGATGTTCTTGACCTGCGTGGCCTCCCGCAGGAACTCGCGCCCCTCGGCGTGGTCGGCACTCATCCAATCCATTGTCCTGCCGCGACTTACCCAGGTTCGCTTCAAGTTGCCTATGGAGGCCCGCTCCACGGCGGCCGAGCCCTCGGCGGACCCGAAGTACCAGATCCCGTCCACGTCGTCGTGGGCGGCCAGGGTGGGCACCAGCTCGTCGTGGAGGCCGGTGACGAGGTTGACCACGCCCCCCGGCACGTCCGAGGTGTCCAGCACCTGGTAGAGGTCGGTGGCCAGGAGCGGCGCGGTGCGTGAGGGGACGAGGACCGCCGCGTTCCCGGTGGCGGCCAGCGGGGCCAGGAGCGACACCAGCCCCAGGAGGGGCCGCTCGTCGGGGCACACGCCCCCCACGACGCCGAGCGGCTCGTTCATGGCCAAGGTCACCATCCGGTGGGGCGTGGCGTGGACCCTCCCGTCCCACTTGTCGGCCCACGCGGCGTACGAGAAGAGCCTCGACACGGCGGCGTCCATCTCCGCGGCGGCGTCCCTCGCGTCGCCGGAGAAGACGGCGAGCCGGGCGGTGAGCTCCTCCCCCCGGGCGGCCAGGTTCTCGGCCAGGTAGTACAGGATCTGGGCCCGGTTGTGGGCCGTGCGCGCGCCCCAGCCCGCCTGGGCCTTCCGGGCGGCCTCCACCGCGTTGCGGACGTCCTTGCGGCTCCCGCGCCCCACCTCGCCCACCAGGGCGCCATCCGGCCCCAGGACCGGAAGGCACGTGTCCCCGTCCGGCCTCACCTGCTTGCCGCCCACGTAGAGCTTCGCCGTCCGGTCCACGGGCGGGAGCGCGCCCGCGCCCCGCGCCGCTCCCTTCCGGACCGGGCGCCCGCGCGGGACCCGGGCGGACGCGCGCTTCGCGCCGTGGGCCGCGTCGTCGCGGCGCACGTACTCCCAGAGCCCCTCGAGTCCTCCCTCGCGCCCGAACCCGCTCTCCCGGTATCCGCCGAACCCCGACGCCGCGTCGAAGACGTTGGTGCAGTTGATCCAGACCGTCCCCGCCTTCACCTTCGGCGCCACGTCCAGCGCCAGGTTGATGTTCTCCGACCAGATGGAGGCGGCCAGGCCGTAGCGGGTGTCGTTGGCCAGCTCCACCGCCTCCGCGGGGGTGCGGAACGTCATCATGGCCACCACGGGACCGAAGATCTCCACCTGGGCGAGCGTGCCGGCCGGCGCGCAACCCGTGCACAGCGTCGGGGGGTAGAACCACCCCTCGCCGGGGACCGCCCAGGAAGGCTGCCAGACCTGCGCGCCCTCGGCGCGCCCCTGCTCCACGAGCGCGCGGATCCGCTCCAGTTGGACGGGGGCCACAATGGCCCCCATGTCCACCGTCTTGTCCAGCGGGTCGCCCATGCGGAGCGTCTCCATGCGCGCCCTCAGCTTGCGCTCGAGCGCCTCGGCGATCCCCTCCTGGGCCAGGATCCGGCTTCCCGCGCAGCAGACCTGCCCCTGGTTGAACCAGATGGCGTCCACCACGCCCTCCACCACCGAGTCCTGGTCCGCGTCCTCGAAGACGATGAACGGCGACTTCCCGCCCAGCTCCAGGCTGAGGCGCTTTCCGCTCCCCGCGGTGGCCTCGCGCAGCGACCTTCCCACCTCCGTGGATCCGGTGAACGCGATCTTGTCCACACCGGGGTGGGCCACGAGCGCGGCGCCCGCGAGCGCCCCGTCGCCGCACACAACGTTGAGCACCCCCGGGGGGAGCCCCGCTTCGTGGGCCAGCTCGGCGAAGAGCAGGGCGGTGAGCGAGGTGAACCCGGCGGGCTTGAGCACCACGGTGTTCCCCATGGCCAGCGCCGGAGCCACCTTCCAGGCCAGCATGAGCAGGGGGAAGTTCCAGGGGACGATCTGCCCCACCACCCCGAGCGGGCGGTACCCCGGAAGCTCCGCCTCCATGAGCTGGGCCCATCCCGCATGGTGGTACAGGTGCCGGGCGACGAGGGGAACGTCCAGGTCCCGCGACTCGCGCAGCGGCTTGCCGTTGTCCAGCGTCTCCAGCACCGCGAGGAGGCGCCCCTGCCGCTGCACCTGGCGGGCCAGCGCGTACAGGTGCCGGGCGCGCCCGTGCGGCCCCAGCGCCCACCACCCCGGCTGCGCCGAGCGCGCCGACGCCACGGCCTGGTCCACGTCCTCGGCCGATCCACGGATCACGCGGGCGAGCGGCCGCCCCGTGGCGGGATTGAGGCTCTCGGAGAGCTCGCGTCCCTCCACGGGTGTGAACGCACCGTGGATGAAGTGGCCCAGCGCTCCGCCGTGGGAGCGGAGCCACTCGTGCGCCCGCTCGGCGCTCTCCGGGGCGGGACCGTACTCGAGCGTCCGGAAGATCTCTGCGACCTTGCTCATGCGAGGGGATGCCGGTGGGCGGCCGAGTAGCGGCCGGTGACGTGGTGCTCGAGCTGGCGTTCGATGTCGCCGAGGAGGGAGGAGGCGCCGAAGCGGAACAGCTCCGGGTGCGTCCACGGGTCGCCGAGCTCCTCCTTCATGAGGATGAGCCAGAGGAGCGACTCCTTCGCCGTGCGGATCCCGCCGGCGGGCTTGAACCCCACGGCCCAGTCGGTCCGCTCGGCGTAGGCGCGCACGGCGCGCACCATGGTGAGGCCCACCGGGAGCGTGGCGTTCACGGCCTCCTTGCCCGTCGACGTCTTCACGAAGTCGGCGCCGGCCATCATGCACACCAGGCTGGCCCGCGCCACGTTGCGCAGCGTCCCCAGCTCTCCGGTCGCCAGGATCGTCTTCAGGTGGGCCTCCCCGCACGCCTCGCGGAACCCACGCACCTCGTCGTAGAGCGCCTCCCAGTCGGCGCCGAGGACGTGCCCCCGCGTGATGACGATGTCGATCTCGGAGGCGCCCGCGTCCACCGAGGCCCGGATCTCCTGGATCCGCTGGGGGAGGGGGCTGAGTCCGTGGGGGAAGCCGGCGGACACCGCCGCCACCGGGATCCCCGAGCCCCGGAGGGCCTCCACGGCCGCGCTCACCATCTGGTGGTACACGCACACGGCCCCCACGCGGATGGCCTCCGGCGCCACGCCCAGCGCCTCGAGGAGGTCCTCGCGCACGGGCCGGCGTGCCTTGGCGCACAGGCGCCGGACCCGCTCCGGGGTGTCGTCCCCCGAGAGCGTGGTCAGATCCATCAGGGTCACCGCCCGGAGGAGCCACGCGGCCTGCCAGGCCTTCTTCACCGTGCGGCGCGTACCCAGGGTGGACGCGCGGCGCTCCACGGCGCTCCGGTTGACCCTCACCTCCCGCACCCACTCGAGATCGAGGGGCACGCCGGGGTTGCGCTCCCGCACGACGGCGTCGGACGTGCTCATGGGGCCATTCCTCGCAGGCTGACGGAGCGTCGAAGTTAGCAACGCGCCCCCGGTGGAGGACAGCGCGCTTGACGCCGTCCGGGCGGTGGGGGAGCTTCGTGCCCTGGGGGCGGAGGGGGCCTGGTGGTCCCGGCGGTCTTCAAAACCGTGCAGCCCGGCTAGAACCCGGGTGGGTGGGTTCGATTCCCACACGTTCCCGCCATCTCCGACGCGGCCCCGTCGAGCTCCTCGGCTGGGCCGCGCCCGTTGATGCGCCCGTGGGCTTCCGATATCGTTCGCCGGCCATGGACCACGCTCGACGCCCACCACCCCTCGCCCCGACCCGTTGGCGCGCACCCCGGGCGCTCCTGGGGGCCTTCGCCCTCGGGGCGCTCTGCGCGGCCGCGCCCCTCGCGGCCCAGGACGCATCGCCTGCGGCCCGGGCCGATACCGCCGCCGTGCGAGCGGCCCAAGCCGCTGCCGCCGCACCGCCACCCGGCCGGGGCACGTCGCCCCGCGGCGCCTTCCTGCGCGCGGCGGCCCTCCCGGGCTGGGGGCACGCGTCCATCGGAGCGTACCACCGGGGTGCGTTCTACTTCGTGGCCGAGGGCGCCAGCGCCTGGATGCTCGTGAAGACGCGGCGGCGCTTCTCCGACGCCCAGAGCCGGGTCCGCTTCGAGGAGGGCCTCCTGCGCGCGGACCTCGCGGCGCAGGGCGTGACCGACGAAGCCGAGATCCTGGAGCTTCTCGACGCCGACGCCACGCTGGAGGACCTGCGCAACCTCAGGGCGGCGCGGCGCCAGCAACGCGAGGACTGGACCGCGGTGAGCATCTTCCTCGTCCTCCTCGCCGGCGTGGACGCCTACGTGTCGGCGCACCTCCAGCATTTTCCCGCCCCGCTGACCCTCGAGGCCCAGCCGGTGGGGAACGGGCGCGTGGAGCTCTCCCTGGGGATCAGCCTGCCCAGGTGAGGAGCCGCGGGGGCACCCCCTCCGCGAGTACCGCGTAGGTGGCGTGGACCACCCAGTCTCCGGCGTTGAGGTACCACCTCCCCGGGGCCACCTCCTCGAGCCGGGGGAGGTGGGTGTGTCCGAGCACGACCAGGTCCAGCTCGGGGCACGACGCCAGCTTCTCCCGGGCCCACACCGCAAGAGATTCGGCGCGGGCCTTGTCGTCCCGGGTCGGATCGCCCCACCGGTGCTCGGTGCGGGACACGCCGCCCGCCACCCGGCCGCCCAGCTCGGGTCCCAGGAGCCCGAAGGCGAAGCGGGTCGCCCGTCCCCTGAAGAGGAGGCGCAGCGTCCGGTAACCCAGGTCACCCCTTCCCAGCCCGTCGCCGTGGGCGAGGAAGGTGGTCAGTCCCGCGTACGTGCGGACCACCGGGTCCTGGAGGAACTCCACCCCCACCACCTCCCGGAGGAAGCGGCCCCCCCACCAGTCGTGGTTCCCGCCCATGAGCGTCACCGGGACGCCGGCGTCCACGATCTCCCTCAGGAGCGACAGCACGCGGTCGTGGCCCCTTGGCACGCCCCGGCGGTACTCGAACCAGAAGTCGAAGAGGTCTCCGTCGAGGACCACCTGCGAGGCCACGGCCGGCGTGTGGGCCAGCCAGGACAGGAACGCCGCCTCCTGGGCGGGCGGCGCGGCGCCCAGGTGGGCGTCGGAGGCGAGGTAGACGGGCTTCTCGGGCATGGGCGACGTACGATGTCGGCTCGCGCAGGGGGGTACAAGCCCCCGGACGAACGTGCCCCACCTGCCGGGGTATGAGCTTCGACCCCGAACCCCTAGCTTTTCGCCCATGCACCGAAGCCTGCGCCGACCCCTCCACACCTTCCTCCTGTCCGGAGCGTTCGGGCTCGTCGCCTGTGCGCCCACGCCGGTGGTGTACGTCAGCCCACCTCCGGACCCGGAGCAGGTGGCGCTGGCCCTGGAGGACAAGACCGCCCTCACGGAGCCGGTCCGCATCGTCTTCGAGTGGCAACTCAACGAAGCCGGCATGCGGGTGCGGGGCAGGGGGGTCGCCCGCATCGAGCCTCCGTTCAAGGCGCGCCTGGACCTCTTCCTGGCCAACGGGGAGACGGTGGTCCGGGCCGCCCTGGTGGACGGCGACCTGCGCCTCCCGCCCGGAGCCCCGGAAGGCATCCTCCCCCCCGCCGACCTCATGTGGGGGGTGCTGGGGGTGTTCCGGCCCATGTTCGGAACCGAGCTCATGGGAGCCGAACGCGTGGAGGGGGACGCCATGCGGCTGCGCTACCGGTACGCCGACGGCCGGGAGCTTCGCTTCCGTATCGTGGGCGGCCGCGTCCGCACCGTGGAGATCCTCCAGGGCGGCACGGCCGTCGAGCGCGTCGAGCTGGGGCTGGAGGAGGGGAGCCGCTATCCTGAAGAGGCCACGTACCGCAACCTGGCCGCCTTCCGGGAGCTGAAGCTGACACGGCAGACCGTGGAGCAGGTGGAATCCTACCCCCCGGACATCTGGGACCCCGTTTCGCCGAGGACCGTGCGATGAGACGCGCCCTGATCCTGGCCTCGCTCGGCGCCACGTTGGCGTGTTCCGGGTGCCTCTACTCGTTCCGGGCCGGGAGCTTCCCTCCGCCCCACATCAAGACCATCGCCGTCGCGCCCTTCGAGAACGAGACCACGCGCTTCGAGCTCTCGGGGGAGCTCTACGAGCAGCTGTTCAGGAACCTGCCGCGGGCCCTGGGGATCCGCACCGCCGGGGAGGACGTGGCCGACGCCGTGGTGCGGGGCACCATCGTGCGCTACGACGTGGTGGCCCCGAACTACCGGGCGGGCGCCGAGGGCCAGGCCGCGGAGGTGCTGCAGCGCCAGGTGACCATCACGGTGCGCATCGAGATCGTGGACCTGGTGAACAACGTGGTGCTGTGGGAGGAGCAGAGCGTCATGGCGCAGGGCCAGTTCCTGGAGGCCTCGGAGAGCGAGGAGGTCGGCCGCGCGGAAGCCATCGAGCTCCTCGTCCAGAAGATCGTGGACGGCGCGCAGTCGAACTGGTAGACGCACCCAGACTCCCCTCCGCGCCGAGCCCGCACGTGTCACCCGAATCGAAGATCCTGACCCGGGACGCCCTGCTGCGCCGGTACGGCCGCCCACGGGGCTACTGCCTGGTCTTCACCAACGGGTGCTTCGACCTCCTCCACCGCGGACACGTGTCCTACCTGAGCGCGGCGCGGGCCCGGGGTGACGCCCTGGTGGTGGGCCTCAACACCGACGCCTCGGTGCGGCGCCTCGCCAAGGACGCCTCCAGGCCGCTGGTGGCCGAGCGGGATCGGGCGTACGTGCTCGCGGCGCTCACGTGCGTGGACGCCGTGACGCTCTTCGACGAGGACACCCCCCTGGCGCTCATCGCCGCCCTCCTCCCCAACGTGCTGGTCAAGGGCGGCGACTACGCTGCGGACGACGTGGTCGGCCGCCGCGAGGTGGAGGCCGCCGGCGGCAGGGTGGAGCTCATCCCGTTCGTGGAGGGCTACTCCACGACGGCGCTCGTCCAACGGATCCGAGGAGAGTGACCATGGCACCGACAAGGTCCGGCCGGCGCGCGGACGAGCTCCGCAGCGTCGCCCTCGAGGTGGGCGTGGCGCCCTACGCCGAGGGCTCCTGCCTCATGTCCGCCGGGAACACGAGGGTGCTGTGCACGGCCTCCGTGGTGGAGGGCGTTCCCGCCTGGCGGGAGCGGAGCGGGGCAGGGTGGGTGACCGCGGAATACGGCATGCTCCCCCGCGCCACGCACACCCGGACCCGCCGGGAGCGGGACGGCGTGGGCGGCCGCACCCAGGAGATCCAGCGGCTCGTGGGGCGGTCCCTCAGGTCGGTCACCGACCTGAGCGCGCTCGGGCCCTGGACCATCACCGTGGACTGCGACGTGCTGCAGGCCGACGGCGGCACCCGCACCGCGTCCATCACCGGCGCCTGCGTGGCGCTCTCCCTGGCCGGGTCGTGGATGCTCCACGAGGGCCTCGTAACGCGCAATCCCGTGCGGGAGCGCGTTGCCGCCGTGAGCGTGGGGATCGTGGGCGGTGAGCTGCGCCTGGACCTGGACTACGCCGAGGACTCGACCGCGCAGGTGGACATGAACGTCGTCGCCACCGAGCGGGGCGGCCTGGTGGAGGTGCAGGGCACCGCGGAGGGAGACCCCTTCCCGCGCGCGGACCTGGACCGCCTGCTCGACCTGGCGCTCTCCGGCATCGAAGGCCTGCTCGCCGTGCAGAAGCGCGCGCTGGGAGGGCGAGGATGATCCTGCTCGTCGCCACGCGCAGCCACCACAAGCTCGTGGAGATCCGGAGCCTGCTGTCCGGGGTGCCCGACCTCCAGGTCCTGGACCTGAACGAGGCCGGCGTCCCCTTCGACCCCGAGGAGGAGCACCTCGAGCCCCACGACACCTTCGAGGAGAACGCCCTCTCCAAGGCGCGCCACTTCCATGCCCGCTCCGGGCTCCCCACCGTGGCCGACGACTCGGGCCTGGAGGTCCAGGCGCTCCACGGCGCTCCCGGCGTCCGCTCCAAGCGCTTCGCCCCGGAGGTGGACGCGGAGGGCCACGAGCTGGACGTCGCGAACAACCGGCATCTCATGCGACGCCTGGCCGGCCGCGGCGCCCAGGGCAGGGCCGCCCGCTTCGTGTGCGTGGCCGCCCTCGTGGACGGGGATCAGCCTCCCGTGATGTGCCGCGGCGAGGCGCCCGGCGTCATCCTTGAGGCCGAGCGCGGCGCCGGCGGATTCGGGTACGACCCCCTCTTCTTCGATCCCGAGCTGGGGAAGACCTTCGCCGAGCTCACCCCCGAGGAGAAGAACGAGCGGAGCCACCGCGGCCGCGCGTTCCGCATGCTCGCCACCAAACTGGCTGGGAGGACCTGAGCCTTGGATCCGCGCCACCATCCCGAGGAGATCGCGCCCACCGAGGACGCGGCCCGCCTGCGCATCCGCTGGGCGGACGGCGCCGTATCTGAGTACACCCCCTTCCTCCTGCGCACGCGCTGCCCCTGCGCCGCGTGCGTGGACGAGATGACCGGGATCCGCACCCTCAACCCCGACCGGATCTCCCCCCACGTGTTCCCCGAAGCGATCCACCACGTCGGCCGCTACGCGCTCCAGTTCCAGTGGAGCGACGGCCACTGCACCGGGATCTACCCGTTCGACTACCTCCGGCGCCTCGCCGACGAGGGCACGCCAACCGCAGCCGAGGCGTAGCCCTCCCCGGTCGCCGCCTACCGACGGCCCCGCCCCCGCAGTACCTTCCTCCCTTCACGGGGCGTGGCGCAGTCCGGTAGCGCACCTGCTTTGGGAGCAGGGGGTCGTGGGTTCAAATCCCACCGCCCCGACTTGAACATCTAGGGATCGCTGGCGGGGGTGATTGGCCACCGATTGGCCATTGTCGTTTTCGCACCCGCCGGCCCGTGGCGACGGTGGGGCACCCCTGGGCGTAGGGTGCGGGTCGGGCCACCATTCGATAGCGGGAGTCCAGAGCACGGCGCCCACGGTGCTCCTCCACGGCCCGGGGATACGGTGCTCCACCGTAGGGCCTCCTCCACGAGTCGGGAATGTCTAGATGGGCCTGGAGCTCCCCCACGTTGGCCAGGTCGGCGCGTTCGCCACGCTAACGCGCTGTGCGCCTCCACAACATCTTCACGGGCCCGCGAACGGATGTTCGCATCCGTGCGAAACCGGAACCACGGTTCCGCTGGGCACGGTATCCCGTCGCACCTCGCACGCACGCGCGTGGAGGGGGGTGCGGGATTCCCGCACCGTGCTGGGGGCCGAGGCCCGCGAGGCGCTCATCCGGTACCCCGGATGGAGCAACCGGAGGCTTGCTAGCGTGGCCGGGTGCGGTGAGAACCTGGTGCGCGTTTCGCGCACCGTGCTGGAGGCCGAGGGTCGCATCCCGCACGCACGCGCGAGGGGGGAGGGGTGCCCCCCGGGCCCTAAGCTGCCTCCCGCACGTCCAGCCCCAGGCGCTCGGTAAGGGCGGCCACCGTCGCCGGGTCGGGCGAGGGCGCCTCCAGGGCGCCGGCGAGCTCCCAGGCGGTGCCCAGGTCAAGCATGGTGCGACCCCGGCCCCGCTCGGCCAGGAGGGCGCACAACGCATCGTATCGGGCGAGCGTGGCGGGGCCGGCGGCGGGAAGGCTCATGCGTCAGGTCCATCCGTGAGGAGAGAGAATCCGGGGGCGGGCCGACGCCATCAGCCCCTTAGCCCGTGGGGACCCCCGGACGGAAGCGGCCTGCGGGGAACGGAGGACCGAGCGGTGTCCGGCCGCGTCGGATCCAGGCGTGAAGGCCACGGAGGGAACGCTCCGTGCCCCGCAGGTGTGCGTCATGCTCTACCTGGCCGCCAGCGTCACGATGGGCGAGAGCGAATCGCTGCCCACGGCGGGCGTGATCGGCGCCCTCCACCACGGCGATCCGGCGTTCCTCGTGTAGAACCGGAAAGCGCGCTCCAGCCTGTCGAAGCGGACGTGGATGCTCTCGTCGCTGGTGAGCGGGAGGTACGTCCCTTCCAGGAATTGGCTCCAATCCACGAGGCACACGTCGCCCTCGTCGCCCAAGGTGGGCAGGTGCTCCGTGTAGAAGATGGGACGCCCGGCGAGCATATCGGGCAGCCCGTCAACCGAGCTCTGGACGTAGAGCCATTTGGCGCCGGCGGCGGTGGCGAGGTGCGCGCCCAGGAGCGCCTCGTATGTGTTCAGGTTGGCGAGCCAGATAGCGCGCCTGAATCCCCAGCAACGCCGGCGCATCTTCGCCACGTTGGTGCCGTTGATCGTATCGGCGCTCTGCCCCTCCTCCGCGTCCACGGTGATGCGAGCACCGGAATTGGTGACGCCGAGGTACTCGGCACCACCCCGGCCGACGAGCTTTTCCCGCAGGAGCGCGGAGGACATTTCGTCGCGGAACCCGCTGGCCAGGATCGCAATGAAGGCGCGCGGATCGCGGCCGAGGATCTGCTCCGTGGCGAACGCGATGCCGAGCAACGTGGAAGCCTCCAGCGTCACGAGCTCGAAGCCGCCCCGGGAGGTGCCGGGGTCCACGGCCTCGGCCGAGCGCGTCACCACCAGCCCCCCGGTGACGCTCTCGGAGCGGTCCCCGCTGGTGCGGACCGGGATGGAAAACTTCGGCTCGCTCATGGGGATGGCCAGCGTCCTCCCGCTGGTGGGGTCCTCCTCCACCCGGCCCAGGGCGTAGGGCGCGAGCTCCGATCCCTGGAGGAAGCCGCCGTAGGGGTCGGCGTAGGCTCCCTGCTCGTCGGAACCGACAGCGGCGCGGATGCTGCCGGGTGCGAACCCACGGGGCAGCATGAAGGCCAGCGGGTCGGCGCCCGAGGACCGGGCGGCCTGGGCCCGGAGGCGCTCGTCCTTCACCTCGTCCCGATCCTGCGCGTGGCCAGCGGCCATGATGGCGGTGAGGAAGGCGGTGGGCGAGGCGAACCCCTTGCGGGGGTCATCCTCGAAGCGGTGGTGGACGGTAGCGGACATGGGAGGGGCTCCTCTAGCGGATGGTCGGCGCGGGCACGTCGGCCAACGCCTCGATGATGTTCAACGGCTCGTCGTTGGGCCCGAGGCGTGGGCAGGTTTCCAGGATTTCACGCACGGCGCCGGGGTCCACCTCGGGGACAAGCTGGAGGGCCCGCACCGCGTCTAGGGCGTCCTCCAGCGCCGGCAGGATCTCGCCGGCGCGGTCGGCCTTTGCCACGCGCGACCGGGCAGCGGCAAAGGCCTCCTGCTCCGAGTCCCGAACGGGCATCTTCTTTTCGGTGGCCAGGAGGGCGCGCCATCGGTCAGCCTCGGCGCCGCCCAGGTGGGGGCGCACCCGCTCTATCGCGTGGAGGATCGCACCGACCACGGGCCCGCATTCGTGGATCATCTCGTCGGCGGTGAAGCGGAGCGTACCCTCCGCCGTGTTCCGCCGGCGGGACGCGGAATCGGCAACAGCGGAATATGCGGCCTGGGCAGCGTGGCGCTCCCGGGCGAGGCGCTCCGTGGTTTCGAGGTAGCGCGCTTCGGCCTCCCGCACCTTGTCCGCGAGAGCCGGGAGGCGGGCCTCGTCGGCGGCCACGGCCTCCAGGGCTACGCGTGCGGCCCTACGCTCCTCCATACGGGCCTCGGCGGCGTCGGCCGCCTCCAGGGCCTCCCGACCGTGGCGTGTCAGGGCCAGGCCCCGGACGAATCGCTCCACGGTGCTCTTACTGGCGGTGGTGCCCACGGATCTCCTCCGGCGGTGGTGGTGAGGCTCTGTAGAAGCCTAGCCCGCGCGCCGGAGGTGGTGGGTAGGGGAAAGCCTACCTGTCCTCCGCGCAGCTTCGGCGTCCTCCACGGCGTGCAGGTAGTCCGCGCGCGCCTTGAGGAGGCGGTCCTTCACGGAGGCGTCATTGAGGCCCAGGTGAGCGCAGGCGAGAACGAGTCCACGGGTCCTGGAGTAGCCACGGAGGACGTACTCGTCGCGCAGGTGGAGGACGGCCACGTCGGTGAGGAGCCGGCGTAGATGTCGGTGGTGGTGCCAGCGGGCCGGGTCCAACACGCCGTACAACGCGCAGAGCTCGGCCAGGTGCGGTCGGAGCCAGGAGGGGAGGTGCTCCTCCACCCGGTCGGGCTTCAACGTCAGCGGCCCCCGCCGTGGCGGTCCACGATGGCCGCTAGACGGTCCTCCGCCATGGCAACGTCATTGAGCGCCTCGGCCACCGCCCACGGCACCACCTCCGGCCTACGCTGGAGGACATACGCGCGGTGCCACACCAGCAGGTGCGGGAGGGCGTAGCGTTTCGACTTGCCACGGCCGTTGGAGGGGAGTCCCTTGGTTTCGAGGTTCTGGACCTGGCGCGTGGTCAGGCCGAGCATCCGGGCGGCGTCGTGCTGAGAGATCCAACAGAACACGGGCCAGCCCCCGAGCATCTCGCCGGGCCTGGGTCGCTCCTCCCCCGGGGCGAGCTCGAACAACGGGAAGTGCTGCGCGGCGATCTCCTGGGCCACGGGTCGCTCCTGGAGCCCCAGCCGGAGGGCGAGGCCGAGCTCGCACACATGGGGGATGCCGTCCAGGACCTCTACTCGGCCCACCCCCTCGTCGAGCCGGATAGTACGGCCATCGGGCAGCGTCACGGTGCGCCTGGCAGCTTTCTTCGGGGCCATCTCAACCTCCAGGGTGAAACGAAGTCGGTTCAAAACGGTCTGTGTGTCGGCAGGTTCCGCCGTCGGGCGATACCCGAGGATGAAAAGCGCCCAGAGGGACCCCGGAAACCGTTGTGCCACAAGGCTTTCCTGGCATCGGCCTATCTGTCGGGCCGTGCGCGGGCGAGCGTGCCCACGTCGAGGTGCGCTCTGTCTCGTCGGTGGTGGGGCGGCTCATCGGGCCCGCTCCTGGGTTGCCACGTCGGCGGCGGTGAAGCCCAAGCGCGCGTGGAGCTCGGCGCGGTGGGCGGGGCTGAGGCGCTGTCCCTCCCCGGCCAGCAGCAGGGCGGTACCGAGCTCGGCCAGCGTCGGGCCGGTGGCACGCCGGCGGAGCAGGCGGCGATAGCGAGCGAAGCGCAGGCGAGGGCCAACGTTGGGCGCCATCACGCAGCGAGCTCCCGCACGGCGGCGGAGAACTCCACCCGGCGCACGCGCATGAGGAGGGCCAGAGCATCACCTCCCTCCGAGCATGAGAAGCAATGCCAGAGTCCCTTCTCGGGGCTGAGGCTGAGGGACGGGGTGCGGTCCTCGTGGAAGGGGCAACGAATCCACCACCGGCGGCCGTGGCGCCTCGGCTCCCCGAGGCCCAGCCGGTGGACCACCTCCAGGAGGGGCACCGCGCGGGCCCGCTCCACCGCCTCCTCCCACCTGGAGAAGTCAGGGGCAGGCACCGCCACGGGCGCGTCCCCGAGGCCAGTACAGAGCTCGCACCCGCACCCGGGCACCCGGGCTCCAGGGGGCAGGCTACGGCCGGAGCGGTGGGCATATGCGAGCTCGGCGGCGAGGTGGGCGGACATCATGCGACGGCCTCCTCCTCCGGGCGCGAGGGGCGGCCCTCGGCCTCCCACCTCCGGGCGGCCTCCTGCCATGCGCCCACGAAAGCCTCGGCGGCTCCCTGGAGGGCCCCTCGTGTCCCGGGGCTGTCCTCCTCCTGCCAGAGCTTCAGGGCGTCTAGGAAGCGGTCCCCGGGTCGGTGTACGAGCTCCCACGCCGGGGTCCAATGGCCCAGGCCGGCGGGGCTCACCTCGCGCACGCGCTCCACCACCGCGTCCAGGATCCGGCGGGCGGCGGGGGTCATTCCGGGGCCCCTGGAGGGGGGGGTGGTTCCCGGCCCCGTGCGTAGGGGTTTGGAAACGGGAACCGGTGCGGTTCCCGAAAGCGGTTCCGTGGCGGTTCCATGCGGGTTTCCGAGGGAACCGGGGGCGGTTCCCAAAGCGGTTCCCGGGGTGTCGAAAACGGGGGGTCGGGAACCGGTTTCGGAACCGGTGCGCCGGGAGGCTCGCGGGGTCATGCCGCGTCCTCCGTTGGGAACGGGAGGGCCATCGGGGGGGCGTCCCCGGTGAGGTAGAAGGCGCGGGAGGAGCCGTCCCCTCGGTCCTCAATGGCCCCATGTTCCACGAGGCGCTCCACGGCGTTCTGAATCGCCTCGGCCTTGCCGGTGACACCTCCCCGGATGGCCCGCATGGAGGCGCCGGCGTTGTGCTGGACAAAGAGCTCCACCCGGGCGTCCAGGCTGAGCTCCCCGGCCACGAGGTGGAAGTCCTTTCCGTCGAATGAGCAGGAAAAGGCGTCCATCGGCCAGCGGCCCCGAGGGGAGAACCGGCGGACGGATTGCTCCTCTCCGGCTCGCATCTCAATGAGCACGTCCACGCCGGCGCCGATGGCGCTGGAATCACGGTATGCCCCGTCCGATTTCCGGGCGTGGTGGAGCAGGAGGAGGGCGGTGCCGGAGTCCCGGGTCAACCGGGTGAACTTCGACATTACGGCCGTCCAAGCGGAGGAGGAGCTCGGATCGTCCACGAGGCCCTCCGCGAACGCGGCCAGGGTGTCCACCACCACCAGCCCGGCGCTTGTCGTTTCGATGGCGCGGGCCAGGTCGTTGAACGGATCCACGAGGCGGTCCACGACGAACACGCGGGAGGGGTCGGCGCCGAAATCGTGGAGGCTACGCGCTACGTCCCCCACCGCCTCCTCCAGGGCCACCACGAGCACGGGCACCCTAAGGCACCTCTCCCCGAGGAATCGGCCTCCTCTTGAGGCGGTGGCGGCCGCACGCCGGGAGAGGGTGCTCTTTCCTTCCTTCTCGCGGGCGGCCAGGAGGGTAGTGCGGCCGCGCCATGCGAGGCGCCGCACCACGGCCTCGGGCGGCCGGAGGGAAGCGGGGTCGGCCAGGATGTCGGCCAGGGAACGCACGAGCGGCAAGGGCTCGCCCGGCGCGTCCCCGCCGCCACCGGGGAGGAGAGCTCGCACCCGCACGCCGGCTTCCCTCGGTTCCAGCCCGGCGCGGAGGAGCTCCGCCCGGCCCGCACCGGCCACCGCCTCCAGGAAGGCGCCGGAGGTCCCCTCCAGGAGCGCCCGGAGAGCCTCTTGAGCTCCCTCCACGGCGGCCGGGTCCGCCAGGTCCGTTGTCACGAGGAAGTGGACGGCCCGGGGGAGAATCGGCGCGCTGGACGTGGCGGACATCATGCCGCGTCCCGGGGGGCCGGCTCGGGTTCTGCGGCCCGGCTGCGCGCCCACCTCTCCAACTCCTGGAGGTCCCACGCAACCCGGCCGGGCCCGAGTCGCACCTTCGCAGGGAACACGCCAACGGCGCTCCAGCGGAGCACGGTGCTCCGGCTCACTCCGGCCCATTCGGCGGTTTCTAAGAGGCTGAGATAGCGGCGAATCATCATTCCCCTCCGGTGGTGGTGGCACATGTGCGCGCCCTAAGAACCACCGGATTCCTAGAGGGGTCAATCGCAACCAAGGGCCACCGGAAGGGCTCCGGCGATTCTACCCCCAAAACGAAAAACCCCGCGCCGTGCGGGGCTTTTCAGGTGTCGGAGTCCTCGGGGGCGGAATCCTACCCCGGAGCTTTCCGAGGGCGTTTCGCTGGCGGCGGATAGCCGGGTGCCTTACCCGCCATTCCCCAATCCCCGATGTTCTTCAACGTCGCCTTTAGGCGCTCGTCGGTGAGGTCGGAGGGGTCCCGTGTCCAGGCGAGGTCGGCTCGGATCCGGTCCCGGATGGCTCGGTTGTTCCGCTTCGTGCCGGGCGGGAGTCCGTCCTCCACGTTCAGGCGCCGGAGCACCCGCTCCACGTCCAGGCGCAGGAGGGTCCGCTTGGCCCCCTCGCCCTTTCCACCGCCTCCCTCCAGCCGCACCACCCGCTCCCCGTTCCAACGGTAGCCCACCTGCTCTAGGCGGGCGTTCAGGAATGCCTCGTGGCGGGCATTCTCTCCGAGGAGAGTCTCGAAATAGGCCAGGGTGTCCTCTCCCGCCCACGGACCAAAGTCGGCCCCGTCCTCGGCGCGGCGAATGACGGCGCGGAGCTCGTCGGCATGGTAGCGCCGGCGGGCCTTCCCTTGTGTCTTGCCCATTGCCTCCGACAACTCAGCGGTGCCCCCGCAGCAGGGGCAGACGCGATAGTGGGCCAGGTTCAATATGACATCGAGCTCCGCCTCCTCCGGCGTGGCCGGTGCCTTCTTTCTCGGGTTCATGCGGCCACCTCCTCGCCCTCGGCCAGCGCGACTACATGGGCGCCCCATCGGTCGAGGAGCTCCACCCGCTCCTCCCATTGCTCGCCCCGGTCATAGGTGCGGAGGATGGTGGGCAGGGCGTGGCCTAGTGCCTTCTCGGCCACGATGGCGTCCGCCTTGAGGGCGTCACTCCAGAACGTGCGGGCGGTGCGCCGGAGGTCGTGCGGCGTCCACGGCTTCATCTTGAGGGCCGAACAGATCCGGGCGGCAGAACGCGCGACGGTCTGCCGCTCCACGGGCTCCGGGGTTCCCTCCGTGTCGGCGGGGAATACGAACCCGCCCCGCTCCCGGAAGCGGAGGCGCTCCAATTCGGCCAGGGCTGCTTCGGCGAGGTGGACACGGTGGGGCCTGGACGGCTTCCCCCGATCCGCCGCCGTCTTCTTCCTGTAGCCTTCGGGCATGGTCCATACGCTACCTGCAATGTGCTCCCACCGCATCCGCCGCACCTCTCCGGGGCGTGCCCCGGTGAGCACGATCAATCGGAGGATTGCTCGGATCGGCGGCGCCCGGTGCTCCAGGTCGCGCCACAACGAGCGGAGCTCCTTGGGGCTTAGGTTCCGCTCCTTCGGTGCCTCCTTGTAGCGCCGCTCCATCCCCTTGACGGGATTGCTTTCCAATCCGTAGCGGCGCCGGGTGATACCCCATCGGAAGACAGCGGAGAGGGCCAACTGCACCCGGTTCAACATCACCATGCTGTCCCTCGCCTCGAAGGGGTCCAGGGCGCGGGCCACGTCCACGTCCCTAACCTCGGCGGGGTGCATCCTGCGAATGTGCTTCAACTCCGGGGCCAGGAGGATGCGCTTCCTCTCCTCCAAGGTGGACGCGGCGAGCTTGTTCTGCCCCTTTCCCGCCGCTTCCAAGTAGACCGAGGCGAGCTCGCCAAACGTCCCCCCGGCTTCCTCGGGGCGCTCCCCCATCGGGTCCACTCCTTCTTCGATCTTGAGGCGGGCCCGCTCCGCCGCCTTGCGCGCCTCCTTCAAGCCCACGTCGGGGAAGGTGCCGAGAGCCATCTTCCTCCGGGTCCCCTTGAACGTGTACCTATAGTGCCACGACTTCGCCCCCCCACGGTGGACGATGATGGAAAGTCCCCTCTCCTCCCGGACCGAGTGCTCCTCCTGCCGGCGGGGCGGACGGGGGAGGGGTAGTGCTTCGATGCTCTGCGGGTGGGCGGTGACAACGGGCACGGGGCACCTCCGGGGTGATTGGCCACCGATTGGCCACTTCCGAAGATGCACCCCCCTAAGCAAGTATGCAATCGCATGGGAAGGGATGGACGGAGGAAATCCGCGCCGTTGTTGGGTTTTGTCGGTGAAGGCGGCGGCGGGAATGGCGCCGTTCAAGCCCCCCCTAGAGGGTATGCTCCGTGCTTTGGGAGCAGGGGGTCGCCGGTTCGAATCCGGCCGCCCCGATAACGGCCTCACAGCCTTTACGGTTGCGAGGCCGTCGTGTTCTCGGCCGTGATCGGGGCGGCCGGATGAACTCCGCTTCGCTCCGCAGATCCGGCCGTGGACTCGGTAGGACCGGCTACGCCGGATACCCTTTCCGGACGTCCGGATTCCCGGACTCGCCGACCGGCGAGGACGCGGCCCGCGACGTCGTCGCGGGCCTGAACCGTACGTTCGAGCCGAGCGGCCCACCCGGCCTCGCAGATCCCCGAGATCCGCCGCGAGACGGGCGAGGATCGCCGCAAAGCGGCGACCGCAGCCCCATCCCACCGCCCCGATACGGTACACGGCGCGGCGAGAGCCTGGGCTTGGAACCCCGATGTCCGGCGTCAGGGCAGCGCCGCCGCCCAGTGCTCTTCCGAGATGATGGCGACGCGCACCCCCCGCGCGCGCAGGTGCACGGCCTCGTCCACCTGGGCGCCGAACCCCTCCTGACTCCAGTCGGAAGCGGACAGGGCGCCGAGCACCAGGTAGTGCGTGCGCCGGCTCACCGTGGGCTCGCACGTCCCGCCCAGCTCCACCACCTCCCGCTCGCAGGCCCGCCTCGGCCCGTACGCCATCTCGCCCGCGAACACGAACGTCCGCGACCCGAACACCACCTCGGGCTCGGGACGGTCCACAGGGAGATCCGTCGCCAGGGAGAACGTCATCCACTCCGGATTGCCCGCCAGCCCCCAGAGGACCCCCTGCAGATGCACCCGCTCGCGGCGGTCCACCCGCCCGTCCCGGACGATCGCCTCCAGGCGCCGGGCCAGCATGTTGGCCGGCCAGCGGGCGGCCACGTCCGGGTTCTCCCGGGTCCACCGTGCGAGCCTGTCCGCCTCGTCGGGGGACACGGTCCCGTCCGCGACGATCCCCCGCACGACGCCCATCAGCTCGGCGAACGCGCGCTCGAGTCGGCTCTGCTCCTGGATGCGCCGGGCGCGTCCCGTGGGTGCGTTGCTCACGGCGCCAGGGTCAGGTCGGGAGCTTCTGGCACGCCCGGGTGATCTCCCGGTCGTACCGGCGGGGGTCGTTGAGCGTCTCGTAGAAGTCCTCGTAGTACTCGAGCGACTTCTTCTTCACGCCCGCGTCCAGTCCCGGCATCCCCTCGTAGAGCGCCCAGATCGCCTCACGCTGGGCGTTGAACCGCTGGGCCAACGCGGCCGGGTCCACGTCGTCACGGCAGAACCCGCGGAAGATCCGCTGCCGCACGTCGGTGATGGGAAGCCGTTCGTCCGGAATGGCGTACCGCGCATCCACGACGCCCGACCAGTCGAAATCGTAGGGGACGATGAGGAATCGCCCATCCTCCCTGCGGATCATGACGGCGTTGTGGAAGTAGACCGTGGAGAAGTCCGTGTTGCCGACCATGTACTGGAAGAGCGCCACGAGGGCATCCTGCTCGGATTCCATCGCCGCCGGATGGAATTGCTCGAACTCCTGCATGATCGCCCGGTTGCGTGCAGCCATCTGGTCGTCGGACTCGATCAGGAACGCGGTCAGGGTGCGCGTCTCGTACCCACCGTCGGGATCCTCGTAGGTGATCGTCACCAACCGCACCCGGAAGCCCGCCGGCGTGAGCAGCTGGTACACGCGATAGACCAGGTACTCCTGCAGGATGTACTGCTGGAACTGCTCGCGCGCGTCCTGGCACGGCGTGACGAGCTTGAGCTTGTCCTGGCCCTCGAAGAGCGTGCCCTCCGCCTCCTTTCCGGCCAGGTCGAGCCGCAGGGGCGGGAAGTTGCAGTTCCGCTTCTGCCGCCGGAACTCGCCCCGCGCCCGGACCTTCACCGACAGCGTCACCTCGGCGCCGTCGGGCCCGGCATAGGAGAGCGTCCCTTCGACGTCCTCCTCGTCCGAGCGTTCGTCCCGGATGCGGCTGATGTCGGTCCGCAGCGTAACCGCCAGCGGCTCGTGGGAGGCGAAGAGCGGCGCCGCCTCGGCCCTGAGGGCGCGCTCGGCGTACTCCTCGGGGGTGGGAAGCGTGAGCTCCTGCGCTGCGAGAGCCGGTGGGAAGGCGAGCGCGCAGGCCAGAGCGGGTAAGAGCAGGGAGGATCGCTTCATGGGACCGGCGGCGGGTAAGGTCGGGCTGGGCCCGGGGAGGTGGGCCCGAGGCCACAGTAGGCCGGGTCCGTGGCGTTTGTCCAGCGCCGTCTTGCCCCCCTGGGGGCGGCCGGCCCAGTATAGCCTGCGTGGACCTCCCCCACACCCTCCCTTCGGAGCCCCCCATGAAGGACGCTCCCGCGCCGCACGCCGACCGATCCCGCCTCCTCCGCGTCCTGGCCTACTACGTGGTGCTGGCCGGAGCCCTCTTCCTCCTGATACGGGCGGTTCCCGAGACCCGACAGATCCTGGGCACGGAGACGCTCGAGACCCTCGCGGCATCGAACCCGTTCGGCGACGCCAGCGCCCCCGTCGGCGAGCCGGTGGGGCGGACCTCCGGAGAGACGCTCCTCTTCGGGGCGGTCTCCATGCTCGGTGCGCTGCTCATCATGATCCCCGTGACGTGGATCTACGTGGTGACGCGCCGTCACCGGGGGTACGAGGAAGCGGTGGTGCACAGCCTCCTCATCCTGCCGGTGGCCGTGACCGGGATCGTGATGATCGTGCAGCACAGCCTGGCCCTCGCATTCTCGCTGGCGGGGATCGTCGCCGCGGTCCGATTCCGCACCACGTTGGAGGACACGAAGGACGCGGTCTACATCTTCCTGGCCATCGGCGTCGGGGTCGCCTGCGGGGTGCAGGCGCTCGGCCTCGCCTTCCTCCTCTCCATCATCTTCAACGGGGTGGTTCTGGTGCTGTGGGCCACCCGATTCGGGAACCCGAACGCCGCCGCCTCGGACGCGGGGGGGCACCTCGAGCGCCACCTCGACGGGGAGCGCGGCGAGAAGAAGAGCAAGCGGTCCAACACCCTGCTGCTGGTGAGCGCCAACGACGTCGCAGGCGCCCAGGCAGGGGTGGAGCCCGTCCTGGAGGAGGCCGCGGCGCACTGGAGGCTGGCGGAGGTGGTGGAGGTGCGGGGCGGGGGCTGGACCCTCGAGTACCTGGCCCGCATCGAGCCCGGGACGGAGGGCCTGCTGGTGGAGCGCGCGCGCGCCGCTGCGCCGGCGATCACCGGCGTGGAGCTGCGCTCCCTCAAGGGGCTGAAGGGGAGGGCGTGACGCCTCTCGGGTGGTTCGCCCTGTCCCTCGCGCTGGCCTTCCAGGGAACGGCGCAGCGTCTGGTGCCCGGCATCGGCCAGCGCATGGACCTGGAGCGTCGGGTCGCGCGCTTCGACCTCCCGGGGCGCCTCGCCGAGGTCTCGGGGCTCGCCTTCTCCCCGGACGGCGGCCTTCTCGCCCACGGCGACGAGCGGGGCGTGGTCTACACGGTGGACCCGGCCACCGGAGCGGCGGACCGGGGCTTCCGGGTGGGCGAACCCCCCGTGGCCGACGACCTGGAGGGAATGGCGGCCGCGGGAGGCCGCCTCTTCATGGTGTCCAGCGGCGGACGCCTCTACGAGTTCCGCGTCGTGCGCCAGGGGCAGACCTCGCAGGTGCGCGTCACCGGACTGGGGCTGGAGGGCGGGTGCGAGGCCGAGGGGCTGGCCTACCATGCCGCCTCCGACGCGCTTTTCGTCGCGTGCAAGACGCTGCGACCCGCTGCGGCCGAGGTGAGGATCCACCGCGTTCCCCTCTCCCCGGGCGCCGGGCCGCTCCCGCCCATCCGCATCCCCCTGGCGGCGTTCCGGTCCCGGGGGCACACGGGGGACGTGAGCCCCTCCGGTCTGGACGTGGACCCGGCCACCGGGACCCTCGTGGTGGTGGCTGCGAGGCAGGGGCTGCTCTTCGAGGCCGATCTGGAGGGGCACCTCCTGGACCTCGTCCGCCTTCCGGCCCGGCGGCACCCCCAACCCGAAGGGATCGCCTTCGGCCCCGACGGGCGCCTCTACATCGCCGACGAGGCCGGCGGCGCCACGGCCAGGATCACCGTGTACGGCCCCTCCAGGGGAGGGCCCTCCTGATGCGCCGCGTCAGCGCCGGAGCGGAGACTCCCGCGGCTCTCGAGCGCGTCGCCTCCGCGCCGCGCCCCCTCGGGCTCCGGCCGGGCGGGGCCCGGCACTCGCTCCTCCGCGAGACCTACTTCGACACCCGGGAAGGCGCTCTGGCCCAGAACGCGGTCTCGCTGTGCCTCCGCCTCGACGCGGACGGAGGTCAACTCCTCGAGCTCACGCGCACGCTCGCGGTGACCCTCGGAGGCGTCGCCGAGCTGGCGACGATCTCCGCCCCGGTGATCCAGGGAGGCATGTACGCCACGCTCCAGGGGGAGTCGGAGCTCGCCACCAACGTGCGGGACCTGGTGGACCCGTTGGCTCTGAGGCCCATGGTCGCGCTCGACATCGACAGGGAGACGCGCGAGCTGAAGCAGGGGCTGTGGGGAAAGCCGGTGTGCACGGCCCACTTCGACCGGATCCTCGCCCACCGCGGGGGATGCACGCGCAGCCTCCACGAGGTCGTCCTCGTCGAAGCGGGCGGCGGCCCTCCCGGCCTGGCGTCCCTCGCCCGCGAGTTGGAGCGGCAGCACGGCCTGGCCCCGGACGGGCAGAGCCCCCCGCAGCGTGCGCTCGCGGTGCTCGCCAAAGGCGAGGGCGCGCGCCAGGAGACACGCCGGGAGAGGACCATGGTTCTCCTCCTCCACCGGTCCGGCTCGGTGGCCCTGGTCCCGGGGCCGCGCGGGATCACGGCTCCCTCCGCGCGTGGCTCCGGCGAGGAGATGGCCGCGTCCCTCGCCTGCGAGATCCTCGGGACCCCACCCGCCACCGCCGAGTTGGAGCTGGCGGGGTTCGTCGGAGCGCGCGGCTGCGCGGCGGAGCTGGAGGTCTGGCTCCACCCGTGCCGGCCCGGAGCGGGTGCCGGGCGCGATGCCCTCTGGGTCCCCCTGTCGGAGCTGGCCGAGCGCGTCGGGAACCCCGGGCTCCGCGATCCCACCCTCGTCGCCTCGCTCCTCCTCCTGATCCGCTCCGACGCGGGACAGCTCCTCCTCGCTGAGAGCCTCGGACACCGGGAGCCCCCGGCCGTCCTGCCTCTTCCCGCTCGCTCCCCCGGCAAAGCACCCGGTGAGGACGCGGAGGACTTCCTGGACGTCGAGCTGAGCATTCTGGCGTTCAACCTGCGGGTCCTCGAGCTCGCGGAGGACCCCGGCGTGCCCCTCCTGGAGCGCCTCCGGTTCCTGTCCATCTTCGCCAGCAACATGGACGAGTTCTTCGTCGTCAGGGTGGGGCGCCTGAGGGGGGCGCTCGGCAAGGGTGCCGCACCCGACGAAGGCGAGCCGGGGCCCGCCGAGCTCCTCGATCTCGTAGCCGTGCGCGCGCAGGCGCTGGCGGCGCGGAAGTACTCCTGCCTCCGCAACGACCTCCTTCCCGCGCTCGCGGAGCTGGGCGTGCGACTGCTGCGGTGGGACGACCTCGACCCGGAAGCCCACGGCGCGCTGGCGAAGCGCTTCGCCCAGGAGATCTTCCCCCTCCTCACCCCCCGGGCCATGAGCCACTCGCCCGGGCAGCCGTTCCCACGCCTGGAAAGCCTGGGACTGTCGCTGGCGGTCGTCCTCCGGGGCCCCGGTTCCGGCTCGCTCCAGATCGCCCACGTGTCCGTCCCGGCCACGCTGCCCCGATTCCTGCCCGTTCCCGGAGGGTCCGACCTCATCGCCGTCGAGGACGTCATCGCCGCCCACGCCGCGCAGCTCTTCCCGTTGTGCGAGGTCAGGGGCGTCCACGCCTTCCGCGTGAGCCGGATGGGAGACGTGGAGATCGACGAGGGCGCCACCGCGTCCCTGCTGTCCGCGGTGGCGGACGAGGTGGAGGCCCGCCCATTCAAGCCCGTGGTCCGCATCGAGGTCCGGCGGGGCATGCCCCCGGAGGTCGTCGCCTTCCTGCTCCGTGAGCTCCGCCTGGAGCGGGGCTTCGAGGCCGCCCCCCTCGGTCCGCAGGACGTGTTCGACGTGGACGGTCCCCTGGATCTGCGCTCCTTCTGGCAGGTGGCGGACATGGCACTGCCTGGAGCGGCCTATCCGCCGTTCACGCCGGCGCAGCCCTGGCCCCCGGGGCGTTCGGTGTTCGACATCCTGAGGGAAGGGGACCAGCTCTTCCATCATCCCTTCGAGTCGTTCGACGGATCGGTGGGCCGCTTCCTGCGGGAGGCCTCCACCGACCCCGACGTGGTGGCCATCAAGCTCACGCTGTACCGGACCGGACGGGACTCCCCGTTCGGCGACACGCTCCTCCAGGCCCTGCGGAACGGGAAGGAGGTGTCGGTCTTCGTGGAGCTGAAGGCCCGCTTCGACGAGGAGAGCAACATCCAGTGGACGCGGCGGATCACCGAGGCGGGCGGGCACGTGGTGTACGGCGTGGTGGGGTTCAAGGCGCACGCCAAGGCGGCCCTCGTCGTGCGCCGCGAGGAGGGGGGCGTGCGCTGCTACGTCCACGTGGGAACCGGGAACTACAACGCGGCGAGCGCGCGGGTCTACACCGACCTGAGCCTCCTGTCCGCGGACCCGGATCTGGGTGCCGATCTCAACGACTTCTTCAACGAGCTCACGGGCTCCGCGGGGCCTCCGGGGAAGGAGTACCGGCGCCTCCTCGTCGCCCCTGTCTCCCTGGCTCGGGGCCTGTCGGCGCTCATCGAGCGGGAGGTCGCCCACGCGGCGGCGGGCCGGCCGGCCCGGATCCAGGCGAAGCTGAACGGCCTCACCGACCGGCCCCTGGTGCGTACCCTCTGCGACGCAGCGCAGCACGGCGTCGAGGTGGACCTCATCGTCCGGGCCGTGTGCACGCTCCGGCCCGGCGTGCCCGGCCTCTCCCAGGGGATCCGGGTGCGCAGCATCCTCGGGCGCTTCCTCGAGCACGCCCGCATCTACCACTTCGCCAACGGCGGCGCCGGGGAGTACTGGATCGCCTCCGCCGACTGGCGCAAGCGCAACCTCCGCAAGCGGGTGGAGGTGGCCGCGCCCGTGCGCTCCCCCGACGCGCAGGCCCGCCTGCGGGCCATCCTGGACGCGGAGCTGGCCGATCCCCGCGCGTGGGTCCTCCGGGGGGACGGGTCCTATGTCCGCCAGGCCGGCGAGGGCCCCACGGCCCAGGAGCGCTTCCTGGCTGCGGCGGGCTCCTCGTTGAGTTCTGACCGGACCCGACCTTAGCTTAGGCTCCGGGCGGCTCGCGCCGCCCCAGAGCGCCTGTAGCTCAGCTGGATAGAGCA
>DATIKQ010000061.1:0-14331 GCA_035477395.1 Longimicrobiales bacterium
CGCTTCCTCGCCGAGATCCGCACGACCGCCCGCCTCCAGCACCCCCACATCGTGCCGCTCTTCGACTCCGGCGAGGCCGGGGGCTTCCTCTACTACGTCATGCCGTGCATCGAGGGGGAGTCGCTCCGCGCCCGGCTCGACCGGGAGAAGCGCCTCGACGTGGAGGCGATGCTTGCCGTCGCCCGCCCCGTAGCGCAGGCGCTGGCCTATGCCCACGAGATGGGCGTGGTGCACCGCGACATCAAGCCCGAGAACATCCTGCTCTCGCGGAGCCAGCCGTTCGTGACGGACTTCGGGATCGCGCGGGCGGTGAGCGTGGCGGGTGGGGCAAGGCTGACCAGCACGGGCGAGGCCCTCGGGACGCCGACGTACATGAGCCCGGAGCAGGTGACGGGAGAGGCGGAGGTGGACGCCCGTAGCGACATCTACTCCTTGGGATGCGTGATCTACGAGATGCTCTCGGGGACGCCGCCGTTCACGGGGCGAACGATCCAGGCGCTGCTGGCGAGGCGCCTGACAGGGCCGCCGCCCCACCTCAGCAACGTCCCCCCGCCGGTGGACGAGGTGGTGCGGCGCTCGTTGGCGACGGCACCGCAGGACCGGTTCGCCTCGGCGATCGCGCTGGCGGACGCGTTGGTGGAGGCGGCGCACAGGCCGGCGACGCCCGAGCTGTCGCTGGTGGTGCTGCCGTTCGAGAACCTGAGCCCGGACCCGGACAACGCGTTCTTCGCGGACGGGCTGACGGAGGAGCTGATCGCGGACCTGTCGAGGGTGCGCGCGCTGCGGGTGATCTCGCGCACGTCGGCGATGCACTTCAAGGGGACGACGAAGCAGCTTCCGGAGATCGCGCGGGAGCTGAACGTGCGCTATGTGCTGGAGGGGAGCGTGCGGCGGGCGGGCAACAGCCTGCGCATCACGGCGCAGCTGATCGAGGCCGGCACGGACGCGCACCTGTGGGCGGAGAAGTACAACGGCACGCTCGAGGACGTGTTCGACCTCCAGGAGCAGCTGTCGCGGCGGATCGTGGAGGCGCTGAAGATCGTGCTGACCTCCGACGAGGCGCGGAGGCTCTCTGCCCACGCCACGCGCGACCCACGGGAGTACGAGGTGTGGCTCCGCGGCCGGCAGGAGGCCTTCCGGATGACCAGGGAGGGCATCGAGAGCGCCGTGCGCATCAACGAGCAGGGGATGAAGGCCTTCGGCGAGACCGCGCTCCTCTGCGCTGCGGACGGGGTTTTCCACTATTTCCTCTACGACTACGGCTTCAGCCACACCGAGGAGACCCTCGCCCGCGTCGAGGCGTCTTCTTCCCGCGCCCTCGAGCTCAATCCCGAGCTCGCTCTCGCGTGGTTCTCCAAGGGGCTGGCGCGGTACAAACGCGGCGACTTCGGGGAGCTCGTCCGGCATCTGAGGCGTTCGATCGACCTCGAGCGCAACAGCGACGCACTGTCCTTCCTCGCGTTCGTGCTTGCCGAGGTTGGCTGGCCTGCCGAAGCACGAGGGTATGCGGACGAGGCGCTCGAGCGGGATCCGCTCCAGTGGGGCCCGGCCTTTGGGAGGTCCGTTGTGGACCTGTTCGACGGCCGGTTCGACCCTGCTGTGGCCCGCTTCCGGGAATGGATCGCCCGGGAGACGCCCGACCTGGCCTTCTCGCTCTGCTGGCTCGGCACGGCGCTCGCCTACGCCGGGAATGAGGACGAGGCGCGGGCCACCTTCGAGCGGGGCTCCGGGATGAACGCCCCGCTCTTCCCGGAGATGTGCGAGCTCGGGGCCCGCGCGTTCAGGGGCGACCTGGAAGGGACGCGACGGCTGTTCGCAACGTCGGAGAGCCTCCAGGCGGCCGCCGTGAGTGACGGGACCTTCCCCCAGTATCTCGCCACCTGCTTCGCACGAGCCGGCGACTCCGACGCCGCGTTGCGCTGGCTCGACCAGGCCATCACCTGGGGCTTCAGCAACCACCGCTTCCTCGCGGAGCACAACCGATTCTATGCGCCGCTCCGGGGCGACCCCCGCTTCGAGGCGTTGATGGACAAGGCCCGCGAGAAGCAGCGGGCGATCGAGGTGTTGCGATGACGCTCGCGCCCTTCATGTCGAGGGCTCGACCCAGACGGAGGTACGAGATGAACGCGTTCCGCAGTGGCCTCTCTCTCGTCGCGCTCGCAAGCGCGATGGCCTGCGCGCCGGACGAGCCCAGCCTGGCCCCGGCGTCACCCGACGACGTCGCTGCCGTCGCGAAGATCGTGGCGAGCTTCGACAGCTGCGCACGCACGGGCGCGCTGGACGTCTTCATGGGTCATTCGACCGAGGACAACGTGGTGCTCTTCTCCGACCAGCCGGCCATCGTCGGGACGGCGGCGATCCGGGAGTTCTACAAGAACTTCTACGGCACTTTCGACATCGACATGCGTCACGAGCCGCTCGAGACCTTCGCGGTCGGTGACCTCGTGATCAGTCGCGGCAACGCGAGCGGCAGCATCACGCCCAAGGCGGGCGGCGCGCCGATGCAGTTCAGCAACAAGTACCTGATGCTCTTCCGCCGGCAGGCCGACGGATCGCTGAAGCTGTGGCGGGTGGCGGCCAACTCGAACACTCCGCCGGCGCCGCCGCCGGCAGAGCCGCAGAAGTGAGCGGGGCGGAAGAGCAGGAGGCCGGCGCATGAGCGAAACCCTCGAGCGGCTGCGCGCCGCGCTGTCCGACCGCTACGCGATCGAGCGGGAAATCGGCGCCGGGGGGATGGCGACGGTCTACCTGGCGCAGGACTTGAAGCACCACCGCCAGGTGGCGGTGAAGGTGCTGCGGCCGGAGCTGGCGGCGACGGTGGGGGTGGAGCGCTTCCTCCAGGAGGTGGACATCGCGGCCAACCTCCAGCACCCCCACATCCTGGCGCTCTACGACTCGGGCGAGGCCGGCGGGTTCCTCTACTACGTGATGCCGTACGTGGAGGGCCCGACGCTCCGGCACCGGCTGGTGCGGGAGCGGGAGCTGCCGGTGGGGGAGGCTGTGCGGATCCTCAGGGACGTGGTGGACGCGGTGGCGGCGGCGCACGCGAAGGGCGTGGTGCACCGGGACCTGAAGCCCGAGAACATCATGCTGTCTGGGCGCCATGCGCTGGTGACGGACTTCGGGGTGGCGAAGGCGGTGAGCGAGGCCACGGGCCGTCACTCGCTCACGACCAAGGGGGTCGCGCTGGGCACGCCGGCGTACATGGCGCCGGAGCAGGCCGCGGCGGACCCGCTGACGGATCACCGGGCGGACGTGTACGCGCTGGGGGTGGTGGCCTACGAGATGCTGACCGGGGAACCGCCGTTCGTGCGGGGGACGCCCCAGGCGGTGCTCGCGGCGCAGGTGACGGAGGCGCCGGTTCCGGTGACGGAGCGGCGGGAGACGGTGCCGCCCGCGCTGGCGTCGCTGGTGATGCGGTGCCTGGCGAAGAAGCCGGCGGATCGGCCGCAGCGGGCGGACGAGCTGCTCGCGGTGCTCGAGTCGCTCTCGACGCCGAGCGGGGGGATGACGCCGACGGAGACGCTACCGGTGACGGGGACGGCTGCGACGTCGTTGGCCGGGGGTCCCAGGAAGCTGCTCCTCGGCGCGGCTGCCCTCGTGGTCATCGCGGCGGGCGCCGTCGGCGCGTGGGCGCTCTTGGGTCGTGGTGCGCCGCTGCCGGACCCGCAGATGCGCGAGCCGGTGGTGGTGCTGCCGTTCGAGGTGCAGGGCGGCGACGCAAGCTTGGCATCGCTGGGTGTGCAGGCGGCGGACCAGATCTCGACGGCCATCGAGGGCGCCAACGTTGGCCGCGTGGTCGCCTATCGGCCCGCGGGCGGCGCGGAGGCGTTCACGGAGCGCGTCGGCCGGCGAGTCCTCCGCGAGACCGGCGCGGGGACGCTCGTGGTGGGGACGATCGCGCAGCGGGGCGAGGGCGTGGAGGTGCAGGCGAAGGTGGTGCGGGGCTCGGACCTCTCGACGGTGTGGACGCTGGGCCCGGAGCGGGGGACGGCGGCGGACCCGACGCCTGCGCTGGATGCGATCCGGGAGCGGGTGCTGGGGGCGGTGGGGTGGTACCTGACCGCGGGAGCGTTTTGGACGAATACAGGGTTCGTTCGGCCGGCTCCCAACCTCGAGGCGTTGCGGCTAGTCGCCAGGGCCTTCGATGTCTTCCTGAGAGTCCAATATGCAGACGCCGTCCCGCTCTTCAGGGAGGGATTCGCGCGGGATACCACGTGGTTCGTGCCATCGCTGTGGCTCGGGTTCAGCTACGGCAACCTCGGCCGCTGGCAAGAGCGCGACTCGGTGCTCGCATTCCTCGAGGCACGCCGCGAGCGGCTTCAGCCGGGCGAGGCTCTGGTTCTGGACCAACTGCAGAGCGGCCAGGGTCCTCCCGAGGAGGAAGTGCGGACTGTTCGGGCGTTGTTCTCGGCCGAACCCGGCGTGGGAGCCGTCCAAGCCCTGTTCGTCTTGGTCCGGGCCCGGCGGCCCCTCGAGGCACTGGAATACTATGCGCTGAGAGATACCACGACCGCCCTCGGCCGCGACTGGCAGAGCTGGGACACCCAAGCCGGATTGGCCTACCACATGCTCGGCCGCTTCGAGGAGGAGCTGGCGCTGGCCCGGGCCGCCAAGGCCCGGGAGCCTCGGTACTACAACCACTGGGTGCGCGAGGTGAGCGCCATGGCGGCCATGGGCCGGACCGGCGAGATCGACCGGATCGTCACGGAGAGCTACGGCCTGGAGACGCAGGGGGCTCCCGCGCGTCTCATGAACACCGCCGCCACCGAGCTCTCGCTCCACGGGCGGACGGAGGAGGCACGAGACTTCGCGGAGCGCACCCTGGCCGGCCTGGACCAGTGGCCCGACTCGATCCAGGCCACGAACAGTGCGAAAGACATCCGGCGCAACGCGCTCAGAGTCCTGGGGCGCCACGAGGAGGTCGTGCGGATCTACGAGGAGCAGTCCCGAACGGCGAGCCCCGGGGGACTCCAGTACCGGATCCTCGGCATGCGCGACCGCATCCTCATGGGGGACACCGTGGGGGCGCTGGCCCTCGTGGACTCGGCTCGCACGCAACCGCTTACCGCGTTCGTCGGTTGGACCCACAAAGGCACGCCCCTCTACTACGGCGCCCACATCCTCTCGCTCCTCGGCCGCAGGGACGAGGCCGTGGCCTTGCTCCGCGAAGCGCTGAACCAGGGGCACCGCCTCGGCTCCGATGAGCCGCTCCAGTGGTATTGGGCCCCCATCAAGGACTATCCGCCCTTCCAGGAGCTGGTGAAGCTCAAGGACGGGAGCTGAGGGGCATCCCCCAGGGCGGGCGGCACGTCCCAGCCCACCATCGCGGCCTACGAGGCCGGCCGGAAGAGCCCCACGCTCGCGACCGTGCATCGGCTCGCGAGGTCGGTCGGCCTCGAGGCGACGGTCGAGTATGCTCCGCCGATGACGCGGGAGGAGCGCCGCTCCCTGCACCTGCATCGGGCCATCGCCGAGCGCTTGAGGGCCGATCCGGCCGGCGTCGTGGAGACCGCTCGGCACGCCTTGGACCGGATGCGGGCCGGGGCGTCTTCCAGTTCACAGCCCCTCAGGGAGTGGGACGTCCTGCTCGACCGGCCCGCGGAGGCCCTGATCGAGCTCCTCACCGACCCCTCCCCTTGGGCCCGCGAGCTCCGGCACGTCACACCGTTCGCCGGCGTCCTGACGGGAGCGGAGCGCGCAGAGGCATACCGGACGTTCGCCGAGGAAGAACGGAGGCGGCTGTGAGACGCGAGGCGTTCGAGCACGCCATCCGGGCGTCCGGAGGGGTCCTGGGCGTGACCGAGGTGCTCGTCCGAAGGATGATCACGTGAGGGCGCACGCCACGGGACGGACCCCATCCTGAACGGGCAGGGCCCTCCTGGGCGACGCTTGCCGCCCCGTTACCCGCGCGCCACCTTGCCTCCTCGTTGAGAGGGAGCTGTGCCGATGACGCTCGCGCCCGGAACGGAGCTCGGACCGTACAGGGTGGTACGGGAGCTCGGCGTTGGCGGCATGGCCACCGTCTACCTCGCCCGCGACCTCAAGCACGACCGGGACGTGGCGCTCAAGGTCCTGCGCCCCGAGCTCGCCGCCTCCCTCGGCCCCGAGCGCTTCCTCGCCGAGATCCGCCTCACCGCCCGGCTCCAGCATCCCCACATCGTGGCGCTGTTCGACTCCGGAGAGGCCGGGGGCTTCCTCTACTACGTCATGCCCTGCATCGAAGGGGAGTCGCTCCGCGCCCGGCTCGACCGGGAGAAGCGCCTCGACGTGGAAGCGATGCTGGCCGTCGCCCGCCCCGTCGCCCAGGCGCTGGCCTATGCCCACGAGATGGGGGTGGTGCACCGCGACATCAAGCCAGAGAACATCCTGCTCTCCCGGAGCCAGCCGTTCGTGACCGACTTCGGGATCGCGCGGGCCGTCTCGGCCGCAGGCGCGGAGCGTCTGACCCGGACGGGGATCGGGATCGGGACGCCGGCGTACATGAGCCCGGAGCAGGCGTTCGGCGAGCCCACGGTGGATGCGCGAAGCGACATCTACTCGCTGGGGTGCGTGATCTACGAGATGCTGTCAGGCGCTCCGCCGTTCACGGGATCCACGGTGGAGGCCCTGCTGGCCCGGCGGCTGATGGGTCCGCCGCCGCACCTCACCGATGTCCCAGCCCCGGTGGACGAGGTGGTGCGGAAGTCGCTCGCCACGCAGCCGCAAGACCGGTTCGCGACGGCGGTGGCGCTGGCGGACGCCCTCGTAGAGGCGGCCCGCAAGCCGGCGACGCCTGACCTCTCGATCGTGGTCCTCCCCTTCGAGAACCTGAGCCCGGATCCGGACAATGCGTTCTTCGCGGACGGGCTCACCGAGGAGTTGATCGCCGCGCTCTCCAAGATCCGGGCGCTGCGGGTGATCTCGCGGACGTCTGCGATGCACTACAAGGGGACGACGCAGCCGCTCCCGCAGATCACCCGGGAGTTGAATGTCCGCTACGTGCTGGAAGGCAGCGTGCGGCGGGCGGGGAACAGCCTGCGGATCACCGCTCAGCTGATCGACTCGGAAACGGATAGCCATCTGTGGGCCGACACGTACCGCGGGACCCTGGAAGACGTGTTCGGTATCCAGGAAAGTGTCGCGCGCTCGATCGTGAAGGCGCTCGAGACAACGCTCGACACCAGGACGTCGGCACAGCTCGCCAGGAGGCCCATCGCAAACCCTGCCGCGTACGACTGCTATCTCCGAGCCATCCAGTCCATGTGGCAGTTCACGGAGGCAGGCCTCGTACGTGCGGTCGGGCACTTGGAGCGGGCCATCGAGGTGGAGGGCGAGAGCGCGCTGCTTCTTGGGGCGCTGGCCTATGTCTACTACCAGCATGTGAATGTCGGCCTCGAGCCCACCGAACGGTGGCGGCGTCAGGCCCGGGAGCACGCCGAGCGCGCGCTGGCGCTGGATCCTGAAGCGCCGCTGGCTCATCTCTCCATCGGGTTGCTGAGCGCCTGGGAGAACCCGGCGGAAGGCATGCGTTCCTTCAAGAGCGCGCTGGCGGCCGACCCGTCGAACGTCGACGCCCTGACATGGCTCGCCATCGTCATGGGCTGGTGCTGGAGGCCGGAGGCCGCCCGCCCGTACGTGGAGACTCTGCGCGGTCTGGATCCGCTGCACCCGATGATGGATTGGCTCGACGGCGGGCTGTTCCTATTCGATGGGGATTTCGAGCAGGCGGCCCGGGCGTTCCACAAGAGCTTGCAGACGGAGCACCTGCCGGTCGCAGCTTGGTGGCTGGCGTGGAGCCAGGCCTCCTTGGGCCACCGCGAGGAAGCGTGCGCACTGTTCGACGGTGTGTACATCGAAGACCCGCGCGTGATCCTCCTGCGAATCGGCCGAGCATTCAGTCACGCGCTCAAGAACGAACGCGAGAGCGCGTGGCAGCTCGTGCGCTCCGACCTGGATGTAAGCTCTGCCACACACCGCGACTTCGTGTATGCTCAATGCGTCGCCGAGTGCCACGCTCTCCTTGACGACACCGATGGCGCGCTGGAGTGGCTCGAGCGCTCCGTCAATCTCGGCATGATCAACTACCCGTTCCTGAACGAGTACGACCCGTTCCTTGCGCCGCTTCGCTCCGACCCGCGCTTCCAGCGCCTGATGGAGCGGGTGAAGAAGGAGTGGGAGGAGTTCGAGGTTTAGGGCCATGACCATCCCCGACGCGCTGGCCTCCGCCCTCGCCTCCCGCTACCGCATCGAGCGCGAGCTGGGCTTCGGCGGCATGGCGACCGTCTGGCTCGCCCACGACCTCAAGCACGACCGGGACGTGGCGCTCAAGCTCCTCCGCCCCGAGCTCGCCGTGGTCCTCGGCGGCGAGCGCTTCCTGCGCGAGATCCGCATCACCGCGCGCCTCCAGCACCCGCACATCCTTCCCCTCCTCGACTCGGGCGAGGCCGCCGGCTTCCTCTACTACGTCATGCCCTACGTCGAAGGGGAGTCGCTGCGCCAGCGCCTGGAGCGCGAAGGCCAGCTCCCCCTGGACGAGGCCCTCGCCCTCACCCGGCAGATCGCCGCGGCGCTGGACTGCGCGCACCGGCAGGAGATCGTCCACCGCGACATCAAGCCCGAGAACATCCTGCTCTCCAAGGGCGAGGCGGTGGTGGCGGACTTCGGGATCGCGCTGGCGATGCGGGCGGCGGGCGGGCCGAGGCTCACCGAGACGGGGCTGTCGCTCGGGACGCCGCAGTACATGAGCCCGGAGCAGGCGGCGGGGGACCGGGAGGTGGACGCCCGGAGCGACGTGTACTCGCTCGGGGCGGTGCTGTACGAGATGCTGTGCGGAGAGCCGCCGCACACGGGGCCCTCGACGCCGGTGGTGATCGCGAAGCTGCTGACGCAGGCGCCCGTGCCACCGCGGGTGACTCGGGCGGGGGTGCCGGAGCACGTGAACGGGGCGGTGCTGAAGGCGTTGGCGAAGGCGCCGGCGGATCGGTTCGGGACGGCGCCGGAGCTCGTGGCGGCCCTGGCGGCTCCCTCGGAGGCGCAGGGTCCGGGCAAGTCCATCGTGGTGCTGCCGTTCGAGGACATCAGCCCGGGACGGGACAACGAGTACTTCGCCGACGGCCTCACGGAGGAGGTCATCAGCGCGCTCTCCAGGATCCGCAGCCTGAGAGTGATCTCGCGGAACTCCGCGATGACCCTGAAGGGGACGCGCCGGACGACGAGCGAGATCGGCGAGCTGCTGCGCGTCAGCCACGTGCTCGAGGGGAGCGTGCGCAAGGCCGGCAACAACCTGCGCATCACCGCGCAGCTCATCGAGGCGGTGACGGACGCCCACCTCTGGACGGACCGCTACGACGGGACGCTGGACGACGTGTTCGACATCCAGGACAAGGTGGCGCGCTCCATCGCCGAGGCGCTCCAGGTCCAGCTGGGTCCCGCGGAGCGCGCGCGGCTCGTCGAGCGGCCGATCGCGGATGTGCGCGCGCACGAGTGCTACCGACGCGCACGCCACGAGATGCTGTTCGGCACCCAAGAAGGGTTCGACCGTGCGCTGCGGCTGGTGCGGCAGGGCATCGAGACGCTGGGCGAGCAGCCCATCCTCCAGGTGGCGTCGGCCCAGCTCCACTGGCAAGCCGTCGAATGGGGTTTGGAGCCTCGCGCGGCGCTGATGCGGACCGCCGTGGAGCTCACGCGACGTGTCGAGGTGTCCGAACCGCGCCATGCCCCCGCCCTCCTGGCCCGACTCGAGCGTTTCACCGGCAACCAGGTCACCGCGATCCGCCACCTCGAGGACGCGGTGGAAGCGGACCCGGGGGACGTGGACTCGCTGTGGATGTTGTCCCACGCCTACAGCTTCCACGCCGGCAGGCCCGCGCACGGACGGGCAGTCGTGAACCGGTTGCTCAGCATCGACCCTTTGACGGTGATGAACCTCTGGGGCAGCGCGATGGCGTTCTGGATGGAGGGTGACTTCGAGCAGAGCGTAGAGGTGTGGGAGGCCATGTACCGCCGCGAGCCCGGCCTGCGCATCGCGCGTGCCGCCAGGATCTTCCCTCTGGCCCGGCTCGGTCGGATCGAAGACGCGTGCCGCGAGGCCGACGCCTTGGTGGCCGAGGACCCCGGCGACGCGTTCGCCACGATCGGGACGGCCCAGAAGCACGCGTTGCTCCGAGAACGGGATCCGCTGCTCGCGCTCGCAACCGGCTATCTCCGGGACACGTTCTGGGACGACCCGGAGTACCCCGAGTGGGTCGCTGGGTGGCTGGCCCTGGTGGACGAGCGGGACCTCGCGCTGGAGTGGCTCGAGCACTGGGTGGACCGCGGCTCGATCAACTATCCGATGCTCGCGTCCGGCGACCCCTTCCTCGAGCGCCTGCGCGGCGAGACGCGCTTCCGCCGCCTGCTCGAGCGCGTCCGGCCGGCGTGGGAGCAGTTCGTGCCCCGGTTTCGGGTTTGAGATGAAGGGCGAGGGATGAGAGGCGATAGAGGAAGGCGCAGCGGACATTCCACACAGCCATAAGGAGGAGATACTGCAATGTCAGCGGAGAACAAGGCCGTGATCCGGCGCTACGTCGAGGAGTGCATCGGCAAGAACGACCTGTCGCTCATGGACGATCTTCTGGACGCCGGCTATGTCTGGCACGCGCCATCGGGTGACTTCGATCTGCAAGCGTACAAGCAGTTCCAGCCCTCGGTGCTCGCGGCCTTCCCCGACGGGTACTGGACGATCGACGACATGATCGCCGAAGGAGACAGGGTCGCATGGCGGTTCACGTTCCACGGAACCCACCGCGGCGAGTTCATGGGGTTCCCCGGCAGCGGGCGTCGCGTGACCATGTCCGGCATGGTCATCAGCCGCATCGCGCACGGCAGGATCGCCGAGGAATGGGAGCTGTGGGACGGGGCCGGGCTGGCGCAGCAGCTGGGCCCGCAGTAGCGGCGCGGTGGAATCCGGTGCGCACTCGCCCATGATCACGCCCGACCCTCGACTCGCGACCGCGTTGGCGGGCCACTACCGCCTCGAGCGCGAGCTGGGCTCGGGCGGCATGGCCACCGTATGGCTGGCCCGCGACCTCAAGCACGACCGGGACGTCGCCCTCAAGGTCCTCCGCCCCGAGCTGGCTGCCTCGCTCGGCACTGAGCGCTTCCTCGCCGAGATCCGCACCACCGCCAAGCTCCAACACGCCAACATCGTCCCGCTCTTCGACTCGGGCGAGGCCGGCGGGTTCCTCTACTACGTGATGCCGTGCATTGAGGGGGAGTCCCTGCGGCCCCGCCTCGACCGCGAGAAGCGCCTGGACGTGGATGCGATGCTGGCGATCGCCCACCCCGTCGCTCAGGCGCTGGCGTACGCGCACGGCCGGGGCGTGGTGCACCGGGACGTCAAGCCCGAGAACATCCTCCTCTCCGGAGGCCAGCCGTTCGTGACCGACTTCGGGATCGCGCGGGCGGTCTCCGCCGCGGGCGCGGAGCGGCTGACCCGGACGGGGATCGGGATCGGGACGCCGGCGTACATGAGCCCGGAGCAGGCGTTCGGCGAGCCCACGGTGGATGCGCGGAGCGACATCTACTCGCTGGGGTGCGTGATCTACGAGATGCTGGCGGGCGCCCCGCCGTTCACGGGGTCTACGGTGGAGGCCCTGCTGGCGCGGCGGCTGATGGGTCCACCGCCGCATCTGACCAACGTCCCAGCTCCGGTGGACGACGTGGTGCGGAAATCCCTGGCGACGGCGCCGCAGGATCGGTTCGCGACGGCGATCGCGCTGGCGGACGCGCTGGTGGAGGCGGCGCGGAGACCAGCGACGCCCGAGCTGTCGATCGTGGTGCTCCCGTTCCAGAACCTCTCCCCCGATCCGGACAACGCGTTCTTCGCGGACGGGCTGACCGAGGAGCTGATCGCTGCGCTCTCGAAGGTTCGGGCGCTCCGTGTGATCTCACGCACGACGGCCATGCTTCTCAAGGGCTCGCAGAAGGACGTGCCCGCGATTGCCCGGGAGCTGAACGTCCGCTACGTGCTGGAGGGTAGCGTCCGGCGAGCCGGAAACAGCCTGCGCATCACAGCGCAGCTGATCGACGCGCAGACGGACGCGCACCTGTGGGCGGATGTCTACGCCGGCACGTTGGAGGACGTGTTCGGGATTCAGGAAGGCGTCGCACGGGCCATCGCCAAGGCGCTCGCAGTGACGCTGGACGCCAGCACGTCCGCCAAGCTGGCCGAGCGGCCCATCGAGAATGTAGCGGCGTACGAGTGTTACCTGCGGGCGATCCAGTCGATGTGGCTGTTCACTGCTCCGGGCCTGACGCGTGCCGTGGAGCACCTGGAGCGTGCGCTCAGCATCGAGGGGGAGAGCGCACAACTCCACGCCGCTCTCTCGTATGTCTATTATCAGCACGCCAACATCGGGATGGAGCCGTACGACGAATACAGACGGAAGGCACGCCAGCAGGCGGAGAAGGCGCTGGCGCTGAGCCCAGAGAACGCGCTTGCACACGTGGCGCTCGGCGTGCTCGAGATCTTCTCGAATCCCATCGGCAAAGGTATCCCGGCGCTGAAGCGTGCCCTGATCACGGATCCGTCCAACGTGGAAGCGCTGCTGTGGCTGGCGCTCTTCGTTGGACAGATCTGGCGTCCGGAAGAGGGGCGTCGATACCTGGAGCGGATGCGCAGGGTAGACCCACTGCACCCGTTGGCTCAGTGGACCGAGGCGTACCTCCACATGCACGGTGGGCAGTTCGAGCGTGCGGAGCGTGTGCTGCGCGAGGCGCTCCGCGGAAACAAGGACCTGCTCGGGCGCTGGCTCCTGGGACAGGTGCTCGCTCACCAGGGAAAGCGAGACGAGGCCTGCGTCCTCTTCGACGAGATCGCGAAAGAGGAGCCCGGCAACATCGTGGCGCGTATCGGCACGGCGACGCGTCACGCGTTGGCAGGGGACAAGGACCGAGCGCTCGCGGTGCTGCGATCCGACCTGGACGTCTGTCGGCTGACGCAGGAAGACTTCGGCTACGCATACTGGACCGCCGATTGCCACGCGCTGGCGGGTGACGCCGCCGGGACATCGGAATGGCTGGAACGGGCCGTGTCGCTGGGCATGGTCAACTACCCCTACATCAGTCAGTACGACACGTTCCTCACCCCCATGCGCTTGGAGACGTGGTTCCAAGAACTTCTCGTTCGGGTCAGGCATGCCTGGGAAGCAGTCGATGTCTGACTCGAGGAGCCCCTTTGCGGCGCCGGCTTCCGCCCTGGCCTCCCGCTATCGCATCGCGCGCGAGCTGGGCTCGGGCGGCATGACCACCGCCTCGCTCGCCCGCGACCTCAAGCACGACCGGGACGTGGCGATCAAGGGTCCTCCGCGCCGAGCTCGCTGAATCCACTGGAGCCTTCCTATGCGATGGCTGATCTTCCCCGCTCTGTGCCTGGCCTGGCTGTCCGCCGCCCTGCCATGCCCGGCCCAGGACCATCCTGGCGTCCCGGATCTGCGCCACCACCTCCTGCGGTCCACGAACGTGGACGAGGAATACTCGATCCTCGTGTCGCTACCGGAGGGGTACGCCGCATCCAAGCGCACCTACCCCGTCCTGTACGTGCTCGACGCGGAGAAGTCGTTCGGGCTCGCCAGGGACGTGGTGGACTGGCTCTCCTGGGCCAGGGAGATGCCGCGCATGATCGTCGTGGGCATCTCCTATGGGGAAGGCACCGCAGAGTGGTGGCAGAAGCGGTCCCGGGACCTCACCTCGCGGCAGGACCGGAGCAAGGTGTGGGGGGAGTGGCCCCTCGCGGGCGGGGCGGACGCCTTCCGCCGGTTCCTGTCCGGCGAGCTGTTCCCCCTCATCGAGAGCCAATACCGCGCCGGCCCGGACCGGGTCCTGGTGGGCCTTTCCTTCGGAGGTCTGTTCGGGGCCTACGACCTGCTCTCGCCGGACCGTCTCTTCGGCCGCTACCTCCTGGTCAGCCCGGCGTACGGCTGGGACTACGAGGCGATCCTCGGGACCGAGTCCGCCTTCAGCGCGGGATCGAGCGCGCTCCCCGCCGTCGTATACTCGGCCATCGGGACGGAAGACGAGCCGGCGGTGGTCGAGCCGTGGAGGCGGTTCAACGCCCAGCTCGAGGCCAGGAGCTACGCGGGGCTCCGGTTCCATCCGGAGGAGTTCAGGGGAGAGACCCACATCTCCGTGTTCCCGGTCGCATTGACGCACGGCCTCAAATGGCTTTTCGGTTCTTCGGCGGAATCTGTGGGTAGATCGGGGAGTGAGAAGGGTGAGGGAGGTGCTGCAGACGGCGGTGGAGCAGGATCGCGGAGAGCGGGGGGTGCATCCTGCGGGGTTTGTGATACGATGGGGTTTCGGCTAAGAGAC
>DATIKQ010000062.1:0-42834 GCA_035477395.1 Longimicrobiales bacterium
ACTTCCGGCGTGTTCGGGCAACTCGCCTACCAGCGCTCGGTGCTCCCCGGGTACTTCGGGGCCATGGGAATCCCCCTGGTGGCCGGGCGGGACGTGGCCTGGACCGACGACGCGGGCACGCCGAGGGCGATCGTGCTCAGCGCCTCGCTGGCCACGGCGATCTTCGGGAGCGACGACCCCCTCGGGCGCACGGTGGGCATCGACGCGGGCGGGGACGAGCCCGTGACCCTCGAGGTGGTGGGCGTCGTCGGCGACGTGGTCGTCGGCCACCCCGCCGAAGGGACCGAGTACGCCATGTACACGCCCTACGCTCAGCGCGCCGGGACCCTCATGGGCCTGGCCGTGCGGGCCCGCGGCGACATGGGCGCGGTCACGGCCGCAGTGCGACAGGCGCTCCGGGAGATGGACCCCGACGTGCCCCTGGCGGAGGTGAGTACCCTGGAGGCGGAGGTCGCCCGGGTCCTGTCCAGCAATCGGTCCATCGCGGCGGTGCTCGCGCTGTTCGCGGCGACGGCGCTCCTGCTCGCGGCCGTCGGGCTGTACGGCGTGCTCGCCTACCAGGTGGCGCGCAGGCAGCACGAGATCGGGATCCGCGTGGCGTTGGGCGCCGGTCGGGGCACGGTGGTGTCGTCGGTGGTCTGGGGGGGCGTGCGCCTGGTGGCGCTGGGCCTCGTCCTCGGCATCCCGCTGGCGTGGTGGGCCTCCCGGCTGCTTCGGGAGATGCTCTTCGGCGTGGAGATCTCCGACGCGACGACGTACGGCGCCGTGGCCTTCTTCCTCGCGGCGGTGGCCACCGCGGCGTGTCTCGTCCCGGGGCTCCGGGCGGCGCGGGTGGACCCGGTGGAGGCGTTCCGGAGGGAGTAGGGACCGGGGACAGGGGCGGATGCGGCGAGCGGGGACGGACCCCCGGGCGCGCCGCCGCCCCATCCCCTATAATGCCCCCATGACTACCAACCCCCCGGTCCGCACGGGCCTCGACCGTCTCGTCGCCGGCGACGCCGGCGCGCACCTGAAGGGCGCCGCCGCCGGCCTCATCATGCACCCCGCCTCCGTCACCGCCGACCTGGTGCCGTCCGTGGACGCGCTCCTCGCCGAGGGCTTCCACCTGCGCTCCCTCTTCGGGCCCCAGCACGGGGCGCGGGGCGAGAAGCAGGACAACATGATCGAGTCGGGGCACTACGCCGACCCGCGCACCGGGCTCCCGGTGCACTCGCTCTACAGTGAGGTGCGCAAGCCCACGCCGGACATGATGGCAGGGCTGGACGTGCTCTTCTACGACCTCCAGGACGTGGGCGTGCGCGTCTACACGTTCTCCTGGACGTTGGCGTTGGCGATGGAAGCCTGTGCGGAGGCCGGCGTGAAGATGGTGGTCCTGGACCGCCCGAACCCCGTGGGCGGGCTGGTGCGGGAAGGGATCGTGCTCCGGCCCGGCTACGAGTCCTTCGTGGGGCTCCACCCCGAGCCGCTCCGCCACGGGTTCACCATGGGTGAGCTGGCCCGCTGGCTGAAGGCCGAGCGCGGGATCGCGTGTGACCTGGAGGTCATCCCCATGGACGGGTGGCGCCGGGACATGTTCTGGGAGGACACGGGTCTCCCCTACGTGCTGCCCAGCCCCAACCTCCCCACGCCGGACTCGTGCGTGGTGTACCCGGGGATGGTGCTGGTCGAGGGTACGCTGCTGTCCGAGGGCAGGGGGACCACCAAGCCGTTCGAGCTCATCGGTGCGCCCTATCTGGATCCGTACGCCCTCGTGGAGGCCATCGCCCCCGAGGACATGGCCGGGGCGCGCCTGCGCCCCTGCTGGTTCGAGCCCACCTTCCAGAAGCACATGGGCAGGCTCTGCGGCGGCGTGCAGGTCCACGTCCACGACCGGAGCGTCTTCCGCTCGGTCCGTGCGGCGGTGGCGCTCTTCCGGGCCTGCCGCGACACGGCCCCCGACGACTTCTACTGGCGGCCGCCGCCCTACGAGTACGAGGAGCGGCTCATGCCCATCGACATCCTCTGGGGCGGGCCGGGCCTTCGGGAGGGGATCGACGCCGGGCGTTCGGTGGCGGATATCATGACCGGCGTGGACGAGGAGCTCGCGGCGTTCGGCCGGGGGGTGGAGGGGGTGCTGCTGTACTGAGACCGGCCGAGCGCAATGCTCCCCGGGGGTGTGGGGGATTCCCCTATGGCACATCCGGAGGTGGACACCCCATCTTGAAATGATCGGTCGGTCCGCACCGTGCGGACCACCGGCGCCCATTCTGCCCGGATGCGCCGTCATGACCGCACGCCGCCGTATGGCCATCCTGGCCGTCATCGCTGTCTTGCTCACGGGTGGCGTGGGCGGGCTTACGACCTATTCGCTGTACCACGCCGCCGTGACCCACCACGGGGAGTTCCTCGAGGCGGTGGTGCGGACCCAGCAGACGCTCGCCGCGCAGATCTTCCTGGACGAACTCTCCGGGCTGGGTGGGGACACCGCGGCGGCGATCGCCGGGACGCTGGCGCACTTGCGGAGTGCGAACCGGCAGTTCGTCGGCTTCGGCACCACGGGTGAGTTCACCGTCGCCCGCCTGGTCGGTGACACCATCAGGTTCGAGATCGGACTCCGGGGCGATGCGGCCCGCCTTCCCGCGCCGGTGATCCTCCCTTCCCCGCTCGCCACCCCGACCCAGAAGGCCCTCCGGGGCGACACAGGCGTATCGGAGGAGAGGGACTACGTGGGAGCCCGCGTACTGGCCGCCTACGGCCCGATCCCGGGCACTGGCCTCGCCGTGACTGCGAAGATAGACCTCTGGGAGATCCGGCGACCGCACGTCCGTGCCGCGTTCCTGGCGGGACCGGCGGCCGCCGTGCTGCTTCTGGTCGCGCTGCTTTCTGGCCGGAGCGTTGCTCGTAGCGTGCTCGCGGAGGTGGAGGAGCGGGAGGACGCCCACCAGGCCCTTCTCGGCGACTTCCCCGGAATCATCTTCCGGGCGGTCGGCGACGCACGGGGGGAATGGCGGCTCGACGTCGTGGAGGGGGCGGTGGAGGAGATCACCGGCATGCCGGCCCGGGACTTGGGCGGGACCCTCGGCGCCCTGCGGCCCATGATCCACGAACAGGATCTGCAGGCGTTCGACAGCCAGCTGACGGGCTTTGGCCGGGGCGAGGCGGACCTGGACCCCACGGACTACCGGCTCGTGCGGCCGGACGGACGCCAGGTGTGGGTGCGGGTGAATGCCCGTGCGCACGGCGGTCCCGGGCAGGTGGGAATGGTGGGCGTCGCCGTGTCAGGCGTTGTCCTGGATGTGACGGCCGAGCGGCGCGCCCTCGAGGTGCGGGCGCGGGCGGAGGCGGAGCTCCATGCCCTTGTCCGCCACCTCCCGCGGGTGGCGGTGCACATCCTCGACCGGGATCTCCGTTACCGGTACAGCGGGGGGCAGGCGCTCTCGGACGTGGGGCTCACCCACGAGGACCTGGTCGGCAAGCGCATCGCGGACGTCCTCGACCCCGAGATGGCAGGGAAGTTCGCAGCGATGTACGAGCGGGTCCTGGCCGGTGACACAGGGTGGCTGGAGGGGAGCTTGGGCGGCCACGATTTCGAGGTCACGGCGGCGCCGCTGAGGGGCTCCGACGGCTCGGTGGATCGCATCCTCGTCCTGTCCCTGGACGTTACGGACGCCCGGCGACTGGAGGTGGAGGCAGCGGCCACCGAGGCGCGCTTCCAGGCGTTCATGCAGGCCAGCCCCGCGGTGGCGTGGCTGAAGGACGCCGAGGGGCGATTCCTCTGGGTGAACCGGGCCTGGGAGGAGGCGTTCGGGCTGAGCCGCGCCGCGTGGGAAGGGACCACGGAGTACCAACATCTGCCCGCAGCCCTGGCCGACGAGGCGCACGCTCACGACCTGGAGGTGCTCCGCACCGGTCGCCCGCTGGCCGTGGTCGAGGACACGGGCGAGTTGGGCGGCGTCCGCCGCGTGTGGCAGACGGTGAAGTTCCCCGTCGCCGGGGCAGCCGGGGAGACCCTGGTCGGCGGCATCGCCGTTGACATCACCCGGGAGCGGGACGCGGAGTCCGCCCGACGGGAGAGCGAATACCGCCTCCGGGTCGCAGTCAAGGCGGGAGGCCACGGCCTGTGGGATCTGGACGTGCGCACCGGCGCCGCCCAGGTGGACGAGATCTACGCCAGCATGTTGGGATACGATCCTGCAGGCTTCGTCGAAACCAACGCTGCGTGGCGTGACCGGCTCCACCCCGACGACCGCGCCGTCGTGTACGGCGAGTACGAGGCGTACGTCGCCGGGGCGCGCGACGTGTACCGCGTGGAGTTCCGGTCCCGCACCGCCCAGGGGGGATGGCGCTGGATCCTGTCCCAGGGCGAGATCGTGGAGCGGGACGCCGAGGGGCGGCCGGTGCGCATGATGGGGACCCACACGGACATCCAGGCTCTGAAGGACGCTGAGGCAGCGCTCCGGGAGAGCGAGGACCGCTTCCGGCGCGCGGTGGAGGCGTCGCCGGTGGCCATCTTCATCCACACCGCGGGGCGCTTCGCGTATCTGAACCCGGCGGCGCTCTCGCTCTTCGGTGCAGCACGGCCGGAGCAGCTCCTGGGCCAGCCGGTGCTGGAGCGCCACGCGGACTCCGATCGGGGCGAGGTCGCAGCCCGCATCCGGACGGTCACCGAGGAGCAAGAGCCGGCGCCCCATCGGGTGGGGGGGGTGGTGAGGCTCGACGGCAGTGAGGCGCAGGCCGAGTTCACCGGCGTTCCCTTCCGATACCTGGGCGAGGACGCAGGGCTGGTCTTCGCCCACGATGTCACCGAGCGGCTCGCCGCCGAGGTGCTGATCCAGGCACAGATGGCCGAATTGCGCCGCTGGCAGGGGGTCATGCTCGACCGCGAGGACCGGGTCCAGGAGCTGAAGCGGGAGGTGAACGAACTGTGCCGGCGTGCGGGCCAGCCGCCCCGGTATGCCGGCGATGACACGGGGCAGGCGTTGGAGGGGCCGTCGTGATCCTGCTGTCGCTGGTGCAGAACCTGGCGCTCCTCATCGCCATGACCGTGGCGTACCGGATCGTGTCGGAGCGCTGGGATGAGGATACACTCGGCAAGCGGCTGGTCACAGGGGTTCTCTTCGGCGCCGTCACCCTGGTTGGCATGCTGACCCCGGTGACCCTCATGGAGGGGCTCATCTTCGACGGGCGCTCCATCGTGCTGGGTGTGGCCGGCTTCGTTGGGGGGCCGGTGGTGGCGCTGGTGGCGGGCGGGATGGCCGCTGCCTACCGCGTCGCTCTCGGCGGGGTGGGGGCGCCCATGGGGGTGGCGGTGGTGGTGGAGGCAGCCGGGCTCGGGGTGGCGTTCCATCAGTGGCGCAAGCGCACCGGGCGGACCCCCGGTCCCGTCGCCCTCTGGGCCTTCGGGCTGGCCATCCACCTGATCATGGCGGCGCTCATCGTCACCCTGCCGGGGATGGCGCGGCAGGTGGCGTGGGCGCAGATGGGCGGCGCGATCCTCGTCGTGTACCCGCTCGCCACCATGCTGGTGTGCCGCATCTTCCTGGATTACGAACGCCGGGACCGGGACCGCGCAGCATTGGCAGAGAGCGAGATGCGCATGGACCTCGCGCTCCGCGGGGCCGACCTGGGCACCTGGGACTGGGACGTGCCGTCTGGGAAGGTGGTCTTCAATGACCGTTGGGCTGCTATGCTCGGATTCCGGCCCGACGAGATCGAGCACGATGTCACGAGCTGGAGGTCCAGCATCCACCCCGACGACCGGCCCGGGGTCATGGCCACGCTCGAGGCGCACCTGGCGGGCCGCACCGACCGATTCGAGTCGGAATACCGTGCGAGGCACAAGGCGGGGAGCTGGGTCTGGGTGCAGAGCCGGGGGCAGGTGCTCAAGCGTGCCCCGGACGGTCGGCCCCTCAGGGCTGCCGGTACCCGCCGCGACATCACGGACCGGAAGCTCGTCGTGGACGAGCTCCACGCCCGCGAGGAGCGCCTCGCCCGACAGAGCCGGGTCCTGCTGGGGCTCATGGGGGGGGGCGACCTCTTCGGGACCGACCTGAAGGGTGCGGTTGGGCGGATCACCGAGGCGTGCGCGGAGCTGGCGGAGACCGAGCGGGTGAGCCTGTGGTGGTACGGGGACGACTTCGGGTCCCTCACCTGCTGGGATCTCTACGAGCGGTCCGTGGCGCGCCACAGCGATGGCGAGGTGCTCCGCACAGCGGATTTCCCTCTCTACGCCGAGCACCATAGCCGGGGGGAGGTGGTCTCTGCCGAGGACGTCCACACGGACCCACGTACACGGGGCATCCCCGATGCGTACTGGGGGCGGCACGGCATCCAATCGATGGTGGACGCACCTGTCTGGGTGAAGGGTGAGGTCGCCGGCGTGTTGAGCTTCGAGCACGTCGGGGCGACCCGGGCGTGGACGCCGGGCGACGAGCATCTCGCCACGACGATGGCGGCGCTCGTCTCGCTATGCGTGGAGAGCGCGTCCCGGGGTAAGGCGGAGCAGACCGCCCGGGGTCAGCTCGCGGCGCTGGAGCGCCTGGGCGCCGAGCTGCGCAGGAGCCTGGAGAAGGCGGAGCGGTCGCGGCGGGCGCTGCTCAGCACGCTGGAGGACCGCCAGCGCGCCGAAATCGCGCTACGGGAGAGCGAGCAGTTCACCCGAACGGTCATGGAGCACCTGCCCATCGGCGTCGCGGTGAACTCGGTGGATCCGTCCGTCGAGTTCGAGTTCATGAACGAGACCTTCCTCCGCCTGTACCGGACCACCCGCGAGGAGTTGACGGGCCGCGACGCGTTCTGGGAGGCCGTCTACGAGGACCCGGCATTCCGGGAGAAGATCAGGGCCCAGGTGATGGAGGACGCCTCGAGCGGGGACCCGGACAGGATGCACTGGGAGGATATCCCGATCACACGAGCCGGCGCGGAGACGACCTTCATCAGCGCCCGCAACACGCCGGTGCCTGGGAAGCAGCTCATGATCTCCACGGTGTGGGACGTCACCGAGCGGAAGCGCGCGGAGGCGGCCCTGCGGGAGAGCGAGGCGAACCTGCGGCTCTTCATCGAGCACGCGCCGGCGGCGCTGGCCATGTTCGACCGGGAGATGCGCTACCTCGCGGTCAGCCGCCGATGGCTCTCGGACTACCGCCTCGCCGACGACATCGTGGGACTCTCCCACTACGCGGTGTTCCCCGAGATCCTCGACCCCTGGAAGGAGGTGCACCGCCGGGCTCTGGCGGGCGAGGTGATCCGGGCCGACGAGGACAGATTCGAGCGAGCGGACGGCTCGGTGCAGTGGTTGCGGTGGGAAGTGCGGCCGTGGTACGCGGCGGACGGCCCGGTGGGCGGGATCGTCATCTTCTCCGAGGACATCAGCGGGTGGAGGAATGCCGAGGAGGCGCTCCGCGCCAGCGAGGAACGGTACAGGAGCCTGTTCGACGGGAGCCATGCCGTCATGCTCCTGGTTCACCCGGACGAGGGCAGGATCCTCGATGCGAACCCGGCGGCCTCGCGGTATTACGGGTACACCCAGGATGCCTTTCTCACCATGACCGTCTTCGACCTGAGTGTGAGCCCGGAGGCGGAGGTGAGGAAGGCGCTCCAGGACGCAGGTGCCAGGAGGAATGGCCCCTTCCGCTTCCCGCACCGGCTGGCCGACGGATCCGTGCGGCAGGTGGAGATCTACTCGGGTCCCGTGCGCATGCCCGAGGGTCTCCGGCTCCTTTCCATCGTCCACGACGTTACGGAACAGGCCGAGGCCGAGGTGGCCCTGCGGTCCAGCGAGGAGCGGTACCGGGAGTTGTTCGAGTCGAGCCCGCAGATCCTGTGGGTGTACGACCTGGAGACGCTGGGGTTCCTGGACGTCAACGATGCCGCGATAGGGCACTACGGATACTCCCGCGAGGACTTTCTCCGCATGACCATCGCCGATATCCGCCCGCCGGAGGATGTCCCGGCTCTGGAGGACCACCTCAAGGAACAGCTCGCCCAACCGGCAGGGGGGCTCGACGCCGGGATCTGGCGGCATCGGCTGAAGGACGGGACCATCGTCCGCGTGGACGTCCGCGCGCGCCCCCTGACGTACGGCGGTAGACCCGCCAACCTCGTGCTGGTCACGGATGTGACCGAGCGCCTGCGCGTGGAGGATGAGATCCGGATGCTGACCGCCGGGCTGGAGGAGCGGGTGCGCGAGCGCACGGCCCAACTCCAGGCCGCCAACGCGGAGTTGGAGTCGTTCTCATACTCGGTGTCCCACGACCTGAAGGCGCCTCTCCGCGCCATCGACGGGTACTCGGCGCTCCTGGAGAACGAGGCCTCGCGAGGGCTGGACGAGGACGGGCGGAGGCTGTTGCGGGAAGTGCGCACGAACGCCCAACAGATGGGGCGGCTCATCGAGGACCTCCTCGCGTATTCGCGGGTGGGGCGCGCCGCCCTGAACAGGGAGACCGTGGACGTGAGGGCCCTCGTTTGGGAGTTGGTGGAGGGGGAGCGCAAGCTGGCTCCGTCCCGGACCATCGAGCTCGAGGCGGAGAGCCCGCTGGCGGTGTGGGCCGACCCGTTCCTCCTGCGCCAGGCTCTGACGAACGTGATCGGCAATGCCGTGAAGTTCACTCGGCCGCGGGACGTGGCGCGGATCGAGGTGTCCGGCCGACGTGAGAAGGGCATGGTGGAGATCACGGTGCGGGACAACGGCGTGGGATTCGACACGCGGTACCGGCACAAGCTCTTCGGGGTGTTCGAGCGCCTCCACTATCCCGACGAGTTCGAGGGGACGGGCGTGGGCTTGGCGATCGTGAAGCGCATCGTTGAGCGGCACGGCGGCCAGGTCGCCGCCGAGAGCGAGCTGGACCGGGGCACAGCGATCCGCATGAACTTGCCTGGCGGCCCCGAGGGAGAGGGTGAGAGCCATGGCTAGACGCAAGCGCCTCGTCCTTATCGACGACTCCGAGACCGAGATGGAGTTCGTGCGCCGGGCGCTCGAGGCGATCTACCCCGGTGCGGAGTTTCATGCGTTCCGGAATGGAGCGGACGCGCTGGCCCATCTGTGCGACGCGCCAGAGGTGCTCCGCGCCGACGTGATCCTCCTCGATCTGAAGCTGCCGGGGCTCGACGGGCACGCGATCCTGAAGGCGCTCCGGGAGCGTTTCGCGCCAGGGGATCTCCCCGTTGTGGTGTTCACGTCATCACGGGAGGCGTCCGACCTGGCGAGGGCCTACGCGGCGGGCGCGAACAGCTACGTCGTCAAGCCGCTCGTGTACGAGCACTACGGCGAGGTGGTGGGCCTGGTGGCCCGGTACTGGCTGGACGCGAATGCCGCAATCGAGCGCGAAGGGGACGAGCATGACTAGGGCGCGGGTCCTCGTCGTGGACGACAGCGCCGCGGAGCTCGAGCGGTGCGTGACGGCGCTCTCGGCCCTCCCCGAGCTGCGCGCCGAGGGCCTGCTGAGGAGCACGGAGGCGCTGGCGCGCCTGGGCAAGGAGTCATTCGATCTCCTGGTCACCGACCTGCGCATGCCCGTGGTGGACGGCCTCGACCTCCTGCGGGTCGCGACCGCCCAGGACCCCGACATGCCGGTACTGGTGCTCACCGGGTTTCCCTCCGTGGATACGGCGCTGTCCGCTCTGAAGGAGGGTGCCGCCGACTACCTCACCAAACCCGTGCACCCGGCGGAGCTCCAGGCGGTGGCCACGCGGCTCCTCCGGGAGCGGCGACTCAGGGGAGAGCACCGTCTCCTGGAGCGGCGCATGGGCCACGAGGGCGAGGGCACCGACCTCATCGGCGCCAGTCCTGCCATGGTCCGGTTGCTCGACGTGGTGCGGAGGCTGGCGGCCTCGGACCTCGACGTCCTCATCGTAGGGGAGACAGGGACGGGCAAGGAGTTGATCGCGCGCCGGATCCACCGCGAGTCGCCGCAGGCCTCGGGGCGCTTCGTGGCGGTGGACTGCGGCACCATCCCCGAGCAGCTCCTCGAGTCGGAGCTCTTCGGTCACGAGAAGGGTGCGTTCACCGGCGCGGACCGGCGCAGCATGGGCCTCCTCGAGTACGCCGACGGTGGCACGTTCTTCCTGGACGAGGTCCAGTCGCTGCCTCTGCAGCTCCAGGCCAAGCTGCTCCGCGCCCTGCAGGAGCGCAGGTTCCGACGTGTGGGGGGCGCGCAGGAGCTGATGGCAAGCGTGCGCGTGGTGGCCGCGCTGAACGAAGACCCCGGGGAGCTCATGCGGGTCGGGCGCCTGCGCGAGGACCTGTACCACCGCTTGAACGTTGGGCGCGTGGAGCTTCCTCCGCTCCGCCATCGCTCCGGCGACGTGGCGCTCCTCGCAGGGTACTTTCTGGGCCGACTGGGGCGGGAGGGGACGGGTGTGCAGGGCATCTCCGCGGAAGCGGTGAAGGTGCTGGAGGCCTACCCGTGGCCGGGGAACGTGCGCCAACTCCAGAACGTGCTCCGCCGGTGCATGGCGTTGGCCAAGGGCGACCTGTTGCGGAGTGACGACCTCCCGGACGAGATCCGGGGCGAGGGCCACCGGGAGGTGGAGGCGACGCTCGCTGCGGCCGGCACCTTCGCGGAGGCTCGGGACCGCCACCTCGCGCCCTTCGAGCGCCACTACCTGGAATCGGCGCTGCGGGACAGCCTTGGGGACGTAACGCGCGCGTGCGAGCGGTCGGGCATTCCGCGGGCGACATTCTACCGGATGCTCAAGAGGCACGGGGTCGATCCCGACCGCTTTCGGGTTTCCTGAGTCGTGTCGGCTGGCGCTGGGGTGACGCCGAGCCGACGCCGCCGGACCCGACTTCCGATGTCTCACCCGCGAGACGCTCCAACCCGCGCGTCTCAGGCGTGAGACGTCGGCCAACGGGTGACCTTGGCGAAATGCTTGTGATGTAAGCACTTACAAGTCGCTCGTGGCTTGACGCGCCTGGCACGCTCCATGCTACTCCCAGCCTTCGACGGGACCGCGTCCGGCGGTTCCGCTCCACCTGGAACCGGAGCGACCGATGCGGGGGGGACCCATCGTGGTGGTGGTCGGGAAGAGCGCGGAGTTGGAGATGGCACTCGGTGCGCTCGAGGAGCTGGAGCTGCGCATCCGCGTCATTCCGACGCTCCCGGAGGCGGAGCGGGCACTGCTCAGCGAGGCCCGCCCTCGCGTCTCGGCGGTGCTCACCAGCCTGATCCAGGACCCGGCGCGGGGCCTCGGGCTGATCCGATCGCTCCGCGCCACCCCCGGACTCTCCACGGTTCCCATCGCCGTGTGGGCTTCGGCGTCTGCCGCGCATGTCCTCGCCGACGCATACCGCCTCGGCGCCAGCAGCGGCGTGCTGCTCGACGGAACCCACGAAGACGCGGTCCGGCTCGCCCGCATGATCCACTACTGGGCCGCATCCAACGAGCCCTGCTCCCTCGAGGCGTTCGCGTGAGCGGGGCCCGTGCATGACCGTCACCTTCCGCCCCCGGGAGCGCTTCGAGCGAACGATCCGCATTGTCGTGGTCGAGGACGTCCCAGCGGACGCCGAGCTCATGCTCCGCGCGTTGCGCCGGGCGGGCCTCAGCGTTGAGCATCGCATCGTCGTGAGTGAGCCCGAGTTCCGCGAGGCGCTCACGGCCTTCCGCCCCGACGTCGTCCTCGCGGACAGCAAGCTCCCCCGCTTCTCGGGGTGCCGGGCGCTGCGGATCGCGCGGGACCACGACGCGCTCCTTCCCGTGATCATGGTCACGGGCACGCTCAGGGAGGACCGCATCGTCCGGCTCACCCAGCTCGGGCTGGCCAACTACGTGCTGAAGGAGCACCTCCTGCGCCTCGCGCCGGCCGTCCTGGACGCCCTCGATCGTGCCGACGCCCGCAGGGACGCCGTCCAGAGCCACGCGGCGCTGGCGGCGGGGGAACGGCGCTTCCGCGCGGTGGCCGAGGCCTCCGGGGATGCGCTCGTCATCGTGGATCAGGACGGGCTGGTCGTCTTCTGGAACGCGGCTGCAGAGAGGATGTTTGGGTGCAGCGCGTCCGAGGTCCTGGGCACCCCCATCACGCGGTTCATGCCGGAGCGGCTCCGGGATCGCCACGAGAGGGGCCGGGACCGGGCGGTCGGGCAGGATACGCCGCCGAGGCCTTTCACCGCCGAGGTCCGCGGGCTCCGGAAGGATGGGGAGGAGTTCCCCGCCGAGCTGACGGTGTCGGCGTGGGAAGAGGACGGTCGTTGGTTCCACTCGGCGCAGGTTCGCGACATCACCGTGCGCAAGGAGGAGGTGCGCACGCGGATGATCCTGAGCGAGGTGACGGAGCAGACCACCAGCTCCGTGGTCATCACCGACATGGACGGCGCGATCCAGTACGTGAACCCGGCCTTCGAACGCCTCACCGGGTACGCAGCGCACGAGGTGCTGGGGCAGACGCCCAGGGTGCTCAAGAGCGGGAAGCAAGGTCCTGAGCTCTACGAGCGTCTCTGGGCCGAGATCACTGCCGGACGGCCGTACTTCGCCGAGATGACGAACCGGCGCAAGGACGGCACCGAGTACCACCAGCGCACGACGGTCTTCCCCATCCTGGGTGAAGGCGGGCGCGTCGAGCGGTTCGTGGGGCTCGGGCAGGACGTGACCCAGGAGCGGCTCCTGGAGAGCCAGCTCCGCCAGTCGCAGAAGCTGGAGGCGGTGGGGCAACTCGCTGGGGGGGTGGCCCACGACTTCAACAATGTCCTCACAGGCGTGCTCACCAATGCCCAACTCCTGGAGATGACGCTCCCGGACGGCGCCTCAGAGGAGCGGGAGCTTCTCCAGGACGTGGTGGCGGCAGCGAGGCGAGGGGCGGATCTCGTCAAGCGCCTCATGTCCCTCGTGCGGAGCCACTCGGGCGCGGCCCAGCAGGTGGACGTGCGCACCGTGGTGGACGAGGCCTCCCGCACCGTGCGCCGCATCCTCCCGGAGAATATCGAGATTACCGTCGACCAGACTCGCGGCCCTCTGACGTGCCTCCTTGACGAGGGCGAGCTGCAGCAGGCGATCTTCAACCTCGCCAACAACGCGCGCGACGCCATGCCTGACGGTGGGCTCCTCTCGATCCGCACGCTTGCGGCCGACGGCAAGGCGGTCATCGATGTGCGCGACAATGGCACCGGGATGGAGCAAGCGGTGCTCGACCGCATCTTCGAGCCCTTCTTCACCACCAAGGAGGTGGGGAAGGGGACGGGCCTCGGGCTAGCCATGGTGTACGCGTTCGCGAAACGTACTGGCGGCGCGGTCTCTGCCGAGAGCCGACCGGGTGTGGGAACGAGCGTGCGCATCGCCATTCCCGTCGCCCGGGTCGGGGTGGATGGCGCGGAGGATCAGAACGTGTCCCCTACTCCGCAGGTGCCTGGATCCGCGCAGGGCACGGTGCTGCTGGCGGAGGACCAGGACGACATCCGGCGCATCGCCGCGAAGGTGTTGGAGCGGATGGGGTATCGCGTGCTCACAGCCGCAGACGGCGTGGAGGCCCTGGCGATCCTGGGCCGCGAGCGGGGGCGGGTGGATTTGGTCCTCGCCGACGTCGTGATGCCCCGGGGGGGCGGCGGAATGCTGTACCGCAACACCCGGGAGTGGCCCGATCAGCCGCGCTTCCTGCTCATGAGCGGGTACGCCGCCCGTGAGATGAACGGCGACGGCGAACTCCTGGAAACGGTGCCCTTCCTGCCCAAGCCGTGGACCATCGAGGATCTGCAATCCGCGGTGGCGCGCATCATGGAGGGGCGAGTCGCATGAAGACCCGCTACCCGACCCGCGTGCTGGCGGTGGACGATGAGATGACCGCGCGCGATGCCCTCGCCACGGCGCTGGGTCGATTCGGGCATGACGTGGAGGTCGCGCGTGACGCGCTGGAGGCGCAGGGGAAGCTGCGGCTCGACGTGTCGCTCCTGGTCCTCGACGCCGAGATGCCTGGAATGGACGGGTTCGAGCTCGCCCAGCGCGTCCGTGCGGATCCCGAGTGGGCCGACATTCCCATTCTGATGGTGACGGGACGAGACAGCCAGCAGGATAGGCTTCGGGCGGTCGAGGCGGGGGTGAGCGACTTCCTCCCGAAGCCGTGGGAGCTTGTGGAGCTCCACCTGCGGTCGGAGGCGCTGCTGCGCGTGAAGTCGTCCCTGGACGGCGTGAAGCGTGAGCGCGCGGACCTGGAGGCCGAGGTGTCACGTCGCACCGGGGATCTCCGCCGCACGCTGGAGGACCTCGCGGCCGCGCACAGGCACACATATCAGGCCCACCTGGACACCGTCCGGTCTCTGGTCCACGCCGCCGAATGCAAGGACGTGGACACCGCCGCGCACATCGACCGCATCCGTTGGTACGCGGACCTGCTGGCCAGGGGGATGGGCCTGTCTCCCCACGAGATCGAGCTGATCCGCGAAGCCACGCCGATGCACGATGTCGGCAAGATCGGGATCCCGGATGCCGTGCTGCTCAAGCCTGGTCCGCTCACGCCGGCCGAGCGCCTGGTGATGCAGCGGCACACCGAGATCGGCGCGCGCATCCTGGGCGAATCCGACGCGGAGGTCCTGCGCCTGGGCCGCATCATCGCGCTGAGCCATCACGAACGCTGGGACGGGCGCGGATACCCGCACCGGTTGGCGGGCAAGGACATCCCACTCCCGGCGCGGATCTGCGCGGTGGCGGATGTCTTCGACGCGCTCACCATGGACCGCTGCTATCGGCTCGCCCTCCCGAATGAGGAGGTCCGGTCCCTCATGAAGGCCGGACGGGGTTCGCAGTTCGATCCCGGCGTCCTGGACGTCTTTCTCGGGCAGTTTCCCGAGGTGGAGCGGATCCAGGCCGCACACCGGGACCGCTCGCTCGAGGCGCGCACCGCATGAGCCGCCCCATCCTTCTACGCCCGGATGCGCCGAACCCAGGTTCCCGCCCGATCCCCATCCGGGCCGCCCCGCTGGCCCTCGCGGCGTTGGCGGTGCCCGGCGTGTGCGCGTTGTTGGCGCCAGCATGGCTCCAGGACGACCGCGGTCTCCTCATGTGGATCACCCCGATCCTCCCCGCATTCCTCCTGGCCTACTACCGTGGGTGGAGGGGCGCCGCGCTGGCGCTCGCGTTCGCGATGGCGTCCCTCGCGCTCGGGAATGCCGCGCTCCTGCTCACCGGCGCGGCCCCGCCACGCTGGCACCTCATGTTCGTGCTGGTGGTCGTCTACATCGTGCTCACGCAGGGGGTCGCGGCGCTGGCCGAAGCGCTCGAGCGCGACCGCCGTGCCGCCGAGCGCATGGCGCACACGGATCCCTTGACCGGTCTGCCCAACCGCCGCGAGGCGGAGCGCGTGCTGGCCCGCGGGTTCGAGGCGGCGCGCCGGGGCGAGGACTTGTCGGTGGTCCTGTTCGACCTGGACCGGTTCAAGCGGGTGAACGACGACTACGGGCACGCCGTGGGCGACGAGGTGCTGAGGGAGATGGCGGCCGCGCTCCGCCGGCACACCCGTGGTATGGACCTGGCTGCCCGATTCGGCGGCGAGGAGTTCCTCACCGTGCTACCGGGATCCAGCGCGGTGATAGCGTCCGCCTACGCCGAGCGCATCCGTGCCGCGCTGGCGGGCGCGGGCCTGGCCTGTGGAGTTGTCACCGCCAGCGCCGGGGTGGCCCACTACTCGGGTGCCCTCGTCTCCTCGGAGCTCCTCATCGCCGCCGCCGACCGTGCCCTGTATGCCGCCAAGGAGGCCGGACGTGACCAGGTCAGAGTCTGGACCGAGCCCACAGCCACGCCCGGTGCCCGACGCGACGAGGCGCTGCGCGACCAGGCCTGGTCCGTCAGCGTGCTGGTCGTGGACGACGACGCGGTCGTCGAGCGAGCCGTCGCGCGTGCCCTGTCCCGCCGGGGATTCACCGCGCGGCCGGCAGGTGGGGCGCGAGAGGCGCTCAGGCGCTTCAGGGAGTCCGTCGTGCCGGTGGACGTGCTCCTCACCGACGTGGTCATGCCCGAGATGAGCGGGCCCACGCTCGTGCAGCAGCTCGCCGAGGGCGGATGGGAGCCTCGAGTCATCTTCATGTCCGGACACACCCGTGGGGAAGTGCGTGCCACCCTCTTTCCCGGTGGCCGGGCCCACTTCGTCGAGAAGCCGTTGGATTACGACCTGCTGTCCGGGCTCCTCCGAGGCTCGGCGACCCCCCGAACATCCAGGAGCATCGCATGAGCGCCGTCACCGACCGGGCCAAACGGCCCGCCGCGACCATTCTGGTCCTGGACGACGACATCGAGCTGCGGTCGGGTACCGTGCGTGCCCTCGCCCGCGCTGGGCACCGCGTCCTCGCTGCGGCGACCGCGGCGGAGGCGCTCCGCATCGCCGCGGATTGGCCGGCCACGATCGACCTGCTCATCTGCGACCTGGTGCTGCCTGGCTTGAGCGGTCGGGAGGCGGCGAACGCGTTGCAGGCGCACCGTCCCGGGATGAAGGTGCTCTTCATATCGGGCTACTCGAGTCACGACTCGTTCCGGGGGGAGCTCGCCGGCGGTGGATCGTCCTTCCTGGGCAAGCCATACGACCTGGCGGCGCTGGCGGAGGCGACGGACGCCCTTTTGGCCGGGGGGGGGTGGCCTCGGACTTCGTCGCAGCCCGGTGAGGCAGTCCGGTGATCGGACAGGTGCGCGGAGTCTACCCGGGAGGACCGGGTCGGGAAGCCCGCGGGGGTGGCAGCCGGCCGTGGATCCCGACCATGGCCGAGCGGTCGAAGGAGGCGGTGCGCGGGCGGCTCGCCCGGACACGGAGGCGGCGCCGCCAGCGCGCCGCCGCGGGGGCGGTGGCAGCGCTCATCGTCGCTGGCGCGATCGGCCTCGTGGTGGGGAGGGGGTCGGGTACGTTGGCGCCCGAGCAGGCCGCTCGGGCGGAGTCCGCAGCCGCATTGGACCGGGCGGTATCCAAGGAGGTCAACCGGGTGCTCCTCGAGCTGTGGAAGATGGAGAGCATGGAGGTGCGGCCGTGAGGCGTATGAGTTGGCGGGACCTCATCGAGCGTGCTCCCGCGTCGGGGCGGGTGCTGTTGGTGGACGACGACCCGGAGATCCGTCGGGCCGTGTCCAGGTTGCTCATGCACAGCGGATATGGGTGCCAGGTGGCTGCGTCTGCCGAGGAGGCGGACCTGCGCCTTTCGGAGGAGCGCTACGACGTGTGTCTCCTCGACATAGAGCTCCCGCGAATGTCCGGTCTCGAATTTCTCGGGTGGTCGCTGAAGAGGGATCCGGAGATGGCCGTGATCATGCTCACCGGGCTGGACGCGCCGGAGGTGGCGCTGGAATGCCTGGATCACGGGGCCCGCACGTTCCTCGTGAAGCCGATGGAGGCGCCATTCCTCGTCCGAGCGGTTCGCGACGCGGTGGCACTCCGCCGACTCCTGGTGGAGCACAACGACCGTGACGGCCGGCCGGACCCGGCAGGGGGCCCGCAGTGGCGCGCGTGATGGTGATCGACGACGAGGTCAGCGTCCGCGCCGGGGTCGCCAGGTACCTGAGAACGCAGAGGCACGACGTGTTCGAGGCGTGTGACGGTGCCGAAGCGCTCCGGCTGGTAGCTCAGATGCAGGTGGACCTGGTCATCACCGACATCAACATGCCCGAGAGGGACGGGATCGAGGTCATCGTGTCGCTGGCGGAATGCCAGCCTGGGCTGCCTGTGATCGCCATCTCGGGCGGCGGCCGCGTGCCGAAGGAGTTGCTCCTCTCCAACGCCGGCGGGCTCGGAGCTGTCCGCACCCTGCCCAAGCCGTTCGATCTCACCGAACTCCGCAATGCCGTGGCCGAGGCTCTCCAGGACACGGCGAGGGGAGGCTCGCTCCCGTGAGCCCGTCTGCCTCCCCTGCCGTCCTCCTCGTCGAGGACAACCGGGATGACGCGGCGCTGGCGTTCCTCGCGCTCTCGCAGGAAGGACTGGCCGGCAAGGTGCGTTGGGTGGGCGACGGGGTCGAGGCCACGAACACCGTGTTCGACCCCGCCTCCGACGATTTCCGCGCGGGGCTGCGACTCATCCTCCTCGACATCCACCTGCCGAGGATGACCGGAATCGAGGTCCTGCGGGTCCTCAAGGAGAACCCGAGCTCGCGCCGCATCCCCGTGGTCATGCTCACCTCCTCGGACGAAGCGAGCGACGTGGCCACCTGTTACGACCTCGGCGTCAACGGCTACATCGTGAAGGGCACGAACTACGAGACCTATACCGGTGCGGTGGTGAACGCGGTGCGCTACTGGACCCGCGTAAACACTTCGGTCACCGAGACCGGGGAGGTCCGTCGGGCGCCAGGGGCGTGACGACGCCCGCCGCGGCGTCAGCGGGCGCCGGCTCGGTGCTGGGCGGGGGCGACGCCCAGTCATCCCCGTAGAGCTCCTGTCCGCACTCGTTGCATATGCCGTGGCTGAAGAGCGCATCCGAGCGGCTGGCGATGTACGTCTCCACCGACTCCCAGTAGCCGCTCTCGTCCCGGACCCTCTTGCACCGGGCACAGATGGGGATGAGCCCCTCGAGCGTGCGCACTTCGGATAGGGCGAGCCGTAGCTCCTGGTTCGCGCCCTCCAGCGCCGCGTTCGCGGACGTAAGGAGGATCTCCCGCTCCCTTCCGCGGCGATTGAAGTGGATCAGCACCGCAATGAGCGCCACCGATACCACGAGCAGCAAGCCCCCGAGCACGAACCCTATCCCTTGCCTGGCGATGACGGCCTCGCGCGCCTGCCGCTCCTCCCGTAGCGCTTGATTCTCGGCGGCATCGCGCTCAGCCGCGATTCGGTTCTCCACCGCCGCTGCTTCCCGGACGCCGCGCTCGACCGCGAGCGAATCCCCGAGGGATCGAGAGAGCCTGGCATGGAGCAACGCAGCAGGAAGGTCGCCTCGCCGCTCGTACCCCTCGGTGAGGGCCAGGAGCGCCTCCAGCGCCCGGCTCCGCTGCCCCGATTCCCGGCTGAACTCCAGCGCACGCTCGAAGGTGTGCAGCGCTTGCCCGGAGGCGCCGGTCGCCAGATAGGCCTTGCCGAGCGCGATGAGGGTCTCGGCCTGCCGGCCGGAGGTCGCCTCCTCCCCCCCGGTTCCCAGGATCTCCTCGAGCGTGGTCACCGCCGCGCCGGGGTCGCCCGCGAGTAGGCGGACCCGCGCCAGTCCAACCCGGTTCGCGCCCACGCCGTCGCTCACCTGAATCGGCGTCAGGGACGTGCCCGGCTCCTGGAAGATCCGGAGCGACTGCTCGAATGCCTCCCGGGCACCTTCTGCATCGCCCTGCTCGAGGAACAAGAGCCCGAGGTTATGGCGTGCGTAAGCCCGCACGAACGCATCTCCGGAGGCGTCACTCTCCGCCACCGCCTCGTCGAGGACGGCCCTTCCGCGCTCGAACAACCCCCAGGCCCTGTACGTCCCGCTGATGTTGGTGAGCGCCAGCGCCGTGCCGCGGGCATCCCCGAGCGAGCGCCGGACCGCGACGGAGCGCAGGTAGGAGTCCAGCGCGAGCGGCAGATGTCCCCACTGGTAGTAGGTCACGCCCAGGTTGTTGTAGGCGCGGCCGAGCCCCAGCGAATCGTGCCGCGCGGCCCAGACATCCCGGGCCTGCCCCAGGTACGCGGCCGCGCTGTCGAAGCGGGCCCCGCTCCAGAACTGGAGGCCGAGGGCGTTCAGCGCCTCCGCCATCGCCGCGGAATCACCGGCGGCCCGGCTGCGCTCAAGGACCTCTCGCAGCGTGTCGGCGGGGGTGGGCTGCGCGCCAGCGTGACCCGGGGCGGCCACCACGAGGAGCACCACGAGGCCTGAAGCGATGCGTCTCATCCGATTCCGCGCCGACTCCGTGCCTACCTGCACATCGGATCCTGGCTCGGGTCCACGGAGATCTGCAGCTCGATGATCTCCCCGGGGTCCACGGAGAGCGGCTCCGTCATGCAGCGCACGCCCCCGATCAGGTCGAACTCGAGGCGAAGTGCATCGGTGAACGTCCACGGAACCGTGAACGTGGTGTCGGACTTCCCGGTCACCAGCCCCAGGCGTTCGCGCCGCGCGTCGCGCACGACGGTCCAAACGGTGGCGTCGTTGTAGTTGAGGTTCCGGACGAGGATGCGGATCTCCCGCGTCTCGCCCTGAGTCTGGCCGAAGGGGTTGGCGGAACCGGAGCGTCCGGCGGCCGAGGCGCACCCGGCCACGCCCAGGAGGAGCGCTGCGGCGGCGAGGGTGCGGACGGGGCGGAAACGGCGACGGGTGTGTGCGCTCATGTCTTTCCGGAGTAGCAGGGGGTCATGCTGATCTGGGTCGGGATACGCACCCACACCCGGTCCCCGGGATCCACGGGCATGCCCCGGACCCGGCAGTCCCCGCCTCCGACGAGGTGGATGTCGAATTCCATGGGAAGTGAGAAGTTCCACCGCACGGTGAATCGCTTCTCCGACTTGCCCGTCACCTCTCCCAGCCGGAATCGCTCGCCGCCCCGGTAGGCGTGAACGGTGGCGTCGCCGAAGTTCTGGTTGTCTATGAGGACCTGGACGCTTCCGTCGCCTCCTCTCGATCCGGCGGGGGCGAAGGGATTGCGGGCTGTCCCCGCCCCGAGCCCGCACCCTGCCAGCGTCGACGCAAGGATGGCGGTCACGGCCAGGCGCCGGGCGAGAGGAGGGAGCATCAGCGGGTTCTCCGGGTTGTGGAAGCTGCGTGGGGATACCCGCCCTGGCCCCTCCGGTGCCACGGCGGGTATTCCCACCACTCCATCATACGTCGGGTCCCCGCGATCCTCACACCCGCGGTGCAGCCGCGGCCCAGGGGGTCAGGAGCCTGCCCCTTCCCGCTTCTTCTCCCTCAGCACCGGCGTGAAGAGGATCTGCTTCACGGCCCCGGTCTGCGGGTTGCGCTGGATCACGAAGTTGTCATCCACGTCGAAGTCCACGGTGATGGCCGTGGTGTCGCCCTCCTCCGCGGGGATGACACTGGCCAGCTTCACCTTGATGCCGCTGGTGTGTCCGCTGGGCACCTTCAGCGTCCCGGACCGCGAGCCGTCCTCGAAGGCGAGGCCCCCGGCGAGGTAGACCCGGGCGCTGTCCACCACCAGGCGCAGTCCCTGGTAGGGGCCCTCGTCCACCTCCACGAGCCCGGTGAGGTTGGCGGTGATGCCGTCCCGGAGCTTCAGAAGGTCGAACCTCAGCGGGTGGGCCGCATCATGGAAGAGGTCCACGCGCCCTCCGGCGGATGTGGTGTCCGCCGCGGCGGTGTCGGGCTCGAGACCTCCCCCTCCCTGGAGATAGACCCTGGAGATCCACACCACGGCGCTGTCCAGCTCCTCGTGGGGCGCGTCGGTGAGGAGGACCTGGACGTGGGACGTCACCGGGCCGGTGCCGTCCGAGTCACATGCGGCCGCCGCAAGGAGGGCGGCCAGGGCGATGATGGGTGTCTTCTTCCGGTTGCCGGCGAAGCCTCGTGCTTGCATGGTGGTTCACTCCCGTCGTGGGTCGCGGTGACTTCTCGAGACACGGCGGCGTGACACGATCCGTGGGGGCGGACCCGGTCGCCTCCGAATGCACCCCGGAACAGGCTGCAGAATCCATGCCAGAATCCCACGCTCCAGGAACGGTCCCGCCGGGGGAGGGGCCCAGGGGCCTCTCCCTGGAGACGGCCCGGCTGCGCGTCACCGCCCTGACCCGGGACGCGCTCCAGGCCTGGCTGGACGGCGACGTGGAGCGTCTGCGTGCCGAGACGGGGGCGGTATTCCAGGCTCCTCCGGCTTGCCCGCCCCTCTTCGGCGAAGATCTCCCCCGCTTCCGGGACAGGATGGCGGAGCGGCCCCACGAGCTCGGGTGGTGGGCCTGGCTGGCGTCGCGCCGGGACGACGCGCGCGCGGTGGGGGTGTGCGGGCTGGGAGGGTACCCGGACCGGGAAGGGAGTGCCGAGCTCGGCTACTCGGTGTACCCGGAGGAGGAGGGGCAGGGGTACGCCACCGAGGCCTCACGTGCACTGATGTCGTGGGTCCTGGCCCAGCCCGGTGTGGTGAGGGTCCGGGCGACCGTACCCACCGGGAACGGCCCGTCGGTGGGCGTGGCCCGGAAGTTGGGGATGGTGGTTGTGGCAACCCGTGAGCACCCCGAAGTGGGCGAGGTCACGGTGTACGAGACCCTGCCCCGTGCCGCGCCCACGGACGGTCCGGGATGGCCCGACCGGGTGCACGCCGCGCTCAGGGCCGCGGGGGTGGGGGTGGTGGCGTACGTTCCCGACGCCGGACATGCCCGCCTCATCGACTTGTGCCATGCGGATCCCGGCCTCCGCGCGGTGCCTCTCACCTCCGAGGAAGAGGGGGTGGGCCTGGCAGCGGGCGCGTGGCTGGGAGGGGCCCGCACCGCGCTCCTCATGCAGTCCTCCGGCGTGGGCAACCTCATGAACGCCCTCGGGATGGCCCGGGAGTGCGCGTTCCCTGTGGTCCTCCTGGTGACGATGCGTGGGGAGGAGGGGGAGACGAACCCGTGGCAGGTCCCCGTTGGGAGCGCGGCGGCTGATCTCCTGGGCCAGATGGGCGTCCACGTGGTGCGCGCCGACGTGCGCGACGCGGTGCCTCTGGCGGTATCGGCGGCGCTGGACCGGTGCTGGGCGGCCGAGAGCATGGAGGCGGTGCTCATCGGCCAGCGCGTCATCGGGGTGAAGCGCTTCGTGGAGGAGGCGCGATGACCGCCGCGGAACGGGACGGGGCATCCGCGACTCCGACGCTCCACCGCCGCGAGGTGGTGGCCGCGCTCCTTGCCGGGCGCGGCGACCTGCTCGTCGTGGCCGGGCTCGGAGCATCCGCGTGGGATTGCGCCGCCGCCGGCGACCACCCCCTGACCTTCTCGTTCTGGGGCGGCATGGGGCTCGCCGCCATGACCGGGCTGGGGCTGGCCCTCGCCCGTCCGGACCGGCGCGTGCTCGTGGTCACCGGGGACGGGGAGATGCTCATGGGGCTCGGCTCCCTGGCCACGGTGGCGGTGCAGGCGCCCGCGAACCTGTCCATCGTGGTACTCGACAACGAGCGCTACGGCGAGACGGGAATGCAGCGCACCCACACCGCCCACGGCGTGGATCTCGCCCGGGTGGCGAAGGCGTGCGGGTTCCCTGCGGCCGCGACGCTCACGGACGCCGCCGAGCTCGCCGGCCTGCGCGAAGCCGTCCACCACGCCCGTGGGCCTCTCTTCACCGTGGTGAAGGTGCAGGCGGAGAAGCCGCCCCTGGTGGTGCCGCCCCGCGAGGGAACGCTCCTGAAGAGCCGGTTCCGCGACGCCCTCGCCGGCGCCCCGGGGCCCTCGTCCAACCCCTGACCGAGGATCTGGCCACCGTGCCCCAGCGAGACCCCCGCATCGACGCGTACATCGATGGGTCGGCCGAGTTCGCACAGCCCATCCTGCGCCGCCTCCGCGACGTGGTCCACCAGGCGTGCCCCGAGGTGCAGGAGACGATGAAATGGAGCTTCCCCCACTTCGAGTACAAGGGAATCCTGTGCAGCATGGCGTCGTTCAAGGCGCACTGCGCGTTCGGATTCTGGAGCGGCGCGGAGGTGCTGGAGAGCGAGGCCAAGGACGGCGCCATGGGCCAACTCGGCCGCATCGAGTCACTGAAAGACCTCCCACCGAAGAAGGTCCTCGTCGGCTACGTGAAGAAGGCGGTAGCGCTCAAGGACGCCGGGGTGAAGCCGGCCTGGACGAAGGCCCGGGCGGCGAAGGCGAAGAGCAAGGACGTCCACGTTCCCGGGGAGCTGGCCGCGGCGTTGGCGATGAAGAAGAACCGCAAGGCGAAGGAGATCTTCGACGCCTTCCCGCCGAGCCACCGTCGGGAGTACGCCGAGTGGATCGCCGAGGCAAAGCGCCCCGAGACGCGGGCGCGGCGGGTGGAGCAGGCGGTGGAGTGGATCGCAGAGGGGAAGCAGCGGAACTGGAAGTACGAGGTGAAGCCGAAGTAGGGGCCACGGGGGCCCGGCCCGCCGGGGCTCCTCAGCCGAGCCAGAGATACGCCACGTAGACGAACCCTGCGGCGTACACGCTCCCGAAAATCTCCTTGTTGTACCGGGCGAGCCACTCGGGAAGGAAGATGTCGAAGTTGGCCCTTCGATCCTCCGTGTAGCGCGCGGCGATCGGGGTGAGTGGGCAGTGCAGGCCGTTCAGTAGGAGGATCCCCACCTCGACCAGGACCACGCCACAGAGGACCGTCGCCGCGACGACGCGCCCCTGCCATCCCAGGACGGGGATCGCCACGACGCATGAGGCGAAGAAGGCCCAGACGACCGTGTGGACGAGCTTCACGGCGAGAAGGCGCTGGGAAGGCGACAGGGTCAGGCGGGTCTCCGGGGGGGCGATCACCCTTCGTCGCGCTCCTCGGCGAGGACCTCGTCGGCAGTGCCCTCCGGGACTCGCACAGGTGAGGCCGGATACGCCCGGGGATCGTGAGGTTGTCCGATGAGGAGGCCGGCACCCTCGGCCACCGCCCGTCCCCGGTGCGTGACGAGGACGAACTCACCCGGGGTGAGCCCATATCGGACGCCCGGGGCTCGCGCCTTTTCGGTGGTTCTCCGTACCCTTCCGGCCGCGATGAGCTTCTTGAGCCAGTAGCGCACGGTGCTGTCCGGCGCACCCAGCAGATCGGCCAGTTCCGCCCGGGAGAGCGTGCCTCTTCGTTCGAGGAGTCGTGCGACGGCCTCCGGCCCCTTCTCCGGAGTCACCGCAACCCCCTGACCCCAGGGCAGGACGCGCTGTGCGAACCGGCCGGGGCCCATCGAGAGGTGATACGTGGTCCACCGCCCCGAGCTGTGGGATTCGACCAACCCTCGATCCACCAGCGCCTTCAGTTCCCGTGTGGCCTGGCGGCTATCCAGCGCATTGAACTTCCTGAACACCTCATTCGAGAGCTCTTGCCCATTCCGGAGCAGGGCCAACCCGACACGTTGGCTGTCCGTCAGGGAGTCGCCTCCGATGGAGGCGAGCCAGCTCAAGGTGCCCTGGTCGAAGAGGGTGTGGTTCGGGAAGGTGATCCGGAAGATGGCGACCGAGTCGTGGAACAGCGGGGGGCTCATGCCCGCGTCGCGGAGTGCCACGAGCATGGCGCCGATGCCGGAACCGCGATTCTCGCAGACCAGGTAGTCCTCGCCAGGTACCGGAGTGTCCTCGAGGATGCGCATGAGGACCGCATTTCTCGAGGATGAGATGCCTGTCTCCCCCAGCTCCTCGACGGAGACGGGGCCGTGCAGTCCGCCTGGATTGACGATGGTCAGGCGATCGCCGAAGAGCTGCACCTGGACGGGGGTGCCGCGTGCGAGGGCGCTCAGGTCACGATGCACGAGCGCATTGACGAGGGCCTCCCGGATGGCAGTGAGCGGGTATTCCCATTGGTTCTCCCGTCCGAGCCCATGGACGACGCTGCGACGCTTCATGTTGCGCTGCAGGACCTTGATGATGGGCTCGATCATGAGCGGGACAGGGCCCCCGACCCGTGCTTCGTCGGAGAAGCGCTCTCCTCGTGGGCCGAGTTCTCCGATGTTCTCGCCGGGGTAGGCGACGAACGTGAGGCCGAGCTCGGGGAACCATCGCTGCGGTTCCGAGCCGAGCGCCAGCAGGCCGCCGAGGGTGAGCACCGTGGCTCCATCTCTCTCCGCCGTCACCCCCATCGTGCGAAGGAGATGCGCGTCGTCCTGGTTCCGGTAGGGCGGCCTGAGTTCCCGCAGCCGTTTGATGAACCGCTGTGTGAGTTCCTCGTGCAGGTCGCGTGTCGAGGTTCCCTCGACTGCCTCGCAGTCCTCGCGTGGCTGTCCACGGGACGAGAGCATGACGTGAACTTCGTAGGGCGTGAGGCGCCGATCCCCATCCGCGACCCGGATGAAAGCCCCGTTCGCGAGGCCGGCTCCCTTGTAGTAGCAGGGCTTCTGCGTGACGGTGGTCTCGGGGACCTCGGCCACGATCACCGGCTTTTCCTCGAACTTGTGCGGCCTGATGAGCGCCCTGATGGGGGGCTCCATCGAATCGCACAGGGAAGCCACGTCCTGGGTGACCCTCCGCACATCGTCGACGCCAACGGTTTCGAACGAGGCGTCCTCCGCCACACCCAGAATCAGGACACCGCCTCCACGGGTGTTCGCGAATGCGGACAGGGTCTGCCAGAGCCGTTGGGGTGTGCCACCGCGCGAGGCCTTGCACTCCACCGACTGGTGGTCGGTGGCGTAGGTCCTGAGGTCTGCTACGAGGGCGCCGAGTTCGTCGTCGGTCATGCTACATGCTAAACAATTGGCAAGCAGTTAGCAAGTCAAATGTGGGTGCCGCAAGGCCGCGGAAACCAAGCAAGGAGCGGTCATGACAGAGCATGCTAAGCTCTGCCAAGTCATGATAAGTGCCCGGGTCAGATGCCCAGCACCCTGAACCCTTCGCGCTCGGCGGCCGCCCCCAATCGGGGGTCGAAGCAGACCAACTCGCTGGACGCTGGCGCTCCGGCCCACTCCAGCACGGCGGCCAACTGAAGCGCGTCGGCTGACCGCAGCGGGTGCAGCCTCAGCACGCGCAACGCCTGGACCCGCAGCGCCTCTCCCGGGAGGATTTCGTGCCATCCCGACCGGAGGAGCTCGAGCGTGGCCAGGGCGTCGCGCTCCGCGCTTTCGGGAAGGGCCCCCTCGCGGCGCACGCGAGCGAGGGCGGAAGCGCACTCCACGGGCGTACTCCACCACACCACCACGTCCGGGTCCTCCGCCAGGAGTTGAAAGGCGCGGGCGGACAAGGGCTGCTCGACGAGGAGTGGAACCACCGCGGAGGCGTCCCAGAAGCGCATCAACGCCCGCCTTCGCGCTCTTCGAGGAGCGCAGAGAGCGACCGGCCGGTGGGGTCGACGGCCGGTCGCCCCGACCCGCCGGCGTGCGCGAGGAACTCGGCGGTTGCCCCGGGACGCCAAGGAGGGCGCAGGCGACCCTCCCGGATGAGAAGCGCCACCCGACCGGCCGGCTCCCGGGAGGGGTCGAGCCCGCTGAGCCGCGCCACAGGCCGCCCCCGCTCCGTCACGATGACCTCGTCGCCGCTCTTCACGGCGTCAACGTACCGGCTGAGGTGGGCCTTCAGGATGCTTATGGAGGCCTTCTTCATGAACGGACTATAATAGTCCAGTCATGATGGTCAAGAAGGTCGAATCACCCCCGTGCCTTCCACGCCGCCAGCACCGCCGCCTCCTTCTCGGGCTTGAGCCCGGTGCGGAGCGCCGGGGCGTCGGCGGGCCGCCCCTTCCACCAGGCCAGCGTGTCCCGGGCGGTATCCGCCAGCGGCCGGAACTCGAGGCCGGCGGCGATGGCCTTGGAGCAGTCCCAATCGGAGAACCCGCGATTCTCCGGGTCGGGGTAGACCCAGCACGGCATTTCCATCCAGCCGCCCACCTTCTGCTCGCGGAGGATGTCCACGGGGACCCAGCAGAACTTCAGCTCCGAGGACGTGATGGCGCGGATCCCGTGGAGCATCTCGGCCATGGTCATGGTCGAGCGTGGGCCCACGGCGTTGTAGGTGCCCGAGGCCTCCTGCTCCACCAGGTGCACCAGGAACCTCCCGAGGTCGCGGACGTCCACGATCTGCACGTGGTCGGTGCCGTCCCCTGGGGCCACGATCTCGCCGCCCCGGTCGATGCGCACCGGCCAGTAGGTGAAGCGGTCGCTGTTGTCCCTGGGGCCGACGATGAGCCCGGGGCGCACCACGAGGCCGCGAGCGCCGAACGTTGTGTGCACGATGCGCTCGGCCTCTGCCTTGTTGGGTCCGAAGGCCTCGCCCATGGGGGCGTTGCGGGCGACGACGTCTTCGTAGTCGGCGTGGCTGAACACCGCGCCGTCCTCCGTCTGCCCGATGATGCTGTTGTCGGTGTGGGCCGAGATGCTGGACACGAAGAGGTAGCGGCCGACCGAGTCCTTCAGCGCCGCGGTGGAGTCACGCACCCAGGCGGCGACGTTCGCCGAGGTGTCCAGGACCGCGTCCCAGCGGCGCCCCTGCAGAGCGGCCAGGTCGCCGGTGGCGCGATCGCCCTGGAGCTTCTCGGCCTGTGGGAAGAGCTGGGGGTTGGTGCGGCCCCGGTTGAACAGCGTCACCTTGTGGCCCCGGGCCATGGCGTACTCCACCTCGGCGGGGCCGAGGAACCCGGTGCCGCCGAGCATGAGGATGCTCAGGGAGCGGGAGGCCTTGGGGACGGCCTGGAGGTCGGGGCGCTCAGGCCGGATGGCGTGGGGCGTGCCGCCGAGGGCGCCGGCGTTCCCGCGCTCGTCCGATGCTGGCTGCCCACCCAACCCCAGTCCCACGCCCGCCGCCGCAGCCGTCGCCAGGAACTCCCGCCGGTTCTTCATGGTACCGATCTCCTCGTGCTCCAACGTTGTGCTCCATGGGGTGACGGGTAACATAGCGCGTCGTGGAGCCCTCCGCGCCGCGGGTGGGGCGCAAGACAAGGAGTCCCGGTGGAGGCACTCTGGCCGAGCGGCAGTCTGCACGCGATGGCGGAAGGCACGGCGTCGTGAGGGGGGGGTGGCTGCACGAAGTGCGCAGGCCTGGCCCGCGCCTCCTGATCGCCCTTCTAGCGGCAGCCGCGTGCGCGACACCGGGGCCCCGTACGTTTCGATTCGCCAGCAACCTGCCGGCGACCGACGGACGGGCGTGCGCCGTGGCGGTGCTGCGCCGGCACGGCTTCGGTTTCTCCGCCGCTTCCGCCGGCGACAGCACGGTCACGGCCGTTCGCGCCCCCGTTCGGACTTCTCAGGGGCCGGGGGAGTGGTGGCGGGTCGAGGTCTCGCTCGGGACCGACGAGGGCGGACGGACGCTCGTCACTTCGGTCGTGGGCGCCTCGGACCAGGAGGCGGGGCCGTTCACCGCCCCGCCCGAGCGCCTCGTCCTGATCGGGAGTGAGATCACTGCCCGTTGCATGTGGGGCAGCGGGTGACTCCAACCGGCCCGTCCCATTCCGGTGTCCGATCCGGTTGCGTCACGACGCCGGCCTCCGCACGATCGGCAGCCTGATCTGGGATGGGTGTTCCCGGGAGTGATGGATCACGTTGTGCGCAATCACGCCCTTCGTCTCGTCCCAGCCGTTGCCGCCCGTGTTCATGTTGCGCATGAAGCGGGGGAAGTTGGAGCTGGACACCTCGATGCGGATGCTGTGCCCGGGGGCGAACCAGTTGCTCGTGGACAGGGGGGAGAGTTCGACCTCGTACGTCTTTCCCGGCTCCATGAAGACCTCCTTGCCGTACCCCTCGCGGTAGCGGGCGCGCTGGATGGTCTCGTCCAGGTTGTACGCGGTGCCGTCGGGCGCCACGTCGATGAGCTTCACGGTGAAGTCGGTGTCCTTCACGTCCGAAGACACGTGCAGCGTGATCCCGATGGTGCCGGTGACCTCGACGCCGTCGGGGAACGGATCGGAGGTGTAGACCAGGATGTCCTGGCGCCCCTCCATCTCCCGCTGGTCCCAGGCGCCGCCCTGCACCGCGTTGCCCGTGCAGCACACGTTGCCGCCGTGGGAGCGGACCGGGTTCATGGGGTCGTAGGCGAACCGGTCCGGGTTGTCCGACCGGGGCGCGCGCGTGGTGAGCTTCCCGTCGCCGTGGAGGGTGTTCGCCTTGCCGCCCGAGTCCAGGTAGTACGTCACCGTCTGCGCCTCCGGAGGCGGCCACGCGCTGGCGGTCTTCCACTGGTTTGAGCCCATCGTGTAGTACCGCACCCGTGGGAGCGTGTCGAGGAGCCCGTTGTCCTGCCCCTTCAGGAAGTGGTCGAACCACCCGTACACCATCGCGTCGTAGTCCCAGCGGGCGTCGCCCACGCTCCGCTCCCCCACCACGGTGTTCTCGGTGGCGCGGGTGTAGGCGCAGTGCAGCGTAGGCGCGATGACGGCGTACTGTTGCGCCCTCGCGTCCGGGCTGACCGCATTCTTCAGCACGTGGTTGAAGAGCGCCAGGTTCGGCCCCGTAGACACGTCGTACCACGACATGAACCAGAGCGCCGGCTTGTCGAAAGGCATGTCGTCGTGGTAGAGCCCTCCCTGGTACCACTTGGGGTCGTTGGGCTTCCTCCTGATCATGTCCTCGAAGGGCCCGGTGTTGCCCTGGGCGTTCTTCAGGATGTCCACCGGGGGGAGGTGCTCCAGCCCCTTGGACCAGTCCACCGGGGGCATCTCCGGCGCCAGGTCGAAGTACCGCGACACCTGAGCGAGCTGCTCTCGGGTCAGGTTGTCCGGGAACGTGGGCCGGATCCCGGCCTGCACGCCGTAGAGCCAGGCGAAGAAGAGCATCTGCTCGGCGCCGCCCCGGTACCAGTTCCCCTGCTCATACCAGCTGCCGATGCGCCCCACGCCCGCGCCGAACCCCTGGGCCACGAGCGCGGCGTGGGCCGGGTGGTCGAGGGAAGCCACGGCCATCTGCCACTCGGCGGTGGAGGAGCACCCGAGCGTTCCCACCTTGCCGTTCGACCAGGGCTGGGCCGCCATCCATGTGAAGGCGTCCTCGCCGTCGGTGAGGGGCGTGCCCAGGATGTCCCACTCCCCCTCGGAGAAGAAACGGCCCCGCTCGTTCATGACCACGTACGCGTAACCACGCTGCACCGCGGCCCACGCCGACCGGTACGTGCCGGCGCTGAACTGGCCGTCCCGCCACGAGTTGAAGGTGTAGGGGGTGCGGGAGAAGATGATGGGGAAGGGGCCCGATCCCTTGGGCCGGAACACGTCGGCGGCCATGCGCACGCCGTCGCGCATCGGCACCATCACCTTCAGCTCCACGACGGCGTTGGCCTCCACCATGGCCTTGAACGCCAGCGCGTCGTCCTGGGTGGGCTGCTGCGCGCCGAGCGGGGAGAGGGGCGCGAGCGCCAGCGCGAAAACCAGCGTGGCGAGCAGGGCGCGGCGGGAGGCGAGGGTGGAGATGAGGTGCTTCATGGGATGCTCCGGAGCAGGGGCGGGTTCCGGGCTATTCTGGGGATGGGGATGCGGCGGGACCAGGGTGGAGGTCAAAGCGCTCGCCAGCTGCGTACCGCTACACCGTCGCGCATGAACGAGGTGTCGCCCCCGAAGACCAGCACGGCAGGGGAGGCCTCGTTCCCCACGAGCCTGCGCCAGTAGCGCAGGGAGTCCAGGAAGTCCCCGGCCACCGTCTCTCCCGACTTCACCTCGATGGGGACCTGGTTGTCACCCAGGTCGACGAGGATGTCCATCTCGTGCCCCCCGGAGTCACGCCAGTACCAGAGGTCAGGGTCCGTGCCGCGGTTGGCGTAGGCCTTGAGCAGCTCGGAGACCACGAACGTCTCGAACACGGCGCCGCGGGCCGAATGGGTTCGCAGATCGTCCGGTGAGCCGATCCTCAGGAGATAGCAGAGAAGCCCCGTGTCGGTGAAATGGAGCTTGGGTGCCTTGATGAGGCGTTTGTTGAAGCTCCGGAAGTGGGGGCGGAGAAGAGAGATCAGGAAGCTGGCCTCCAGAACCGAGATCCAGCGACGGGCCGTGGTGTGGCTCACGCCCGCGTCGGCCGCGAGCCCGCTCAGGTTCAGGATCTGCCCAGAACGTCCGGCGCACAGGCGTACGAAGCGGCCGAAGGTCTCCAGGTCGCCTACGTTGAGCAGCTCGCGGACGTCCCGCTCCACGTAGGTGCGGTAGTAGTCGGAGAGCCACAAGGTCGGGTGGACGGCGCGGTCGTGAATGGGTGGGTAGAACCCGGTGAACAACGTATGCATCAGGTCCGCGCCCGTTCCGTCCGCGCCCGTTCCGGAGGAGGGCGCCGGCGGGCTGCCGATGGCGCGGGGATCGAGGGAGGGGCGGCGGCTCAGTTCGGTGGACGCCAGCGGAAGGAGATGCAGGATGCCGGTGCGCCCCGCCAGGGACTGGCTGACGTCTCGCAGCACGAGGAAGTTCTTCGAACCCGTGAGGACGAACCGGCCGGGGCGGGGATCCTCGTCCACGATCCGCTGAAGGTACGAGACGAGATCGGGCGCACGCTGAACCTCGTCCAGGATCACCCCGTCCGGCCACCGGCGGAGGAAGCCTCGGGGGTCCTCGAGCGCGAACGCCCGCTCGTCCGGGTCCTCTAAGGTGACATAGGCATGGTGCGGGAACGTGGCTCGCACCAGCGTGGTCTTCCCGGACTGCCTCGGGCCCGTCACGGTCACGACCGGATAGGCTCCGGCCCGTGCGAGGAGTGTGCCCTGGAGATGCCGGGGAATCATGTCGTACATATTGCACATTGAATATGCAAATTGCAAGTACCCCGTTCTCTCCGGCTGACAGTCCTGTCTCGCCCTGGCCGGTCGGCCCGCCGCGTGCCAGGATGATCCCCGGGTCAGGGACCGATCCCCGTCCACGTCGAGGTGCGCGATGCTGAAGTCGCTGGCGGCCAGGGTGCTCGCCGGGCTGGTCCTGGGCCTCGCCCTGGGGATCTGGCTGTCGGGGGTGGAGGCGTCCTGGTCGGGGACCGTGGTGGCCTGGATCGAGCCGGTGGGAGCGCTCTGGGTCAACGCGATCCGCATGACCGTGATCCCGCTCATCGTGTCCCTGCTCCTCGGGGGCATCGCGTCGTCGGGGGCGGGGACGGCGGCGCGGGTGGGCGGACGGGCGGTGGCGTGGTTCGTCGGGCTGGTGGCGTTCACCTCCGGCACGGCGGCCGTCGTGGCGCCGCCGTTCTTCCGTGCGCTGGGATCGGAGAGCTGGCAGATCCCGGCCATGGAGGGGGCGAGCGCCGCGACCGCCGTCACGCTCCCGCCCTTCCGCGACTGGTTCGTCGGGCTCCTCCCCGCCAACCCGGTGCAGGCCGCCGCGACCGGGGACATCCTGCCGCTGGTCCTCTTCACCATCGTGTTCGGCCTGGCCGCCACCCACATCGCCCCCGAGCTGCGGGATTCCCTGGTCCGCGGGGCGCGCGCTGTCTCCGAGGCCATCCTCGTGGTGGTGCGCTGGATCCTGGCCACGGCGCCGGTGGGCGTGTTCGCGCTGACGCTGACGCTGGCGGAGCGCACGGGGCTCTCGGTGGTCCGTGCGGTGGGAGGGTTCCTCCTCGTCGTCATCGTCCTCATCGCGATCGCCATCGCCGTGCTCTATCCCCTGGTGCGTGTGGTCGCGGGGATCCCGGTGCGGCTCTTCGCGAGGGCGTGCGCGCCGGCGCAGGCGGTGGGCTTCAGCACCCGCTCGTCCATGTCCACCCTCCCCATCCTCCTGGAGCAGGCCGAGCGGACGCTCGGGCTACCCAAGCACGTCACCGGCCTGGTGCTCCCCGCAGCGGTGTCGGTGTTCAAGTACGCCTCGCCCATGACGCGCATCGCGGGGACGTACCTCATCGCCACCCTCTACGGCATCGAGCTGGGGATGGTGGAGTGGGTGAGCCTGGCGGCGTTCCTGGCCGTGCTGTCGTTCTACTCCCCGGGGATCCCCAGCGGCGGCCTCTTCGTCATGGCCCCGATCTACCAGGCGTTCGGTCTCCCTCTCGAGGGGATCGGCGTCCTCATCGCCCTCGACCTGATCCCCGACATGTTCCTCACGGCGGCCAACGTCACGGGGAACATGGCGGTGGCGGCGCTGGTGGCGGGAGCGGACTCGGAGAAGCGGGCCCCGGCACTCTCGGAGGGATAGGGCTCCTTGAGCGCGCTGCCGTTCGCCGCCACCGTCTTCGCCGGCGCCTTCCTGCTCTTCCAGGTCCAGCCCCTCCTGGGGCGGTACGTCCTCCCCTGGTTCGGCGGGAGCCCCTCGGTGTGGACGACCTGCGTGCTCTTCTTCCAGGTGATCCTCCTGGTGGGCTACGCGTATGCCCACGGGATGGCCGCTTGGGCCACGCCCCGGCGCCAGGCTCTGGCGCACGGCGTCCTCCTGCTCGCGGCGGCGGTGACGCTCCCCATCGTTCCGTCGGCGGCGTGGCACCCCCTGCCGGAACAGAGCCCGGCGGCGCGCGTCCTCCTCCTCCTGCTGGTGACGGTGGGCCTTCCCGCGTTCGTGCTGGCGGCCACCGGGCCCCTGGTCCAGAAGTGGCATGCGCAGCTCGCGCCGGGGCGGCCGGCGTACCGCCTCTACGCGCTCTCGAACGCGGGCTCCCTGCTGGCGCTCCTGAGCTACCCCGTGCTCTTCGAGCCCCTGTGGACGCGCCCTCAACAGGCCTGGGCGTGGTCGGCGGGATTCGTGCTCTTCGCGCTCGTTGCCGGGAGGTGTGCTTGGGACGTGGCGCGGGCGCCCTCCTCCGGGGGGATGGAGACTACCGGGCAATTGGACGCTGCTTCTCCGAACGAAGCGGCTGAGCAGCCTGCCCGTCCTCGCCTGGACCACGTCCTCCTGTGGGTGGCGCTCACCGCCTGCGGCGCGGCGCTCCTGCTCGCCGTCACCAACGCGGTCTGCTACGACCTGGCGGCCATCCCGCTCTTCTGGGTGGTGCCGCTCGCGTTCTACCTGCTGAGCTTCGTGATCTGCTTCGACTCCCCCAGGCGGTACCGCAGGAGCGTCTACGTGACGCTCTTCGCCGTGTCCGTATGGGCCGTGTGCCGGATCGCCGGGACGGGGAACGCCCCGCTGATGCGGCAGCTCCCCGTCTATCTGGGCATGCTCCTGGTGGGGTGCCTCGTGTGCCACGGCGAGGCCTACCGTCTGCGCCCCCATCCTCGCTACCTCACGGGCTTCTACCTCGCGATCGCCCTGGGGGGCGCGCTGGGGGGCGCCTTCGTGGCGGTCGTCGCGCCGGTGGTGTTCACGGGGTACGCCGAGCTGTACTGGGCCATGGCCGGCACCGGCGTCTCGGTCTGGCTGGCCCTCCGGCCGGACGCGCGGGAGCCCGGCATGGATCGGCGACGCCGCTGGCTCTGGCTCGCCGGCGCCCCCGTGGTGGCCGTCTGCTGCGTGATGATCTGGCAGACGGCGCGCGGGGCGGCGGGCGGGGGGGACCCGGTCGCTGCCACGCGCAGCTTCTACGGTGCCCTGGCCGTGCGCGACTTCGGCAGGAACGACACGAGGTACCGGGAGCTGCGCCACGGCTCCATCGTGCACGGGCTCCAGATCCTCACCCCGGGCCGCAGCCGCGTGGCCACGGCGTACTACGGGGAGGACAGCGGCGTGGGGTGGGCCATGAGCACGCTCCCCGACGGGCAGGGGCGCCGCGTGGGGGTGGTCGGCCTCGGCGCGGGCACGGTGGCCGCCTACGGCCGTGCCGGCGACGTGTACCGCTTCTACGAGCTCAGTCCCGACGTGGCGCGCTTCGCCGACCGGCACTTCACCTTCCTCCGCGAGAGCGAGGCGGAGGTCGAGGTGGTGCTGGGGGACGCCCGCCTGAGCCTCGAGAGCGAGGAGCCCCAGGGCTACGATCTCATCGTACTGGACGCGTTCAACGGCGACGCGATCCCCGTGCACCTGCTCACGAGGGAGGCTTTCGACGAGTACCGGAGGCACCTCCGCCCCGGGGGCCTCATCGCCGCGCACGTGTCGAACCGGTTCGTGGACCTGAGGCCGGTGGTGATCGGGGCGGCCCACCATCTCGGCCTCACCGCGGTGGTGGCCGTGGACCGGAACGAGAGCGACGAGTGGTGGATCGAGCCCTCCACCTGGGTTCTCATGGGCGGGAGCGGGGAGCGCCCCGCCGGGGACGAGCCGATCGGGGAGCCCGGGGCCTGGCCGCTGGGTGCGGCTCCCGGACTGCCCGCGATGCCCCCCGAACGGCTCTGGACGGACGACCGCTCCAGCGTGTTCGGGATCCTGAAGTGGTAGAGGGCGCTCAGCTCACGAACAGGTGCTTGGTCGCGAAGTCCGGCTCGCTGGTGAGGTTGACGCCGAGCTTGCGGAGCCCCGCCTCGTCGCCCGGCGTGGGCATGTGCGTGAGGTGGACCTCGCATCCGCGCAGCTCCGGCAGCCGCGCCACCGCCGCGGCGGCCGCGGGGTTCGAGGTCGCGCTCACGGCCAGCGCGATGAGTGCCTCGTCGGTGTCGAGGCTCACCCGCCGACCCTTGAGCACTTCGGTCTTCAGGTGCCCCAGCGCCTGGATCACGGGTGCGGGCAGGAGCTCCGTCCGGTGCGGGAGGCCGGCCAGGTGCTTGGCCGCGTTGAGCACCAGGGCCGCGGAGGCGTGCATCAGGGGTGAGTTGCTCCCGGTGACCAGGTCTCCGTCCGGCAGCTCGATGGCGGCGCCGCAGTAGATGCCGTCGTTGCCCTTGCCGTTGGCCTGGGCACGCACCGCCGCATCGCGGGCCGGCCTCACCACCGGCCGGTGCTCGACGGTGAGGCCCAGATCGTCCATGAGCAGCTCCAGACGCTGGACCGTGTCGCGGTCCACCAGGCCCATGGCGTGCTCGCAGGCGTATCGGAAGTAGCGGCGCACGACCTCCTGCTCCCCGGCCGCGCGCACCACGTCGTCGTCCACGATCCCGAACCCGCAGCGGTTCACGCCCATGTCCGTGGGGGACTTGTAGAACGACGGCTCGCCTGTGATCCGCTCCACGATCCGCCGCAGCAGGGGGAAGGCCTCGATGTCGCGGTTGTAGTTCACCGCGCGCTCGCCGTGCGCGTCCAGGTGGAAGTGGTCGAGCTGGTTGACGTCCTTGAGCTCGGCGGTGGCCGCCTCGTAGGCGGCGTTGACCGGGTGCTCGAGGGGCAGGTTCCAGATCGGGAAGGTCTCGAACTTCGCGTAGCCCGAGCCCAGGCCGCGCCGGTGGTCGTGGTAGAGCTGGGACAGGCAGGTGGCCAGCTTCCCGCTGTTCGGGCCGGGACCGCTCACCACCACGATGGGCCGGTCGGTCTCGATGTAGTCGTTCGCGCCGTAGCCCTCGTCGCTCACCACCACGTCGATGTCGGTGGGGTAGCCGCGCGTGAACCGGTGCGTGTAGACGCGGATGCCGCGGTGCTCCAGGCGGAGCTTGAAGGCGACGGCGCCGGGCTGCCCCTCGAAGCGCGTGATGACCACGGCGCGAACGGTCACGCCGCGCTCGCGGAGGTCGTCGATGAGCTTCAGCGCGTCAGCATCGTAGGTGATCCCGAAGTCGGCGCGCATCTTCTTCTTCTCGATGTCGCCGGCGTAGATGCACAGCACCACCTCGGCGCGGTCACCGAGGTTCTGCAGCAGCCGCAGCTTCACGTTCGGGTCGATGCCGGGAAGCACCCGGGCCGCATGGTAGTCCCAGACGAGCTTGCCACCGAACTCGAGGTACAGCTTGTCATTGAAAAGGCTTACCCGCTCTTCGATGGCGGCTGTCTGCTCGGCCAGGTACCTGTCGTTGTCGAAGCCGATCCGTCGGGGCAAGGCTCTGTTCCTCTGGCGGGCTGCACGGGATCACGACGCGTCGCACCGGGGAGTCGCCCTGCCCCTCCCGGGGCCGGCGCACGTTGGGGGGGGCGGCCCGGGGCGGGCAAGGCCCGCCCCCAAGGCGGGCGGATTCCACCTGCCGATTGCGAGGGGCGGACCCCGGGACTTGGAGATGGGGCCGCCTTGGAGGTAGATTCGCGCCTCCTTGAACCCGACACCGAGGACGACCCATGAAACGCATCAGCATCATCGGCGCCGGCAACGTCGGCACCAACACCGCCTTCTTCATCGCGGAGCAGGGCGCGTCGAAGGTCCTCATGGTCGACATCAAGGACGGCACCGCGGCGGGGAAGGCCCTGGACCTCATGGAGGCGGGCCCGGTGCGCGGGTACGCTTCCTCCATCCGGGGAACCGCGCAGATCGAGGACATCACCGGCAGCGATGTCGTGATCGTCGCGGCAGGCCGGGTGCGAAGGCCCGGGGAAGGGCGGGAGGACCTCTACCGGGATAACGCGGCCACGGTGCAGGCGATCGCCCGCGACATCCGCCGCCTCACGCCCGGTGCCGTGGTGATCAACATGGTCGAGCCCATCGACCTGATGACGCTGCTGATCCAGGAGACCCTGGAGTGCGACCGCTTCAAGGTGATGGGCGTGGGCGGCTTGCTCAGCTCCACCCGCCTCCGCCACCTCGTGAGCCGGGCCCTGGGAGTCTCCCCGCGGGAGGCCACCGCGCTCATCATCGGCCCGCATCACCCGAGCATGACGTTCCTGCGCGACACCGTGCGCGTGTCCGGCATCCCGGCGGCCGCCCTTCTCGGCGAGTCGCACCTGGACCGGCTCATCGGCGAGGCCCTGAGCGCGGGAGATACCATCCTGGAGATGTCCCAGCGCTCCACCGCCTACTACGCCCCCAGCGCGGCGGCGGCGACGCTGGTGGATGCCATCGTGTCCGATTCGAAGGCTCTGCTGCCGGTGTCCGCCCGCTGCGAGGGCGAGTACGGCGTCGAGGGGTTGGCGATCGGGGTCCCGGCCTTCGTGGGCGAGCACGGGGTCACCCGGATCCTCGAGCTCGATCTCTCGCCTGCCGACCGGGCAGCGTTCGACAAGGGAGCCGCCATGCTCAAGACCGCCCACGACCAGCTCGCCGCCGGCGCGGCCTGAGGAGACTGCCATGACGAAGAACAAGGTCAGCATCATCGGGGCGGGCAACGTCGGGGCGACCGCGACCTACTACATCGCCGAGAAGGTCATCGCCGACCTGGTCATGGTGGACATCGAGGGCGGCATGACGCGCGCCAAGGCCCTGGACTTCCTCCATGCCGGCCCCTTGCGCGGCTACGACGTGGACATCGTGGGATCGGAGGACTACGCCGCCATCGAGGGCAGCAGCGTGGTGGTGGTCACCGCCGGCGTCGCCCGCAAGCCGGGCATGGACCGGATGGACCTGCTCAAGATCAACGCCGGCATCGTCAAGCAGGCTGCCCAGGCCATCGCCGAGCACGCGCCCAACGCCGTCGTGATCGTGGTGTCGAACCCGCTGGACATCATGTGCCACGTGGCCCTGCGCACCACGGGGTTCGATCTGCGCCGGGTGATCGGCATGGCGGGCATTCTCGACTCGACGCGCTTCCGCTTCTTCGTCGCCGAGCACCTGGGATGTGCCCTGTCCTCGGTCCACGCGATGGTGCTGGGCGGGCACGGGGACCAGATGGTGCCGCTGCCGCGTCTCACCACCGTCGGCGGCGTGCCCATCACGGAGTTGATGGACGCGGACACCATCGCGCGGCTGTGCGATCGGACCCGCAAGGGCGGCGCGGAGATCGTGGCGCTGCTGAAGACCGGGTCCGCCTACTACGCGCCCGCGGCCTCGGCGGCCGAGATGGTCGAGGCGATCGTCACCGACCGCAAGCACCTATCGCCATGCGCGGCGTATCTGCGGGGGGAATACGGCATCCACGACCTGTTCATCGGCGTGCCGGTCATCCTGGGGAGGAACGGTGTGGGCCGCATCATCGAGTTGGAGCTGACCGACGAGGAGCACAAGGAGCTGCTCGTCAGCGCGGAAGCGGTCCGCAAGGGCGTCGAGGAGCTCGCCACCTTCTTCACGGCGACCTGATCGCGGTCGGGAGCCCGGCCGGCCGAAAGTGACGGGGGGGGGCGCGTTGCGGCGCCCCCCCGTTCCTCTTCCCTCAGCCCCCCTGGGCGACCGGGATGAAGAGCGGCGATCCCGGTCCCACGGGGATGCCGAGGAACACCCACACGGCCAGCAGGATCGTCCAGACGACCAGGAAGACCACGGTGTAGGGGAGCATGGTGGCGATGACCGTGCCGATCCCCGCCTTCGGGTCCCAGCGCGCCAGGAACGCCACGATGAGCGCGAAGTAGCTCATCATGGGCGAGATGATGTTGGTCGAGCTGTCCCCGATGCGGTACGCTACCTGCGTCAGCTCGGGAGAGTAGCCCAGCAGCATGAGCATGGGGACGAACACCGGCGCCATGATGGCCCACTTCGCCGAGGCGCTCCCCATGAAGAGGTTGATTGACGCCGACAGGAGCACGAAGGCGACGAGGAGCGGGATGGGCCCCAGCCCGCTGGCCCGCAGCAGCTCCGACCCCTCCACGGCGATGATGAGGCCCAGGTTCGTCCAGTTGAAGTAGGCCACGAACTGGGACGCGAAGAAGACGATGACCATGTAGAGGCCGAGCGTCTCCATGGCCTTGCCCATCCCCTTCATCACCTGGGCGTCGCTCTTGTACGTGCCCGCCCCCAGCCCATAGGCGATCCCGCTGGCGGTGCCCACGACGAAGATGAGGGCGACGATTCCCGACATGAACGGCGAGCGGAGCAGGGCGCCGGTGGCCGGATCACGGAGCCAGCCCGCGCCGGGCACGGACCCGAGGGGGAGCGCGGACCAGACCAGGAGGAAGCCGAGCAGGAGGACGGCCGCGAATGCCCAGCGGAGCCCACGGCGCTCCTCGGCGTTCATGTCCCTGAGTTCCTCCGGCTTCTCGTCGCCGGTGTACTCTCCCACCCGCGGCACCACGATGCGCTCCGTGACCCACGTCCCGGCTACCGCGATGACGAATGCGGACACGGCCATGAAGTAGTAGTTGGCCGCCGGGCTGACGGTGTACCCGGCATCCACGATCCGCGCCGCCTCCTCCGAGAGCCCTGCCAGCAGGGGGTCGATGGTCCCCAGGAGCACGTTCGCGCTGTATCCGCCGGACACGCCCGCGAAGGCTGCGGCGAGCCCGGCGATGGGATGGCGCCCCGCGGCCAGGAAGATGGAGGCTGCCAGCGGGACCAGCAGGACGTACCCGATCTCGCTGGCGGTGTTGGACAGCACGCCTGCGAACACGATGACGAACGTCAGGAGCCGCTTCGGGGCCGAGATCACCAGCAGGCGGAGCGCGGAGCCGATCAGCCCGCTCCCCTCGGCGACCCCGATCCCGAGGAGCGCCACCAGCACCGTGCCCAGAGGCGCGAAGGACGTGAAGTTCGTCACCATCTGGCCGAGGATGCGGTGCAGGCCCGCCACGGACAGGAGGTTCACCGGACGGATCTCGTCTCCCGTCCCGGGGTGGATCACCATGATGTCGAGCTGGGCCGCGACCCAGGAGAGCAGCACGACCAACAGGGCCATCGCTGCGAAGAGCGTCCCCGGATGGGGGAGGGCGTTGCCCACCTTCTCGATGATGGAGAGGAAGCGGGCGGTCCAGCTTCCCTGAGGGGGTGCCGCGCCGGTGTCGGCGGAAGGGGCTTGCTCCGTCACTGGGGCCTCCGGGTGAGGTCGGGCGGATGCGGGTGGGTGGGAAACCCGACCGTGCGGACGGGTCGAGAGGGACGGTAGGAGACGGCGGGGCGGAGGGCAAGCCGCGGAGGGGCCGGTGTGCCCCGCCCGGTCAGCCTCCGAACAGCTTCTTCACGTCGGGCTTCGTGACCTTTCCCATGGCGTTGCGGGGGAGGTCGGGCACGACGAGCACCTCCTTGGGCACCTTGTAGGGAGCGAGGCGCTCCTTCACGAACGCTCGCAGCTCCTCGGGCCTGGGCGCGGTTCCGGGGTGGGCCACCACCGCGGCGCACACCCGCTCGCCCCAGTCCTGGTCCGGCACGCCCACCACCGCGCAGTCCGCCACCGCCGGGTGTCCACGGAGCTCGTCCTCGATCTCCAGCGCCGAGACCTTCTCCCCGCCGGTCTTGAGGATGTCCACGGACTCGCGGCCCAGGATGCGGTAGGAGCCGTCCGCCAGCACGGCGCGATCGCCGGTGCGGAACCACCCGTCCGGGGTGAAGGCCTCGGCGGTGGCCTCGGGGCGTCGCCAATACTCGCTGAACACCCCCGGCCCCCGCACCTCGATCTGCCCGGAGGCTCCGTCGGCCACGGGAGCGCCGGACTCATCCACCAGGCGGACTTCGACCCCCGGAAGCGGCTGGCCCACGTATCCGGGTCGCCGATCGCCGAGGAGGGGGTTGGAGATCCCCATCCCGATCTCCGTCATCCCGTACCGCTCCAGGAGGCGCTGGCCGGTGATCTCCTCCCACCGCTCCAGCGTCGGCACCGGGAGGGCCGCCGAGCCTGAGACCATGAGGCGCAGACGGCGGGCCGCCGCGCTCCAGCGCTCCCGCGTGGGGGCGTCGGCCGCTTCCCAAGCGGCGATGAGGCGTCCGTACAGGGTGGGGACCGCCATGTAGAGGGTGAGGTCGCCGCGGGCGATGCGCTCCCACGTCTCCGCGGGCTCGAACCTGGCCAGGATCTGGCACACGGCCCCGGACCACAGGGCGCAGGCCAGCACGTTGACGATCCCGTGCACGTGGTGGAGGGGGAGGGTGAGGAGGATATGGTCGTCCCGGGTCCACCCCCAGGCCTTCACCAGCGAGCGCACCTGCGCCTCGTTGTTGCCGTGGGTGGTCACCACGCCCTTGGGACGGCCGGTGGTGCCGGAGGTATAGAGGATCATCGCGCGCCGGCTCGCCGTGAGCTCGGGCGCCGACGCCACCGGGCCCTCTTCGATGAGCTCGTCGGTCGGGATCACCTCCAGCCTCCGCTCCGCCGCCACGGCCGCGATCCGGCCCCGGAGGGAGGGGTGCGCCACCACCACCTCCGGGGCGGCGTCGTCGAGGACATACGCCAGCTCCGCGGGCGGGTGGGAGGTGGCCAGGGGGACGGCCACGCCCCCGGAGCGCCAGATCGCCCACTGCACGGCCACGTAGTCCCACCCCGGGGGCACGAGGAAGCACACCCGGGCCTCCTGCAGGTCGTCACGTCCGGCGAGGAGGCGGTTCGCCGCCGAGCCCGACGCTTCCAGGAGATCGCGGTAGGTGAACACCCCCTCCGGGGCTACCACGGCGATGCGGCCGGCGTGGTCCCTGGCGTGGGCGAAGAGGGGCAGGGGCATGGCTCGGTCGTCGCTCCTTGTCAGCGTTCGGTGGGGACCAGGCTCACGGAGACCTCGACCCGCCGGTTCCGCGAGCGTCCCTCGCGGGTCTGGTTGTCGGCCACTGGGGTCGCCTCGCCCATCCCCGAGGCGGTCACCGCACCGTCGGGCACGCCGCCTTCCACGAGGAGCCGGCGGACGGACTCGGCCCGGAGCCGCGAGATGGTGAGGTTGGCCTCTTCGGTTCCGGTGTCGTCGGTGTGGCCTTCCACGGAGATGCCCGAGACGCGCGCACCGGCCAGGACGGCGCCCAGGCTGCGGACGTCCGCAGCGGCGGCGG
>DATIKQ010000063.1:0-44598 GCA_035477395.1 Longimicrobiales bacterium
GCTTCCGCGCGGATGCCAGCGGGAAGCGGACCTCCACCAGCGCCAGGGGGAGCCCGCCCCGGGTGAGGTGGGCGGTGTGGAGCCGTTGCCCGCGCCAGGCCTGGAGCATCTCCCCCACGGCGTGCGACGGTGTTTCCGCCAGGTAGAGGACCGGCGACAGGTCGCGGGGGAGGTCGAACCGGCCTCGGCCGGTAGGCTCCGGTACGTAGGAGGGAGAGAACCGCGAGCCCGGTGACGCCTCCGCATCCCACGGAAACACCCGCCAGCAGGGGCCCGGCCCGGATTCAGGCGTAGACACCCGCCTTCTCGGCCTCGAGCGCTCCGATGACGTCGGCAACCCGGCCGAGGCGGATGAGGTAGGCGGGGGATCGGTCCGCCAGGTGCGCGTTTGGCCCGTGGATCCACCCCTCGCGGACCTCGGGGGCGAGCCATCGGGCCAGCATCTCCGCCACCAGCGCGAGCCCGGCCAGGCGGTCGGCATTGTCGAGGTCGGGGAGTTGCCCCGCGCGCCAGCGGGACACCTGCGACGGGGACACGCCCAGGATCCCCGCCACCGCGCGGTCGGAGCCCAGCGCCGAGCGGCAGGTGGCGAGGTGCAGGCGGGCGCCCGGCCCCGGCGGGACCCAGGCGGCGCGGCGGGACGGGGCTGCGGCGACGGCTGCATCACCAGGATTCATGGAAGGCTCCTCCGCAATGATCCATGTTGCGCAACATAGATCGTTGCGGATCGGCCTTCAAGCCCTGGTCCGGTCAGTCCCCTCCCGCCACCTCCCCCCGCACCACACCACCCCGGGTGGAGAGCAGCTCGAACGTGCCCTTCCAGCTCTGCACGCCGTAGGTGCGGAAGCGGATCACCGCCTCCTTCGACTCCTTCGGCTGGAGGAGACCCAGCTCCACCTCGCCGTTGCGGGTGCCCTCGATCCACCGGAGCTGGCGACCCTCGTCGGTGGTCTTCAGCTCGCCGAGGTCCAGCCGGACCCGGTCGGGGCGCACGATCTTCACCAGGTCGGCCTGCTTGAGCGCGGTGGGCAGGCGGCCGTCGTTGCGCACCTGGACGCGCACCTCCCAGGTGGCGCTGTCCGCGTCCGCCGAGACGCGGCGCACGCGGGGGGTGCCGGCCGAGAGCTGGGGCAGGCTGTTCGCCAGATAGAGGTTGAAGCGCCCCTGGTTGGCGGCCCACGTCGCCAACACCTCGGGCGGGGCGTTCTGGGAGTAGAACTTCGGGTGCCAGCCCCCGATCTCCACATCGCCGTGCTCGGGATGGGCGAACTTCTTCCACGGGGCGAAGGCGGGGGTGTAGCCGCGCGCGGCCGTGATGCTGTCCGCCCAGACCAGCTGGTCCAGCTCGTCCTCCTCGCCGTCGCCGTTCAGGTCGCCCACGCGGCCGCCGTTCCAGAGCTCGTCGCCGTACCAGATGGCGCCCAGGTAGAAGTAACCGAAGTCCGGACCGTGCCCGAACAGGGGCTGGCCCCGCGGCTCCTCGCCCTCGTCCACGCGCCGGTTGGCGTAGGTGAAGTAGACGTCGCCCGCCCAGGGATATCCGGTGATGGCCTTGCCGACGCTGTCGAAGTGCTCGTAGAGCGCCCGGTCCTCCGGATACATCCGCTCCTCGGGCCGGGAGGTGGACGGCGGACGCAGGTGCATGGGCACCGAGGTGTCCATGGAGTTGGCCACGCCGATGTTCGGGTGCTCGAGGAGGAAGAGCACGACCCAGCGGGTTTCGGGCTCGGACAGGGGGTAGGCGCCGGCTCCGCCCTGGGTCCAGCCGCGCCCCGTGGCCTCCCGCCCCGGCATCGGGCGCCAGTTCTCGGGGTAGTTGCGGTGCAGGTCCAGGCCGCCGACGCCGTCCTCGTCCGCGCGCCCGTCGCCGTCGTCGTCGATCCCCTCGCCCTGGACGGACCACTCGCCCTTCTCGCCCGCGCCGGCGCGGCGCATCAGGCGGCCGGTGGGATCCCGCGGGTCCATGAGCCATTCGCCCTTCGGGTCACGCCAGCGCATGCGCCGGATCACGCCGTCCCCGTCCAGGTCGTTGGCCGGATCCTCGTCCATGAGCCCGTCGCCGTCGTTGTCCATGGGCCGGACGCTGCTCCGGTTCGACTGCGCCGTGTGCATGTACATGTTGGCGCCGTCGGGATTGTTGGAGGGGCGGACGTAGATCGCGGCGCGATCGAGGAGGCGGGTAGCCTCCGCGTCCTTCCCGTACCCCTCGACGAGGTGCTGGATGAGCCAGACGGCCGACTCGGTGGCCGTGACCTCGCCGCTGTGCCGCCCGCCCTCGAAGAACGCCGCCGGCTTGTCGGTGGCGGGCCCGGTGGCCTTGTTGGTCAGCGTCACCTGCATGATGGGCCGACCCTCCAGGCTGGTTCCCACCTGGTAGACCTCGATGAGGTTCGGATACCGCTCCGCCCATCGGTCCAGCCACGTGTAGATCACGTCCACGGTGTGGAAGCGGTCGAACGTGAGCGTCTCCTCAGCCTCGTACTGCACCTCCGGATGGCGGACCCGGGGGAAGTGGCTCGGGCCGTGACGTCCCAGCGTCTGGAGCACGTAGGTCTTGGCGTCCCGTGCGGACTCGGCGGCCACGGTGGCCGGCGGATGGTCGGGGACGGTGGTCTGGGCCGAGACGTGCTCGGCGCCGGGGCCGCAGAGCGCGGCCATGGTGAGGAGGGAAGCGAAGGAAAGAGAAGCCGAGGACGACATGGCGGGCACTCCGGCGGAATCATCGGTGAAACCGGGAACGGTCCGGTACCGATGAGACTGGGCCCGCGCGGCGCGTGGGACAAGTCGGTGCCCTCTGCTATAGTCGCCCCGCGCAGTAGCCCTTGATGAAATTTGGCGTGAAGGGCGAGGTGAAGACGCCCGCTAGGATGCGAGCCAGGAGTTCCTCAGAGCAATCCGCGTGGAACACCGTGATACCGTTCTCGACCAGGGCCTGGAGTTGCTCCACCCGGACCAGCCGTGCGTCCGTGTAGTGGATCACGGTCTCGCGCACAACGAAGGGGTGCTCGCCTGGCCGAACGATGACGGTGGGATCTGCTCCGGTCCGCCTGGAAGTGAAGGACACGATCACGACTTGGGGCGGTGTACCGTCTGGATCGGTCACGACGATCCAGAGGTGGTTCGGGGCTCGTTGGGAATTGGAGATGAAGAGAGTGCGGCCGGCCCGGACCTTCATCTGAACAGGATGTCGGCCACCGCCACGGCCTCGAGCTCCCTTACAATCTCCGCTGCCTCTGCCTCGCTCTTGCCGCCGGCGCGCAGAATGGTCTCGTAGTCGATCGGAATGGCCGAATCGCCTGGGTCCGTCCATTCCGGGAGGGTGTGGCAGACGTCAACGAGCTGCCACCTGTTCAGGTGCCCATACTCCCGGTAGACCTCGGCGAGGAGGTCTTCCTCCGCTGTGGAGAGCTGGTCAGTCGGGCATTCCGCGATCAGAGAGACCGAGTAGTCCGCGGGCTGGGAGATGCAGTCCCGCCAGAGCGACGCTCGGTCCGGCGGTACCCCTTCCGAGATCATCTCGTAGGTCCGGCTCAGCACCGGGCCGTTTCGCATGGACACGTAGGCGTCATACGTGATCGGGCGCCCCCACCGCACCAGGGCTTCGCGGTCGGCAAGGTACAGAAGCTCGAGCAGCTTCATGTAGTTCATCTTGCCGCCCCGCTCCCGGAGGAGCACGGCGGCAGCCTGCGTGGCCTTGTCTTCTCTGAATCGGGGTCTCATCACAACTCCACAGTACACCGGGAGATTGCGGAAGGATACACCCACGGACTCGGCCGCGAGAATGTCCGGATCGGCCAGGTTCTCGGCGTCCTCCAGTGCATCATCTTCAAGCACTGCCCTCAACCACGCACCCGCCGGGACCTCGCATGATCTGCACCGTGGGGTATCAACTCCGGTCTCCGCACGAGTTGGTGGAGCAGCTCCTGTGCGCCGGCGTGAACGTCGTGGTGGACGTCCGCGAGACCCCCTGGAGCCAGCGACCCGCCTGCCGGAAGACGGCGCTCTCCAAGGCGCTCGGCGAGGCCGGGATCGAGTATCTGCACGCGCCGTTCGCCGGGAACCCAAAGCGGCTACGCGGGGTGGCCAGCTCCCACGCCGAGTGCCTGGACCTGTACACCGCCTACCTCGCGGAGCATCCCGAAGTGCGGGATCAATTCTCCCAGCTCATGTCATCCCTGGCGCGCACGGACCGGAAGGCCTGCCTGCTCTGCTACGAGCGGCACCCGCAAGACTGTCACCGGACCCGCCTTCTCGATGCCGTCGGCCTATCCGATGGCGTCGAGCACCTGGGGACGGAAGGGGCGCCGCGGTTCCTCGAGGTTTGAAGGGGCTCGCCTGAGCCTCATCCGAGGCCAGTTGATGACTCCAATTTCCGATGGGGTAGCGCTTCGCTGGGCGGCGGAAGTCCGTGGAGGTGTCGTTTCCCACAGGGGCGACCCAGCCAGCCAGGAGTGCGAAGAAGGACCGCGCGAGGCCCAGTCCCTAATCGGGATACAGCACCCTCCGGCAGCGAACCTTGCGCAGCGTCGCGGTGAGTCGCTCGGTGACCTCCTCTGCGTTGTCGTCAGGCCCGAGTGGCTCGCATGTCAGCACAGCCGTTTGAACGAGATCGATTCCAGCCAGTAACTCGCCTCGACGCCGCTCGTCAGCGCTCGTCGTGCTTCCGTGCCAAGCGTCAAGTCGGCCCCAGGCCCGATCCACCTGGTGCCTGGAGAAGCTCGACAGGGATCTGGCCTGCGAGGAGAGCGTGGCGGTGCTGTCGCTTGGAAACAGCGCGCGGCCCCTGTCGAAGGCAGTCCAGATCCGAATGGAGGTTTCTGCGCACTGCCGAAATCGAACTACCTGCACTGCAGGCACCGAGTGGAAGTCCTTGCCGCGAGCCAGTCGCAAGCCATATGCGCGCTGCTGCTCCGGACGCGGGAGCGGCTGCCACCCCACCGGCTCGAGCCCAACGCCTGGGGCAATCTCCGCGAGGATCTCCCAAGGGGGAGTGCGATAGATCACACCCGGCTGATCTGAAGTGTCGATGGGTTCGTAGACCCCGGACGCACGGTCCCAGCGGCAAGTGGCGAAGAAGCTCGCGATGTCGAAATTGGAGGTGAAGTCGAGGAGGTCCGTGGCCATGCCATAGTGTTGCGCCAAGGCAGTGCGATCAATGCGCAGAGGACTGCCGAGGAAGCGAGTCGCCTCAGCAACCCGTACAGCCGGGTGGCCACCGAGGGCATCCTCGAACGCCACCGTTTGGCACAGCGCCAGCAACTGCTCTTCTCGGGTCCGCATCCGCCCCAGTGCCGGAAGGCACGGATGGCATTCCTCCGGCTGACCCCGGTACATGAAGCGGGGAAATTCAACGCCCGACCGCAGCACGATCCGGCCCCGCTCATCCAGGACGGCATGCAGCGCCTCCGTGTCATCCGTCACAATTCCTGACGGCCCCATGAGCAATTGCGTCCGTCCCGTATTCACGGGCTGGACGCCAAGGTCATCGAGTACCTCGTCTAGGCAGGGCAGCCGGGGTGGGACGGCCATGTCAGCGGTTCACGGTTCGGCCTAGGCCTCCAGCTCCTCCTGGATCCTCCCGAACGCCTCCAGCGCCGTCTGAAGATCCGCGACGATCTCGGCCGCGAGGATGTCCGGATCGGCCAGGTTCTGGGCGTCCTCCAGGGAGGCGTCTCTCAGCCAGAAGAGGTCCAGGTTGAGCTTGTCGCGCCGGGAGATCTCCTCCCATGAGAAGGCCCGCCAACGGCCGTCGGGTTCGGCTTCGCTCCACGTGCCCTCCCTGGCCAACCGGTTCTCAGGCCGGTAGCAGGCCACGAACTCGTCCAGGTCCGACCGCCTCAGAGGGTTGGTCTTGAGCGTGAAGTGGAGGTTGGTGCGCAGGTCGTAGACCCAGAGCTTCTCCGTCCACGGCTCCTCCCGCGCGGGGCGGGCGTCGAAGAAGAGCACGTTGGCCTTCACGCCCTGGGCGTAGAAGAGTCCCGTGGGGAGGCGCAGGAGCGTGTGCACGTCGAACTGCTGGAGGAGATTGCGCCGCACCGTCTCCCCCGCACCGCCCTCGAAGAGGACGTTGTCCGGAACGACGATGGCGCAGCGGCCGCTCACCTTGAGCAGTGTCTTCACGTGCTGGAGGAAGTTGAGCTGCTTGTTCTTCGTGGCCGTCCAGAAGTCCTGGCGCTCGTAGGCGTGCTCTTCGCTCTCCAGGTCGCCCTCCTCGTTGACGATCTGGATGCTGCTCCGCCGCCCGAACGGGGGGTTGGTGAGGACCATGCTGAATCGGTCCCCCGGATCGGCGGCCAGGCTGTCCTGCCCCGAGCGCACGGGGCACGGATCGGCGTTGATCCCGTGCAGGTACAGGTTCATGATGCACAGGCGCGCCGTCGCCGGGACCAGCTCCCATCCGTGCACGAAGCCCTCGCGCAGATGGCGCTTCTGGTCGGGATCCAGGTCCCGTCCATGGTGATGCGAGACGTAGTCGATGGCGGAAAGGAGGAACCCCCCCGTCCCGCACGCCGGATCGCACACCGTGTCGCCTGGCCCCGGCCGCATCACGTCCACGATGGCCTTGATGAGCGTCCGTGGGGTGAAGTACTGGCCAGCCCCCTTCGGGGACTCCTGGGCGGAACGGTCGAGGAGGCCCTCGTAGATGTCGCCCTTGACGTCGGCCTCCATGGAGAGCCAACGGACCGGATCGATCAACTCGACGATGAGCCGTTTGAGGGTGGACGGGTTCTGGATCTCCTGCCGCGCCTTCTTGAAGATCTCGCCCAGCATCCCCGGCTTGCGCCCCAACTCGGCGAGGACGTGCCGGTAGTGGGTCTCGAGCTCCTCGCCGCTCCGCGAGAGGAGGCTCTCCCATCCCAGCTCCGGCGGCACCATGGGGGGCTCGCTCCACGGTGGCTGCGTCCGCTCGTGGGCCATCTTGAGGAAGAGCAGGAAGGTGATCTGCTCCGTGTAAGCCATGTAGGAGAGCCCGTCGTCCCGCAGGACGTGGGCGAAGCTCCAGGCCTTGTTGACGATCTGCTGGGTGTCGTTGGCCATGGTCAGGCGCTCGGCGCCTTCTTGCGGGGGCGTTTGGTCTTCGGCTTGGGCCGTTCGGCCTCCGCCTCGCGCTCGGCGCGGATGCGCTCGAGGAGCACGGAGGCTGGCTCGTCGTTGGGGGCCTGGGGGACGAGGCGGCCCTGGAAGGCGTAGGCGAGGATGGACTGGCGGAGGACTGCCGTCCGGGCGACGGTGGCAGCGGTGCTTGCGGCGATCTGAGAGGCCTGACTGAGCGCAGCTTCGACCAACCTTCCGATCGCTGCCTGCTCAGCTGCAGGTGGCACAGGTACCCGAATGGCCTTCACAATGTCCGTGTTCAGGTTAGGCTGCGCAGCTCCCTGCTGGTTGACCCGCAGGCTCTTGGTGAGCGTGCTGAGGTAGAGACAGAGATAGAGCTTCAACGGGTAGGGGACCTCAAGGAGTGCGACGGAGCCGTCGTTGATGCACCCTTCAATCAACGTGATCCGCGGTACGCCCAAAGTGGCGCCGCTATTCGTGAGCAGGAGTGTGTCAGCTGGGATCACTCGCGAGTGCCGACGACCTCGCTCGGTGAGGAAGCCCGACACCCGCCGGAGGTATAGGTCTTGCACTCCAGTCAACTCGCCCACGGTAATCCAAGGGATGTGGCTTCCACCGAAGTAACGGGGATCGCCTGCGGGTCTGGGCGAGGCGCCCCGGACCACCCGTGCCAGCTGATCCACCGTCGCCCAGCACCACCCCTCCGGCAGCTCCGGCAACCCATCGGAGTCCGGCGCCATCGGCTGCTTGTACTTCTCCTTCCAGTCCGTCGGCGGTTTCTTGCCCTTGGCCTCGAACTCGGCAAGCTGCTCCTCCTCCCACCGGCGCCGCCGCTCGGCGAGGATGCGCTCGAGCAGTTCCGCGCCCGTCTCGGTTGGCGGGTTCTCTTGGCGCCACCGCTCGGTGAGCCGACCTTGCACGGCGGCCTTCAGGACGGATGCGCGGTAGCGCTCCAGCTTGGCCTGAGCGCGCTCCAGGGCGGCTACGCCGGCGTCGAGTTCGGAGAAGAGCTCGTCGAGCTTGGTGACGATGCGCTGCTGCTCGGGGAAGGGAGCAAGGGGCAGCAGCAGCTCGGTGACATCGGACTTGCGGGCCCTCATCAGGGAGCCGCCGACGCCGGACACATGGGCGGCGAGATAGTCCCGGACCTGGCCTCGCTGCAATGAGTACGCCAGGAACGGAGGGTGAATCCCCGGTCTTGGAGGCAATGCAATCCACTCGGTCGATGCGATCTGCGGACGGTCCTCGGCAGCCGGGATTACCCAGACACGGTTGATGCGCGGGTTGATCCGGCACAGTAACACCGTCCCCGGTTGCACCTGCTGCTTGGACGAACCGACCTCTCCACCGGTGACCACTTCGGGCGCTCCCGTGGGGTGTGCCGGGACGCTGAACAGTTCGAACTCGGTGTCAGGGTGCCTCCGCGGGTCTAGGGAGGCACCGCGCTCGGCGGTGAAGATGTCCCCCAACTCAAAGCGTGCCCACGACTCCGGCAGCTCCCCCGTCACGCCGCCAACCTCTCATTCAGTTCTTCCATCACGCTCACCAGCTCATCCCCGAACACCTCGTAGGCCTTCCCCAGCCCGCCCATCTGGCTGAACGGCACCTCCTCGAAGTCCTCCCGCGCGATGGCCAGGCTGGCCACGATGTGATCCTTGATGGCGTCGAGCCACCTCATCTGGTCGTCGGCGAACACGATCCCCGCGCGGCGCTTTTCAGTGAGCCAATCGTGATAGCGCCGCTGCACGTCGTCGCGGCGGGGGACGAGGGGGCCGTCGGGCTCCAGGGCGTGGCGCACGATCTGGACCAGGTCCACGAGCATCTTCCCGCCCTTCCCGCGCACCTTCTCTGGCTCCACCGCCTCGTACAGGGACCAGAGGCCAGCCGCGGGGTCGTGGAGGGTGAGGGGCGGGCGCCGGAGGGCGTCGGCCAGCTCCCTTACGTGCCGATACCGGAGCCCGGCGCGGTAGGGCTGGGAGTAGAGGATCTGGAGGGCCTCGATCTCCTCCCGGTTCTCCTCCAGGAAGCGGCGGAAGTCCTCGAGCTTGCTCCGTGCCCGGTTCGCCGCGGCGCCGTCGAACCCGGCGGCGAGGAGGTCGTCCCTGCTGATCTCGTCGATGACCTGATCCAGCACCCGGCGGATCTCCACGATGCGTTTGCGGAGCGCGGGATCCAGGAACGGCTTCAGGGCCTCGGCCATCCGCTCCCGCTCCACGGCGTCGAGCTGCTCCTGAGCGGGCTCCGCGCCCTCGGGCACCGCGAAGCGCTCCACCGCTGCGGCGTGAACCGCGTCGGCATCCAGACTGGCCAGGAGGCCGGCGGCCAGCGTGGCGGGGGTCCGGCCCCCGGCGAGTCCGGCCAGCTCCTTCCGGTCGGCGGGCTCCAGCTCCCGGTCCAGCCGGGTGAGCCGCGCGGCCAGGGCGGACACCAGATCGGGGTGCACGACCCCGGTCCCGGCCGCCTGGAGCAGCTTGTCCAGGGGGATGGTGGGCTGGCGGTCCAGGGGCTTCGACGTGGTCTTGTCGCGTTCGCACACCCCCACGGCGTCCACGATGACGAACCGGCTCTTGCTCGTGGCGTCCGGGGTGACGCTCTGGAGGTCGTCGGTGCCGATGATGCGCACGCCGCGCCCCTTCATCTGCTCGAAGTAGGAGGCGGAGTTGATGTTCCGCATGAAGAGCAGACACTCCAGCGCCCGCACGTCCGTGCCGGTGGCGATCATGTCCACGGTGACGGCGATCCGGGGCATGTACGTGTTGCGGAACTGGCTGAGCAACGTTTCAGCTGAAACGCCGGTGGTCTTGCTGGTGATCTTCTGGCAGAACTCGTTCCCCTTCCCGAACTCCTCGCGGATGACGCGGACGATGTCCTCGGCGTGGCTGTCGTCCTTGGCGAAGACCAGCGTCTTGGGGACGTTGGTCCGGCCCGGGAAGATCTCGGTGAACAGGCGGTCGCGGAATGTGCGCACCACGGTGCGGATCTGGTCCTCGGCCACCACGTCCCGGTCCAGCTCCGAGGCCGCGTACTCCAGGTCCTCGTCCAGCTCCTGGAGCGAGACGGCGCGGGTGCGCCGGTCCCGGTGGGGCACGAAGAGCCCGGCCTCGGCGGGGAGCGTGGCTCCACCCTCGGTGATGCGCGTCCGGATCCGGTACACGTCGTAGCCCACGTTCACGCCGTCCACCACCGCGCGCTCGTGGCCGTAGTTCTGCACGAGGTTCTGGTTGAAGAACCCCAGCGTGTCCTTCCCGGGCGTGGCGGTGAGCCCGATGAGGAACGCGTCGAAGTACTCCACGACCTGCCGCCACACGTTGTAGATGGAGCGGTGGCACTCGTCCACGATCACGACGTCGAAGTACTCCGGCGGGATCCTCGGATTGTAGGCCACCGGCTGGGGCTCGTGGCCGAAGGCCCGTCCCGACTCGAAAAGGGACTGCTCCTCGTTCCCCTCGTCGAAGGACTCCTCGCCCCGGAGCATGGAGTAGAGACGCTGGATGGTGGTGATGACCACCGTCGCGCCGGGGGCGACGGCGTTCCCCGTCAGGCGTTGGACCTGGAACTCCTCAGTGAACGTATAGCCGTTGTAGGGGCTCACGTACCGCTGGAACTCGGTCAGGGTCTGGCGGCCCAGGTTGTTGCGGTCCACCAGGAAGAGGATCCGCTTGGCCCCGCCGAACTTGATGAGCCGGTAGCACGCGGTGACGGCCGTGTACGTCTTGCCGCTCCCAGTGGCCATCTGGATGAGGGACCGCGGCCGGTTCGCGGCCAGCGACCCTTCCAGGTTGTGCACTGCCTCCTCCTGGACGCTCCAGAGCCCTCTGGTGTCCAGCGGGGGAAGAGCCTGGAGGCTCCCGCGGAGTTGGATGTCCTGCCCGGCCAGCCTGCGCAGCTCCTCTGGCCGGCGGAACGTGAACACCCGGCGGCTCCTCGGCTCGGGATCGAGGCCGTTGGTGAACCGGGTCTCGACGCCCGTGGTCTCGTACGCGAACGGGATCGGGTTTCGCCAGGCGGGGATGTCGGCGGGGAGGCCCCTGACGTACTTCCCCGATTGGGGCTCCACGCTCTCCAGGGGGTATCCGGCGGGCTTGGCCTCCACCGTCGCGATCACCCGGCCGTCGGCGTACAGCAGGTAGTCCACGTGCCCGGTCTCGAGCGGGTACTCCCGCACCGCGATCCCGTGGCTCTTCGCCCCGAGGTGGATGTCCTTGTAGTCCTGCACCGCCCAACCGGCCGCTTCGAGCTGGCGGTCGATCTCCTTCCGGGCTTCGAGTTCCGGGTTCGGCACGCGGGACCTTGGACGGGGACGGGGCCGAAGCACGGCCCCTGTCGGTGGCCGGCAGCGGGTGGGCCTGGGGAAGGCTCAGGGCAATGGAAGCAGCGAGGCGGAGCAGGTCAAGAGCCCCCGCTCCGCCCCAGCCCGCCGGCCCGGCCCCCTCACGGAGGCCGGGCGCCACCCTCACCGGCTCAACCAGTAGTTCACCTTCACCATGAACGTGTTGCGCATGGTGTCGTCGAGGATGTCACCGGTCTGTTCGAGGACTCCGGCGGTGGGATCGGAGGAGTACCCCGAGCGCCCATGGTTCCAGACCAGGAAGACGGTGGACCCGGGGCGGTACTCCCAGCGCACCACCAGGTTGCTCCGCAGCGAGCGGAAGCTGAAGTCGGGGTTGCCGAAGCGGATCGCCGGGGCGGCGCCCGCGCCGTCGGGGTCGGCGGTGTAGGTGCTCTGGGCCTGATCGTAGGCCAGCGTGGACGCACCGTCCCGACCGTATTGGACGAACTCGAAGCTCCGAGGTCGTGCCAGCTCCTTGAAGCCCTCGTAGTCGCCCGTGGCGATGTAGGGCTGGGCGTACCACTGGATGCTCAGGCTGGGTGACAGGGCCAGGTCGGCGCGCAGCGTCGCATCCAGGCTCTTCTGCTCCAGCTCGCTGAAGAGATACCGGCGCCCGTAGGTGGCCGAGGCCGTGGCGTCGGCGCGCTGCGTCACGTAGAAGCCGACGGAGTGGCTGGCGCCGTAGTTGAGCGAGAGGTTCAGGTCCACCGCGCCGCTGGGGCGGAGAGTCACGCTCGGACCGGCCTCCATCCCCCAGCCGCCCTCCTCGTTCCTGCTGTAGTAACCGAACAAGCTCCCGCTCATCGGCTTCCGGCGGTCGGAGCTGACGCTGGCGTTCATGGACACGACGCGGGGACGCGTCATGAGCGGGCCGCCCCGCGTGGTGGCGTCGGAGAGCGTGCGGAGGCTGTAGTTGCCACCGAGGTTGAAGCTCCAGTAGTTGAGGAGCTGGCCGTTGGCGCCCAGATACACGCTCTGGCTGTTGTTGACGCCGCCGAAGTTCCAGCTCTGGGCGAAGCTCGAGGACACCGTGAAGCGGCGGAAGACGGAGCCGGGATCGAGCCACCTGCGACTTCCGATGATCCCGTGGAAGATATCGTCGGCTTCGGTGCTGAAGCCGGCGTCGTTGACCTCGAAGCCGGGCGACTGCGCGTAGAAATCGGTGGCGATCGTCCAGCTGCCCGCGATCTTGCCGAAGCTGAGCGACGATCCCCATCCGGTGAGGGACGTGGCCGTGGAGTCCAGCTTCACGTAGTCCTGGTCCGGCCGCTGGTAGTAGCGCGCGGAGGAGCGCTGGGCCGCGGTGATGGCCTCCGCGTCTCCGGAAATGCGGGACCCGCTCAGCGTCCCGCTGATGGACCACTGGTTGGCCGCGAAGCGGTGGAAGAAGTCCACGCCGCCGGCGTACGCGTCGCGGCGCTCGCCGCCGAAGAGGGGGTTGCCCAGGTCACGGTTCACGCCGGTGGTCAGCGCGCCCACTCCCGTGTTGCCGCCTCGGAAGTCCCGGCGCAGGCTCGCCACGGCATAGTTCGCCAACGGCTCCACCGGTCGGGTTCCCCGGGTCCCGTCTGCGGCCTGGATGCGGGCGTCCTCGGCGCTGGTCACCGCGTTGAGCACGCCCACGGACCACCCACCCACTTTTCCGGTGAGCTTGGCGGCACCCAGGATGCTGGTGGCCGTGGGGTTGTCCACCCATCCGCCCTCTTCGCTGGCCGGACGGGAAGGGGCGCGCCCCACGCGCCGGGAGTAGAAGAGCGTGGGCGCGAAGGACCGCCCCCCGGCTCCGTACTGGAAGAGGTTGGCGCCCTCGACGAAGAACGGGCGCCGCTCCTCGAAGTAGGTCTCGAAGTCCGTGAGGTTCACCACCGCCGGGTCCACCTCCACCTGCCCGAAGTCGGGGTTGATGGTGGCGTCGAGCGTCATGTCGCTGGTGAGGCCGTACTTGAGGTCGAGGCCGAACCCCTTTCCCGCCACGCTCCCGTCGTTGAAGGGGCTGGAGCGGTCGGCGCCCCCGTCGAAGTCGGCGGAGGCCACGGAGTAGGGGAGCGCCTCGAGGCGCTTGGGCTGGGGGATGCTCCGCAGACCTTCCAGGTGACCGAAGAGGGACGCGTACCCCTGCTCGGTGTTGCGCGCCCACATCCAGCGCACCGTCTCGTTCTTCCGGAAGATCTGGCGGGTGAAGTTGATCCCCCAGGTCTGCTCCTGCTCCTGCGAGAAGCGGAGCTGGGAGAAGGGGATGCGGATCTCCGCCACCCACCCCAGGGAGTCCACGCTCACCGCCGCCTCCCACACCGGATCCCAGGAGCTGTCGCCGTAGCCCATGTCGTTGGCGGACAGCATGTCGGAGCGAACTCCGGCGGCGTTCACGGCGAACTCGAAGGCCGTGCGATGGTCGTGGTAGGAGTCGACGGAGATGCGGAAGAGGTCGCTGGACGTCTCCGAGTCCCGGCGGCCCAGCCGCCGGGCGATGGCCGCCGGCTCGCTGTCGAACATGCGCGCGACCACGTATAGCGCGTCGGCGTCGTAGGTGACGCGCACCTCGGTGCGCTCGCTGGGCTCGCCGCCGTCGGTGGGGAGCACCTGGGTGAAGCCGGTGATGGTGGGGGCCTCCTGCCAGGCGGCCTCGTCCATGCGGCCGTCGAGGACCGGGACGGCGAGCGTGGCCCGAACGGCCCGTGCCACCATGGGCGCCGGCCGCGTCGGGCGCGCGCCGTCACGCTCCATCGCGGGCTGCGCCACGCCTTCCTCGGGAGTCGCCAACGCCCCGAGCGCCCCTACCGCCGCCGCCAAGGCCATCCCACGCACCGACGCCCGTACCGCGCACCAGCCCGTCCCCGTCCCCATGTCCCCTCCCTCGCTCCCCAGTCCCCCACTGGTACGGACGCCGGGCAGGGGTCGTCCGCGCTCACCCCCCTTAGACGTCGCGGCGCCGGAAACCGTTGCAGGGACGCCGAGTTAGGCCCCGGCGCCCGCCTAGAACAGGAGCAGCCGCGTCACCTTCACCGTGAGGAACCGCTCCAGGACGACGTCTGACCCCGCCAGCGACCGCCGCTCCGTGAAGAGCAGGAACAGGTCGCTGAGCGGCGCGTGGATGAAGTTCATGCGGAGGTTGGTCACCATCTCGTCGGTGTCCGCGTTGACCTGGAGGAAGCCGCTGAAGTTCAGCGTCGTGCTCCACGCATACTGGAGACGCGCGCCGTAGAGGTCGGCGGTGAAGGACGTGCCCTGAGCCGTGACGGCGTTGTGCGTGGCGTCCACGTCCAGCACCAGGTGACGGTCGGGCTGCCAGCGCAGCCCCCCGGTCACCGTGGTGCGCGTGCCGTCCCAGAACCCCCCGCTGGATACGTTCAGGTTCCCGGAGAGCGCGTGGCCCTGGCTGGACTGGTAGCGCACCGAGCCCTGGGAGAACGTGTAGTCGCCCACGGGGATGGAGACGCCCGCGCGCACGTTGAAGGGCGTGGCGAGACGTTCGAAGGTCCGCGTCCAGCCGAAGTTCAGCGTGGAGCGGTCGTGGAAGTCCACGCTCAGGCCCGCCTGCGTCTCCCGGGACTCGAGGCTCCCCGATAGGTCCGTGGTGTTGGTGAACTCAGCGAACGGGTTCACCTCCAGCACGCGGGGGATGTGCGGTTGGGTGTGGATCCCGACGGTGGCGTAGCTCTCCCGGATGGCGCGGCGGCGCACGAACCCCAGTCCCGGGTCGAAGTGCTCGCCCACCTGGCGCACGGCCACCGAGTTGTTCCAGAGGGCATCGCGCCACCCTACGGAGAGGCGGGCAGCCCGGTCCGACTCCTCCCCCTCCCGGGTCCCGGCGAGGTACGCGTTGACGAAGAGCTTCCCCCGGAGCGTGAGGTTGGCGTCCACCCCCGCCGCCTGGTTCGCCGGCGAATCGGGCCCCGAGGGGTCGCGGTTCGTGACGATGAACCCCACGTCCGAGTTGCCCAGCACGGGGCGCCGCACGCGCACCACGCTGAAGTTCTCCCGGGGAATCGCCCCCCGCTCGTCGCCCTGGACGTTCAGGAGGCCGAGCTCGAAGCCGCCCACCTGACCCGTGAGGCGCGCGCCTCCCAGCAGGGGCACCGGGCTCCCGCTCCTCAGGCCGATCTGCCGGGAGTGGAAGAGGTTCAGGTCGCGTATGGACGAGCCGAGGCGCGGCCCGCCCGGTCCTCCGTCCAGATCGCCGAAGGTGAACGTCCCCGAGTTCTCGAGGAAGAACGTCCGCAGCTCGGGGAAGAAGACGGGAAAGCGGGTCAGGTTCACCTGCTGCTGGTCCACCTCCACCTGGGAGAAGTCGGTGCGCCAGGTGAGGTCCATCGTCAGGTTGGGCGTGATCCCCCACTTGAGGTCCACACCGCCGTCGGCGTCGCCGCCCTTCACGTCCTCGACCAGAGAAGCGCCACCGGCGTGGGAGGCCAGCGCGAAGGGCTTCACGCTCATGTTCAGCCCCGCGGGGAGCTTCCCCATGCCGGTGATCGCGCCTGCCTGGGACATGAGGAAGACACGGTTCCTCCGGTCCAGGGGGGCCCAATACGACACCTCGTTCCGGCGCCGGATGCGCCGCATGACGTTCATGCCCCAGCGCTGGTCCGGGAGCGAGGGATCGAAGCGGAGCGTGCGCCACGGGATGGCCATCTCCACCGTCCACCCGCGCTCGTGGACGGTGGTCTTCACGTCCACGACGCCATCCCACCCGTAGTCGCGGTAGCGGCCGTCGTCCGTGCCCTGGCCGTCCTTGATCCCGCCGGCCGGGTTCACGAAGAAGATGAAGGAGCTCCTCCGGTCGAGATACGTGTCCAGCGTCACTCCGAGGGCGTCCATCTCCTCGAAGAGGATCCCCGGCGAGTCCCGCTCCAGCCCGCCGGGCACGATCCCCGCAGGGTCGGTGTCGAACATCTCCGCCCCGATGTAGAGGTGCGCTCCGTCGAAGGCGACGCGGACCTCCGTGCGCTGGGTGGCGGGGAGCCCCTCGTCGGGCTCGGACTGGGCGAACTCGGTGATGGGCGGCACCGACGCCCACGCCGCCTCGTCCAGGCGGCCGTCCACATGGATGTCGCGCACCGGCGTCGCCCGCAGCTCGGGGCGGGGGCGGGATTCGGGGTTGTCGCGAAGCGGGGCGTTCTGCGCGGCGATCCCGAGCGGAGACGCGGCCAACAGTGCGACGAGCGCACCGCTCCGGATGGCTCGGGCCACGGCGGCGGCGCGCCTCAAGCGTCGTCTCGGAGGCGGACGGCCACCACGTGACCCGTGGCAGTGACGATCCCGTCGGCGGACAGCGTCTCCTCCACCACCACCTTGCGCCCCTTGATCTCCACGATGCGCCCGCGGATCTCCAGCTCCGGTCCCAGGGGCGTGGGCTTGAGGAAGTCCACCTTCAAGGCTGCGGTCACGAAGCGGGGGGAGGGGCCGTCCCCGATCTGCCGGCCCTCGGCGCGCAGCGCGGCCGCCGACGCGCTCCCCGTGCCGGCGCAGTCCAGGAGCGAGGCCACCAGTCCGCCGTACACGCTGCCTGGGATGGCGGTGTGGTACGGGGCCGGCGTGAAGCGGGTCACCGTCTCGTCGTCGTCCCAGCGCGTGCGCAGCCGCAGGCCGGCCTCGTTGAGGCGGCCGCACCCATAGCAGTGGGCCACGTCTTCTGGGTAGAAGTCCTGGAGGGCGGGGGCGTCGTCGGCCATGGTTTCGCTCGGGTTTCGGTGTACGCGGGGGGCGTCCGGCGGACCTCGCTCAGGGCGTGGTCCGGCGGACCACGGAGACGCTCACGTGCGACGCCCGGCCCGGCTCACGGTACACGCGGATGGTGGCGGGCCGGAAGTCCGACTCGGTGGCCTCGAAGATGTTGGGCACGAAGGTCTGGGGGTTCCGGTCGATGAGGGGGAACCAGGTGCTCTGCACCTGCACCATGATCCGGTGCCCCTTCCGGAACGTGTAGTTCTGCGTGTTCAGGGAGAACGAATAGCCCGTGACCACGCCGCTCGCCACCGGCGCCGGCCGCTCGAAGCTCTCCCGGTACCGGGCGCGGAACACCTCGCTGGACACCATGAGCTGGTAGCCCGCCAGCGCCCAGTCCTCGGGGTAGGCCTCGGGGTAGACGTCGATGAGCTTCACGATCCAGTCGCCGTCGGTGCCGGTGGTGGACGCGAACAGGTTGGCCACCACGTCGCCGGCGATGGTCAGGTCCTCGGCCAGCACGTCGCTCTCCCAGGAGAGCACGTCCGGCCGGTCGTCCACGAAGCGCTGGTCCTCCACGAGCCAGGTGCGCCAGCGCGAGCCGGGCCCGTACGTCGCCTGGATGGGGCGATGGCGGTACGGCACGGGGAACGCGGGATCGGACACGTACGCGTCGAAGGGCTCCGCTTCGCCGGCGAGGGGTGGGTCGAACGAGAGCCTGCCACCCGCCCGGAAGTAGAGGCCCCGCTTCTCGACGCCGGCGGTGGGCGGCCAGGCGTCCCACCTCCGCCACACGTTGGTGCCCGCCTCGAAGGTGAGCGCCTCGGGGAGGTCGAGGGTGCCCTGGTCCTTCAGCCAGAAGCGGAACCAGGGCGCCTGGACCTGGGCCAGGTAATGGTCGGACGTGGCGCTCCCGAAGGGGATCGCGCCCAGCGCGTCGCCGGGGCGCCGGTTCCATCCGCCGTGGTTCCAGGGGCCAACCACCAGGTGGTTGATCCCCGCCGTGTCGAACTGCTCCAGGGTCCGGTAGATGCGCACCGGTCCCCAGAAGTCCTCCTGGTCCCACCACCCCGCCACGTTCAGCGTGGGGACCTTCACGCTCCGGATGTGCGGGATCATCGTCTGCCGCTGCCAGAACGCGTCCCAGTCAGGGTGGGCCACGTAGTCGTTCCAGGTGGGGATACGGCCGTGGAGGAAGTTCCGGTTCACGTTGGCCAGCGAGCCCAGCGCCAGGTACCACGGGTAGGTGTCGTACCGGTCGAAGGCGAACGCCTCGTTCTCCTTCGCCGACTCCATCATGGCGGCGTACTCGAACCCGTAGCTCAGGCGGAACGCCCCGTTGTGGTGGAAGTCGTCGCCGAGCCACATGTCGGCGGGAGAGGCCTGGGGCGCGATGGCCGTGAGCGCCGGGTGGGGCTCCAGCGCGCCCATGACGGTGGTCCAGCCGTCGTAGGACACCCCCAGCATGCCGACGCGCCCGTTGTGTCCCGGCACGTTCTTCAGGAGCCACTCGATGGTGTCCCAGGTGTCCGTCCCCTCGTCCAGGGCTTTCGTGTCCCCCGGCGTGCGCGCGGGGCGCTGCATGACGAACTGCCCCTCGGAGCCGTATTTCCCGCGGATGTCCTGGAAGACGAAGATGTACCCGTCCTCGGCCAGCTCGCGGTACATGCCGTCCAGGCTCGCTGCCTCGTCGGAGACGTCGTACGGCGTGCGCTTGAAGAGGAAGGGGAGGGGCCCGGCGGCCTCCCGGGGCGTGAAGATCTTCGTCTTCAGGCGGACTCCGTCCCGCATGGGGATCATGACGTCCCGGGACTCGTAGCGCTCTGCCACCTGCGCCCGCGCGCCGTGGGCGAGGGCGAGAAGGGTGAGGATGGGGACGAGCACGGATGGGACGGGGCGACGGCGCATGGGACGCCTCCACGGGGGGCAACGGACGACGATTCTAGTTAGCATGGTGCCATGTCCCACGCCACCATCCCCACCGCCGGCGGCGACCCCGGCGCCGCGCCGGGCCGCGGCCCGGACCTGGCCGCGCTGGCGCGCTGGCTCCCGGTGGCCGTGTGGGTGCTGGCCATGCTCCACGCGCTGGTGTGGCTGGACCGGGGGTGGTTCCCCCACGACCTGGGCTCGGTGGCGCACCCTGCTCAGCGCGTGCTCCTGGGCGAGCTCCCGCACCGGGACTTCGACGACGTCTACACGGGAGGGCTCGCCTTCCTGAACGCCCTGGGCTTCCGGATCATGGGGGAGAGCGCCATGAGCGCCCGCTGGGTCCTGCTGGCTGCCTACGCGGCGTGGGTGCCCGCGGTGTGGGCGCTGGCCCGCAGGTTCGCGCGGCCCTGGCTCGCCGCGGCGGCGACGCTCCTCGCCGCCTCGTGGACGCTCCCCGTGTACGCCGAGGCGATGCCGTCGTGGTACAACCTCTTCCTCGGCACGGCCTCCCTCTGGGCCCTCGTGCGCTTCGCCGACGGCGGGGGACGCCGCTGGCTCTTCTGGGCCGGGGCGGCGGCGGGGGGCTCCATTCTCTTCAAGGTCATCGGACTGTACACGGTGGCGGCGGGGCTCCTGGGCCTCGCTTGGCTCGAGGACGCGGGCCGCCCCCACGCCGTCGGCGGTGCCGGTCGGCGCGCGGACGCGCTCTACCGGTGGTTCCTGGCCGCGGGCTCCCTCGCGCTCGTGGCCTTGGTGGCCGGGCTCGTGGCACGGGCCATGGGCGCAGCGGGGCTCCTGCGCTTCGGCGTCCCCGCGCTGGCCGCGCCCCTGGTCCTGGCGTGGGCGGCCCGGCGGGCCACGGGCGTCGCCTCCCGGGACCGGTTCGCAGAGCTCCTGCGCACGGCCGCGCCCTTCGCCCTCGGCGTCGCGGCGGCGCTGGCGCCCTTCCTCGTGCTCTACGCGGCGGTAGGTGCTCTGGACGACCTGTACCGCGGCGTGTTCGTCCTTCCCCGGCGCCGCCTGGCCGACGCCGCGTGGCCCGGGCTCCGCGGCGTCGTGGTGGGGATCGCGCTGTCGGCCGCCGCCCTGGCCGCCGTGGTGCTGGCTCCCCGGGTGCGGGCCCGCACGGGCAAGCTCCTGGCCGCAGCGGCGGCGGTGGCCGGCGTGGCGGCGCTGGCTCTGTCCGGAATGCCCCGGGTCTACCTGGCGGTCTGGGAGGGGCTCTGGTGGCTCCCCCCGTTCGTGGCGGCGGCGGGGGCAGTCGCGCTGGTGCGGTCGGGGCGAGCCGGCGCTGGGGCGGGTGCGGGGATGCACCAGGATCCTGGGGGATGGGCGAACACCGTCTATCTTGCGCTCGCAGCGTATGGGCTCGCCAGCCTCGTGGAGATCCCCTTTGCCGCGCCGGTCTACTTCTTCTTTGCGGCCCCCCTGATGGTGCTGGTGGCGCTGGCGCTTGCGGGTGCACGCCCGCGCCCCTCACGCCCCGCCTGGCTGGGCGGCCTGGTGTGCCTCCTGCTGGCGTTCACCCTGCTCCGACTTGCTCCCGGCTTCGTGCGCCACCTTGGGCTCCAGCCGGCGCGCCACGACCAGACCGAGACCCTGCGGATCCCCCGGGGGGGAGGCTTGCGCGTGGACGCGGCGGCCCGCGACGAGATCGAGGAGGTCGTGGCCATGGTGGACGCCCTCGCCTCCGGCCCCTTCGTCTACGCCACGCCGGACGCCCCCGAGATCTACGTGCTCACCGGGCGGCGGAACCCCACGCGCACCCTGTTCGAGTTCCTCGACCCGGAGCCTGAGACGCGGGTGGCACGCACCCTGGAGGCACTGGACCGCTCCGGTGTCCGGGTCGCTGTGATCAACCGCCGGCCTTTCTTCTCGGGACCCGTGAGCCCCGAGCTGGTGGCCGGCCTGCAAGCGCGCTATCCCATGGCCCGGGAGGTGGGGCGCTTCCTCGTAGTATGGAGTGATCCGCCGTGAGCATCCCCGTCTTCGACGGCCACAACGACACCCTCACCCAGATCCACAATGCCTTGGGCAAGGATGCGCGCACCTTCCTGGAGCGGAGCGGCCGGGGACACCTGGACCTTCCCCGGGCGCGGGAGGGTGGGATGGCGGGAGGGTTCTTCGCCGTCTTCGCCGCGAACCGCGGGTGGGAGCGGCAGATCCTCCCGGTCACGGGCCCCGACGGCGCCCGCGTGCCCGGGGCGTGGACGGTGCCCCTCCCTCCGCGCCTGGCGCGGAGCACGGCGCTCGCGTACACGCTCTCGGTCATGTCGGACCTCTTCCGCTGGGAGCGCGCCGCCGGAAGCGCCATGCAGGTGGTGCGCACGGCGGGCGATCTGGAGCGCTGCCTCGCCGACGGCACCTTCGCCGCCGTCCTCCACATCGAGGGCGTCGAGGCGCTGGACACGCGCCTGGAGGCGCTGGACGTCTTCTTCGAGGCCGGCCTGCGCTCGCTGGGGCCGGTGTGGAGCCGCCCCAACGCCTTCGGCCACGGCGTGCCCTTCGACTTCCCCAGCACTCCCGACATCGGGCCGGGGCTCACGGCGGCGGGGAGGCGCCTGGTGCGCGCCTGCAACCGACTGGGCGTCCTGGTGGACCTCTCCCACCTCAACGAGGCCGGCTTCTGGGACGTGGCGCGCCTCTCCCAGGCGCCCCTGGTGGCCACCCATTCGTGCGCGTGGGCCCTGTCCCCGTCGCCGCGCAACCTCACCGACCGCCAGCTCGACGCCGTCCGCGACAGCGGTGGACTCGTGGGGATCAACTTCCACAAGGGCTTCCTCCGCTCCGACGGCGACTCGAACGCCCCGGCCTTTCTCGCGGACATCGCGCGGCATGCCCGCTACGTCGCCGACCGCATCGGCGTGGAGCACGTCGCCCTGGGCTCGGACTTCGACGGCGCCGTCATGCCCGACGACCTCCCCGACGTGACCGCCCTCCCCAAGGTGATGGAAGCGCTGCGGGACGCCGGGTTCGGCGACGGGGACCTCCGCCGGATCGGGACGGGGAATTGGCTCCGGGTCCTCCGGACCACCTGGCACGGGTGATAAGTTCAGGAGCCATGACGCCAAGCACCCGTCCGCCGAAACGCATCCTCTGGGTCGACGACGAGGTCGACCTGCTGAAGCCCCACCTGCTCTTCCTGCAGGCCCGGGGCTACCACGTGGACGCGATCTCCAACGGGGACGACGCCCTCGCCCTCCTCCGGGAGAATCCCTACGACCTCGTCCTGCTCGACGAGCAGATGCCGGGCCGCCGAGGCATGGAGGTGCTGGAGATCCTCCGCCGCCAGGACCCCTTCGCGAAGGTGGTCATGGTGACCAAGTCGGAGGAGGACCACACCATGACCGAGGCCATCGGGCGCCGGGTGGACGATTACCTGGTGAAGCCCACCAGCCCCCGGCAGGTCCTCTCGGTGGTGACCCGGATCCTGGAGGGTTCCTCCATCCGGCAGCAGCAGACGGCCCAGGACCTGGCGGCCCGCTTCCCCGAACTGGCCGCGAAGGTCCAGGATGCGGCCAGCGCCGACGACTACGCCCGCGTCTACACCGAGCTCACCGACTGGCACCTGCGCCTGGAGAGCTCGGGCGAGAAGGGGCTCCAGGGCACGGTCCACTCCCTCATGGGCGACCTGCGCCGGGCCTTCGGCCAGTTCGTGGTGCGGGAGTATCCGCGCTGGATGCGGGGCGCCGAGGACCGGCCGGTCCTCTCCGTGGACCTGGTGGAGCTCTTCCTTCTCCGGTGGCTGGGCGACGACCCGGTGTACTTCGTGGTCCTTGACTGCATGCGCCTGGACCAGTGGCGCGCGATGACGCCGCTGCTGGCTCCCTACTTCGAGATCGAAGAGCGCTACCACTACTCCATCCTGCCCACGGCCACCCCGTACGCCCGCAACGCCATCTTCAGCGGCGCCTTCCCCGACGAGATCGCGCGCAAGCACCCGGGGTGGTGGAACTCGTCCGACGACGAGGGGAGCCTGAACGCCTTCGAGGACCGGCTCCTGGAGACCCACCTCCGGCGCCTCACCAAGCGAACCGTCCCCGTCCACTACGAGAAGATCTTCTCCGACCGGGAGGGCGATCAGGTCCGCGCGCGGGTGAACTCGGCGGTGAAGACCCACGGGTCGGTCATCGCGCTGGTCTTCAACTTCGTGGACCTGATGACCCACGGGCGCTCCGAGTCCCCGATCCTCATGGAGGTGGCCAAGGACGAGGCCGCGCTCCGGGACCTGACCCGCTCCTGGTTCGAGCGCTCCACGCTCTTCGAGGTGCTCAAGGGCGCGGCCCGGGCTGGGCACCGGGTGATCCTCACGACGGACCACGGGTCCATTCTCTGTCAGCGGCCGGCCACGGTGTTCGCCCGCAAGGACGCCACCGCCAACCTGCGCTACAAGTTCGGCCAGGACCTCCGCGTGGAGCACGCCGCGACGGCGCTGGTCACCAAGCAGGAAGCGGACCTGCGTCTTCCCGGCGGGCGCCTGGGCATGACCTACGTCGTGGCGCTGGAGGACCACTTCTTCGTGTATCCCACCAAGCTCCGGGAGTACCAGGCCCGCTACAGGAACTCGTTCCTCCACGGGGGGATCAGCCCCGAGGAGATGATCGTCCCGGTCGCCTGCCTGACGCCCCGGGGGCGGTAGGGACGCGCGCCGTGACGCCGGCCCGGCGGGTCCTCTCCCTCCTCCGACCCAGGGCCCCCCTGCTCCTGGCGGTGGTGGCGGCCACGGCGCTCTTCGCCGTCGCGGACGCCGCCGTCTACGTGCTCCTCATCCCGTTCACCGAAGCGCTCTTCTCCGGCGGCGGTGCCGCGGCGCCGGGAGCACGCAACGGCATGGAGCGGGTCCTGGACGCCACCGTGTACCGGTGGGTGGACCCGACCGGAGATCCTCTGGAGGCGGTTGCGCGCCTCGCCCTGCTCATCCTGGCCGCCTTCGCGCTGAAGAACCTCCTCTTCTTCGCCCGCTCCTACCTGGTGGCCCGGGTGGAGCAGGGGGTGAGCCGCGACCTGCGCGACCGCGTCTACGACCACCTGGTGGGGCTGGACCTGGCGTTCTTCGGACGGGTGCGCATGGGCCAGATCGTGAGCCGCCTCACCACCGAGGTGGAGCTGCTGCGCACGCTGGTCACCGCCGAGCTCTCCCGCATCGTATCCGCGGGCTTCGAGTTCGCCGTGGCCGTGGTGGCCATGGTCCTCATCTCCTGGAAGCTCACCGCGGCCGCCTTCATCGTGATCCCCGCCGCCATGGTCGTGTGGGGCCCGCTGGTGAAGGTGCTGCGTCGGCGCGACCGGCGCGTCCTCGACCTGGGCGCCGAGGTGAACGTCCACCTCCAGGAGACGCTCTCTGGGATCCGCCTGGTGAAGGCCTCCTCCGCGGAGGATCGGGAGCGCCGGCGCTTCCACCGCCTCACCGGCGACTACTTCCGCCACTTCCTCCGCGCCGAGATCGCCCGCTCCCTGGCGCAGCCGCTCACCGAGATGCTGGCCGCGGTGGGGACGGTGGTGCTCCTCTGGTACGGGGCCTCGCTGGTCGTGGGCGGGGAGCTCACCGGCGCCCAGTTCGTGGGCTTCCTGGGGCTGTCGCTGAAGCTCTACGCGCCGGTGAAGATCGTGGCCAAGTTCCCGGCCACGGCGCAACCCGGGCTGGTGGCCGCCGAGCGCGTGTTCGAGTTCCTGGACGCACCCGCGGAGATCCGGGACCGCCCCGGGGCCCGCCCATGCCCCGCGCTGGAGCGGGAGATCTCGTTCGAGGGTGTGTCCTTCTCGTACCGCGAGGGGGAGCCGGTGCTGCGCGACGTGTCGCTCGTCGTCCCCAGGGGCACGGTGGTGGCGCTGGTGGGGCCGTCGGGAGCGGGGAAGAGCACGCTCCTCGATCTCCTCGGCCGCTTCCACGAGCCCGCCGCGGGGCGGATCACGCTGGACGGCGTGGACATCCGGGACCTGCGCGTGGCGGATCTGCGCCGGCAGCTGGGGACCGTCTCCCAGGAGACCGTGCTCTTCCACGACAGCGTGCGCGCCAACATCGCGTACGCGCGTCCCGACGCCACCGAGGAGGAGATCGTGCGGGCGGCGCAGGCGGCCCACGCCCACGACTTCATCGTGCGGCTCCCGGATGGGTACGACACCCTGGTGGGGGAGCGGGGCACCCGCCTCTCCGGGGGCGAGCGGCAGCGCATCGCCATCGCCCGAGCCATCCTGAGGGACGCGCCCATCCTGGTCTTCGACGAGGCCACCAGCTCCCTGGACGCCGAATCGGAGCGCCTCGTGCAGGACGCCATCGGGCGCCTCCTGGCGGGGCGCACCGTGTTCGTCGTGGCCCACCGCCTGTCCACGGTGCGCCGCGCGGACCAGATCGTGGTCCTGGACAAGGGGCGGGTGGTGGAGCGGGGCGACCACGCCTCCCTGCTCGCGTCGGAAGGGCTCTACCACCGCCTCCACGAGCTCCAGCTGCACGGCGCATGAGCCGGCGGCGGCTGGGGCACGCGGTGGAGTACGGCCTGTTCCGGCTGGTGACGGCGCTGATCACGGCGCTCCCCGAGGGGGCCGCCCTGGGGCTGGGCGCCCTTGCGGGATGGCTGGGCGGGAGTGTGCTCCGCATCCGACGGGCCGACGTGGACCGCCACCTGGCGATGGCGTTCCCCGAGCGCGACACGGCCTGGCGCCGCCGCGTGGCCCGGGCCAGCTACGCCCACCTGGGGCGGGAGGCCGTGTCCACCTTCCGCGTGACCTCCCGGGGGCCCTCCGAGGTGGTGGCGCGCACCACCCTGGTGGGGTTCGAGGCGTTCCAGGACGCCCTGGCCGAGGGCCGCGGCGTCATCCTCGTGACCGGGCACCTGGGGAACTGGGAGCTGGGAGGGGCGGCGTTCTCGGCGCGGGGCCTTCCCGTGGACGCGGTGGCCAAGGGGATGGCCAACCCCCTCTTCGGGGCCGAACTGGATGCCTCCCGCCGCCGCGTGGGGGTGCGGCTCGTGGAGCTCCCGGGGGCCCCCCGGGAGGCGCTCCGCTCCCTCCGGCGCGGGCACGTGCTGGGGCTCATCGCCGACCAGAACGCGCGGGAGCAGGGGCTCTTCGTCCCCTTCTTCGGGCGGGAGGCGGCCACCTTCCGGGGGCCGGCCCTCTTCGCGCTGAGGGCCGGAGCCCCGATCTTCCTGGGCGTCTCCCTGCGGGAGCCCGGGGTGCCGGCGCGCTACCGCGTCACCGTCGAGCGCATCACCGCCCCGGCCACCGGGGACCTGGAGGAGGACGTGCGCGCGCTCACCGCGGCGCACACGGCGGCGCTGGAGCGGGCCGTCCGGCGGGCGCCCGAACAGTACTTCTGGCAGCACCGGCGCTGGAAGACGCGGCCCCCGGAACCGGGTTCCCGGGCGCCGGTATCACTATGAGACCGGGTGCACCATCCACGACACGACGAGCGAGCCCTTGATCTACATCTGCATCCCCGCCCACGACGAGGCCGCCACGGTAGGCGTGCTCATGTGGAAGCTGCGGCGCGTGCTGGGCGAGTTCGGCCGCGACTACCGGATCGTGGTGCACGACGACGCCTCCACCGACGGCACCGGCGAGGTGCTGACCCGGTATCGCCGTAGCCTCCCGCTCACCATCCTGCGGTCCGATGAGCGGCGCGGGTACGCCGGCTCGGTGGACCGGCTCCTGCGTCACGTGGTCGCGGAGGCGCCGTACCCCAAGCGGGACTGCGCCGTGATCCTCCAGGGCGACTTCACGGAGCGCCCCGAGGACGTGGTGACGCTGGTGAAGATCCTCGAGGGAGGGGCCGACATCGTGGCCGGCGCGCTCCCCGCCGACGCCCGTGCGCTTCCCCGCTCCATGCGCCTCGCCCGCAAGGCGGCCCGATGGGTCCTGGGCGGCGTCCTGCGGGAGGCGCCCGTGTCCGATCCCCTGAGCGGCCTCCGGGCCTACCGGGTCATCGTGCTGAAGAAGGCGCTCCGCGACATCCCGGAGGACAGCCCCGTGGTGCGGTCCGACGGATGGGCGGCGAACCTCGAGCTGCTCCGGCTCCTCGCGCCGCACGCACGGCGCATGGCCGAGGCCCCGCTGGAGATGCGCTTCGACCTGCAGGTGCGCCCCTCCCGGTTCCGGGCGCTGCGCACCGTCCTCTCCCTGGCCCGGGTGCGCCGCGGGGCGTGGGAGCAGGCGCTGGATCCGGAGGCGGCGTGAGATCGTCGACGCTCCTCGTGGCTGGAGCGCTCCTGGCTGCGGCCCCCGCGGCGGGGCAGCTGGCGAACGCGACCCAGGCCCCGCACCGCGTATACCCTGCGGACTCGACAGCTGCGCCTGCGCCCTTCGGGCCTGGGGAGCGGCTCGTCTACAAGGTGAAGATCGGCATCTTCAACGCCGGTGAGGGGCAGATGTCCATCCCCGACCTGGACACGCTGCGCGGCCACGACGCCTACCGCATCAGCATGACCATCCGCGGGGGGCTGGGGCCCGCCCGGGTGAACGACGCGTACAGCTCCTGGCTGGACGTGAGGACGCTGCAGAGCTGGCGCTTCATCCAGGACATCCACGAGGTCAACTACAAGAGCTTCCGGCACTACGAGTTCTATCCGGAGCGCCGCCTCTGGGACCGGGAGGACAACGACGAGTCCGGCCCCCTGGCTTCGCTCCTCCCCCTGGACGACATCGCGTTCATCTACTTCATCCGGACGCTGCCGCTGGAGGTGGGGAAGGCGTACACCTTCGACCGGTACTTCAAGGTGGAGGGGAACCCGGTCACGGTGACCGTGATCCGGAGGGACCGGCGCAAGACCGAGGCCGGCGAGTTCACCACCCTCGTGGTCCAGCCCATCATCCGCACGAAGGGGCTCTTCTCCCAGGGGGGAAAGGCCGAGATCCACTTCACCGACGACGACCGGCGCATCCCGGTGTACGTGAAGTCGGACATCCCCAGCTTTCCCGGCTCCCTCACGCTCCACCTCAAGGAGATCCACGCGGGGGTTCCCCTGCACCCCGGGTCCCGCGCCCGGGCGACCCTCCGGCCGTGACCGTGAGCCTGCGCCGCGTCCGCCTGCGGGCGGTCGTGCTCCTGATCCTCCTCTACCTGTGGCTCGCCCGGCCGACGCTGGCCCTCCTGGGCGTGGGCGCGCCCCTGGTCCTTGTGGGCCTCCTCCTCCGGGGGTGGGCGGCGGGGACCATCGAGAAGGAGCGGGAGCTCGCCACCGGGGGGCCGTACGCGTTCACCCGGAACCCCCTGTACCTGGGGAGCCTCCTCCTGGGACTCGGGATCGCCGTGGCCGGCGGGCACTGGGCCTGGCCCGCCCTCTTCGCGGGCTTCTTCGCGGCGGTGTACGTGCCGACCATGGCCTCGGAGCACCGCCTCCTGGGCGAGCTGTTCGGGGATCGCTACCGCGCCTACGCCGCCCGGGTGCCGGCGTTCGTGCCCCGCTTGACGCCCTGGCGGGACGCGGGGACGGCGGCGGGGTTCCGCTGGGCCCGGTACGTCCGCAACCGGGAGTGGGAGGCGGCGCTGGGGGCGGTGGCGGCGGCGGGGTTCCTCGCGCTCAAAGCGTGGCTGACGACGACCTAGCCCCGCGCCCCCGGCGCGTCAGTACGCGTCCTGGTGGATCCCCTTCACGGCCCGGCCCGAGGGCTCGTTCACACCCTGGAACGAGGCGTCCCACGCCAGGGCCTCGGGGGTGCTGCACGCGACCGATTTCCCGCCCAGCACCGTCTCCGCGGCGGAGGGGAGGGGGAAGTGCTCCTCGAAGATGCACCGGTAGAGGTACCCTTCCTTGGTGTCCGGCGTGTTGTGGGGGAAGCGGAAGCGCGCGTTCTCGAAGTCCCGGTCGGGCACGCGGGCCTCTGCGTGGGCCTTGAGGGCGTCGATCCACCCGTAGCCCACGCCGTCGGAGAACTGCTCCTTCTGCCGCCGGAGCACCGCGTCGGGGAGGTGGTCCGCGAAGGCCTCGCGCAGCACCTGCTTCTCCTGGCCTCCCGGGCGGATCATCTTCGCCGCCGGGTCCAGGTTCATGGCCACGTCCAGGAACGCCAGGTCCAGGAAGGGGACCCGGGCCTCGATGCCCCACGCGGCCATGGATTTGTTGGCCCGGAGGCAGTCGAAGGAGTGCAGCCGCGCCAGCTTGCGCACCGTCTCCTCGTGGAACTCCCGGGGGCCGGGGGCCTTGTGGAAGTAGAGGTAGCCTCCGAAGACCTCGTCGGCCCCCTCGCCGGAGAGCACCATCTTGATCCCCATGGCACGGATCCGGCGGGCCATGAGGTACATGGGCGTGGAGGCGCGCACCGTGGTGACGTCGTACGTCTCCAGGTGGTAGATCACGTCCCTGAGCGCGTCGAGTCCCTCTTGCACGGTGAAGTGGAACTCGTGGTGCACCGTCCCGATGTGCGTGGCCACGTGGGCCGCCGCCGCCAGGTCGGGAGCCCCTTCCAGCCCGATGGCGAAGGAGTGGAGCTGAGGCCACCAGGCCTCGGAGCGGTCGTCCTCCTCGACGCGCCGGGCGGCGTAGCGCTTGGCCACGGCCGAGATGATGGACGAGTCCAGGCCCCCGGACAGGAGCACGCCGTAGGGGACGTCGCTCATGAGCTGCCGGTGGACCGCGCCCTGGAGCGCCGACCGGATCTCCGCGGCACCCAGCCCCTCGCTCCTCAGCCCCTCGAAGCTCGTCCACTCGGGGTGGTAGTACCGCACCGGCTCGGGTCCCACGGCGCTGTCCAGCACGTGCCCGGGAGGGAACTCGGCGACGGTGCGGCACACGGGCGTCAGCGCCTTCATCTCCGACGCCACGAAGAGGTTGCCGTGGGCGTCGCGCCCCGTGTAGAGGGGGATCACGCCGATGGGGTCCCGCGCGACGACGTACCGGTCGCGGGCGATGTCGTAGAGCACGAAGGCGAAGATCCCGTTGAGATCCCCCAGGAAGTCGGCCCCCTTCTCCTGGTAGAGGGGGAGGATGACCTCGCAGTCCGACTCTGTGGCGAAGGGATGGTGGGGGAACCGGGCCCGAAGCTCCCGATGGTTGTAGATCTCGCCGTTCACGGCCAGCACCGGGCCCGACGCGAAGTTCCCCAGAGGCTGGGCGCCGTGCAGTACGTCCACGATGGAGAGGCGCTCGTGGGCCAGGACGGCGCGCTCGTGGGCGAAGACCCCGGACCAGTCGGGGCCGCGGTGGCGCTGCCGGCGCGAGAGCTCGAGCGCCAGGTCCCGGAGGGCCGTGGCGTCGGAGCGGACGTCGAGGATGCCGAGGATGGAGCACATTGCGGGATGTCGCTTCCGGTGCGGGGAACCATGAACCCTAGAAGCGCCCGGGTGAGCGGGCAAGGCGGCCTGCGAGGACGGTCAGCGCGGGCCGGCGGATCCCACGATGCGGATGAGGTCGGGCAGGGAGGCGGCGCCGGTCTTGCCCATGATGCGCGCCCGGTGCGTCTCCACCGTGCGGCGACTGATGCCCAGGATCTTGGCGACGGCCTTGTTGGTGAGTCCCGCCACCACGAGGTCCAGCACCTCCGACTCCCGCGGCGTGAGCCGGTCCAGGAGCTCACGCGCCCTCTCGGCCTCGGAGCGGAGCGCCCGCGACCGGGCGTCGATGCCGAGGGCGTCCTGGACGCGCTTCAGGAGCCTCTCCCCGTCCACCGGCTTTTCCAGGAAGTCCACGGCGCCCGCCCGCACCGCGCCCACGGCCGTGGGCACGTCCGCGTAGGCGGTGAGGAAGATGATGGGGAGCGTCGCGTCCTGCCGCTCCAGCTCCGCCTGGAGCTCGGTTCCCGACATGCCCGGCATGCGCAGGTCCAGCACCAGGCATCCCGGGACCGCGCGCTCGTACGCTGCGAGGAAGTCCCGGGCCGAGGGGAAGCCGCAGCTGCGCAGACCCGCCGTGGCCATGAGCATGCCCATGGACTCCCGCACCGCCGGATCGTCGTCCACGATGAACACGGTGGGCGGCGCGTCAGCCATCGGCGCTCCCGCCCTCGGTGGGGAGCGAGAAGTGGAAGGTGGTGCCCCGCACCGGGTTCCGCTCGAACCAGAGCCGGCCCCCGTGCATCAGGACGATGGAGCGGCTGATGGAGAGCCCCATCCCCATGCCGTCCCGCTTCGTGGTGAAGAAGGGCTGGTAGAGGTCCTCCTGCGCGGTCTCGGGGAGCCCGCACCCGCAGTCCGAGACCGAGACGCGGAGGCCCCCGGGGGTCGTCAGGCACGTGCGCACGACCACTTCCGGCTCCGGCTGGGTCTGCCCGTCGAGGGCGTCCACGCCGTTGCGGATGAGGTTGAGCAGCACCTGCTGGATCTGCACCCCGTCCACCACCACCTGCGGGAGGTTCTGCTCCAGGTCCAGGTGGAGCAGCACCCCGTGCAGGCGCGCGTCCATGTTGGCCAGCGGCATCACCTGGTGGATGAGCGCGTTCACGCTCCACGGCTTGCGCTCGCTCTCGCGCCGGCGCACGAGGTCCCTCAGCCGGTGGATGATCTCGCCGGCCCGGAGGGCTTCGTCGGTGATGCGTCCCAGGATCCGGGAGATCTCCTCGCGGCTGAGGTCGTCCGCCTCCACCATGCGGCGACACGCCTGGGCGTACGTCGAGATGGCCGTGAGAGGCTGGTTGACCTCGTGCGCGATGCTGCTGGCCATCTCCCCCACCGTGGTCACGCGGGTCAGGTGGAGGAGGCGTTTGCGCAGCCCGGCCTCCTGGGACTCGAGGCGCCGGTCGTTCTCCGCCTGCTCGACGTAGCGACCCAGGCGGAGGGCCACCGAGTCCAGGAGAGCCTGCTCCTCCGGCCGGAAGGTGTGGCGCCGGACGTGCGCCACCTCGGCCGTGCCCACCTGCTGCCCCTGGACTTCGATCGGGGCCGAGATGCGCCACGCCGTGTCTTGCCAGGTGTCGGTGCGGTAGTCCCGGCCGCGCAGGCGGATGCGCGCGCACGCGTCAGCGGGGAAGGCGCAGGCGGCGGCGAGGGCGCGAGCGGTGGCCAGCAGGACGTGGTGGACCACGCCCCCGGCGTCCTCGATGACGCGGGAAACCGCATGATGGCACTCGAGCTCCCGCAGGCGGGCGTCCACCCCGTGTTCGGGCGCCCGCGCCCCGCGCTTCCTTGCCGTCGGCACGAGCCGTCCTCCCGGGAGAGTGCCGGTGATCCTCAGGGAAAGATGGGGCGCCCGGGCCCGCCAGGGCAGATGGGGCGCCGGCGCATCGGTATTCGCCACCATTTCGGTGCCCCCGGCCCGGGAGGAGATTGAGGGCGGAGGTGGGAGAGATGGCGCGCCCGGTGGTATCGGTGATCGACCCGGACGAGGGCGTCCGAGAGAGCCTGTGCGCTCTCCTGGACACCCTTGGGCTCGACGCCTGCACGTTCACGTCGGCGGAGGGCTTCGTGGAGTCCCTCCGGCACGCCCCCCCGCCGGATTGCCTCATCACCGAGCTCCAGCTCCACGGGATGAGCGGAATGGACTTGCAGCGCCGCCTCCGGGACGAGAACGTGCAGGTGCCCATCATCGTCCTGGCCACCGACGCCGACGTGCCCACAGCCGTTGCGTGCATGCACCTCGGGGCGGACCACTTCATGGAGAAACCCATCGTCGGCCCCGACCTCGCTCAGCGCCTCCGGCGGCTCCTGGGGATCACGGCACACGACGCCGTCCGATCCCCTGGCCGCGATGCGCCGGAGTCGGGCCGCCCGACATGACCTGGAGGTCACCATGTCTTCCGTAAAGACCATTCTCATCATCGACGACGACGAGGATTTCCAGGCCAGCATCGGCGCGTTCCTCGAGTCCGAGGGATACCGCGTGGTGCGCGCCGGGTCCGGCCGCGAGGGCCTCGCCAAACTCCGGGAGTGCGAGCCCGACGCCATCCTCCTCGACATCATGATGGAGACGATGCACGAGGGGTACGGCGTCGCGTTCACCATCAAGCACCAGCCGGAGTACGAGCGCTTCCAGGACGTGCCCCTGATCATGCTCTCGTCCATCCGTGAGAACCCGGACCAGCGCTTCCAGCGTGCGGAGGGCATCGACCTCATCCGCCCCGACCGCTACCTCGCCAAGCCGGTGGACCTGGATGTCTTGCTGGCGACGCTCGCCAAGGCCCTCCAGCGCGCATGAGGTGACCCGTGGACGGCAGCTTCGATCGCCGCGCCGACGGCGGCGACGTGTCCGGCACGAGCATTGTGGTCATCGACGACGACTACGCGATGGGGCTCAGCTGCCGGAAGATCCTGGCCAAGAGCGGCTACGCGGTGGAGGTCTTCGAAGACGGGACGAAGGGGCTGGAGGCCGTCCTCTCCCGGCGGCCGGACCTGGTGGTGGTGGACCTGAAGATGCCGGGCATCAGCGGCATGGACGTCATTTCGCGGGTCCACGCCGCCGACCCGGACATGGTGATGGTGGTCATCACGGGGTACCCGACCATCGGGAGCGCCGTGGAGGCCATCAAAGCCGGCGCCTTCGACTTCCTCCCCAAGCCGTTCACTCCGGACGAGTTGCGCCTGGTGGTGACGCGCGCCCTGGGCCAGCGCCGTCTTCTGCTCCAGTCGCACCGGCTGGAGTTGGAGCGGCAGATGCTCAAGCGCCGCTTCATGACCTTCGTGTCGCACCAACTCAAGAGCCCCCTGGTCGCCATCCGGCAGTACATGGACGTGCTCCTCAGGCTCGAGGGCGCCGAAGCAGCGGCGGGCCAGCGCGAGGAATGGCTCTCCAGGAGCCGCGCCCGCTGCGACCAGCTGGTCCACCTCATCGAGGACTGGCTCACGCTCTCCCGGGCCGAGTTCTCGGAGCTCGGGCAGCGCCGCGATCCCCTGGACCTGCGCAAGATGTTGGCTGAGGTCGTGGACGCATGTGAGCCCCAGGCGGAGCTGCGGCAGGTGTCGCTGGACCTCACGCTTCCGGACGGTGGGCTGACGGTGGGGGGCGAGGCGGGTTGGGTGGGCGTCCTCTTCACGAACCTCGTGGAGAACGCCATCAAGTACAATCGGACCGGGGGCCGAGTCTCGGTGGCGGCGCGCATGGACCGGGGGGACGTGTGCGTGGCGGTGACGGACACCGGCCGGGGGATTCCCGAGGAGTGCCGCTCCCTGGTCTTCGAGGAGTTCTTCCGGGTGAGCGATCACGGCGGGCAGGCCCCCTCGGGGACCGGCCTCGGCCTCGCCATCACGCGGAAGATCGTCACGCAGCTGGGGGGGACGATCAATCTGGAGAGCGAGGTGGGCGTGGGGTCCACCTTCACGGTTCGGCTTCCGCTGCTCTCCCCGGAGAGCGCGAGCCCGGCCGGCAGCGAGCCGGAAGAGGCGCTGGGGTGAGCGCGCAGCCCCCACGGGGCTGCCTACGCGAGGCGGTATCGTGTCGCTCCTCCCGTTGAGCCGCCTTCCCCTCAAGACGAGGCTCATCAGCAGCTACCTGGTGATCCTCGCCCTCGGGGGGCTGGTGACCTCCGTGGTAGGCTCGTGGATCGTGAGCTCCACCATCATGAAGGAGGCCCAGGCCGGCGCGGCCCGCAGCCTCGCCACCGCCCAGACCATCTACGACGACGAGCTGGACCGGATCCGGCAGACCGTGTTCGTGCTGGCCGGCGAGCCCGAGCTGACGGCGCTGGCCCGGGAGGGGGGGGCCTCCGGGGAAGGCCGGCTGGACCGGGTGTGGAGGGAATCGGGCTTCGCCTTCATGGGCGTTACCGATGCGCAGGGCCGCGTGGTGCGCCGCGCTGCGGACGGCGCTTCCGCGGGGGACACCCTCACCGCGGCCGTCGTGGCCGCGGCCCTGACGGGGCGCACGGTGGCCTCCACCGAGATCCTCGATGCGGACCAGCTCGCGCGGGAGGCGCCCGGGCTCGAGCGGGCGGTGGCCCTGGACGCCGTGCCCACGCCCCGGGGGCGAGCTCCCAGGTCCCCGAGCCTGGGTTCGGGGATGGTGCTTCTGTCGGCGTCTCCGCTCACGGACGGCGCCGGCGTGGTACGCGGCGTCGTGTACGCGGGCACGCTCCTCAACGGGAACCTGGGCATCGTGGACCGCATGTGGCGCGTCCTGTATGCAGGGGAGACCCACCGGGGCGAGCCCGTGGGGACGGTGAGCATCTTCCAGGACGGGGTCCGGGTGGTGACCACCGTCACCAACGCCGGGGGGGATCGCGCCCTGGGCACCACCGTGTCCGAGGAGGTCGGGCACGCCGTGCTGGACGAGGGGCGGTCCTGGCGGGCCAGGGCCTACGTGGTCCATGACTGGTACCTCACCGCGTACGAGCCCCTCCGGAGCCTGGACGGGACCGTCGTGGGGATCATCGGCGTAGGCGTCCTGGAGCGGTATCACGCCCAGATCCGCGACCGGGTCATCATCTCGTTCTTCGCGATCGCGGGATCGGGGTTCCTCATCATCCTCGTGGCGACGTACGGCATCATGGGGAACATCCTGCGCCCCATCGGCGAGATGGCCAACGCCGCCCAGAACATCGCCGCCGGAGACTTCGACCAGACGATCCGGGCCACCGGCGAGGGCGAGGTGGCCGTGCTGGCCAGCTCGTTCAACTCCATGCTGGAGAGCCTCCGGACCATGCGCGCTGACCTGGAGGCGTGGGGCCGCACCCTGGAGGACAAAGTGGACCAGCGCTCCCGGGAGCTGCTCGCGATGCAGGTGCGCATGGCCCGCACCGAGCGGTTGGCCTCTCTCGGGATGCTCTCCGCCGGCGTCGCCCACGAGATCAACAACCCGCTCGGGGGTGTGCTTGCCCTCAGCGCCCTGGCCCTGGAGGACATCCCTCCCGACGACCCCAACCGGGAGAACCTGGAGGAGGTGGTGCGACAGGCCCAGCGCTGCAAGGCCATCGTGAAGGGGCTGCTGGACTTCTCACGCCAGTCGGTCAGCAGCCCAGAGCCCGTGGAACTGGGGCGCTCGGCCCAGGAAGCGCTCGCCCTGGTGAAGCCCCAGGCGGCCTTCCACAACATCGAGCTGGTGTGTGCCTTCGAGCCGAACCTGCCCCCGGTCATGGCTGACCGCGCCGAACTCCAGCAGGTCATCCTGAACATCGTGATGAACGCGGTGCAGGCCATGGAAGAGCGCGGCCGCCTCACCCTCACCACCAGCTCCTCGGAGGCGTACGCAGAGCTCGCCATCGCGGACACCGGCCATGGCATCCCGCCAGACCGGATCGGGCACCTGTTCGATCCCTTCTTCACGACGAAGGACGAGTCGAAGGGGACGGGCCTGGGGTTGTCCATCGCCTACGGCATCGTGTCCAAGCACGGCGGGACCATCTCCGTGGAGAGCGAAGTGGGCGTGGGCACGACGTTCACGATCCGCTTCCCCGTGACGCCGGAATTCGCGCGCCAGGCGTACGCTTCCGAGCCGGAGAGCCCGGCTCCCGCCAGCACGGGGGCAGCGAAGCCCGAACCGCCGCCCCCGATCTGGAAGTCGGTCAACGGGCCGGGGGCGCGCCGACCAGGGCGTTGAAGAGGAGTTTGAAGGTGCCGTGGGTCTGGGCCCGGTGCTGCGCCCGGAACCCGATGAGGAGGACCCGGCCCTTTCCGCGCTCCACCGAGACCACCGCGGCCTTTCCAGCGATGTGCTCCTCTCCGAGGAGCCAGCCGCTGTGCAGGACGTCCCTGTCCACGTAGGTCACGAGGCGCCGGACGGCCTCGTTCTTCGCAGAGGCTACGGTCTCGTAGACCTGGCCTCCGGAGAGGAAGGTGGCCAGCGCGTTCTCCGGCATCCCGTACGCGTACGGGTCGGTGGTGTCCACCTTCACCCGGAGCGTGGAACCCGGCGACCAGAACGTGCGGCCGGGGAGCCCGGCCACCACGTTCCTCACGGGTACGCCGAGCCCCTCGATGGCGAGGTCGCCGGCCCGTGAGAAGGTGACCAGGGTGCCTCCGGCCTCCACGAACGCCTTCAACGCCCCCACGCCCTGGTCGCCGAAGCCCGAGCGGTACTCCGGCGGGTAGTCGGGCTCGTCCGCGTCCCGGTCTCCGCCCTTCAGGGTGGCGAGGTTGTCTTCCGGGATGAGGATGACGTCGTACTTCCGGTTCAGGCTCCCGGCCTTCAGCTCGGGGTCGAAGAGGGACGTGTAGGGGAAGTCGAACTGCTCCAGCAGGAGCCGCGTCCACCCCTCGTCCATGTTCCCGCCGTAGTAGCGCTGGTACATGCCCACGCGCAGGCGCGCCACGGGCGCGGCCGCGGCGCCCGGATCCACGTCCATGGCGTGGAAGGTCACGCCGGTCTCGCTGGCCACGCGCGCCACCAGGGCCTCCGGCGCGTCCGGGATCCAGAAGTCGCCGGCAAGGTGGGTGCCGTGCCTCGTGGTGAGGCGGCGCGCGTCCACGCCCTCGTTCCAGAGCAGGTTCATGGCGCGGAACGCATCGTTGAGACGGCCCTCGAGGAGGTATCCGTGGCTTCCCTTCGCCACCGTGCCGCGGGGCTCGAGCCACGTTCCGATCGCGGTGAGCGGCGCCGGCACCGGCGTGCCCACCGGGTCCACCCGCGCGCCCATGAACTCGGCCATGTTGTCCGTGCTCATATCGTAGGGGCGGATGGGGTTCCCCTGGGCGTCACGCGTGTAGCTGTTGTCCGGGTAGAAGGTGCGACCCAGGAGCCACCGGATGACCCCGCGCTTGGGCTGAGCCATGGAGACCACGAACGTGCCGGGTCCGTACACCCTGCCCTCGTGGGTGAAGCCCGCCTCGCTCCGCTCGACCGTCACGCCCTGGCCCAGCAGCTTGTTCACCATCTTCTGCGCGGTGAGCGGGTCGTGCTGCTCCGCGGGGATGACGAACGCCTTGGTGTCCCCCTCGAGCCCCCGCTCGGTCTGGCGCGACGCCTTGAGATACGCGTTCCTCAGCACGGTCTCCCGGTTCTTCGCCGCGATCTCCAGCGGCGCGTAGCTGGCCACCTTCTGGCGCTCCACCAGGTCACGGAGGCGCCACCAACCGCCCATCCAGGGGTTCGGGAAGGTGGTCTGCGCCGCGTACTCGGGGAGCTGGCGGGAGCCCTGGAGCTGATCGGGATGGACGTAGAGGGGGCTGGCCAGGCGCGGCGACGCCGACTCGGTGAGCATCCCGGCGATGTTGTGGAACGGCGTGATCCAGTGGAACCCGAAGTGCCCCCACCCCGAATAGATGGCGGCGTTCACCGAGCCGGGGAGGTCCTTCTCCTCCATCTTGTACGCCATGTGGGCGCCGTACCACGACATCTCGCGCCACACGATGGGATCGGCCTCGGGACGGATGGGCTCGGCGTAGGGCGGGAGGTAGATGCGCGGGCCGTATCCGCCCATCTGGTGGTGGTCGATGTATCCCTGGGGAGTCCACTCGCGGAAGATGATCTTGGCGGCGTACTGCGACTCCACCGTGTTCTGCATGAACGCGTCACGGTTGTTGTCGTGCCCGATGTAATGGTGGTAGAGCGACGGCGTGCCCATGCCCTCGTACTCGGTACCGACGGTCTTCTCGTTCCAGTCCGTCACCATGATCAGCCCGTCCGGGTTGAAGCACGGGATGAGGATGGAGACGGTGTTGGCGAGGATCTCCGTCATCTGCGGGTCGTTCCGCGTCGCCATCTCGTACAGCAGCTCCACGGCGGTCTGGCTGGCCGCCACCTCGGAGGCGTGGAGGCCGTAGGACTGGACGAACACCACCTTCCCGCTCGCGATGGCGCGCTCGATCTCGGCCTGGGACTTGCCCCTGGGGTCCTGGAGGACGGCGTTCATGGCCTGGATCTCGCTCAGGCGCGCCATGTTCTCCGGCGCCGACACCCAGACGGCCAGGAAGGGGTTGCCCAGGGTGCTCTTGCCCATGTCCACGACCTGGATGCGGTCGCTGGCCTGATCCAGGAGGCGATAGTACTCCACCATCCGGTCCCATCGGGCGAGCTTCTGGTCCGCTCCCATCTGGAAGCCGAAGAACTCCTCGGGGGTCGGAATGCTCTGGGCAGCGGCCGCGAGAGGGAGCGCGAGCGCCACGGCGAGAATGAAGAGGGCCCGGCGCGCTCCGGCGCGGCGGGCCACGGCGATGAAGCGGGGAAGCTTCATGGAATCCTCCGGTTGTGCTGCGGGTCGATGGAATCACCGTAGACGGACGGAGGGATCGCAGCAAGGCGCGATGCGTGGAGAGCCGGGTCCCGACGACCCCGGCCGGCTCAGCGCACGTGCCGATCCATCGCCAGGGCCACCTTCTCCATGACCCTTTCCACCGTGATGCGCCCCATGCCGTCCCGCGCCGCCGGCGCTGTCCCGTGGTCCTCGCCCGGATGCGCGGTGCGGCCGTCCACCACGAGGTCCTCGTAGGCCCGATACGGCCCGCTCCGCCGTGGGTCGGTGTGACCGAAGAGCCCCACCACCGGGGTCCCCACCGCCCGGCTCACGTGGAGGGGACCGGTGTCCGGGGAGATGGTGAGCGCGCTTCCCTCCAGGAGCCACACCAGCCGGCGCACGTCGTCGCCCAGAGCGTCCACCACCCGCGCCGAGGTGCGTGCCAGGATCTCGTCCGCGATCCTCCGCTCCGTCGGCGACGGCCCCCCTACCAGGACGGGGCGGAGCCCGTGGTCCCGTTCCACCGCCTCCAGCACGCGGGCCCATCCTTCGGCGTGCCAGTCCTTCCTCGGGTCGCTCGTGCCCACCACCACCGCGCACGCCGGCCGGTCCAGGGAGGAGAAGAACGCCGCCTGCGCCTCCCGCTCCCCTTCGTCGGGGACCAGGCCCCACGACAGCGGCTCCGCGTCGACGCCGAGCCAGCTCAGGAACTCGAAGTACTGGTCCTGCACGTGCTGACGCCGGTGGGGAGGGATGCGGTGGGTGGTGAAGAGCCACTGGAGGTCGCGGGCCCGGGCTCGGTCGAACCCCAGCTTCACCGCGGCAGGCGTGAGCGCGGTGAGGACGCCCGCCTTCAGGTACACCTGGAGGCCCAGGACGAGGTCGAAGCGCCGGCCGCGGACCTTGTCCGCGAAGTCCACGAATCCGCCGATGCCCTGGAGCCCCCGACCGCGGTGGAAGACGAGGAACTCGTCGATGGCGGGGTGGGCTCCCACCAGCGCCCGGGCGGCGGGCTGAACGACCCAGGTGATGCGCGTCCCCGGCCACGCCCGCTTCAGCGCGGTGGCCACGGGGAGGACGTGCACCGCGTCCCCCAGCGCCGACAGCATGACGATGCACACCTCGCGGGGGGGCGGGCCCGACCAGCCCGGCCGGGTGCCCCCCGGTGGCTCCCGGGACTGCCCGGCGTCTACCATCACGCCCGCCCGCATCACCGCGTCCCTTCCGGTGGCGCGCTGCCCGACGCGGCGGGCCCGCTCGCCAGGGCCGCCCACGCGTCCTCGCGAAGCTCCCGGCCGTTCTGCGCTCCCAGCTTGCGCAGGGACCGCTCCAGGCGTCGGCGCATGGCCAGCCCGGCCCCGGGGCTCGGGCCCGCCGTGAAGCGGCAGCGGTCCAGGTCCACCAGCCAGGCGCGGACCCCGACGCCTCGCGGCTGCAGGACGACGTTCCTGGCGTTGAGATCCATGTGCCGCACGCCGGCCTCGGCCAAGGTGCTCACCAGGTCGCTCGCGGCGGCGAGGGCCCGGAGGGGGTCCACCGACGTCCCCCCGTCTCCGAAGAGGACGCCTGCAAGGTCCACTCCTCCCTGGATCTCCTCGGTGACCAGGTCCGCTCGGTAGATGGCCGCTGCGGGATGCACGGCTCCCGCCACCACGGCCGGCGTCGGAATCCCGCGGCGCGAGGCTTCCAGCGAGGCGCGCAGCTCGGCCAGGGGGCGAGGCGCGCCCATCGCGAGGTACCGATCGTGCAGCCAACGCGCCAGCAGTCCTCCCCGGCGGTAGTGGCGCACCACCCAGCCGTGCGCCTGGGAGGAACCCGGCGCGGGCGAAGGCACGGCCCAGGTGCGCCCGCGCCCCACCAACGCCCTCCGCCCCGAGTGCGCGCCGGCCCAGGCGTGGAACGTGCCGCCCGCCGCCAGCACCGCCGCGGCCCACGGTGCGGCATCCGGCCGGGCGAAGCCCCAGGCGCCGGGGCCTTCGACCCGCCGGTAGGGGTCGGGGAGGCTCACGGATAGCGGCATCGTGCCAGCTCCACCTTCTCGAGGACGTCGGCCACCGTGATGGCGTCCATCCGCCCCTCGCGGGGAAGATACGCCGAGGGGTCCGGCGCGTCGCCGCGGTCGGTGTAGCGGTCCACCACCAGGTCGCGGAAGTCCCGCCACGGACCCACGCGCCACGGGTTCGTGTGGCCGAAGAGCCCGACCACCGGCACGCCCATCGCGTGGGCGAGGTGGAGCGGTCCGGTGTCCGGCGCCACCACCAGCGCCGAGCCCCGTAGCCGAACCATGAGCGTCCGCACCGAAGCGGCCAGCGCGTTCACCGGACGGGTGGTCGCAGCGCGCAGGATGCGCTCCACCGCCTCCCGCTCGCGCGGGGAGGGGCCGCCCAGGAGCAGCACCCGGAACCCCAGGTCGCGCTCCAGGGCGTCGGCCAGCTCCGCGTAGCGCTCAGGAGCCCAGTCCTTCTTCGGGTTGGCCGAGGCCACCACGAGCGCCGCCGCCGGCCGTCCGCCGAGTCCGTCGAAGTAGGCGCGGGACGCCGCTTCCTCCTCGGGCGGGAGCGTGAGCCCCCACGCCACGGGGGCGTCCCGGTCCACGCCCAGCGCCCAGCGGAAGTCGAGGAAGAGATCCTGGGTGTGCTTCCAGGGGCACTCCTGGAGCACGTGGGTGTGGACCCAGCGGATCCCGTCGCGCGTCTTGGAGGGCGGGAGGCCCACGCGCACCGGCGCACCGGAGAAAAGCGTGGGCCATGCCGACTTCAGGTAGCGCTGGAGGTTCAGCGTCAGGTGGGCATCCACGTCCGCCATGGCCCGCCTGAGCTCCCGCACCCCGCGCACTCCGTCGCGGGAGCGGTACACGACCACCCGGTCCACCGCCGGGTGGTGCAGGAGGATCTCGGCGGGGGCCGGCTCGGCCACCCAGGTCACGTGGATCGAGGGATCCACCCGCTTCAGGTCCAGCGCGAGCGGGAGGCCGTGGACCGCGTCGCCGATCCCGGAGAGGAGGACGAGGCAGACCCGCCGGGGCGCCGTCGGGGGGAGCAGGACGGGACCGTCGGCGGTGACGACCCGCCGCCCGGCCAACCTAGTGCGCTCCCGCGTCCGCCACCTGCCAGAGGTGGAGGGGGGAGCCGACGTGCGTGTGGCCCTTGATGCGGAGCTCCAGGTGGTACGCGCCCGGGGTGGGGAACACGATGTCCTTCAGGGGCATGATGAGGTAGGTCCGCCCCGGGCGCCCGTCGGCGCCGCGGGAGCGCACCTCCGTCTCGCCGTTCACGGTGAACGACGGCTTGGGACCCTGGCCCATCAGCTCCACCTTGAACTGGAACCGGCCGCCGTCGCCGGCGTCCCACTCGAGGGCGACCACCAGCACCATCTCGTCCTGCTTCGCAGGGAACCCCGGGGCGGCCAGGTCGTTGAACGCGCCGTGGATGTCCAGCTTCCCGTCGGACCTGAGCTGGGCGTGCTCACAGAACGTCATCATGAGGATGTGCATGCGTTCAGCCTCCCTCGGGGCCCCACCCGCCGCCGCCCGGCGACCGGATGCTCAGCACGTCCCCGGGCAGGACGGAGAAGCTGGCCTTGGACGGGAGTGGCTCTTCCACGCCGCCGCGGATCAGGACGTTCTCGCCCGGGGCGCCGTCAGCGCCGCCACGGGTCCCGGACGGCCCCACCGCCCTCCGCTCGCTCAGCAGCGCGACGCGTCCCCCGGTGAGCACCCGGAGGTCCCGGCGCAGGCCGTCGCCTCCCCGGTGCGCGCCGCCGCCCCCGCTCCCCCGGCGGATCCCGTAGCGCTCCACCCGGAAGGGGTAGGCGTGCTCGAGCGCCTCCACCGGCGTGTTCAACGAGTTGGACATGTGGACGTGCACCGCGGAGAGGCCGGGCCCCGACGGGCCCGCCCCCATCCCTCCCCCGACGGTCTCGTAGTACGCAAAAGGCTCCCCGGTGCGCGGGTCGGTGCCGCCCACGGTGGTGTTGTTCATGGTGCCCTGGGAGAGGGCGGGCATGAGGTCGGGGAGCGCCTGCTGGAAGGCGCGCATGAGCACGTCGGTGATGCGCTGGCTGGTCTCCACGTTCCCGGCGGCCACCGAGGCCGGCATGCGCGCATTCACCACGCTCCCCAAGGGGAGCACGAGCTCCACAGCCGACATGGAGCCGCCCCCGGCGGGGAGGGGCTCGCCCAGGAGCGCCTCCACCACGCAGCGCACCACGTAGCGGCACGCCGACGCGGTGATGGCGGACACGGCGTTGACCCCCCCGGCCACCTGCGGGTCGGTGCCGGTGAAGTCGATGCGCAACGTCGGCCCCTTCACGGTCAACGCCGCGCGGATCGCGATGGGCCCGCTCCCGAACCCGTCGTCCTCCAGGAAGTCCTCGCCCCGCCAGGTGCCGTCGGGGATGCGCTCCAGGCCGGCCTCCACGAGGCGGTCCGCATATGCCACCAGGGCGTCCATGGCCGCCAGTGTCTCTCCGACGCCCCGGCGGGCGGCGATCTCCTTGAGCCGCACGCTGCCGGCGTGGAGCGCGGCCAGTTGGGCGTCCAGGTCACCCGCGCGCTCCACCGGGGTGCGGACGTTGGCCAGGATCGTGCGCCAGAGGTCCTCGTTGCGCTCCCCGGCCACGTACAGGCGCACGGGCGGGATCCGGAGCCCCTCCTGGAAGATCTCCTGGGCCAGCGGCATGGAGCCCGGCGTCATCCCGCCCACGTCCGAGTGATGGGCCCGGGACGCCACGTATCCCAGAAGGCGGCCGTCGTCGGCGTACACCGGGGCGGTGAGGGAGATGTCCGGCAGGTGGGTGCCGCCGCGGAACGGGTCGTTGAGGCAGGCTACGTCCCCAGGCGCCAGGGTTCCCAACTCCTCCAGGGCGGCCCAGACGCTCATGGGCATGGCGCCCAGGTGCACGGGCATGTGATCCCCCAGGGAGACCGCCGCCCCCCTGGGCGAGAAGAGGGCGCAGGAGTAGTCACGCCGCTCCTTGATGTTGGGGGAGAAGGAGGCCCGTTTGAGGGCCGCCCCCATCTCCTCTGCCAGCGCTGTGAAGAGGTGGCGGAACACCTCCAGAGCGATGGCGTCCGGCTCGTGGGTGGGCGACAAGGATCGGTTTCCCGGAAGGGGATTCTCCGTTAGCTTATTCGGCTGAAGCCAACCGTGGCCGAAAGCGTGCGTACGCGTCCGAAGGATAAGGGGAGGAGAGATTGAGTAAAGAGAAGCTCATGGATCGGGCTCGGGACGAGCTCTTCAGCCATATCAACCGTTGTGGGGTTCTGCAGGCCGCCGAGGACGACCAGAAGCACTGGATGGACGAGACCATCGAGTACATCGGGGAGCGCTATCCCGACCTGGCCGACACCGACCTGGGCCAGCTCTACGAGATCGGCATGCGGTTCTGCAAGCCGGCCATCTCGCGCTCGGCCCCCAAGATGCAGGACACCGCGGGCGTGGCGTAACGGCCCCTCGGCCGCACCCACATCCCGATACGCCGCAGGGGCGGGGAGCCTTCGGGCCCCCCGCCCCTGCGCGTTGTGTGCCAGGCATGTCCCGTATCTGGAGTGAGAGTCTCAAACGGGCCGTAGCAGTCGGAACCGGATAGCCAAGGGCAAGGGTGCCCGCCGCGAGGGGGGATCTGAAGGAAGCCGGAGGCGAACCGCGGACCTGACG
>DATIKQ010000064.1:0-155948 GCA_035477395.1 Longimicrobiales bacterium
CGCTCAGGCGCCGGCCACGTATAGCAGACCGTCGTCGGCCAGCAGCTCGATCACGCGCGCCATGTCGTCGCGCGGCACGGCGGGGCAACCCCAACTGCGCCCCAGGCGACCGTGCGCCGCAATGAACTCGGCGCTCACGTAGTCGGCGCCGTGGATGATCACCTCGCGGCGAAGGGCCCCGTCGTTCACGCCCTGGTCCAGCCCATGCAGGAGCAACGCGTGCCCGTGCTTCGGGCTCACGATCTTCGAACCCACCCGGTAGAGTCCCAGGCTGGTCTGGTGCGAGCCGTCCCGGTTGCTGAAGCGCTCGGCCATCAACTCCCCGGAGTTCTGCCCGTGGGCCACCCAGGTGCGGAGCACGACCTTCTTCTCCTCCAGGTCGATGACCACGAGCCGCTTGGCGGTGCTCGGCTGCGTCATGTCGGCGATGGCCAGCATCCTGGCGTGCAGCCCATGCTGTTCCATCCGGCCGTACCCGGCCTCGAACACCGCGCCCTCGAGAATGCCGGCAAGCCCGACCTCGCGGTACAGGGCCTCGGCCGCAGCCTCGGTCACCACTGCGGGGTGCGGGGCCTCGGTCGCCGCCTCCGGGTCCAGGGCATCCGTCGCGCCCGTGGGTTCCGGCGTCAGCAAGCCGAACCCGAACACCGAGAGCAACAGGGGGGCCACCACCGCCCGGTGGGCGACTCCGCCGACGACCGCCCGGCTCAGGGTTCCATCCCGGGTCGGATCTTCGGTGCAGCGGTTGCGGGAGTTGGCATGTCGGGCTGCTACACCCCCTGCGGGGCCCTGGGTCCCTGGTCATGGCTGGGTGCCCTCCCTACTCGCCCAGGACCTTCTCGACCTTGCCGATCACCTGCTGCACCTTCCCGGCGACCTTCTCGTCCTGGCCATCGGCCTCCAGCCTGGGATTATCGGTGAGCTTGCCGGCTTTCTCGGTGAGCTTGCCCTTCACCTCGTGGAACTTGCCCTTCGCGCGGTTCCTGGTGCTGTCCTTCATGGGGACTCCTCGGAATGTCAATCCGGGCTCAGGGTGGGCCGAGGAGGGTGGTGTCCACGTTCACCGTGACTTCCCCGGCACCAAACCCACCCGGAAAAGCAACGAGTCGCGCCTCCATCCATGGCTTCCGCAACCACCCATGGATCGTCGCGACTCGTGCTGTCGGCGGACATCCGCCCGCCGGGTGAAATTCGGCTTAACCCCCGGGGATCAGCCCCCTGATTCCCTCCCCCTCCGGGGGATTAGTCCTTTGGGACGAGAAGGCCTCGGCCAGCGATGCGGTGATTCGACTGCGGACCGACGCGCCTCACCCCGCCCGCAGCAGCCGCACGTCGCCGCTCACGGTCTTCAGCGTGATGGGCCGGCCACCATCGCCGATGGTTGCGCGGATTGCCTGGCCCGGCCAACGACGGCCAAGGCGGCCGGTGAGCGTCATCTCGAAGTCGGAGGTCAGATCGCCGGACACCGAATTGAACTCCAGGTCCGCGTCGGCCGCCGCCGGGAGCCGGAGCGTGATGTCTCCGGATACCGTGTTGAAGTCCAGCTCGTCCCAGTCCGCAGCCCCCATGGACACATCCAGGTCACCGCTCACCGCGTGGGCCCGGGCGAGCCCGGTGGTGGAGATGGTGACGTCGCCGCTCACGGTGGAGGCGGATACGTCGCTCCGCACCCCGGAGACGCTCACGTCGCCGGACACCAGCCCGGCGTTCAAGGACGTCCCGGCGGGGAGCCTCACCACGAAGTCCACGCTCACGTCGATGGGGCGGTTCCGCCGGAAGAGCCCGCGACGGGCGTTCCCACCCTCACAACCGTCGCCTCCGTCAGGGTCTCCGTACACCGCGCAGATGGTCACGTCGGCGCCGTCCTTGACCACGCGGACCTCGACCTGCTCGAAATCGTCCTGGTCCCCCTTCTTCACGGCCGTCACCTCCGCGGCGTTCCCCGAGGCCAGCTCGGCGCGAATGCTCCCCGAGATTCCCTTCACCTCCAGCGTGCCGCCGCGCGCGATGCTGCCGCTCCACTCGAACGGCTCCTGCGCCCCCACTCCGTCCACCGCCACCGCCAGTGCCAGCAGAGCCCCCGCGGCCAGCGTGCCCCGAATCCCCTTCATCGTCGTCCTCCCCGTGATGCCCGTCGCCTGAACCGCCCCTTCACAACGTCTCGGACGGGTGGACCGGCGGAAAAGTTGCAATCGGAACCCCGGGCGCGAGCGAATGCGTACGGATGCCGGGGGCATCGCCGCGGGAGCCCCGGATCCGGACCGGACAGGGGGAGAGCATGGGAGCGATGGGCCAGCAGCTGCGCATCACGCTTCGAAAGCTCGCCAGGGCGCCGCTGTTCGGCGCCGTGGCGATCCTCACGCTCGCCGTGGGGATCGGGAGCAACACCGCCATCTTCTCGGTGGTCAACGGCGTGCTGCTGAAGCCGCTCCCGTTCGAGGACCCCGAGCGCCTGATGGGGATCTGGCATACGGCGCCAGGGCTCGGCTTCGACGAGGTGAACCAGTCCCCGGGCCTGCACTTCATGTACGAGGCCGAGAGCCGGACCTTCGAGAGCGTCGGGATGTGGGACAACAACTCGGTATCGGTGACGGGGATCGCCGAGCCCGAGCAAGTCCCCAGCATGAGCCTCACCTGGCGGATCCTCCCCATGCTGGGGATCCAGCCGGCCCTGGGGCGGGTGTTCAGCCAGGACGACGACTCGCCCGGCACTCCCGAGACCGTGATGCTCGGGCACGGCTACTGGAAGCGCAGATTCGGGGGCGACTCGGGCGCAGTGGGCCGGACCCTCACGGTGAATGGCACCTCGCGGGAGATCATCGGCGTCCTGCCCGAAGGGCTCCGATTCCTCTCCTACGACCCGGACGTGTACCTCCCGTTCCGCTTCGATCAGGCCAACCTGATGGTGGGCAACTTCAGCTACCAGGCCATCGGACGGCTCCGCCCGGACGCCACGGTCGCGCAGGCCAACGCCGACGTGGAGCGTATGATCCCGATGGCGGTGGACCGCTATCCCGGCGGGATCACCCGGGGGATGCTCGAGCAGGCCAAGTTCGGAGCCTACGTGCGCCCCCTCATGCAGGACGTGGTGGGCGACGTGGGCAACGTCCTCTGGGTGCTGCTCGGGACCGTGGCCATCGTCCTCCTCATCGCCTGCGCCAACGTGGCCAACCTCTTCCTGGTGCGCGCGGAGGGGCGGCAACGCGAGATGGCAGTGCGCACCGCCATGGGCGCCAGCCGCGGTCATCTCACCGCGCAGGTTCTCGGTGAGAGCGTCGTCCTCGGAGTGGTCGGGGGCGTCGTCGGGCTCCTTCTGGCCATGGCGGGGCTGAAGTTCCTCGTGGCACTCGGCCCCGAGAGCCTCCCCCGCCTGGACGAGATCGGTGTGGACGGGCGCGTGCTGGGGTTCACGTTCCTCGTGTCGGTGGCGGCCGGGTTGCTGTTCGGCATCCTCCCGGCGCTACGCCTCGGCACGGGCAACCTGGTGGGCGCCCTCAAGGAGGCAGGGCGGGGAGGGAGCGCCGGAAGGGAGCGCCACCTGGCCCGCAACAGCCTGGTGGTGGCGCAGATGGCGTTGGCGCTGGTGCTCCTCACCGGCTCCGGGCTCATGGTGAGGAGCTTCCAGGCGCTGCGCGCCGTGGATCCCGGGTTCACCGCACCCGAGGAGGTCCTCACGTTCCGCGTGAGCATCCCCTCCGCCGAGGTGCCCGATCCCCTCGCGGTCGCGCAGATGCACCAGGAGATCCTCCGGCGCGTCCAGGCGATCCCCGGCGTGGCCTCCGCAGCACTGTCCTCCTCGCTCACCATGGACGGGAACGACAGCAACGACGCGCTCGAGAACGCGGACCGGCCGATCGAGGGCGACCAGATCCCCCCCATCCGCAGGTACAAGTTCACGGGCGGGGGCTACTTCGAGACCCTGGGGAACCGCCTCGTCGCGGGGCGCGCGCTCACATGGGCCGACGTGGACCAGCACGCGCGCGTCGCGGTGGTCACGGAGAACCTGGCCCGCGAGGAGTGGGGGAGCGCGGACGCCGCCATCGGGAGGCGGGTGCGCCCCGCCGCCGGCGAGGAGGATGGGCCCTGGTTCGAGGTCGTGGGCGTCGCGTCGGACATCCGCGACAACGGGGTCGGCCAGGACCCCGTGGCCACAGTCTACTGGCCGCAGATCGTGCAAGGCGTGTACGAGGCCGGAGCCTACACCCCTCGCTCGGTGGGCTACGCGGTGCGCGTACAGAGCGGGGACCCGGGTGCCCTCCTCCCCGCCGTCCGCGAGGCCGTCTGGTCCGTGAATCCCGTCCTCCCGCTCGCGCAGGAGCGCACCCTCGAGGAGATCGCGGACCGGTCGATGGCGCAGACGTCGTTCACCCTCATCATGCTGGCCATCGCAGCCGGCGTGGCGCTTTTCCTGGGCTCGGTGGGGATCTACGGCGTGATCTCCTATGTGGTGTCGCAGCGCACCCGCGAGATCGGCGTGCGCATGGCCATGGGCGCCGAGGAGGCCGACGTGAGCCGCATGGTGCTCCGGCAAGCCGGGTTGCTCGCGGGGATGGGCGTGGTGGTGGGCCTCGCCGCGGCGGCGGGGGTCACCCGGCTCATGGCGTCGCTCCTGTTCGGGGTGAGCCCGTTGGATCCGGTGACGTTCGGCGCTGTCGCTGTGGCCCTTTCGGCCGTGGCGCTTCTGGCGAGCTGGCTGCCGGCGAGAAGAGCGGCGCGGGTGGATCCGGTCGTGGCGCTGAGGTTCGAGTAGCGGCTCGTGGTCGTGGGCGCCCGGCGTGCCTCCTCTCCTCAGACCGCTCGGGGGTTCGGGCCGGCCGGCGCGCTCCGCCTACGGGGACCGCTCGGCCTACTCGCGTCCATGGTCGTGAGATCTCAGTGGTTTGGGCCTCGGCTTAGCGGCGCCGGGTCGACCACTCCCCGGCGCCGATGTCCCCTGCGGCGGAGTGCGCCTGCCGGCTGATCCACCATGTCCCCTGCGGGGGGCGCGCCGGGCGCCCTGCCGACACGGCGGCTGTCGAAGCCTTCCGGAGCCTCTGGAGCAGTCGTCCCTGTTGGTCAGTCGCAGGAACTGTAGGCGCTCGACGTCCTGCTCGTCGTAGCATGGCCGCGCCTGAACCCGGAACACAGACCCCGGTCCCTCGGATGCCAGCCCCGTCCCGCTATGCCTTCTTCGGGAGAGTAGCCTTCCTTGCCGGGATCTTCTTCGCCGGGGCCTTTTTCGCCGGGGCCTTCGTTGCGGGGGCCTTCTTCGCCGGGCCCGTCCTCGCCGGGACCTTTTCTGCAGCGGGCTTCCTCGCTGCACGCTTCTTCGCGGTGGGCTTCCTCGCCTTGGGCTTTGCCGAAGCCTCTTCGGCGGCAGCCTTCCTCGCCGCGGCCATGCCGGCCCTGACCTGATGGCCGGCCGCCTGAAGCGCACCCTTCGCCGCGGTCGCGGCCTTTCCGATCTTACGCGCGGCGACCTTCACTCCGGCAGCCCAGAGCTTCCTTGTGGCCCTCCGGGCCTTCCTACGGGCCGCGTCGAGCTTCGTGTCGGCCTTGGCCTTCTGAGCCTTCAGCTCGGCAGCGGACTTGCCCTTCTGCGCCTTCAGTGCGGCGGCGGCCCTGACCTTCTCCGCCTTGGCCTTGGCCTTCGCCTTCCTGGTCCGCGCGCGCTCCCGTTCGAGCTTCTTGTCGGCGGCGGTCTTCACCTTCTCTGCCTTGGTCGCCATCGGGGATTCCACCGGGGCCGCTACCCGCGATAGCGCGAGTAACCCCAACCACCACCGCCGAACACGAGCAACAGAATGATGAGGATCAGCAATGTCGACATCGTGTTCTCCTTGCCTCGGTTGGCCTGCATGGAACCTACCGGAGGACGTCCGAGGGACCATCGCCCGAAGGCATGACACGAGGACCAGGGCCTTCGTGCCGCACCACGCCGCGGTGACCGCTAGAGGCCCGTCCGACCCGATCAGGCCGGGCGGTCCTTGGAGCGTGTGTGGGTCACCGCGCTCAAGATGCCGAGGCCGAGCAGGATGACGCACAGGATCATCACGAAGACGGTGGGCACCCCAACCGTGATGAGACCCCACGCCACGCCGCCGATGACGACGAAGAACCCGATGAGATAGATAGCGAACGACATGGAGTGGTCCCCTAATTGCGGGAGGAGTCGGACGGGAGCGTGGCTGCGATCAGTAGCGGGTACGGGTTCACCGGCGTGCCGCGGGCCCAGGACACGTCAGGATCCCCGCGCATGATCCCGAAGTGGAGATGCGGCGTCCCGGGCGGTGCGTTCCCCGTGGTTCCGACGTATCCGATCACCTGCCCGCGGTAGAGGCCCGCGCCGTCGGCGAGCCCGTCGGCATAGCGGTCCAGGTGGCCGTACAGGAGGATGAAGCGCCCGGAGGGGTCCGCCGCGTAGACCATCAATCCGCCGGGCTTGCTGTCGAAGAGCTTGAGCACGCGCCCGCCGGTGGCGGACACGACCGGCGTGCCCCGTTCCGCCAGGATGTCCATTGCCTCATGCGCATGATCGCCCCGGGGCTCCGAGTACGAATCGCGGAGCTGGGAGCGCGTCACGCCCTGCACCGGCACGTCGAGCATGGCGCCCAGGCCCGCGAGGTCGAGAGGGGTAGCGGCCGAACCGGCATCCGCGCCGGGCATCCCCGACATCGCTTCCATCGGCTCCGTGTCAGACCCCTGGGATGCATCGAGGTCGCGCTGGAAGCGGGTCGCGACCGACACGCTGTCAGGTCCGAGGTAGAACGCCTCGTGGAGGCTCAGCCGGTCGGGAAGCTGCTCCAACAGGACGATGGAGGCCGGCCGGGCGGCGTCCGTCCGTCCCACGCGCATTTCGAGCGTCCCGAGCTGCAGGCGTTGGGCGTAGAGGTAGGTGCGACCACTGTCCGGCGCTTCGAAGTAGACCTGCCACGGCTGGCCATCGTCCCAGGCGGGCCGGCCGCGGACCAACGCGACGCGCGCCGTGAGAACCACGCGCTCCGGCCGTCCATCGCCGTCGAGATCCACCTCGACGCTCTGGTGGTAGTCCCACCCCGCCTCACCGGCAACGGCGGGCGGAATGGTCGGATCGATCAACGGGACAGCCGGCAGGGGCGGGGGGGGCACGTCCGCACCGGTTCGGCCGCTCTCGGCCTCGGCCGGAGGGGCTTGCGGGGTGCAGGCACCGGCCCAGACCAGGAAGGCGCAGACGACAGCGCCCTTCCACGGGTACCTCCTGGACGCCTTCACCGGCAGTTTCCCACGAGCGGGCCCGGCCTAGCGGAAAAGGTCGAAGTTGCCGAGGAGCCACCAGAGGAGGAAGAAGATGAGGATGGTGGAGAAGCAGCCACCCCCGAGCTTCTTGGCGCCCCAGCCGGCGGCGACACCTCTCAACAGCTTGCTCATCGTGCGGCCCTCGGCGCAGCGGGTGCCCGGAATGCCCTACAATCAGCCTAACCGGCCGACCGACGCGTCGTCCATCGCTCATTGGTGCTAGGCCCATCGGGGGCACGGTGGGGGCTCGGCGGCGTACACGGGCGACCCTGGCTGCGGTGGGGGGAACGCTCGGAGGATCCTGCCGGCTGACGTGCCCCGCCTTCGGGGACCGCTCGGCCTGCGGGCGCCGCGGGTCGTGAGGCCGCGTTGCTTGGGGCCTCGGCTTAGCGGCGCCGGGCCGACCACGTCCCGGCGCCGATGTCCCCTGCGGCAGAGCTCGTCAGCCGGCCGATCCACCATCCCCCCTGCGGGGGGCGCGCCGGGGGCCGTACCGACACGGCGGCTGCCAACCCTTCCAGACCGGCTGTGCTACTCAACCCCCTTCAGCATCCGCTCGAACAGCCAGTCCAGCAGGAACTTGGCGAACTGGCCGTCGTCGGTGACCCGCTTGTACAGCTCGAAGTTGGTGTCCACCATCTCCTGGAGCTGGTCCTTCACCACGTGGTCGAAGGTCAGGCGGGCGTTCTCCTTGGTGTTGGCCTTGAGGCTGGCGGAGAGGGCGTCGTTGCCGGCGAGGCGCTCCTCCAGCCCCTTGATGGAGACCTTGTCCTTGTCGGTGAAGTTCGTGCCGAAGCGCTCGTTGAGGTCGCGGATGATCTCCGAGAGGGGCTCGACCGGTTCGGGGAGCAGCGGGTCCGTACGTCCCTTCTCGCCTCGCGGCGGAATCGTGCCGGCGCCCCGGTCGAGACGGATCTCACCCTTGTAGGTCTCCTGGATGCGGTACGACTCCATGTCGATGTTCTGCTGGACCTCCTTGGGGAGGTCCTCTTGGTCCACCGGGAGGTACCGCCTGAGGAGCCGGCAGAACACGTACATCCGCTCCAGGTCCGCGTCCTGGAACGTCAGGATCTGTGACAGGAATCCGTACAGCCGCACGTAGTCGCCGATGGACTTCCGGAAGTCCTGGCGCTCGTCCTCGGCGCGCACCACCGCGCGGTCCACGATGGGCTTGAGGATGGCGTAGAGCTGGGCCTGGGTGGCGCCGGGATCAAAGTAGAGCTTGGCGAACGCGATGAGGTCGGACTCGTCGAAGATCCCGAAATCGAGCAGGCGCCGCTCGCCGTCGTACAGAAGGTGGGGGTCCGTCCCCTCGGAGAGGATCGTGGTCTCGTAGTAGGGATCGAACGACTCCTTGATGCCATCGGCCTCGTTGGCGAAGTCGAGCACCATGGTGTCCGTCTTGTCGGCGTGGACCCGGTTCAGGCGGGACAGCGTCTGCACCGCACTCACCCCTCCCAGCTTCTTGTCCACGTACATGGTGTGGAGCAGAGCCTGGTCGAACCCGGTCTGGAACTTGTTCGCCACAACGAGGAACCGGTACGCGCTGGTGCCGAACGTGCGCGCGGTCTGCTTCTCGGAGACTCCGTTCATCCCCTGCTCGGTGTACTCCTTCCCCTCGTCCCGGACGGTCCCCGAGAACGCCACCAGCGCCTTGTACGGATAGCCCTTCTCGTGGATGTAGGCGTCCAGCGCCAGCTTGTAACGCACGGCGTGGAGCCGTGAACGCGTGACGATCATGGCTTTGGCCTTCCCGCCGATGCGGTGGGCCACCTGGTCGTGGAAGTGCTCCACCATGATCTCGAGCTTCTGGGCGATGGCGTGCTCGTGGAGGTCCACGAACGCCTTGAGCAGATAGCTGGCCTTCCCCTTCTCGTACCGGGGGTCGTCCTCGATGGTCTTGTGGAGGCTCCAGTACGTGTGGTAGGTGGTGTAGTGGGCCAGGACGTCGAGGATGAACCCCTCCTCGATGGCCTGGCGCATGGAGTAGAGGCTGAACGCGGTGAAGGACCCGTCCTTCTGCGGGACGCCGAAAAGCTCCAGCGTCTTGGGCTTCGGCGTGGCCGTGAACGCGAACGTGGAGACGTTGGGAAGCGGCCCCCGCTTGGCCATCTCCTGGAGGATGCGGTCCTCCATGTCGTCGGGCTCGGTGGCGTCGGCCTCCTCCGCCTCCTCCAGGCTCCCCGCGGAAAGCGCTGTGTTCAGGTGCTTCTTCCCCTCCCCGGACTGGGAGGAGTGGGCCTCGTCCACGATCACCGCGAACCGGCTCCCGGGAAGCGAGTCCACCTGATCGGCGATGACCGGGAACTTCTGGAGCGTGGTGACGATGATGGTCTTGCCGCCCTCCAGGGCAGCCTTCAACTGACGTGACGTCTGGTCGATGTTCTCCACAACCCCGGCGGTCTGCTGAAATTGCAGTACGGTGGTCTGGAGCTGGCGGTCGAGCACGCGGCGGTCGGTGATGACGATGATGGAGTCGAAGACGCGCTGGTCGTGGTCGTCGTGGAGCACCGAGAGCTGGTGTGCCAGCCAGGCGATGGAGTTGGACTTCCCGCTTCCCGCCGAGTGCTGGACGAGATAGCGCTGCCCGGGCCCGTGCGCCCGAGCGTGGTCCGCGAGGCGGCGCACCGCGTCGAGCTGATGGTAACGGGGGAAGATGAGGAGGCGCTTGCCCGTCTTCTTCCCGTCCTCGTCGGTCTCGTCGAAGGCGTGGATGAAGTGCTGGATCAGGTTCAGGACGCTGTCGGGGGCCCAAACCCGCTCCCAGAGATACGACGTAGCGTACGCGTTCTGCGTGGGGGGCACCGGCGGATTCCCGGCCCCACCGAACTTCCCCTGGTTGAAGGGGAGGAAGCGGGTCTTGGCCCCGGCCAGCTGCGTGGTGACGAAGACCAGGTCCGGATCCACCGCGAAATGGGCGAGGCACCTGCCGAACGCGAAGAGGGGCTCTTTCGGGTCCCGGTCGTATCGGTACTGCTTGATGGCGTCCTCCACCGACTGGCCCGTGAACTGCGTCTTCAGCTCCGCGGTGAAGAGGGGGATCCCGTTGAGGAAGAGGGCCAGGTCCAGGCTGGTCTCATTCTTTTCGCTGTACCTGAGCTGGCGGACCACGGAGAAGAGGTTGCCGCGGTATAGGGTCTGAAGCTCCTGGTTCAGCCCCGACGACGGCCGGAAGTAGGCCAGGTCGAACTTGCACCCGTGGTCCTTCACGCCCTTGCGCAGCACGTCCAGCGCGCCCCGCTTCTCGATCTCCTTGGCGACCCTGAGCGCGAGCTGTTCCTTGGAGGCGGCACCGTGGTGCTCCGTGTACTTCGTCCACGTCCTGGGCTGCGTGGCCAGGATGAAGTCGAGGAGATCCTTGGGGAGGAGACACAGCTTCCGGTCGTACGCCTCTGGAGGGCGCCGGTGGTACCCCCCCGGCGCGCCTTCGCCGTACGCCAGGGGATGCTCACGAACGGCCTTGGGCCAGCCGGCGCATTCGTCCTCGCCCCCCGCAAGGAGCGCGCACTCGATGGCGTCTTCGAAGGCCTTCTCGGAGATGGTGGGCGTCATAGCGGTTCGGTGCCTTCGTTCAGGATGGAGAGGTAGCGGTCGTACACGAAGATCCGGTTCCTGCGCCCGCCGGTGATCTCACGGGCGATGCCCAGCTCGACCAGCACCTTGAGGGCGGAGGCAGCTGCGGGAAAGGAGAGGCCGGTTTCGTCGCTGAGGTCCTGCACGACCCGGACCGGGCGACGCTTGAGCGCGTCGTGGACCCGCAGCGCGGACCCCGCGCGGCGGCCCACGGGCTCAATCCGGCGGCGATCCCCCTGGAAGAGCGCATCCAGCCGCTGCGCCGTTGTCACCGCCCCGTCCGCCGCCTCGCGGACGCCGGCCAGGAAGAAGTCCAGCCAGGCCTCCCAATCCCCGTCCCTCCGCACCGCATCCAGCATCTCGTAGTACCGCGCCCGATGCTGCTTGAGGTAGAGGCTCAGGTAGAGGAGCGGCTCCCGGAGAATCCCGCTGTGGATGAGGAGGAGCGTGATGAGGAGGCGCCCGATGCGTCCGTTGCCGTCCAGGAACGGGTGGATGGTCTCGAACTGCACGTGGGCGAGCCCGGCCCGGACCACGTCGGGGACGCCCGGAGCCTCGGCGTGCAGAAAGCGCTCCAGGTCGGACATCGCCTCCGGCACGAGGTGGGGCGGAGGCGGTACGAACACAGCGTTGCCCGGCCGGCTCCCGCCGATCCAGTTCTGCGTCCGCCGGAATTCTCCCGGCGCCCGGTCCTGCCCCCGTCCCCGGGAGAGGAGGATCCCGTGCATCTCCCGGATGAGCCGGTTCGAGAGCGGGAACCCCTCCCGCATGCGCGCCGTCCCGTGGTCCAGCGCCGCCACGTAGCTCGACACCTCCGCCACGTCGTCCGCCGGCACGCCCGGTGTTTCGTCCAGCTCGAAGAGGAGGAGGTCGGAGAGGGACGACTGGGTCCCCTCGATCTGGGAGGAGAGGACGGCCTCCTTGCGCACGTAGGCGTAGAGGAAGAGCCCACGGTCCGGGAGGAGGGTGGAAACCCCGTCCAGCCGGCCCAGAGCCAGCACCGCCCGCTCCAGCGTCCGCTCCAGGGCCCCCGCGAGGGCCACAGGCGGCTCGGGCGGCAGGGGCCGGGGCAGGAACGCCCGGACCTCCTCCCCCCCGGCACTCACCCGCTCGTACCGGCCCGTCGCTCCCCGCTTCATCGCGCCCGCCCGTGAAGGAACGTTGAATAGCGTTGAGGCTTATTTAACATTGGGCGGCAAGTTTTAACAAGCCTTCCGTTCAGGCAGCGGGTTCAGCGACCTCCCCTCGAACATCAATCTTCCCGGTGACAGCCGCGGAAATGAGGGCCGTGCGGTACTCCTTCAAGAGGTCGATGGCCTTCTGGATCTTGGTCTTGAGGGCGTCGATGCGGGCGGTCTCGCGGTCGATGTAGGCGGCAATGGCGCGTTGTTCGGGGAGGGGGGGGAGGGGGACCGAAATCGTGCGCATCTGCCCCTCACTCACAGATGGCACAGCCCCTGGGTTCGCAAGGCGCCCAAGATCCAAAGCCGCGAGCCAGTGGAATGCCCACTGAGCGTCACAGGTGCCCGGCAAGAACCCCATCATGTTGTTGTCGATGCATGATGGCTGCCCCAGGAAGCGTCGCCGATTCAAGAGGAGCGCTGCTCCGACCTTAGCGAATACAATGGCACCGGTGGGAAGGACTGCTGCGCGCAAGCGCGTGGCGGTCTCACGCGAAACGGTGTGTCGCGGGTCGGTCATTGTCACGCCGTCGGAAGCCGCAGCCATGTCGCCGACCTTGAAGAACGGGAGCTCCTCATCGGCGAGTCCCTGCTCTTCATCGGGGAAACCTGCGCCAGCCTGAAAGGACCCGAGCTTCTTCAAGGCGGTCACCTCCCACCGCTCCGGCACCTTCCCCAACCATTCCACCCCCGAGCCCTTCAGGGGCACATCCGGGTCGAGCCCCTTCGTGACGGCCCGGGCGATGAGGGCGGTCCGCTTCTCGTCCAGGAGTTCGAGGAGGCGCTTCTTCTTCGCCACCAGCGTGTCGATCCTCTCAGTCTCGCGGTCGAGGAAGGCGGCGATGGCGCGCTGTTCGGGGAGGGGGGGAAGGGGGAAGACCGCCGTGGTGAAGGCAGCAACGGGCAACCCGAACCGAGTCACGCCGTTGGCTGAGAGGCGGAACTGGTCAGTCACGCCAACCGCCTGCATGGCCCTGAACAGATAGGGCCCGTACGCCGCGCGGTCGGGCCGAATCAGCGTGAGGTGGTACCCGCAGACGAGGTCCGGTTCATCGGCGATCACCAGCGCGGGGACTGCAATGTCATCGGCGGTCTCCGAATCCTTCGTTGCAAGCACATCGTTGGGCCTGATCCTGAATTCACGGATCTGCGCATCCGTGGCCGTGGCCAGCATGAAATCGAGGTCCGAGGTGATGAACTCGTTCTTGTAGACGTCCACGTAGTTGCAGAGCCGGACAGGCCGTTCGCCCTCCTCCGACTTCTTGTCCACGCTGCTGGGCCGAGCCGTGGCCACAGTCTTGAGGCGCCGCACGTCCCACCCACCCGGCACGACCCCCAACCACTCTACGCCCGAGTCCCGGTACGACGGGTAGGACCTCCAACGCGCCGCGATTCCTCTCGCCGCATCCTGCTGGCCAGGCGTGCTCATAGTTCCAGTCCGTACTGAGGGGCGATGGCCTTCCGCGAGATCTTCCAGAGTCTCTGACCAAGAGGGTCCTTGCTGTAGAAGACCAGCGAGTAGAGGAACACGTTCTTGCCCATCACACGGATCGAGTGGCTTTCGCCGGGGGGTGAGGGAGGGTAACCCAGCCTGGTCATGGCCTGGTCGAACTTCCCGTGCAGGAACGGCAGGAGCTCTCGGGGGCGACGAGGCCTTGCGAGCCACTCGTCCCGCCACTTCGGGTCGTCTACGAGCCGTGCGATCCGGGTGTCGGAGGCGTCCTCGAGATAGCGCTGGAAGTTCGTGCGGATATCCCGACCGAGCATCAGGAGGATGAGGAAGTCCATCCGGTAGCGGGACCCCAACGTGCCGATGACGTCGAAGTCCAACTCCGCCGAGAAGGGGTCGATGAAGCAGAACGAAAGGAGGCCCCGCCCCGGACCGTAGTCGGGCATCGCGTCGATTAGCCGTGCCGTCGCCCGGCCCACATCCTCCTGGATCACCGTCACGTCGAGTCCGCGCTGAACGGTGGCGGCACGAGCCCTGAGCGCGTCCACGCATCGCGGATCGTGGTCCACGAAGATGTACTTGGTGAACGGATCGCGCAGCCGAAGGGCCGACACAGCGGTGGACTCGACAATCTCGCCGGACCGGTCGATTCGGGCACGCCCCGGGCCTGAGTAGAGCCCGATGTACGCACGTTGCGGCCACTTGTCCTTCATGGCCGTGCTGAAGATCGAGGCGTAGGCGTTGTGGATGCGGATCTTCTCGACGGAGTGGCCCTTGATCGGCGGTGTGTACAGATCGTCGTCCTCAAGGCCCCTCAGGAAGTCCGGGCTGGCGACCACCGCTCAAGCCCCCGCCGCCCGCATTGGCATCTCGTCCCAGTGCCTGCCGTCCAGCTCCCGTCCGCCCGCCTTCGGCGTCCGCCCACCCCATTGTTTGAAGAAGAACGGCACCGCCTTGGCCATGCAGCGGTCACGAATCGCCGTTACCCACTCCGGATTCATGGGGCGCCGGACGGGGCCACTCTCACCGCCGACGATCACCCAGTGGATCCCGTCGAGGTCGAGGTCGACGGGCCCGATGAGAGGCTCGCAGGAGAGGAAGCGGACGGCCGCGGGGACGGCCTGGAGTTGCCGGACGCGAAACGCCGCCTCCTGATTCTCGACCGATGCGCCGATCCAGACATGGGAGGGAAGCATGCCCTGGGGTAGGAGATCCCGGTTGCGCCGGAGGAATCGCTGGGCCCGGGCTGGCCGCTTCGTAAGCAGCTGATACGTGTGCCAGTCGGCCTCCAGCATCACCTCGAAGAGCCGTCGGGTGAACACCTCGGGGATATCCGCGTGGAACACGTCGCTCATGCTGTTGACGAAGATCATGCGTGGGGTGGACCAGCCCAGCGGGTGCTCCAGTCGTTCGGGCCAGAGCCGGACCGCGAAGGGATCCCTCCGTGTGATATCCGAGTCCACCACGGGAAGCCGGGCGCAATAGCTGTCGTTCAGGAGCCGATGGGCCAGGGTCGCGGCGTAACAGTTGTCGCAGCCTGCGGACACGCGGGTGCAACCTGTGACGGGGTTCCAGGTCAACTCGGTCCACTCGATCCCGGTTCGCTGTGGCATGCCAGGGCCCCTACCCGAAGAAATACCGAATCACGATGTTAGCGGACACTCGCCCTGCGGAACAGTCGCCGGGCTTGGCATGCCGAGGAATAGCCCGATCGGCCCCGTGGGTGCTCGGCCGAACGCAACGCCAATTGTCGGCAGAGTGGCGCAGCGTGCCGATATTAGGCGCCCCACGCCGTGGTTCGGAGGCCCACGGGGCGGGGGCTCCGTCTCTCTGCGCACGAGCCTCCCTCACCCCGCCACCTCCCTCAGGAGCTCCATGATCTCCGCCTCCACACCCCGGATGTCGGCCTCGATCGCCCCCAGCGGCCGGGGCGGCTCGTAGACGTAGAAGTAGCGGTTGAAGTTGATCTCGTACCCCACGATCCCGACCCGGCCGTCTTTGGCGTCCCGCTTCGACGTGTCGATCCAGGCATCGGGCACGTGGGGCGCCACCTCCCGCTGGAAGAACGCGTCCACATCCTCGGAGAGCGGCACGTTCTCCGTGTCACGCAGCTCGGGGTCCGGCTCAGGGCTCCCTTCGCCGTCCCTGCATATCTCCGCGGTGTCGTCCCGCTCGGACAGCGCGTTCAGGATCGCCTTCTTGATGGGCGCGGAGAGCTTGACCCCCGCCTTCTTCACGGCGGTGCCCAGAGCCTTGGTAAACTCCTCCCGGTCCTTGTACAGGGTCTGGGGCACGGCCCCCATCAGCGCGCGGACAGCGTGCTGGGTGGAGCGACCCTCAGTGATCTCCTCCTCACCGGCCCTGCCCTTCTTCTTCGAGCGGGTCAGGTTCCTGAACGCCGACTCGTCCTCCAACCGCGCGATCCGCTCCGCCGAGGCCTGGAAGTTGAGCCGCAGGGGTCGCTCCACCGTGATCTTGCGGTACCCGAAATGAGCCGTCGGGAAGACCTTGGTGTGGGGTCTATCTTCGAACCGCTCGACGAGCTTCAGGATCTCGGCTGCCCGTTCCCTGGGGATCTCCCGGCGCTTGTCCCCCAGGCTCTTCTTCATCGGGACCCAGAACGAGGTGGCGTCCACGAGGAGCACCTTCCTCCGCCGGTCCGGCGCCTTCCGGTTCGAGAGCACCCACACGTACGTAGCGATCCCCGTGTTGTAGAAGAGCTGCTCGGGTAGGGCAACGAGCGCCTCCAGGAGGTCGTTCTCAAGGATCCACCGTCGGATCTCGCTCTCGCCCCCGCCGGCGTCGCCGGTGAACAGCGGCGACCCGTTCATGATGATGGCCATCCGCGAGCCGCCATCCTTGGCCGGGCGCATGTGGCTGACCATGTGCTGGAGGAACAGGAGCTGACCGTCGGAGATGCGGGGGAGCCCCGCAGCGAAGCGCCCCGCCGCTCCCTTCTCATACTCCGCCGTCACTTCCGCCTCGTCCTTCTTCCAGTCCTTCCCGTACGGAGGGTTGGTGATGAGGTAGTCGAACCGTTGCTCGCGGTGACCGGGGTGCGAGAGCGTGCTCCCGAACCGGATGCGGTCAGCATCCTGCCCCGTGGGGTCGTTGAGGAAGAGGTCCGATTTCGAAACGGCATACGTCTCCGGGTTTACCTCCTGCCCGAAGAGGAAGACGTCGGCCCCGGGACCGATCCCCGGGCGATCTTCGCTTCCCTGGATGTGCTCCTTGGTGATGGTGAGCATCCCCCCGGACCCGCAGCACGGGTCGTACACCGTCACCGCGACACCCGGCTTGCGGATGCGCTTGTCGTCCCCCCCCAGCATGAGGTCCACCATGAGGTGGACCACGTCCCGGGGCGTGAAGTGCTCGCCCGGGTTCTCGTTCATTGCCTCGTTGAACTTCCGGATCAGCTCCTCGAACACCGTCCCCATGGTGTGGTTGTCGATCACCGAGGGATGGAGGTCCACGTTCTTGAACCGCTCCATCACCAGGAACAGGAGCCCGGCCTCGTCCAGCTTTGCGATGGTCCCGTCGAAGTCGAACTTCTCCAGCACCTCCCGCATGTTGGGGCTGAAGCCTGCGAGGTAGTTCCGCAGGTTCTTCGCCAGGTTCGGCGCGTCCTGCAGGAGCTTCTCGAAGTCGTAGAGGGACGTGCTGTAGAAGGCGTAGCCCGACGTCTTCCGGAGCAGGTCGTCGGGGTTGTCCAGCTTCCCTTTGATCTGCGCGTTGCGCTTCAGGACCGCCTGCTTGGTGTCCGCCAGGACGCAATCGATGCGGCGGAGCACCGTCAGCGGGAGGATGACGTCCTGATACTTGCTGCGCCGGAAGTCGTCACGGAGCAGGTCGGCGACGCCCCAGAGGAAGGAGACGATTTCGGAGTGGGTCACGGGTCTTTCGGTGGTTGCGGGATCCGATCACTGCATCACGACGTCCAACATGTCCTGGTGGATCCTCGTCCACTCCTGCGCGAGGTCCACCCCCCGAGCCCGGATCCGGAACCCCTCCAGACGCACCTCAACTGCGAGCGGCTCCTCCACCACGGGGTAGAGCAGAACGCCCTCGTGAGGCGGCCCCACAGGCTCCCTGGCCTGTCTGTTGCGCAGGTAGGCGAGGAGCTGATAGAGGTTCACCGAGCGGAGCTTCCGTGCGCCGAACGGCCCGTCCAGGGCGGTCTCGTAGAACTTCGCGTCGAGGATGATACGACGCTCCCGCGATTCCAGAACCACGTCGGCCCACATGGCAGGGATCCGCGCAAGATCGCCCTCCACCGCAGCCGACGCATCGTGCCACGGGATCTTCCGCTGGCTAGCCACGCGGTAGGTGGTCTGCTCCTTTCGGTAGAACTCGGTCACGAACGCCTCGAACAGCTTCCACATGCGCTGGTCGTCGTCCCGGAAGTCCCGGAAGAGGACCCTTCCATCCGCCTGATCCACAAGAAGTCGCTCGTGAATCAGGGCGCAGACCGCGAGAAGGAAGCGGTACACCCGGCGATTCCGGTCCAGTTGCACTTGGCGGAACGCCTGGCGGGTCACCCGGATGATGTTGACGCCATCCATTCTACGGAACGCCGTGCGCACCTGCGCGCGCACCTCCTGGTCCAGATCGGGAACCCCGAGGAGATCCCGAAGCGTCGAGCGCAGGATCTGGTTGTGCAGGACGTCGTGGGAAAGCTCTTCGTACAGGCAGGCAGCTCTACCCCTGGAGCGGAGCGCCCTCTTGACCATCTCACTCACCTCGAGCTTTCCCCGTATCCCGGCCACATCGTCCTGGATCTCCCGGTAGCCGCGATCGAGCCCTCGGTGGAGGAGCTGGAAGGTACCCTGGGCGAGGACCTTCCCGAACAGGTCGTGGAACCGCTCGAAACGACCGACATCGCCCAAGGAAACAACGTCCCGTTCCTCGGCGTGCCCCCAGGCGTAACAGAGGAGGTAGTATACGTTCGCGATGGGGATCTTCACGCCAACAGCTCGTCCACAAGCGTGCCCACCGCTGCCGGCTGATCGAACCAGTACTCCCGAAGCAGGGGTGCGATCTGGGTCCTGACCACCCCCCGATACCAGGCACGGTCGAGGGATTCTTCGTCACCCGTGGGCACGAAATAGCTGTGTCCTATCTCGAAACCCGGGCCAAGGTTCTTGCTGTCGTCACGGATCTTCTCGTTCAGGGCGCCAAGCCGATCATCGATCAGCCGGACCACGTCGGGCTCGACGCCCGCGGCCAGCAGGTGTCCGTGGAACTCGTCGCTGCCGAACGCCGGCTCGATGGTCACGAACGTGAACCGCCGACGCAGGGCGTAATCCACCATGGCCAGCGATCGGTCGGCCGTGTTCATCAGACCGAGGATATGGACATTATCCGGAACACAGAACCGTTCCCCGGGCCTCGAATAGACGAGCGGGATAGCGAAATCCTGACCTCGCTTGTCGGGTTCGATGAGCATGAGAAGCTCGCCGAAGACCCGGGATAGGTTACCTCGGTTGATCTCGTCGATGATGAACACGAAGGGATCGTTCGGGCGGTCGGCCGCGTGTCGGCAGAATTCGTAGAACACCCCGTTTCGCAGCGTGAATCCGCCGGATTCAGTGGGACGCCAGCCCTGAACGAAGTCCTCGTAGGCGTAGGACTGGTGGAACTGCACCATCTCGAGGCAAGAAGCGTCCTTCTTGCCTATGAGGGTCCATGCGATGCGGCGCGCCACGAAGGTCTTCCCGACGCCCGGGGGACCCTGCAGGATCACGTTCTTTCGGGTACTTATCGCGTTCAGGGTTTCCGAGTAGGCCGGCCGAGGGATGAAGAGGTCCTGGAGTGCGTGCTCGATGGTGTATTCGGCCTTGGGGGTCTGTCCCTCGATCGGCTTCCGCCCCTCCATCAATTGGAACGCGAACCGCACCCACGGCTTGTACGGCCCGAAGTCGGTCAGGGTCTTGTTCGTGATCCAACGGTCCCTAGGGATCTCGACAGGCTCGACCGCGTGCCAACGCACTAGACGGACGTGCTGGTACTCGGAGCGCTCTGGCTGGAATTGATACTCACCGACAATCTCGCCCCACCCCAGGAGCCTCGATCGCCCCTTCTTGGCGATGACGATGTCGCCCACCTGCATCCCGCGGCTGAATTCCCATACAGCAAGCGTGTCATTGAATGCATTCGGCTGCCCGCTCAGTGCTGATATGGCGGCCCTCAACGCTTCTTTGTCTTCGTACTCGGTCAGGTCTCCGAGCGCGTCCCAGCCGATCGCCGCGATCCCGTCCTTCTCGAATTGTGACCAGAGTCGCCCTCCTTCGCCGGCCCCCAGCGCCCAGACGCCTACGTCGCCGAAGCGTCCCTTGAACCATGCGGTGGCTTCGTCTGCCTCGCCCGACCGGATCGGAGCCGACCCGGCATCCACGATGCCTGCGTCAGCCCCTTCGTGCCGCCAAGTCGCCCGCCACGGGGCCTCGTAGAAATCCACCTCCGATCCAGCCGCATCCTCTTCCAGGTGTTCCCGGACCATGAGCAGCCGCCGATCGACCGCCAGACGGTCCTTGTAGTCGATCGAAGCCTCTCCGCCCTTCTCACGGAACGCCTTGATGATCGCCGCCTTGTGGGAGCCCGAGAGTATCCGTTCGAACTGGTCGGGGAAGAGAAGGAACAGCAGCACGTGGCGGAGCTGCCGGGCCTTGGCGTGCTCCCGCGCCTCGATCCATGCTGCGAAGTCCCACGGGTCCTTCAACAGCGCGTCGTGCCGCTCGGGTGGCAGAGCGCACCAATCCTGCATCATCGTGATGAAGAACAGCAGCTCTCTCCAACGATGCGTCTGATAGGCCGTGCCCGGATGAGCAACACCCATGTCCATGATCTCACCGAGGTACGGGCTACCCTCGGGGAGGGGCTCCCCCGACCACTCCCACACCTGCCGGATCTGAAGGAGCTTGGAGGCCCCGCTCTGCGCCGAGCTGCTGACCACCAAGTACATGACCCAGAACAGCTCGGCAGCCAGCTGCTTCGCCGCTGCAGGCGCCGGGGCGAGCTGGACCTTCAGCCTGGGGAAGAAGCGGCCCTCGCTCTCACTGAGGTTCTGGACGAAGTAGCGATCGAGGGCGCGGAAATTCTCGGCGGTCCACAGGGGCCGTTCGCCAAAGACGGAACCACCGCGCAGCAGGCAGCGCTCCTTCCAAGCCTGGGCAGCACGCAGAATGGGTTCAGCGGCGTGGTATCGAGCCATCGTACTCGCTGGCCTCCATCGAAATCGCGCGGATCGACTGCGGTGGCTGAGCCGGATCGGCGCCGCGCGAGGAGCAAGGCGCCGAGCGGTTCCCCGGGGACAATGGGCCGGTGTGGGTGGCCCTGCAAGGCGCCCCGCACGCCCCCGCCTCTGGAATCACCTGGCTGCTCGCGCCGGCCGGCGCGTCCGGCCGCAGGGGACATCGGCGCCGGGGCTCGGACGACCCGGCGCCGCTAAGCCGAGGCCAGAACCACTTCGGTCGCACGACCCGAGGTGCTCAGAGGCCGAGCGGTCCCCGAAGGCCGGGCGCACCGGACGGCGGAGATCCGAGCGGTCCCCGAAGGCCGGGACGCGCAGACCCCACCCTTGCCCCCCCGCTCCGCCCCGGCGTACCGTCCGCCCGAACCCCCGACCCCCGGAGCCACCTCGATGATCCGCCGCACCATCGCCTTCGGCGCCCTGTTCGCCGTCGCCATCTTCGCGCCCGCAGCGACCCTCCTCGCCCAGGAATCCACCGCCTGGACCCCCGCCACGAGCATGAAGGTCCGCCAGATCCAGGGGACCGCCGTGTCGCCCGACGGATCGAAGGTCGCCTTCGTGATCCGCGTCCCGGTCATGGAAGGCGAGAAGTCCGAGTATCTCTCGCACATCTGGGTGGTGAACGCGGACGGCTCGGGGGCACGTCAGTTCACCCGCGGCGAGAAGTCGGCCTCGAGCCCGGCGTTCTCCCCTGACGGGCGATGGCTCGCGTTCTCGTCCAGCCGGGGCGGGAAGAACCAGGTCTGGGTCATGCCCCTGGATGGCGGCGAGGCTCGCCAGGTCACCGACGCCAAGAGCGGGACGGGTGGCTTCGCCTGGTCCCCCGACGGGAAGCGCATCGCCTACCTCATGACCGACCCGGAGACGGACGAGGAGGCGGCGCGCAAGAAGGAGAAGCGCGATCCCATCTTCGTGGACCAGAACTTCAAGTACGCGCACCTCTACGCCGTGGCGTTCGATCCGGCGGCCGAGAAGCCGGCCGACGCGGTGCGCATCACCGAGGGCGCCTTCCACGTCACGGCGTGGGACTGGTCCCCGGACGGCTCGTCCATCGCCTTCGCGCACCAGGCCGACCCGCGCCTGGACGAGGGGGCTCGCGCCTCCGACATCTCGGTGGTCCCCACCGACGGGAGCAAGGCCGTGCGCGCCCTGGTGACGCTGGGCGGCACCGACGGAGACCCCAACTGGTCCCCCGACGGCAAGTGGATCGCCTTCGCGTCCAGCGGCGACGCGCCCCAGCGGGTGGGGATGGCCGACGTCTACGTGGTGGCCGCGGGAGGCGGCGCGCCGAAGCGCCTGGCCGACAGCCGCGACCGCAACGGCGGGATCGTGGCCTGGTCGCGGGACGGCTCGCTGGTGTACCTCGCCGAGCCCATCGGCACCACGCAGCACCTGACCGCGCTCCCGGTGGACGGCGGCGCGGTGCGCCAGATCACCACCGGCGACGGGGTTCTAGGGAGCGCGTCCATGGCCGCGAACGCCGACCTCATGGCGTTCACGTGGCAGGACATGGACTCCTCCGCCGACGTGTTCGTGTCGCCCGTCTCGCGCTGGGCTCCGAAGAAGGTCAGCGACGTGAACGCCGGCCTCGCGCTCCCCGCCCTCGCCCGCACCGAAGTTTTGTCGTGGCGCTCCAAGGACGGGAAGTACACCATCGACGGCCTGCTCACGTATCCCGCAGGCTACGATCCGTCGAGGAAGTACCCGCTCATCCTCAACGTCCACGGCGGCCCCGCGGGCGTGTTCAACCAGGGGTTCACCGGCGGGCCCGGGATCTACGACCTCCAGACGTTCGCCCACGCGGGATACGCCGTCCTCCGCCCCAACCCCCGCGGCAGCACGGGCTACGGGAGGGACTTCCGCTTCGCGAACGTGCGCGACTGGGGCTTCGGGGACTTCGACGACCTCATGGCCGGCGTGGACGAGGTCATCAGGAAGGGCGTCGCGCACCCCGACTCGCTGCTCCTGGCCGGGTGGAGCTACGGCGGGTACATGACCTCCTTCGCCGTCACCAGGACCGACCGCTTCAAGGCCGCGAGCATGGGTGCCGGGCTCCCGAACCTGGTGTCCATGACCACCACCACCGACATCGGGGAGTATCTGGTGGCGCACATGGGTGGAAAGGAGATCTGGGAGGATTACGCGGGATACGAGAAGCACTCGGCGATGTACCGGATCGCCAACGTGAAGACCCCCACCCAGGTCATCCACGGCGAGCAGGACCTGCGCGTGCCCTTCACGCAGGGGCAGGAGTTCTACCGCGCGCTGGGTCGCCGCGGCGTGCCCACGGAGATGATTGCGCTCCCCCGCACACCCCACGGCCCCCAGGAGCCCAAGCTCCTCATGGAGGTCACGCCCATCATCATGAAGTGGTTCGACAAGCACCTGGGGCGGGTGAGGCCGAAGGTCACCACGCAGCAGTAGGAGGCGCACGATGGGATCGGTCGCCCGCCCTCCCGCCCCGGCTCCGTCGCCCACGGCGATGGCGGCGGTGGCGCCGGCCTCAGCGGCGGTGCTCATCCTCGCCGCGGCGTTGGTAGGGTGTGCCCCGGATGATCCGCCGGCTGACGCCGCCGGCCCGGGTGCACGGCCGCCCGCGGTGGTGGCCGTCGTGCCGGTCCGGGGCACCGGCGACGAAGCGGTCCGGTCGCTCACGTCGGGCCTGGCCGCAGAGATCGGCCATTGGCTGTCTCACGCCTCGGACGTGGCCGTCCGGGAGGGGGACACGGGCGCGGATCGCGAGGTGCGGTTGAGCCTGGTCGCTGCCGGTGACGGCTGGGTGGCGCGCTGGGAGGTGGTGGCCCCGGGTGGCTCGTCCGTCCTGGACTCCACCGCCGTCACGTCGGAGCAGATCCCGCGTCTCCCCCGCGCCCTGGCGCTCCAGGTGTTCGAGGCCGTGTCCTCCGATGCAAAGGCGCGAGGCGTGCTGGAAGCGGCCCGCGACCCGTCGCCGGCGGATGCCTACGTGGCGTTCCTGCGGCTGTTGGGGGCCGGAAGGGGCGGAGCGTCAGGAGCCTCGGCAGCGGACTCCCCCACGCCTGGCGGCGCGGCGCCCACCGGCGAGGAGAAGGTGCAACGTCTCGTAGCGCGGACCGCAGCCCTGGACTCGGTGGTGGCACGCCTCTCCGACGCGCCCGCCGCCGAGTTGGAGTTGGGGAGCGAGTACCTCGAACTGGCTGGGTTGTCGCCCGGCGATGCGCCGTACTACGACCTTGCAGGGCAGCATCTCTCCCGAGCGGTGGAGCTGGATCCGGGCCTCCCGTTCGCCCGGGAGGGGTTGGCCCTCTACAACACGAAGCTCGGCCGCTCGGAGGAAGCGCTGGCGCTCCTGGTGGAGGGGATCGCGCGGAGTCCGTCCTACGCAGGGTTCCATGACGCGCGGGGGTACCTCTTGCGCTACGCGGGCTGGGCTCGCGAGTCCGTCGCCAGCTACCGCCGCGCCCAGGAACTGGACCCCCGCCTCGCCAGCCTCGTGAGCACGCAGGACCAGATCACCAAGTCCCACATCTACCTCGGCGAATACGCCGAGGCCCTCGCCTCCCACGAGCGCGTGGAATCGCTTCTGGAAGAGTTGGACCGCCCCGCCACGGAGAAAGAGCACTTCTACGAAGGTGTGATCCACCTCTACGCCGGCCACCGCGAGGCGGCGGTGGCCTCGTTCCGCGAGGGGAGAGCCACGGACCCCTCCACGGTCTGGTCCACCTTCGGCGAGGGCTATGAGGGGATCGCCCTCGGGGATCGGGATCGGGTGAAGGACGTCCTGGCGCGCCTCGAAGCGCTCGGTGTCGTGGACGGCGAGCGCCACTACCGCCTCGTCCACTTCGCCGGGTTCCTCGACGAGCCTGAACGGGCCCTGAAGCACCTCGAGTACTCCATCTCCGCGGGCTTCTTCGCCTCTCCCTATTTCGCGTCCGACCCGCTGACGGAGAGCCTGCGCGCCGATCCCGGCTTCCCACCGGTGCTGGCCAGGGCGGCGGCGCGCCACGACGCATTCCTCGGGAACGCACCTCCTGGAGATCACGACGATGGCACGTGACGGACGCCACGCTCGCACTGCGGCGCTGCTGACCTCGACACCGGCGCAACTCCTCGCCGCCCTGCTCGCCTATGCGTGGGCGGGCCCCCTCGCCGCCCAGTCGGGCTACGACTACCACCAGTTCACGACCGAGTTGGTGTGGCGCGGCGACCAGGCGCTCACGCTCTGCAACGGGCTCTGGGTGTCGAAGCGGCCGCTGGAGGCGGTGTACCGCGACGAGCTGCAGAGCCTCCTCTACGGGCACCGGGGCGGCGAGCGCCCGTACGCGCCCATGGCGCCCGACCGGGTGTCCATCGACCACCGGGCGAAGACCGTCGCCGTGGGGATCGGCCTCACCGAGACCGCGCCGGTGATGCGCGCCGCGTACCGCGAGGGAGTGGGTTGCGTGGTCCTCGCGCCGGACCAGACGTTCGACGACGTGGCCTCGCTCCCCGAGCTGAGGCTTCCCCCCGTGGAGGGCGACGCGGCGCGCATCCCCTGGCCCGACGGGGACCTCGTGGAGCGCCGGCCCCTCCCCCAGGGCGTGGACGAGGCGGCCCTCGCGCGGGCCGGCGACTGGGCGTTCGACCGCCCGGCGCACGGAGGCCACGAGGGGCAGAAGACGCTGAGCCTCCTCGTCGTGCACCGCGGCCAGATCGTCTACGAGCGCTATGCCGACGGCATCGACGTGCACACCGTGACGCGCACCTGGTCCACGGCCAAGAGCATCACGGCGACGGTGGCCGGGATCGCGGTGGGCAAGGGCCTCCTCGAGCTCGACCGCCCCCTGGGGGTGGACTGGCTCCCGTCCACCGGCCGCGCCCCGGACCCGCGCCGGGCCATCACGCTACGGCACGTGATCAACATGTCCAGCGGCCTCTACCCGGTGGACAACGACTGGCAGCCGGTGATGGGCTCCCACCTCGTCTATTTCGGAGGATGGGACGCCTCGTCGAGCGCGCGGAACCGCGGCCTCATCGCCGAGCCCGGCACCGTGTTCGACTACGAGAACTTCGACGTGATCCTTGGGCTCCTGGCCCTGGAGAAGGCGCTGGGGAGCAAGCAGGCCTACCTGGAGTTCCCCCACCGGGAGCTCTTCCGGAAGATCGGGATGCGGAGCACCACCGCCGGGGTGGACCGCTTCGGCAACCACATCATGAGCAGCCAGGTCTTCACCAACGCCCGCGACCTGGGGCGCCTCGGCCTCCTGTACCTGAACCGTGGCGTGTGGAACGGGGAGCGCATCCTCCCCGAGTCGTGGGTGGACTTCGTGCGCGCCCCTGCGCCGGCCACGAAGGGAACGGGGAACCAGTACGGGGGATGGTGGTGGCTCGTCCCCGACGAGAGAGCCGACATCCCGCAGGATGCGTACGCCTCGTCGGGCTCGCAGGGGAATTACACCATCGTGATCCCCTCCCAGGATCTGGTGGTGGTACGCCGTGGCCTCGACACCGAGTCGTGGGGCCCGGGTCCCGAGCTCAGCCGGTGGGATCTCCTGGCCGAGGTGCTGAAGGCGTTCCCGCGGCGGGAGGGCGCGACGAAGATGGGGGCGGCGGCGGGACGCTGAGGCCCGCCGGGCCACCGCCCGGCACACCGGAACACCGGTCGGGTAGACGGCTGTCCACCTGAACCCGGGACGCATATGACCGCCAGCCCCCGCCCCATCCGGATCCTCAAGTTCGGCGGCACCTCCGTGGCCGACGCACAGCACATCGAGCGGGTCGTGGAGCTCGTGCTCGCCGACACCGGCGAGGTGGACCGCATCGTGGTCGTGTCCGCCATGGGCGGAGTCACTCAGCTGCTGGTCGAGGCGTCCGACCTGGCGGCCGCCGGCGACCCCAGCTACCGCGAGCGTGTGGACGCGGTGCTCGAGCGCTGCCGGGAAGCGCTGGCGACGCTGGTCCCGCAGTCGGAGCTCACGTCCCTCCAGGCGGTCTTCGACGGTTGGGCCGGCGACCTGAGAGACCTTCTCCATGGGGTCTCGCTGGTGCGGGAGTGCACGCCACGCACCCGCGACAGCATCCTCTGCTTCGGGGAACTCGTGTCGGCCTCGCTGGTGGCGGCGGCGTTCCGGCGGCACGGCCACGAGGCCGCCGCGTGCGACGCACGCGCGTTGGTGTGCACGGACGCTGACTTCGGCCACGCTTCAGTGGACATGGCCGCCACCCGGGATCTGGTGGGGCGGCACTTCGGGTCGAGCTGCAGCTTGCAGGTGGTCACGGGGTTCATCGCCGCCACCGCGGAGGGGGAGACAACCACCCTCGGGCGGGGAGGGTCGGACTACACGGCCGCGCTCCTCGGAGCCCTCCTGGCCGCAGAGCGCGTGGAGATCTGGACCGATGTGGACGGGGTGATGAGTGCCGATCCCCGACTGGTCCCGGAAGCGTTCTCCCTCCCCGCCCTGAGCTACGAGGAGTTGCTGGAGTTGTCCCACTTCGGGGCCAAGGTGGTCTATCCGCGATCCGTGCACCCGGCTCGCCAGCAAGGGATCCCGCTCCTCATCCGGAACACGCTCAACCCCGCCTTCCCCGGCACCTGGGTCGGAGCGGCTCAGGCGCCCGCGGACGAGCGGCCGATCCGCGGGATCTCGTCCATCCGGGAGGTCGTGCTCCTCAGGCTCGAGGGCGACGGCATGGTGGGCGTCCCGGGCGTCGCCGGGCGGCTCTTCCGCTCGCTTGCGCGTCATTCCATCAGCGTCATCCTCATCAGCCAGGCCTCCAGCGAGCACTCCATCTGCTTCGCCGTGGAACCATCGTCGCTGTCCCGGGCCATGCGCGCCATCGAGGACGAATTCCGCCTGGAGCGGGGCGCCGGACTCGTGGACGAGCTGTCCGTGGAGACTGACGTGTCGGTGATCGCGGTGGTGGGGAGCGGCATGCGGGAGCGCCCCGGCGTGGCAGGCCGCCTGTTCTCGTTGCTGGGCCGGCGTGGCATCAACGTGCGCGCCATCGCCCAGGGCTCCTCGGAGCTGAACATCTCGGTGGTCGTCTCCCGGAGCCAGGTGGAAGCCGGTGTGCGGGCGCTCCACGACGCGTTCTTCGCGCCTTCCCGGGACGTGGCCCATATCTACCTGGCCGGCGTGGGCAATGTGGGCGGCGAGCTCATCCGCCAGATGTCCGCGGTCGCGGACGCGCCTCGTGACTGCGGCCCTGCCACGCTCCGCCTCGCCGGCGTCGCCGACTCGAAGCGCTCAGCCACGACTGTCGCAGGCCTTGCCTGGGAGGGATGGGGAAGCGCATTGGCCGAGGCGGAGGCGGACGCCCACGCGCTGGTCGACGCGGCGCTCTTGGACCCTGCCGAGGTCCGCATCTTCGTCGACTGCAGCGCCAACGACACGCTCCCGGAGTCGTACCCCGCGCTCCTGGCCGCGGGCGCGTCGGTGGTGGCCGCGAACAAGAAGGGCTTCGCGGGCTCGTGGGCGGCCTGGGCCGAGCGCCGGCGCGGGCCGTTGGCCCGCAGCTATATCGAGGCGACGGTGGGGGCCGGCCTCCCCATCCTGCGCACGGTCGAGGACCTGGTGCGCACCGGGGACCGGGTCCTCCACGCGCAGTGTGTGCTGTCGGGCACCATGGCCTACCTGTTCAGCCAGGTCATGGATGGGAGGCTCTTCAGCGACGCGCTGGCCGAGGCGAGGACGCTCGGCTACACCGAGCCCGATCCGCGCGACGACCTCTCCGGGCTGGACGTGCTCCGGAAGCTCGTCATCCTCTCACGCGAGATCGGGTGGACGGTCGAGCCGGGCGATGTGACCGTCCATCCGGTGCTTCCCGGCGAGGGTTGGGAAGCGCTCTCGGTGGACGCCTTTCTCGCCCGGCTCCCCGAGGTGGATGCCCACTTCGAGGAACTCCGCCGTGCCGCCGCCGCAGAGCACGGGCGGCTCTGCTTCCTGGCCGAGGCCGAGGAGGGGCATGCCTCGGTCGCGGTGAGGGTGGTCGGCCCCGGTCACCCCTGCCACTCGCTGGCGGGAACCGACAACCTGGTGGCGCTGCGCACAGAGCGGTACTCGAGCCCGCTCGTGATCCGGGGGCCCGGAGCAGGAAGAACGGTCACCGCGTCCGGAGTGCTGGCGGATATCCTGCACGCGATCGGACACCAGCGAGGGAGGATCGGGGGTTGAGCGCCGGGGCCGTGGACGGCAGGATCCCCGTGGGGCTGCTGGGAGCGACCGGGAGCGTCGGCCAGAGGATGGTCGCGCTCCTCGCCGACCATCCCTGGTTCCGCCTGACCACGGTCGCCGCGTCGGAGCGCTCCGCCGGGAAGCGCTACGCGGAGGCGGTGCGGTGGGTGCTGCCGACGCCGATGGCGGAGGCAGCGGCAGGGCTGGTAGTGCAGCAGGCGGAGGCCGACCAGGAAGCACGGATCCTCTTCTCCGCGCTCGACGCGGACGCCGCTGGACCGCTGGAGGAGCGGCATGCCCGCGCCGGCCACCTCGTGGTGTCCAACGCGAAGAGCCACCGCATGGATGGCGACGTCCCGCTCCTGGTGCCCGAGGTCAACGCCGGCCACCTCGATCTGTTGGGCCGCCAGCCCTTCGGGGGTGGTGCCATCGTCACCAACCCGAACTGCTCCACCATCGGGCTCGCGCTCGTGCTCCATCCGCTCCACCGCCGCTTCGGCGTGGAGCGCGCCCTCGTGGTCACCATGCAGGCGGTCTCGGGGGCGGGGCTCCCCGGGGTGTCCAGCCTGGTGGCGCTCGACAACGTCATCCCGTTCATCGGCGGGGAGGAGGAGAAGATCGAGACCGAGACCCTGAAGATCCTCGGGACGCTCGGCGAGGGCGGCATCGCTCCAGCCGGCCTGGTGGTGAGCGCCCAGTGCAATCGGGTCCCCGTGGTGGACGGCCACACGCTCTGCGTCTCGGTGTCCCTCCGCGGGTCCCCGACGCTCGACGACATCCGCGACACCTGGGAGACCTTCGAGGCGGAGCCGCAGCGGCTCGCGCTCCCCTCCGCGCCACCCCGCCCGGTGATCTTCGTCGACGGCGACGACGTGCCCCAGCCGCGCCTCCACCGCGACGCAGGCCGGGGCATGGCCTCCACGGTGGGACGCCTCCGGCACTGCGCCCTGCTCGGGTACAAGTTCGCGACCGTGACCCACAACACGGTGCGGGGCGCCGCGGGCGGTGCCATCCTGTGCGCCGAGTTGGTGGTGGCGCAGCGGCGCCTGCCAGGGCTCGAGGTGCCCTGAGCGCACGGCCCGGCCAGCCTCAGGGCACCAGGACGATCCTCAGGTCCATCACGTTGGTGCGTGTTGGGCCCGTGACCAGAAGGTCCCCCACGCCCCGGAAGAACGTATGGGAGTCGTTCGCCCGCAGCATGGCCGCAGCATCGAGGCCCGCCTTGCTGCCCCTCGTCACTGTGGACCCGTCGGCCCACGCCCCGGCGGCATCCGTGGGTCCGTCGGTCCCGTCGGTGGCGCCCGAGAAGAGCAGGACGCCCTCGACACCGTCCACCTCCAGCGCCGCGGCCAGGGCGAACTCCTGATTCCTGCCGCCCCGTCCTGGGCCGCGGATCGTCACCGTGGTCTCCCCGCCGGACAGGACGCACGCGGGCCGAGGCACCGGGTTCCCGGTGGCCAGGATCCCCCTGGCGATGGCGGCGTGGTTGCGGGCGACGTCCCGCGTCTCCCCTTCCACCACGCCCGAGAGAATGAGGGTGTTGTAACCCAGCGCCTGCGCCTTCCCGCGTGCCGCATCGAGGGCCAGCGCGTTGCTTCCCACGATCAGGTTCTGCGTCCTCTCGAACGCGGTGTCACCGGGCTTGGGGGTCTCGGACAGCTCGCCGCGGATCCCCCGATCCAGCACGCGCCGAACCCGCTCCGGAATCCCGCGCTCCAGCCCGTAGCGCGCCAGGATCGTGAGGCAATCCTGGAACGTGGTCGGGTCGGGAACGGTCGGGCCCGATGCGATCGCGTCCAGGGGGTCGCCCACCACGTCGGAAAGGACGAGGGACGCCAGGGTGCTCGGCTCGGCGAGCCGCGCCAGACGCCCACCTTTCAGGCGGGAGAGGTGCTTTCGGATGGCGTTGATCTCCTGGATGGTGGCGCCGCAGGCCAGCAGCTGCCTCGTCGTCTCCTGCTTATCCTCCAGCGTCAGACCCTCGGCGGGGGCCGGCAGGAGCGCGGATCCTCCCCCCGAGATCACGCAGAAGACGAGGTCCCGCGGCCCCGTCGCCGCCAGCAGGGACGCCATCTCCGTCGCCGCTCCCACCCCCGCGGCGTCGGGGATCGGATGGCTCGCCTCCCGGACCTGGATGCGCTTCAGGGGCACGCGGTGGCCGTGCTTCACGCTCACCATGCCTCCGCGGATGCGGTCCCACAGGAGGTCCTCCAGGGCGAGGGCCATGACCGCCGCGGCCTTCCCCATCCCCACGACGTACACGCGGTCGATGGCGGCCAGGTCGTAGGCGCGCCCGGCCACCCGGAGCTCGTCGCCGAGGAGCGTCACGTGGCGCAGCACCGCCGAGCGCGGCTCGACGGCTTCGACTCCAGCCTGGAAGATCTCGCGCGCGTGCCGGCTTGGATCGGGATCGTTCATGGATGGGCACCCTCCGGACCGTTCCGTTCAACGTCGCGATCGCCTGCGCGCGGGGCGAGGGGTGCCGGCGGCGGCCGTGAACGTCCCACTCGGCCACCAGCCCCCTCTTGCCACCTGCGCTCCGGCGTTTAGACCTTGTACCTCAAGGTATGAAACCTACGAACCCGATCTTCCTGTCCAAGGAGTTGGTGGCCGCCTCCTCCCGGCCCATGGTCCTGTCCATCCTGGCCGGTGGGGAGAGCTACGGCTGGGAGATCCTCCAGCGCGTCCGCCTCCTGTCCGGGGGCAGGATCGAATGGTCCGACGGGATGCTCTACCCGGTGCTCCGGCGGCTGGAACAGGAGGGGCTGGTCACCGGTGAGTGGCGCACCGTTGAATCGGGTCGGAAGCGCAGGTACTACCGGCTCAGCGCCAAGGGCCGTGGGCAACTCTCCGACGACCGGGCGGGCTGGATGGCCGTCCACGGCGCCCTGAGCCTGACCTGGGGAGGCGGCGATGTTTGACCTGGACGCGGCGGTGGGCGCATGGAGGACCGCTTTCGCACGGGACCGAGCGTTCTCATCCGCGGACCTGGACGAGCTGGAGGACCATCTCCGGGCAGCCTACGATGTGGAGCTGCACCTCGACCCGGGGCTCGCCCCGGCCCGGGCCTTCGAGCAGGCCCGCTCCGTGCTCGGCGCCCCCGAGGAGCTCTCCGGGGAGTTCGCCAAGGTCGCGGGCAAGGCGTGGCGCTGGCTGCTCCGGACCGGCTGGGCGACGTTCGCCCTGGCTTGGTTCCTCCCGGTGCACCGCTTCGGCAACACACTCGGGGAGTTCGCGTGGAAGGAAGGCCTCCTCCCGGGCGTCGAGGCGTTCCTCCTCGCGCTGACACCCGGGGGCGGCCCCATCCCCGTGATGAGCGCGCTCACCAACCTGGCGATGGCGGCGACGTTCTGGCGGATCGGAGACGCGGGCCGCCAGCGCGTGGGGGCGCTCGCCGGGCTCCTCCTCGCCAGCGTGGTGCTGAACCTCTGGTGGGCGGTGGTGTGGGCCGACCAGCCGTCCGAGCTCCTGGCCGGCTACTGGGCCTGGACCGGGAGCTTCGGCGTGGCCGGTGTGGGGCTGGCGCTGCGCGCCCGGGCGCTACCGGATCCGGGCTCCCACCTCCAGCTCACGACGCGCTGAGGGCAGGGGCGCGCCAGCCCGCTTCCCCCCCCCGCAGCCCATCCGCTCCCTGGCGGGGCCGCCCGCAGCTTCCCAATTTCGGCTCGTCCACCTGGCGGCGGCGCCCAACCGGAGACCCGTGGTCTCGAGGAGGAGCACGATGAAGGACCTGGCCATCCAGCTCACCCATTCTCCCGGCGACCTCGCCAGGATCTCCGAGGCGCTGGCCCACCGCAGCGTGAACATCAAGGCGCTGGCGGCCCTCACCGTGGGGGTGGACGCGGTGGTGCGCATCCTCCCGGACGACATCGTCGCAGCCCGTGCCGCCCTGGAGGCGGCCAACATCCGCTTCGCCGAGGGCGAGGTCCACACGGTGCTCATCGAGAACAAGGCGGGGGCCCTGGCGAGCGTCGCGAGCCGGATGGCCGCGGAGGGCCTCAACCTCGAGGCGATCTACCTCACCGGGATCATGGACGACCTGGTGGAGGTGGCCTTCGTGAGCGACAACCCGAAGAAGACCAAGAAGCTGCTGGAGGAGTTCTGAAGGGAGGCTGGCCACCGCGCGTATGAGGGGAGACCCGCAGCCTCCCAGGCTTCCCATGACGCCGACCTCCCCCAACGCTCCCGAGCGGCTCACAGACGGCTCCACTTGGTATTGGAGCCGCATCTTCCCCACCCTGTGGAGCGTGCTCCTGGGGGTTTTCGTGGTCCTGGTCTGGATGGGTGTCCTGGGAGACGCGGCCGAGCCGATGGCCGTGAAGGCGGGCATCACCGCCGCCTGGGCCGTCGCCTCCGCCGTCTTCTTCCGCATGTTCGCGGGCCTCAAGGACGTGTGGCTGGACGGGGACGACCTCCTGGTGGGCGACCCAGCCAGGGGGACGCGCATCAGCCTCCGGGACGTGCGGGAGGTGAGGGAGAGCCGGCTCCGGCAGGTGAAGAGCATCACGCTGGAGCTGGGGCGTCCCACCCCGTGGGGCGACTCCATCACGTTCGTGCCCAAGGGCCTCAAGACCTTCCTCTTCCCCTACGCGTCCAGCCCGGTGGCCGGCCGGCTCCGGGAGAGCAAGGAGCGGCTCCTCACTCCCGGTTGACGTGCGCGCCGGGAGTGGCGCGAAGCGGCGGGTTCCCGGATACTTGTAAGCGCCCCCCAGGGCTCCTCGTGCAGGAAAGGAATGGGAGTGAGGCCCGAGCCCGGCAACGCACCGGACCACGACAAGTGGGCGGCGGTCGTCTCCAGCGCAGAGGACCACGTGCGCCGGGACGCCACCTGCGCCCCGGGTCGCGCACGCCCCCTGCCCGGGCGCAACGCCCTCCTGGTGGCCGCGGGGGTGGTGGTGGCCGTCGGCGTGGCCTTGGCCGCACCCCGGGTGATGCCCGGCTCGCCGGCCTCCCTTCCCGCGACGGAGCAGGCCTCCGACCTGCGCGCGGAGGCGGCCCTCCTCATCGAGCAGATCGAGGCGTACCGCCAGGAGCGGGGCACGCTCCCCCAACCGTCCATGCTCTCGCCGTTCCTTGAAGAGGGGTACAGCTACCGCATCGTGGACGAGGCCATGGGACGCTATGAGGTGCGCCGGACCGCTGGAGGCGTAGAGGTGACGTACGACGGGTCCCTGCCCCTCGGGCTCTGGCTCGTCATCGGCGGCAGCTCCGCAGGAGGGTCGCCGTGAGCCGACCCCTCGGACGCGCCGGCTTCACGCTCATCGAGGTCCTCACGGTCTCCCTCCTGCTGGGGGCTCTGGCGGGGATCGCCACGCCCCAGCTTTCGAGGGCGATCGACCGGGCGGGCGCCGCCAAGGTGGTGGCCGACGCCCACAACCTCACGCTCGCGACGCGCGCGTTCATGGCGGCCGGCGGCACGCTTCCCGCCAGCAGCGAGTGGGGCGTCGCGCCCACCGGGCTGAGCGCCTACCTGGAAGAGACCATGCCCTTCGCGTTCCGGGACGTGGAGTACCGGTTCGTGACGCAGCCGGACATCGGCGTGGCGCAGCTCTGGGTCGGGTACGAGGCGGAATCGGGGGTGGGCGAGGCGCTGCAGCGCTTCCGGCGCCCCGGCGAGGTGACCTGGACACCCACCCGGACCACGTTCGTGCTGGTGAAGTAGGGTGTCCGCCCAGAGCCATTGGATCGTTCGCGTCGCCCGCGGCGCGGGGCTTCCGGGTGCAGACGCGCTCCAGGTCCCGCCGCGCACCCCGGCTCCCGAGGCTTGGGCCGCGGTCACTGCCGCCTGCGGCGTGGGTGAGGACGACCTGGCCGCCATCGTCGCCAAGTGGTTCAAGCTGGACGTGGCGGACTTCGGGAACCTCGACCCGTCCGCTCCCAAGTTCCTCCCCGGGGCGGTGGCCCGGCGCTTCGGCGTGTTCCCCTTGATGGAGGAGGAGCGTCACCTGACGGTGGCCACCGCCGATCCCTGCGACGTCCAGGCGGAGCAGCAGATCGGTTTCGCCTCCGGCCGGACGCCCACGCTGCAGATCGCGCCCCCGAGCCGCATCGCCGAGTACACCGAGGCGACGTACACACCGGGAAAGGCGGTCGACACCCTGCTCAACCGCATGGAGGCGGGGCGCGACCCGCGGGTGAAGATCCTCGAGGAGGAGGAGCCGGCGCCCGAGCCCCTGGTCGCCATGGACGACGCCGACGACGGCATGGACGCCGGGCCGATCGTCAAGCTCACCAACATGATCCTGGAGGACGCGGTGACCAAGTCCGCGTCCGACATCCACCTCCAGCCCCTGCCGACGGGCGGAGTCATCCGCCTGCGCATCGACGGCGTGCTGCGCAGCGGGATCACGGTGCCGCTCCCCGTGCTCGGGCGCGTCATCTCACGCATCAAGATCATCAGCCGCCTGGACATCTCCGACAAGATGCGTCCGCAGGACGGGCGAGCCCGGATCCGCATCGCCGGCAAGACCTACGACCTGCGCATCTCCACCGTCCCGGTGCGCGGCGGCGAGAAGGCCGTCATCCGCATCCTGGACCCGCACAAGTCGGGGGCGCTGGACGAGTCCGGGCTCCCCGCCCGGGAGGTGCAACGGCTGCGGCGCGTGCTCCGCAACCGCGACGGGATCCTGGTGGTGACCGGGCCCACCGGCTCGGGCAAGACCACCACCATGTACGCTGCCCTCCGGGAGATCGCCACCGAGGACGTGAACATCATGACGGTGGAGGACCCCGTGGAGTACGAGCTCTCGGGGCTCACCCAGATCCAGGTGGACGCGAAGCAGGGGATCACGTTCCAGAGCGCGCTGAAGGCCATCCTGCGGCAGGACCCGGACGTCATCTTCGTCGGGGAGATCCGGGACCAGGCGACCGCCGAGACGGCGGCGCAGGCCAGCCTCACCGGGCATCTGGTGCTGGCCACGGTGCACGCCAACGACGCCGTGGGCTCGGTGCGCCGTTTCCTGGACCTGGGGCTCGAGGCCGCCACCATCTCCGAAACGCTGAGGGGGGCGCTGGCCCAGCGGCTCCTGCGCACCCTCTGCCCGGACTGCGCCCAGCCGGTGGAGGGGGAGCTCACGCCGGACGAGATGGTGCTGGCGCAGCGCTTCGGCGTCCAACCCATCCTGCGCCCCGGCGGCTGCGAGGAGTGCGGCGGATCCGGGTACCGGGGCCGCCGCCCCGTGGTGGAGATGATCCTCCCGAGCCAGGAGCTCCTGCGCATGGTGGCCGCGGAGGCGTCCCACATGGACCTGGTGACCCGGGCCCGCGAGGACGGGATGCGCACCATGCTTGAGGGGGCCCTGGACCTGGTCGCCGAGGGTCTTACCACGCTGGCCGAAGTGGAGCGCGTGATCGGCGAGGACGCGGCGGAGGCGGCTGCGTCCTCTGCGCCGGCGGCCGCGACGCCGCCCGATGCGGCACCGGCTTCCGCGCCGCTTCCTCCGGGGGGCGCCGGCGAGCCCGCGGCTCCGCCCCCGCCCCCGCCGCGCGTCGAGACCGCTACCCTCGTGATCGCCGACGCACCGCTCCCCCCCGACGCGCGCCCACCCCAGGTGCTCGTGGTGGACGACGACGCCGACGCACGCCTCCTGGTCGGGGCGATCCTGAGCAAGCACGGGTGGGAGGTGACGGAGGCGGCGGACGGGGCCACGGCCCTCATGATCCTGGGAAAGCGCCGGGACCTGACCCTGGTCGTTCTTGATCTGGGGCTTCCCGACATCGACGGCCTGCACGTGCTGCGCGCCCTGCGCGCCTCCCCGGAGACGGCCCACGTCCCCGTGATGGTCCTCACGGGCCGCACCGACCGGGACACGGAGCACAGCGTCCTGGAGTTGGGTGCCGACGACTACATCCGGAAGCCGCTGGACCCGCCCATCCTCCTCATGCGCGCCAAGGCGGTCCTGCGCAGGTCGCGGCTCGCCTAGCGCGAGGTGCCCGCCTCTCCGGCGAGCCACGCCTCCAGCTCCACCGAGCCGTCGAAGCGGACCTCGATCCCGTCACGCTTGGCGGTGACGAGGTAGGAGTCGCCCACCGCCTCGTACGCCACGTGCTCGCCCAGGAGCGGCCGCAGCACCTCCGGTCCAGGGAGCGCTCCCGAGCGGGCACGGTGCGCCTCCACCTCCCGCACCACGTGCGCCACCGCCCAGCGCAGGTCGGCCTCCACATCCGCCGCGGGCTGGGCGCGGGGCCGGAGCATGGGGACCAGCGCGGCCGCGCCCATGCTCAGGACCAGGAGCCCGCCCAGCACCCAGAGACGGCGGTGCCCGAGCCTCGGGGCGTCGAAGAGGATCACTGGGCGGGCGCCCGCCGTCGGGCCCTCCCTGCCCAGATGCCTGCTGGCGCGCTCCACCGCCGCCAGCATCTCCGACGGCGGGGCATCGCCGCCGGCCATGCCCCCGACGGGGGCTCCGGGGTCCCTATCCAAGCGAGGTCATGAGGTCGAAGACCGGGGTGTACATGGCGGCCACGATGCCGCCCAGCACCGCCCCGAGGACCACGATCAGCGCCGGCTCCAGCGCCTTCATGGCGCCGTCCACGGCCGCCTTCACCTCCATCTCGAAGAAGTCGGCGACCTTGTCCAGCATCTCCTCCAGCCGTCCCGACTCCTCCCCCACCTTCACCATCTGCGCCATCAGGGGTGGGAGGATTTCGGCCTTGGCCAGGGGCGTGGCCAGATCCGAGCCCGCGTGGATGGCGTCGCGGGCGCCCAGCACCGCCTCCTCCACCTCGCTGTTCCCGGAGATGCGCGCGGCAGCCAGGAGGACATCCGAGAGCATCACGCCCGAGTGCAGCATGGACGCCATCGCCCGGGTCAGCCGGGCGACCGCCGCCTTCCTGGTGAGCGGACCGATGAGGGGCAGACGGAGCAGGAGGTAGTCGGCCCACCGGCGGCCTCCCTCGCTCCTCAGCCCCTGGCGGAGGAGGAGCACCAGCGTCCCCGCCGCGATGAGGATCACGTGCCAGTACCCGCGGACGGCGTCGGACGCCCCCATCAGGATGGCCGTGGACATGGGGAGGTCCACACCCTCCGAGGCGAACAGGTCGGCGAACACCGGCACCACGAACGTGAGGATGGCCCCCACGGCCAGGACGGCGACGGAGAGCACGACCACGGGATAGACCATGGCCCCGAGCAGGCGCTCACGGAGGGCGTGGGACGCCTCCAGGTACACGGAGACGCGCTCCAGCGCCTGTGGGAGCGTCCCTCCCACCTCCCCGGCCTCCACCATGTGCACGTAGATGGGAGGGAAGACCTGGGGGTGGGCTCGCAGCGCGTCGGAGAGGGAGGCGCCCCCGTTGATGTCCTGCGCCACGCGGCGGAGGGCCGCGCGCAGCGTCCGGTCGGTCGTCAGGTTGGCGAGCATCTCCACCGTGGCGAGGAGAGGGAGCGCGGCGTCCACCAGCGTCGCGAACTGCCGGGTGAAGACCGCGAGGGCCCTGGGGTCCACCGAGCCCCGCACGGGTGGCGGCGCTTCGGTGGACACGGACTCCAGGGAGACCGGCGTGAGCATCTGCTCGGTGAGGATCCGCCGGGCTTCGCCCTCCGAGGCAGCGTCCACGATCCCCGTGAAGCGCCGCCCGTCCGGGTCCCGGGCCGCGAACTTCCACCCCTGCTCCGCTGCCTTGCTCATCCCACCACCTCGAACCAGGAACGTTCCGTCGCCCCGGTGGCGCCCCCCCCGGGCGTCATGCCGGTGATGCCCGCCTGGGCCCTCTGCACCGCGCAGCTGCTGTACTGGATGATGGCGCCGTCCGCGAGCTCGCTCTGGAGCCCGCCCCCCACGCCCCCCCGGATCAGGACCCCGCCGGAGATGCGGCTGGTCGTGGTCATGCTCACGCTCCCCAGGACGATGACGAGCCCGTAGTACTGGAAGGTGCCGTCGATGGTCAGGTTGCCGTCCACGAGGAGCACCCCCTGCCCCTGTCCCGCGCCCGAGAGCCGCAGGTTGCCCGTGGCGCGCACGATGGGTGCCCAGCTCCCGCACGGCCCCAGCGGCGTCAGGGGGGAGCCCCAGTTCGTGTTCACCCCGGTGGAGCACGTGCCCCCGGCCACCACCGGGTTCACGGTGTTGTTGAGCCTCGTCCCCCCGGGAAAGGTGAACTTCGCCTGGGCGGCCAGCGCCGCGTAGGTGATGGGGCCCAGGTCGGCGAAGTCGGCATCCGCCACCGTGGTGTCCTCCTGGATGGCCGGCGAGCCGCTGATCGAGCCTCCGGCCCTGACGTCGATCTGTGCGGCGTCGGACGTGACCACGCCCGGCAGGTCCGCGCGGGCTCCGGGACACTGGGCCGCCGTCCACCCCGGCGGGATGGAGTCGGCACCACGGATGTACGAGTCGGGCTTGGGCTTGCCCGGGCTTCTGATGAGCAGGCGGCTCTGGACCTTGAACGCCGCCTCGCAGCATAACGGCTGGCCTGATGGGGCCTCCACCACGGTGACCACGGTGCGCCGCGCGGTTCCCGGAGGCCGCACCACGGCGATGGTGCGCATCAGCACCCGGCCGGCGGCGGTCCCGCCCACCGCCACCGGGGCACGGCGGACCACGGAGCGGTAGCGCGACCCGTCGGGGAGGGTCTGCCAGTCCAGGAGCAGCGAGTCCCCGGCCGCCGGGAGCGCGGGCACGGCCGTGGCCCACAGCGCCAGGGTGCGCTGAGCGCCCGCGTCGGCGGCAGCCAGCGCCACCGCGGCCTGGCGCGTGGCCTCGGCGGCGCGGTACTCGTTGCGCGACGTGTAGAGCCCGGTGACGCTCACCATCGCAAGGACGACGAGGACGAAGAGCGCCACGGGAAGCACGAATCCGCCCTCGCCGCCGGGCACGCACGCCACCAGCGGCCGCACCGCACCGGGGCGCGCGCTCACCGGTTCCTCCCGCCGAAGGAGAGGGTCACCGTGTCCCGGCGGCTCCCGGCGGGCGTCCCGGATGCCGGAGCCGTAACCACACGCACCACGACGCGGGCGGCCGACGCGGGCGTGGCCACCACCGCGCCCGCGGCGTTCTCGTACCAGGCGGTGAACCCCGCCGTGGCGTCCAGGGGCCCGGCCACGGCGTCGCGCTGGGCGCCGTCCACGCGGAAGAGCCAGGGGGCGCCTGCGTCGAGGGCGAGCTCGAAGACCACGGAGCGGAACGGCCGAGCCGCCGCGCCGGTCATGGCGTCCAGGGCGGGCCGCCCCAGGCTGGCGACGGTTCCGCCGACCGGCACGCAGGGCACCTGTACCGTGGGGCCCGAGAGGGCGGTGACGGCCTCCGCGGTCCACCCGCCGGCGCGCGGCACGAGGATGCTGTCGCCGGCGAGCGCCGCCCAGCGCCCCTCCGCCCTAACGAGGCCCAGGCGACCCCCGGTGAGGTCGGTGCCGCACACCTGCGCGAGCCCCAGGGGCATCCGGGCGCGGATACGGCTGGGCGCGAGGATCACCACGTCCCCCCGGGCCAGGCTGGCTTCCCGGAGCGCGCCCGTGAGCACCGCCATGGCGATCCTCACGGCTTCATGCCGCGCGGACGCGCCGCCCTGGGCGGCCCAGTACCGCCGCTGCGTCGTCACCGCCTGCTGCATGGCGAACAGGAGCAGCACCCCCAGCGCCACCACCACCATGAGCTCGGCCATGCTGAATCCGCGGCGGCAGGCGCGCTCAGCGGGACGGGACGCGGCGCTCATCGGGCCCGATACACGTAGACCGTGTCCGACAGGGTGCGTCCCCCCTCGGGGCGGGCGCGCACGACCAGCACCACGCGCAGGTAGGACCCGCTGTCCGCCACCGTCCAGAGCGCGTCTCCGGCGGGCCTGGCCACCGACCCGGAGTGCACCGAGTCCAGCGGGAGGGTGCGCAGGCGCTCCACCTGCTCCTGGATGAGCTGAGCGGCGCGCAGCTCCAGCGCCGCCGCCCGCATGCTGGTCGCCGCCACACGGCTCGTCCCGACCCAGGCCATGGCCCCCAGCGACAGGATGACGATGGCCACCAGGATCTCCACCAGCGTGAACCCGCCCGCGCGACCCAGCTTCACGGCACAACCCTCCCCGTGGCGCTCACCACCACCGAGTCGGTGAACTCGCCCCGCTGCAGTCGTATCACCACCCCCTGACCCGTGCACGGGGAGACGGCCACCGCCAGCCCCCTGGGATCGAAGCAGAGCATGGGCTGGGTCGCCCCCAGGTTCACAGACAGCTCCTCCCACAGGTCCGCCTCGCCCAGGGACGCGGGGAGCGCCCCGCCCAGCGAAGAGGTGTCCACCTGCACCAACAGGCGGTCCCCGGCGGCGTCCAGGACCAGGTAGCTGACGCGGCCGAAGCGCACCGCCGCCGCCCGGGCGGCAGCCACGGAGGACGTGACCTTGGAGCGAGCCTCTCCCACGGCCATGCGGCCGCTCACATAGGTGAGCCGGGGCGCCGCGATCCCCAGGAGGACCATGGCGATGCCCACCACGAACACGAGCTCGAGGAGGGTGAAGCCCCGGACCGGCCCCGCGCGCCCGGACGGTCGGGTGCGCGGGGCCGTAGGCTCGGCTCGGGGGAACGCGGTGCTCAGGTGGACGCTCCTTCGGGGTGGCCCATCCAATGTCCTACTTGAACATCTTCCCGGCGAGGGTGGCGTCCTTGTCCACCCGGGTGCCGAGCTTGATGAAGGTGGCCAGGCGCGCCGTGCCCTCGGCGTGGAGCGTCTCGTGCACCTTCACGATGGCGGCGAAGATGTCGGCCAGCTCCCCCTCCACGTTGGTGCCGTTGGGGTGGAGCTGCGCGTGGATGCCGGCCTCCTCGAGGACGGCGTGGGCGCGCTTCACCTCCGCGCGCACCGACACGCCGACGCCGATGGGGATGACCTGGATGTCCGCTAGGGCTTTCATGGGGTCCTCGCGCTTACGGTTCAGGGTCCTGGACTCCCCTTGAACTTGACGCCGAGCGGCTCGGCGCGCACATGGAGGGACGTACCACCGACCCAGGAGAACCCATGGCCCGTCCTTCCCGTCCGCTCCCGACGGCGCTCTCCGCGCTCCTCGCGTGCGCCGCCCTCGCCTGTCTCGCCGCAGCACCCGAGGCCCTCCCGGCCCAGATGACCAAGGCCCAGGTGGCCTCCTGGCTCGACGGCCGGCAGCAGCGCTTCGACGAGGTGGCCATGCGCATCTGGGACCTGGCCGAGGTCGGGTACATGGAAACGGAGAGTTCCGCCCTGCTGGCCGGCGAGCTGGAGGCCTACGGCTTCCGGGTCACGCGCGGGGTGGCCGAGATCCCCACGGCCTTCGTCGCCGAGTTCGGGAACGGCAAGCCGGTCATCGGGATGATGGGCGAGTTCGACGCGCTCCCCGGGATCAACCAGGACCGGGTCCCGTTCCGGAACCCCATCGAGGGCAAGCCGGCCGGCCACGCGTGCGGGCACAACCTGTTCGGCACGGCCTCCGCGGCGGCGGCCATGGCCGCGGCCGAGTGGTTGAAGCAGACCGGCCGGGGCGGCACCGTCCGCTTCTACGGGACGCCCGCCGAGGAGGGCGGGTCGGGCAAGGTGTACATGGTGCGCGCCGGGCTCTTCGACGACGTTGACGCGGTGCTCCAGTGGCACGCCGGCGACCGCAACGCCGCCAGCCCGGGATCCAACCTGGCGGTGAAGTCGGCCATGTTCCGCTTCGCCGGCGTCTCCGCCCACGCCGCGGCATCTCCCGACCGGGGGCGCTCGGCCCTGGACGGCGTCGAGGCCATGAACTTCATGGCCAACCTCATGCGCGAGCACGTCCCCCAGCAGACGCGCATCCACTACGTCATCACGGACGGCGGGAGCGCGCCCAACGTGGTGCCCGACCACGCCGAGGTCTACTACTACGTGCGCCATCCCGAGGCCGAGACGGTGCGCTCGATCTTCGACCGCCTGGTGAAAGCCGCCGAGGGCGCCGCGGCGGGCACCGGGACCACCGTGGAGTACGAGGTGGTCGGCGGCGCGTACGAGCGCCTCCCCGTGGTCGCACTCCAGGAGCTCGTGTACGAGAACCTGAAGGCCGTCGGCGGCGTCACGTACGACGCCCCGGAGCAGGCATTCGCCGAGGCCCTGAAGAAGACGCTCCCGGCGGAGCCGGCGTTGGGGTCCGAGCGCCAGATCCAGCCGTTCGAGTGGGAGCAGGGCTACGCCTCGTCCGACGCCGGCGACGTGAGCTGGACCGTCCCCACGAGCACGCTGTCCACCGCCACCTGGGTGCCGGGGACCGCCGCCCACACCTGGCAGGCCGTGGCCGCGGACGGGGTGTCGATCGGCGTGAAGGGGATGATGGTGGCGGCCAAGACGCTGGCGTTCACGGCCGTGGACCTCTACTCCGACGCAGCCAGGCTGGCGAAGGTGCGGGCCGGGTTCCTGGAGCGCAGGGGGGCCGACTTCGTGTACCGCCCCCTCCTGGGAGACCGCAAGCCGCCGCTGGACTACCGCGCCTCGGTCATGAAGTAGCCGCGGCCCGGCCGGCGCGGGCCCGCCGGCCCGACTAGTCCTTCGCCCGGTCGATGTAGTCGCCGGTGTTCGGGTTCACGCGGATCCGGTCGCCGGTGGAGAGGTGCTCCGGCACGTTGACCACCACCCCGTTGCTCAGGGTGGCGGGCTTGGTGGACGACGTCTTGGTCGCGCCCCTGAGCACCGGGGACGTCATGGCGATCTCGAAGGTCATGGCGTTGGGGAGGTCGATGGCCACGGGGCTCCCCTCGAAGAACTCCGCCACGATGCGCATACCCTCGGAGACCCAGGGCGTCGCGTCCCCGAGCGTCTCCTCGTCCAGCTCGTACTGGTCGAAGGTCTCGACGTTCATGAAATGGAGCACCGGACCCGCTTTGTACATGAACTCGAGGTCGTGCGTTTCCAGCGTGGCCGGCTCGATCGTGTCGGCCGCGCGGAACCGGTGCTCCACGTTGGTCCCCGACCTCAGCTTCTTCATCTTGGCGTGCACCATGGCGCGGAGGTTGCCGGGGGTGTGGTGGTTGAACTCGATGACCCGGCAGGGCTCACCATCGAACATGATCGCCATGCCGCGGCGGATCTGGGTGGCTGGAATGGCCATGGGGTGCGCGTCCGTGAGGCTGGAAGTCGGAGCGATAAAGTAGCGGAGCCCCCCCTCCGGCGTGGAGGGGGTGGGCGAAGGAACGCCGGGTCGGCGGCACCGCCCCACGGGCTGCCACCGGCGGTTGCCTTCCGGGCGGTCGTGCTGCTACCGTCGTGGGTTGCGGCTTCCATGCCTCCCCCCGGGGAGGGTAAGGTCTCTCCCCCCGAAATCCTGCTCGATGGCCATCCTGACCCTGCCGAGATCGTCGCCGCGCCGCGTCTGGCCCGGTGCGCTCCTCGCCCTGTCCCTCCTCCCCGCGCCGCTGATGGCCTCCGAGGGAGCCGGCGACCTGGCCAGCACCACGGACCCCGTCTCCCAGGGCATCGTGGCGTTCGTGATCGTGGCGCTGTTCGTCCTCCTCGCACTGGAGAAGGCCCACCGGGTCCTGGTGGCCATGGCGTGCGCGGCCTTCCTCTGGATGACGACGTACCTCACCCCCTGGACGCTCATCACCTTCGAGGCGTCCGCGCGGGCGCTGGACATGAACGTGCTCCTCCTCCTCGCGGGCATGATGACCCTCGTGGGGATCCTCAAGGAGACCGGTGCGTTCGGCTGGGCGGTGGCGAGGATCCTGGCCCGCACCAAGGGGCACCCGCTTTGGGCGGCACGCCTGATCTCCTGGTTCACGGCGGTGGCGTCGGCATTCCTGGACAACGTCACCACCGTGATCTTCGTCACCCCCATGGCCTCGGGGATGGCCAAGCGCATCGGGCTGGCGCCGGTGGCCATCCTCCTCCCCATGGTGGTGGCGTCCAACATCGGTGGAACCGCCACGCTCATCGGCGACCCGCCCAACATCATGATCGGCTCGGGCGTCGGGTTGAGCTTCATGGCGTTCGTGATCAACCTCACGGCCCCCGTCCTCATCATGATGGTGGTGCTCCAGTTCTACATGGGGCGGTACTACCGGAAGGAGTACGCCGCGGCGCGCCTGCTGGAGCCCGGGCCCGCCGAGGAGGTGAACCTGGCCGAGCCCGTCCTCTTCCGCTGGTTGATGGCGATCTTCGCCGGCGTCCTCCTCGGTTTCCTCACACACTCCGTCACGGGAATGCCGGCTGCGGTCCCTGCGGTGGTGGGCGCAGCGGCGGCGCTGATCGTGCAGGACTGGCTCTACCTGCGCACGCACCAGCCCACGGCACAGGAGCGAGCGCACGGAATCCTGGAGGTCCTGGAGAAGGACATCGAGTGGCCCACGCTCTCCTTCTTCGTGTTCCTCTTCATCGTGGTGGGCGCGGCGGTGGAGACGGGGCTCATCGGCTCCATCGCGACCGGGATGGAGTCGGCCATCTTCCGGGTCCGGGACACCTTCGGCCTGGGCACCGAGGGCACGCTCATCTTCGCCGCGCTGCTCATCTGCTGGATGTCCGCGGTGCTGTCCGCGTTCATCGACAACATCCCCTACGTGGCCGTGAGCATCCCCGTCATCCACCACCTCATCCCCAGCCTCGAGGGAGATACCGTGGTGCTCTGGTGGGCGCTCTCGCTGGGGGCATGCTTGGGGGGCAACGCCACGGTGGTGGGCGCGTCGGCGAACGTCACCGCCGTGGGCCTGGCGGAGAAGGACGACGTGCGCATCTCGTTCGCGGAGTTCGCCAGGTTCGGCGCTCCCATGGCCACCATCACCATCGTGATTTCGTCGCTCTTCCTCGTCGGCTTCGTGCTGATGGGCCACGGATGGGTCCACTTCGTGACGTGGCCGCTGGCCATCCTGGCCCTGGCGGTGGACCGCGCCTGGGGTTCCAGGATCAAGCGCGAGGCGTGAGGTGGGGCGCCCCACGAGGGCGCCCCACCGGGGCCGTCAGAACGGCTTCGTGTAGCCGATCCACCCCGCCAGCGCAGCGAGAACGGGCACGAGCACCAATCCCCACCCGGCCGCCGCCGGGCTCTTCCTGAGCGCGATGAGCCCTCCCACCGCGATCCACAGGAGGAGCTTGGCGCCGACCCACCCGGTCACGCTCATGCCGAGGCGCGCCAGCATGCCGAAACCGCCCAGGAGCACGAGGAAGAGGGCCACGCCGTGGGCGATGGCCAGACGCTTCCTCCACGGGTCGCCCTCGGCCCCTCCGACGCCGGCCGAGGCGCGGGCGAGGGACGCGGTCAGCGCCGTGATGAGGGCGAACACTCCGAGGAAGTGGATGGTCTTGTAGAACACGAGGGATAGCACGGAGCGGCTCCGGGAGAGTCGTGGCACCTCGGGACAGGATGCGCGGGCTGGCGCACGGACCCCATTACCCGGGGCCCGCACGCCGGATCCGCCCGCCTGGTCCGGGGCCTCTCCCCTCCCTCAGCGTCCACCCAGCTTCAGGGGGCGCGCCGCGTCGGTGACGGCCTGGACCTTGGCCGCCACACCCCGCCGCTCCAGGATGTCCTGGTCGGAGACCAGCACCACGTCCAGGAGCTGGACCACCCGGCGCCCGGTCCTGCGGAAGTTGGTCTCGGAGAGCGCCCGCCCCCACCCCTCCAGCCACGCCAGGAACTCCCTGCGCTGGCCCTCGTCCCCGGCGAAGTGGACCAGGAGGTCCAGGTCCGCATCCGGCCCCGCGGTCGCGTTCTTCGTGCTTCCGTACACCCACATCCCCTTCACGCCGAAGCGCTCCGGGTCCGTCTGCGCCGCGATGCTCTCGGCCATGGACATGCGCCACCCCCAGTGGTCCTCCACGGCGGCGGGCCGCACCACCGGAGGAGGCCCGTCCAGCGACGAGGGTGCCGACGGCGGGATGATCGAAGAGTTGAGTTCCGCGCACTCGTCCTCGCACAGGATGCCCACCGCGTGCTCCTGCTCGCCGTTCATGAGCACCTTCAGCACCAGCCCACCCCGCGCCGAGGGCACGTCGATGACGCGAAGCACGTGGGCCAGGTGCTGGAAGTCGGGAAGGAGCCCGGGGAGCAGGTTGGGCGCATTCCGCAGGAACGACTCGTCCAGGTGGTTGCCCGGCTCGTCCGGGTAGAGGGGGAGGTAGCGGATTCCCACCTCCACCAGGTCCTGGAAGAAGTGCGTGCCGAACGACAGGTCGGGCGCGTAGCTCCCCTTCTTCCGGGCCATCTCGATGAGGATGGCGGTGTTGCTGATGTCGGCGTAGCCGACGCTCACGCCCAGCCGGATGTCGCCCCGGCTCCCCCACCTCCCCGGGCCCATCAGGATGAACTGGCGCTTGGGGAGCATCTTGTTGAGGCGCCCCACCGCATGGCCCACGTCACGCAGGTCCTCCAGCCGCTCCAGCGAGGCGTACCCCTCGGGATCCACGTATACGATGTGGGTGATGGCATCGACCACGCCGTTCGACACGTACCGGTGCGCGGAGAAGAGGAGGCGCTCGGGAGGGATGGTCCGGGGGATGACAGGAGGCGCGGCCAGGCCGCCGTAGCTCTGTGGCCGGCACTGGAGCAGGTACAGGTCCTCGCCGTCGCACGCGAACTCCACGTCCACCGGCGTGCCCAGGCGATCCTGCAGGACCTTCAGGAGGGTGGCCATCTTCGCGATGAAGGTGGTCTCGGAGGCCAGCCCCTCGAACGTCACGACCGTGTTGCCCGACGACACGTCGTCGGTGAGCCCCCTCGGCCGGCGCAGCCGGTCGCCGTCGATGATCGAGACCATGCGGCGCACCAGGGGAATCCGGTCCCCATGCTCCGCCAGCAGGTCGCTGATGCGGACGGACTCGAATTCGTTGGTCTCGAGGTTGATGAGATCCAGCATCTTGGGCGAGTACCGCACCAGCTCGTCCGTGGATGCGTTCACCCGCAGCCCGGGCTGGCCGGGAGCGAGCAGCACCGGGTAGTCGTCGGTGAGGCGATCCACCGCGCGGGTCCCCAGCCCCATGACCAGCCGCACCAGGCCGTCCTCCCGCCGGATGCGCGGAGACCAACGGAATTCGTTGTTCGTGAACGCCACGCCGGAGAAGGCCGGCATGTAGTACTTCCCCACCCGCGTGCCCACCACCTCCTGGATCATGATCCCCATCTCCTCGTGGACGTCGAGGAGGTTCCTCTCCGCCCGGTACTCGATGGGGTCCGGCCCGAACATGGACGCGTACACCTCGGCGATGGCGTCCTGCAGGGCCTGGATCCGCTCCGGCTTCGTGCCCTGGTTGGCCAGGAAGAGGCTCTTGTACTTCCCGGAGAACACGGCCCCCGAGCGGTCCTCCAACAGGCTGGAGCTGCGCACGATGAGGGGGTTGGTCTCGAGGTCGTCCAGCACAGACGAGAGCCCCTGCACGATCTCCGGGGGGAACGCGGCGCTCTTGAAGACCTGGATGACGTGGGGGTACTGCTGGCGGACCTGCTCGACGTCCATGTACTTCCGGTCGTGGACGTCGTCCAGGTTGTTGTAGCGGACGAAGGCGAGCACGGCGTCGGAGGTGATGTACCAGGTGCGGGGCACCTTGATGTCCTTCAGCATCGAACCATACTCGCCCGAGGCCTCCACGATCTTCCGGGCCAGGAAGAGCCCCGCGCTCTTGCCCCCCAGCTTCCCGTGGCTCCGGGGCGGGTGGAGGATGTGGCGCACCAGCGTCTGGAAGTCGCGGATCGTGGCCAGGTCCTTGGCGATGTTGATGAAGCCGAGCTGGTCCGTGAAGAAGCGCCGCAGCAACGCCACCCGCACGGTGGTCTGGGTGGACACCGGAAGCTCGGACTGCTCCATCTCCAGGATCTGGAAGCGCTCCAGGGCTTCGGTGATGTCCGGGAGCGACGAGCTCTGCTCCTCCACCGTGCTCACCAGGAATCCCACCTTGTCCTGCGTGATCCACATCTGCAGGTAGCCCAGGATCTCCTGGGGCGTGCAGGCGGCCTGCGCGAGGGCGAACACCTGCTCCGTCGGCATGAGCGGCCGTCCCGGCAGCCGCGGTCCCGGGCGGTTCTCGTCCTGCCCCTCGACGGCGTCGGCCTCGACCCGGAAGAGCTGCTGCACCTCTTCCACGCCCTTCCAGCGGAGGAGGTTGAGCATCTTCGTCGTGATGCGCCGCAGCAGCTGCGGATCGCTGCGCCGCAGGAACTCGAGCGCCACCCTCCAATCCCCGCGCTCGTCGAAGCCGGTCCCCTCGCGGGGGCGCACGTGGGCTCCTGCCCGCTCCTGCTGGAGCAGGTAGAGGCCGATGCGGTCAGCCAGCGTCTCCAGGAGCTGGCGCTCCTCTTTGAGGAAGGGGCCCTCGTCGGCCTGCTTGCGGCGCTCCACGTAGTACACGCACAGCTCGCCCACGACCTCCCCGTCCACCGCCACCGGGGCCCGCTGCACCCAGGCCGAGGACTGGAAGTCCGGAAGCCGGTACGTGCGGTCTCCCACCCGGAGCAGAGGCCGGCACGCGCCCGGGAATTGCCAGCCGTACGGCATGGCCCGGAGCACCCGGCCGAACACCTCGTCGATGGGGGCGTCCATGTCGTTCAGGGCATCGGTGACCCGGTACAGGCAGCGCAGCTCCTTCGCCCGCTCCTGGAGCGAGTCGAGGAGGTCATCCATGCCGTGGTCGGGACTCATCGGTGATCTCCGGGTGAGGGCGGAGCCCAGCGGACGTACCCACGGCCGCTGCGCCCGTCCACGCGTACGTGCAGGGGACGCTCCAGCCGAACGTGGCGCAGGAGCGCGGTCTCCGCCACGGCGTCGCGGGCGGCGAGGAGCTCCCAGTCCAGGTCCGTGGGCTCGGTGGCCCCGGTGGAGATGTACACCACGCCCAGGCTGGAGACGTTGTGGAAGAAGTGGGAGCCCTGGCTGGGCTCGATGCGCTGGCCGGGCCTGGTGGCCTCCACGATGACGCGCGCGCCCGCCACCTGGCCCCACGTCACCGGGACGCCGAGCCAGGGGTCGGCGCTCCCCCAGCGGCCGAACCCGATCAGCATGTAGGGTCGGCCGTCATCCATCAGGGCGCGGTTCCACGCGTCCAGCTCTACGGCGACCTCCCGGGAGCGGCTGAAGTCGAAGGTGCCGGGCTTCGTGTAGACCACGTCCTGGACGGTGTCCGACACCCCGTTGCCCATGACGTGGCACGACCCAAGGAGCACGTCCGGCCCCGCGAGGTCCGCTTCCTCCACCGGCGTCTCCTCCCCGGGTGCCGCCATCGCCCGCACCTGGACCAGGCCCATGCGCAGGCGCCCCTCCGGGGAGGCGGGAAGCGTGGCGGCCACCTCGATCTCCACCGGCATCCCCAGGGACTCCTCGGCCAGGGCCAGGAGCGCGGCCAGGGCCTCGTTGATCTCCCACTCGCGGAGCCGGAGCAGGGGCGCGAAGTCGAGGACGCGCGGACCCTCACGTCCGGTGCCCGGGCTGAGGCGGTCGGAGGCCGCGTCGTAGGTGGACGCGACCCACCGGAGCGTCCGGTCCTGCTCGGCCTCCTGCAGACCGGCCTCTACCAGGTATTCTGTCTCCGCCACCGGGTCGTAGGCGGGGGGCTTCCCCATGTTCACCGCCCAGAAGCGGGACTGGGTCTCCTGGAGCATGCGGCGGACCGAGCCGAACGGGGGCGGCGCGGTGGGGTGGCGGGGCGAGTAGGTCCAGCACACGCCGCCGTCCACGATGGACTTGCCGAGCCCGAGGGCGAGCTGGATCACGCCGTCCTCGGGGCGGGAGTACCCCGTCGGGTAGTAGCTGAAGGAGCGGCCCACGGCGGAGATGTGGGGGTAGAAGCGGTCGCCGTGGCGCACCCCCACCACCTCCTGGATGAGCACGGCCATCTTCTCGTCGCGGTCCGCGGCGCCGATGGCGCGCCGGTACGTGCGCGCGCCCCGGAAGAAGGCCGATGCGTACACCAGCTTGATGGCCTCGACCAGGGCCCGGAAGCGCACGGCCGGATCGAGGTCCTGGTTGGGGACCATCTTGGTCTCGTACACGCCCGCGAAGGGGTGCGCCAGGGCGTCCTCGAGGAGGCTGGAGGAGCGCACGGCCAGAGGCGTGTGCGCCTCCTCCACCAGCGCCCTCAGGTCACCCAGCAACTCCGTGGGCAGATCCACCTTCTGGAATGCGTGGGCGATGCGCTCGTCGGGAATGTCGGAGAGAGCGACCGCGTACAGGTCATCCTGACCCATGAAGCGGTCGAAGGCGTCGGTGGCCAGAACGACCATGCGGGGGATGGCCACGTCCACGTCCCGCACAGGGCTGCGCCCGAAGCGGGCCTGGAGCGCCTCGTGGATCCGCACGAGCCCCTCGGCCTTCCCCCCCAACGAGCCCCCACCGATGCGCGAGGCCAGGTCGTCGGACGCGAAGAACACCCGTCCGAAGCGGGGGATCTCCATTCGGCACGCCTCCGTGGAAGAAGGAGGGGGCAGGGGCCCGCGTCAGGCCCCTGCCCCCCGTACCGCTCTCGCGGCTAGATCCAGCCCCGGTCGCGGCAGGCCTGCACCACGCGGTCGACGGAGATGACGTACGCCGCGTCGCGCATGGACAGCTTCTTCGTCTTCGCCAGGTTGCTGACCGCGATGAACGCCTCGGTCATCTTCAGATCGAGCTTGCCCAGCACCTCGTCCCGGGTCCAGTAGTAGTTCATGTTGCACTGGACCTGCTCGAAGTAGCTGCACGTCACGCCCCCGGCGTTGGCCAGGAAGTCGGGGATCACGTGCACCCCGCGGGCGTCCAGGACCTTGTCCGCCTCTGGCGACGTGGGCCCGTTGGCGCCCTCGGCGATGATCTTCACCTTCTTGTGGATCTTGACCACCGTGTCGGCGTTGATCTGGTTCTCCAGCGCCGCCGGGATGAGGATGTCCACCTCCTGGCTGATCCACTCGTCGCCGTCCAGCACCTCATAGCCCGCGGCCTTCGCCTTGTCACGGTCGATCCCGCCGAAGGCGTCGGCCATGGCGCGGAGCTCGTTCAGGTCCACGCCGGCGACCTTGCGGTAGGCGAAGCTGGCGCGCGCCTTCTGGTCCCAGCACGACACGCAGATCACCTTGCCGCCGAGCTGCTGGTACAGCTCGATGGCGTACTGCGCCACGTTGCCGAAGCCCTGCACGGACGCCGTGGTGTCCTGGGCCTGCATCCTCAGCTCCTTCAGGAGCTCGCGGATGGTGAACACCACGCCGTATCCCGTGGCCTCCTTGCGCCCCAGGGACCCGCCCATCCCCACCGGCTTGCCGGTGATGAATCCGGGGTAGTGACCACCGTTGATGGCCTCATACTCGTCGAGGATCCAGAGCATGTGCTGGCCGCTGGTCATGACGTCGGGGGCCGGCACGTCCTGCACGGGCCCCACGTTCCGCACCACCTGACGCAGCCAGCCGCGGCAAACGCGCTCCTGCTCCCGGCGGGTGAGGTCGTGGGGATCGCAGATCACGCCGCCCTTGGCGCCTCCCAGGGGGATGTCCACGACGGCGCACTTCCAGGTCATCCACGTGGCCAGGGCACGCACCGTGTCCAGGCTCTCGTGCGGGTGGAAGCGGATGCCGCCCTTGCCGGGGCCGCGGGCGTCGTTGTGCTGGACCCTGAAGCCCCGGAAGACGCGCACGGACCCATCGTCCATCTGGACGGGGATCGCGAAGGAATACTCGCGCAGAGGCTGGCGGAGGAGCTCACGAACGGGCTCGTCCAACTCGAGCAGGTCGGCGGTCCGGTCGAACTGCTGCTGAGCCATCTCGAAGGAATTGAACGGTCTCTTTTTGTCGGTCATGATGGGTACCGGGGAAGAGGGACTTGCCGTCCTTGAACATCGCCAAAGCGGGCCCCGCTGCCCACCGGGTTGGAGGCGCGACGGGTGTAGGGAAAAGCCCTACATGCCGGCCGGTCGCGGATTGCCTACGTGACGAGCCGCTCGACCACCGCGCGCGCTTCACGGTCGGCCGGCCCACCCTGGAGCCAGGAGGGCCACCAGGCGTTCACGTACAGGTAGAGGTCGGTGCCCGGCGTGATGCCGTTGGCCGTCATCGCCAGCGTGCCGTCCACCCGCCATCCGACCCGGTCGGGGAACCACGAGATGCGGTAGTCGTGGAAGCCATGCGACGGGTCGAAGTCCAGCGTCATCGACCGGCACCCGCCTCCGTCGAAGGTCCCCGCAGGGAGGCGGAGCTCCACCGTGCCCGCGCCCGCGACCACGTTCCCCGCCGCGACCTTCCCCCTCCCCAGGACATGGTCCATGACCTGCCACCGGGCGGGGTCGAAGATGGTCAGTTCATCCACCACGGTCCCGGGAGGGAGCGCGTCCTCCTCTCCCGCCGGATGCGTCCCCATCGGATCGCCGCCGCTCGTGAGGGCAAGCGCCACCAGGCCCGCCAGCGCAGGCCCCCTGCCGGCGGTCGTCACGTGGAGGATGGCTCCTCGCCTCCGGCATCCGCGGTGAAGACCGGATAGATGACCCCCTCCTCGAGCAGGATGCCCTCGACCTCGGCCACGAGCGCCAGCCTGGGTCCGAGGCGGGCTCGCGCGGCGGCGAAGTCGAAGGCCTCCACGGTGGACGGGCCGTAGGCGGCCCAGGCGTTGCAGAGCAGGAGGGTGGCAGCCCGCAGGAGCACCTCCCGGTCCTCGTCCCCCTCCTCCAGGGCGCGCAGCGCAGCCTCCGCGGCGGCCGTCACATGGCCCCGGGCGAAGCCCCCGGCACCGAGCCGGAGAACGATCCCCACCACGAGGAGCGCGCCCCCCACCACGAGGAGCGGGGTCACCACTCCCGGCGTCAGACCCAGCCCCTTCCCGGCCACGGGAACCACGAGGAGGAGGAGGCCGGAGAGCGCCATCAGGCATCCGGGGCGGGACCAATCGCGCGCAGGCTGCGAAGCGCGGATCTCGCCCAGCGCATCGAGCACGGCGCGCCGGTCCTGATCGGAGAAGGAGTGGCTCACGCGCGCCCGGGCGTCATCCGCCGGCATCCCGGAGGTTGGGATAGCACTCCGGACACACCGCGAGCAGGTTCCACAGCTTCTCGCCGGCCCCTTCCTCGCGCATCACCACCTCCCACTCGTCCCCCCGCAGGCCGCGCGTGCAGCGGGACCCGGGCCGGTGGTGCCGGCACGTGGGGCTCTGGCACTCACACCTGCGGCGCGACCGCTCCATCAACGCCAGTCGGGTGGTCTCCGTGACGAGCGCCACGAGGTCTCTCCGTCTGCTCTGGATGCAGGCAGCGTCCGCGCTCAAGATTCGGGCAGGGAAACGAAGAAGGAAGCGCCCTCGCCCGGCGCGCTCTCCACCCAGATGCGGCCGCCGTGCCGCTCCACGATGGCGCGGGCGATGGCGAGGCCGAGCCCGGCCCCCCCGGCCCCGGCCGCCCCACCCCCCTCCACCTGCACGAACGGCTCGAAGATCCGGTGATGGTCGTCCGGCGAGATTCCCCATCCCCGGTCGTGGACCCCCACGGTGACCGTCCCTGCCTCCGAGGCCACCTCCATCCACACCTCCCCGCCAGGCTCGGAGGACTTCACGGCGTTGGAGAGAAGGTTGGTGAACACCTGCACGAGCCGGTCCATGTCGGCGGTCACCCGGGCCGCGGCCGGCGCAGGCTCCCGCAGCGTGACGCCCCGCTCCATCGCCTCCGGGAGCACGACCTCGCGGGCCCGGGCGAGCACGTCGTGCACCGGCAGCGCCTCCATCTCGAGGGAGAGCTGGCCCGTCGCGAGCCGCTCCACGTCCAGGAGGTCGCGCACCAGGCGTTCCAGGAACGAGGCGTTGCGGAGGGCCATGTCGTAGAGATTCCGGGCCTCCTCGCCGGCGCCCCGCAGGTGAGGCTCGAGGAAGGTCAGCGCGCCCCGGATGGAGATGAGCGGCGAGCGCAGCTCGTGGCTCACCAGGCCGATGACGTGGTCCTTCAGGAGCGCCGCCGATTTGGCCTCGGTGACGTCGGTGACGCTCCCCACGGTGCCGAGGAAGCGGCCCTGTCCGTCCTTCACCCTCACGGCGCGGCATATGACCCACCGCACCTGCCCGTCCGGGAGGACGAAGCGGTGCTCCCGGACGTACGGCCCACCCGCCTCCGACGCCCTCCTCCACGCCTCGAACACCCCCTCCCGGTCGGCTGGATGGAGGGCCCGGGCCCACCCCATCCCCAGCGACTCCTCGAACGACAGCCCGATGATGCCGGCCATGGCGGGGTTCACCCAGACCGCCGCGCCGACCGGATCCGTGTGGAAGATCCCGACCGGTACGGACTGGGTGAGGGTGCTGTAGCGATCCTCGCTCTCGCGCAGCCCCTGTTGCGCGCGCACGCGCGTTGTGACGTCCCGGAAGGACGTGACGGTGCTGGGGGGCCCTTTCCCCCCGGGGGAGCGGAGCGGCCAGGAGCTCACCTCGATCCATGCCAGCTCGGGGACCGCGTTGGACGTCATTCCCACCACCATGGGGCCCGCCGGCTCCCCCGATTCCAGCGCGCGCAGCGTGGGGAGCGACTCCTTCGGGAGGGGACGTCCCTCCAGGTCCACGATCTCCCAGCGGAAGTCCACGAGCCTGCAGCCGAGCACCTCGCCGGGGGCCAGGCACAGGATCCGCTCGCCCGACCGGTTCACGTACTCCACCACCCCGTCGGATCCGAGGATGGCCACTCCCTCCTCCAGGGCGTCCAGGACCTGGCGCAGGCGACCGAGCGTCGGGGCCTTGGGCGGCCGGACTACCGCGGGATCGGGCATGGAGGGAGTCTGATTAGGGGGAGCGCCGCATCAAGATAGCGCGCCCCGGGCGCGCTGTGCACCGGCCTTCGGTTGGCGGGGGGCGGCCCGAGGGCTATCCTCCACCCATGACGCGACTGACCTCCAAGCAGCGGGCCCACCTGCGCGCCCTGGCGCACCATCTCAAGCCCGTGGCGCACATCGGGGCCGAGGGGCTCACCGAGGCCGCCCTTCTGGGGATCCTGGAGGCGTTCAACACCCGGGAGCTCCTCAAGGTGAAGGTGCTCGAGAGCGCGCCCGCGAGCGCCAGGGACACGGCGGACGCCATCGTGGCGCGCCTGGAGGGCGTGGACGTGGCCCAGACCATCGGCCGCACCGCGGTCCTGTACCGGCGCCATCCGGACAAGCCCGAGATCCAGCTCCCGCGGGCGTAGCCGGCCCGTGTCCAGGGCTTTCGTCAACGAGGATGCGGGGGGCGGGCCCGAGCCCGACTACCGCCTCCCCGACGCCGACTCCCCCTACTACCGGGAGGCCGCGGCGTGGGCGCTCATCCAGGGCGCCGACCAGGGCGACTCCCGGGGAGCCGAGGACGCCACAGGATACCGGTTCGGCGATCCGCTGCTCGCAAGGGAGGTACAGGGCATCCTGGCGGGAGCGGAAGAGCGGGGGGAGGAGCGCGTGGCGCAGCTTGCCCGCCGATTCCTCCGCCAGGCGCTCGCCGGCTCCTGAGCGCGACGAGGCCCCTCCGGATCGGTCGCTCCGGAGGGGCCTCGGTCGGATCGTCCGCGGATCGCTGCCGCTACGGCACGATCTCCAGCAGCTCGATCTCGAAGACGAGCGTGGCGTTGGGTCCGATGTCCTGTCCCGCGCCGGAGGGGCCGTAGGCGATGTCGCCGGGGATCACGACCCTGAACTTGCTCCCCACGTTCATGAGCTGGAGCGCTTCGGAGAACCCGGGGATGAGGCCGCTCACCGGGAAGACCACGGGCTCCTTGCCGATGGACGAGTCGAACTCCTTGCCGTCCAGGAGCGTCCCCTTGTAGTGGACGCGGACCTGCTGCTCGGGGGCGGGCTTGGGCCCGGTGCCGGCGGTGAGCACCTCGTACTGGAGGCCGCTGGCCGTGGTGGTCACGCCCTGCTTGGCGCCGTTCTCGGCGAGGTACTTTTCGCCCTCGGCCTTGTTCTTCTCCCCCAGTTCGGTCCGCTCCTTCTGCTGGGCCTCCATGATCGACTGGCTGAAGCTCTGGATGGCGGCCTGGAGCAACGAGTCGGCCAGGGCGGGCTCGGCTCCGGCCAGCGCGTCCTCCACGCCCTTCATGAAGGCGGGCATGTCCAGCTGCCCCTTGGCGGGCGCAAGCGAGCGGCCCATGTCCAGGCCGATGCCGTAGCTGGCCTTCTGGGCGTCGGTTTCGAGGGTGGCCTGCGCCTTCCCCGCACCGCTGCAAGCGGACAGGAGGACGGTGGAGGCCAGGAGAAGGAGAGACGGGCGGGTGCGCATATCGGTGGAAATCCAGGAGAGGGAAACGGAAGCCGGAAGGTAACGACACGCCGCGGAGCCGCCCACTCCCCCCCTGACCGGTCGGGTCCGGGGGACCGCCCCGAGGAACCCACACGCGCTCCTTCGAGGCTCTTCACCTGTTTGCGTCCGCGCCGCCTGCGAACGAGTGCGCCGGGGAGTGATCTCGAGAGTCTGGCCGGCAGGCTGTCGCTGCCCCAGCAGGTCGATGAACCCACGTGACATTCGATGCCGCTGGGGTGCGAACGCCGGCACCCTCGCCGGGTTGCCACCCACGGGGAGCCCAACTGCCTGGGACCTACCGGGATGACCCGGTGGTGATCGGGCGCTGCGCGCCCTATCCCGCCGCCTCCAGCGCCCGGAAGTAGACGTCGCTGGGAATGTCGTCCTCCCGCTTCCAGCGCGCTCCGGCCGTGCGCCAGTCGGGCTCGGCGCCGCGGCGGCGGTTCGCCTCGAGCAGCGTTCGCACGGGGTGGGTGTCCAGCTCTGGGGCCCTCGGGCGCGCGTCGTAGTGGGTCCCGCCCCGGGGATCCACGAACACCGGCATGCCCTCGCCCGCCCAGAGCACGCGCCATCCGCCCTCGTGGACCAAGCGGTGGTGGTGCTTACAGAGAAGGGTCGTGTTGGTGAGGCTGGTCTCCCCGCCGTCGCTCCAGTGCTTCACGTGGTGGGCATCGGTGAACCGGGACCCACACCCCGGGAATCGGCACCCTCTGTCCCTGATTTCCAGCGCCCGGCGGAGCGCAGGCGGGACGGTCCGTGTCCGCCGGCCCACGTCCAGCACCGACCCATCGGGCGCGTGGGTGATCCGGACCATGGCGGCGTCGCAGGAAATGCGTCGCGACGTTTCAGCTGAAACGCGTGAGCCGTCCTCAAGCTCGGAGCGACCCGAACCGCCGGCCTCGGCCGCCGGGGGGCCTGCGGCGCCACGCGTTCCGCCATCCTCCCGGAGCGTGTCCATGTCCACGTGCAGCACCACCTGGTAGCGGGCCGCCCGCGTGCCGCTGATGGGGGCCGCGGCCGCGCCGGGGCCCGCCCCGAAGCCTGCCGCCATCGCGCGCTCGGCCAGGAGCGCGAGGGCGTCGGCGCGCCGTTGGGCCGCGGCGCGGAGCGTGTCGGGCGGGGGCGAGCCCCCCGCCAAGCGCTCGATGCCGGACTCGTCCCGATAGAGAGCATCGCTGGCAGCTTCAATAGCCCTCATCAGGAGCGCGCCCACCTCGGGCGGGAGCTTGCCACGGACCACGTACATGCCGTCGTCCCCCGGGAAGACGGCGAACGTGCGGCTCTCGTGCCGCTCCCGCTCCAGGGCCGCCTCGTCCTCGCGGCTCGCGCGCTTCCAGCCTCTGACCACCCGTTCGAGCTGCGCGGTGGTGCATCCTCGAGCGAGCTCCAGGAGATCGCCCTCGTTGTCCGCCGTAGCCACGCGCGAAAGCGCCCGGACCTGGGAGAAGGACAACTCCCCGCGCGCCATCGCGGCGCTGGTCTGGGGGAGTCCCATCAACGCGCGGGCCGCGCGCACCTTCTCTCGGGCGGCCCCGAGATCGATGCCGGTCCTGAACGTGAGCCAGTGGGCGCAGGAGCGATGCCCCTCCAACTCCCAGCCCCCGCGCCGGTCAAACTCCGCGAGAAGCACGAGCAGACGGTGCGTGGCCGCATGGATGTGGGCGGCCAGGGTGGCGATCTCGTCGCCGAGGGCCTCGATGGCGTCGGTGTCGCGGGCCTCTTCGCGGATGGCCACCTCGCGGGTGGGCACGTCGTCGGTAGGGGTAGCGCCGATGAGGCCACCCGGAGCGACGCTGTATGACGGAGCGCACTCGCGAACGACGGCGATGGAGACGACGTGGGGGGCGAACTGGACCATCCTGAGGGACCTCCTGCTCACGCTCGGGGGCAGCACCGAATACACCCCGAAAGATAGGGGGGGGGTTTGCCGAGGCCCTGGCTTGCCCGGAGGGGCACGAAGCGGGGTCCGGAGGCCGCGGAAGGCGCGTTGGGACGCGATCGACGGGCACACGGGCGCCGAGGGGGCGTGACAGCCGTGCGCCGGGCCGGTCCGATACAGGGCGCGGCGCGACGCCCGAAAAGGTGTCAATAGCTGGATGGGACATCTTCGAGAGCTGCATCTTCTCGAGCCCAGGGCTCCGCCGCTCCACCGGCCACAGCGTGGATGGGGCCCGGACGTGGGGCCGTCCGTGCCCGGGCTCACGGCATATGCCGAGCCGATGGGGTGCGGACTCCGGCAACTACGCGGGTTGCCGTGCGTCAAGCTCCCCCGTCAAGTCGGGGCTACCCGACGCGTGGACGGACTGGGAAACCCCCTCCTCCAACGCCGTCCAACGTTCGGCGATGGGTACCCAGGGGGTGACGGAGGGCCAGTTGGGACGGGCGCGAGGCCGAGAAGATTGACGCCGGCCTGACACCGGCAGGTCTGCTCGTCGCCGGCGGGCTGGCCGGCTGCGCCGGCGACGGGGGCACCGGACCTGAGGACCGCGAACCCGATCCTCCCGCTTCGGACCCCCCCACCTCGGGGATCCGCGGACCCACCTGGGCGCGCCTGGAACCGGGAGGCACGGCGCGGCTGAAGTACTCCTCGGAGTTCTCCTCCAGGAACGCCTCCGTCCGGGACTGGAGCTACCGGACCCCGTCGGGTCAGAATCTCGGCCCATTCCGCGGAACCGACCTCACGTTGGACGTGGACGGTCCCGGCACGTGGGTGGTGCGCCTCGCTGTGGAGAACGCAGGTGGCGAGAAGCACACCTCCGAGATCTCGACGTCGGTGCTGCCGGCGCTCGCATTGTCAGGATATGCCGTTCCATTGGTTTGGCTGCGCGTTCTCGACGTCATGACGAGCCGCTCGGAGCTCTGCATGGCGAAGCACCCCGGACTCGCTTCCGTGGAAACCCGGGAGGGTACCGGCATCGGCGGAAGCGGCATGAGCTGGGCGCCCTCGGGAGCGCGCTTGGCCCACGGTGGGAGCGCCAGTCGCGGAGCCTTCAATCTCTGCCTGTACGAGCTCGCCACCTCTGTCTCCACACCCCTGCACGCCCCCAATGGCGTGATCAGCGGACCCTGTTGGAGCCGTTCCGGGGAGTGGATCGCCTACGTCGACGACAGCAGGATCATCGTGGCGGACGAGCTGACCCTCATCCGGCCGGACGGCACCGGGCTGAGGTACCTCTCGGGAGAAGCGCCCAAGGACGAGTTCTTCGGGTTCTGGCCCTCCTGGTCGCCGGACGACACCAAGCTCGCGATCGGGAACGCCCGCTTCTATCCCGGTGGCACTCGGGTGAAGCGCATTGCGATCCACTCAGGCCTCCTGGGCACACCCAGCCGAGATCAACTCAACTCCGAAGCGGCGCTGGCGTCGTTCCTCGCGCGCAATGTCGCTCGCCTGGGTGCGGTGAACCCTATGACGGTCATCGAGGGCACGAACGGCTGCGCCTGGTCCCCCGGCGGGAGTTGGATCGCGTATCCGATCGCTCTGAACCCGGCGAACATGGATGCGATCGGCCATGCGCTGGTCATCGCCGACGCTGCGGGGTCGGGGCAGATGCACCTCCTCGATTGGTCCATCGCCTGGGACGCCATCAGCTCGGTCTCCTGGTCGCCCGACGAGACCCATATCTACTATCAGAAGGGACAGGGGCTTTTCCGCATCCATCCGGGTGGCGGTCCGCCTGAGGACCTCTCCTCGAGCCGAGGGCAGAAGTTCCTGGGTGGGAGTGCACCGACGCTCTATCGCTGACTCCCGCTGGATGGGAACCCCGTCAACGAAGCGCCCCCTCCAACTGTCCCTTGTGGATGCTCGGCACCCCACGCCAATTGAGGGACGCGGCCACGCGCGTGGCCCCCCGGCCTTCCGCGCCCGCGTCGCACGCACGCTCGAACGAACTCCCGGAGGTCCCCATGCACAGTCGTCCCGGTCCGAGGAAGCCCTGGCTCTCCAAGGCCACAGGAATGGCACTCCTCGCAGCCTTCGCGCTCCTTCTTCCCGCCGCCGTCCACGCCCAGAGCGGAAGCTGGAACGCGCAGGACATTCTCGCCGCCAAGGAGTGGGTGGCGCCCCCGTCCACCATCGCCGACGCGGTGCTCGCGCCCCGCTGGCTGAACGTCGCGCTCTCCGACCGCAGCGCCGACGGGAAGTGGTTCCTCAACGAGGTCGGCGACGGCCCGGTGACCATGGACCGCTTCTCCAGGCCCTTCGACGACCTGGGCGGCATGTTCCTCGACTTCCGCGCCAACCGGAGCCGGACGTTCACCATCCGCAGCGGCGTGGGCCTGGAGGCCATCTCCGCGGTGGACGGACGGAAGGTCGCCATCCAGATCCCCGCAGGCGTCCGGGTCTCGAACGGGACCTGGTCTCCCGACGGGGCCCAGGTGGCGTTCTTCGGCCACACCGACGCCGGCACCCACATCTACGTGGCCGACGCGGCCACGGGGCGCTCGCGCCAGGTGACCCGCACCCCGGTCCTGGCCACCGCGGTGACCACGTTCCAGTGGACGGCCGGCGGCGCGAAGATCGCTACGGTCCTGCCGCCCGACCAGCGCTCGGCGCGTCCCCTCCCCGCCGCGGTCCCCACCGGCCCGCAGGTGAAGTTCACCGAGGACGGTGAGAACCTGCTGCGCAACTACGCCAGCCTGATGAAGACGCCCTACGACGAGCAGCTCCTGGAATGGCACGTCACCGGGCAGCTCGCGCTGGTCAACGTGTCCAGCCGGCAGGTGGAGAAGGTGGGAGCCCCCACCATGATCTGGGGCTTCGACTTCTCCAGGGACGGCGAGTACGTGCGGGTGACCAAGCTGAAGAAGCCGTTCAGCTACATCATTCCGGTGAGCAACTTCGGCCGCGCCGACGAGATCTGGGACAAGAGCGGCAGGAAGCTCCTGGACTTCGACACCATTGCCATGAACACGGGCAAGTCCGGCAACGTCCCCGACGCGCCCGGCGTGGGCGGGAGCGGCCAGCTGGACGGCAAGCGCATGGTGGCGTGGCGGCGGGACAACAAGGGCCTGGTGTACCTGGAGCAGGAGCCGGCGCCGGACACCGCCACGGCGGCGGGCCGGGCGGCTGCGGCTGCAGCGGCAGCGGACACCAGCCAGAATGCGCGCGCGCGCCGCAAGGACAAGGTGATGCACTGGGCGCCGCCGTTCGACAGCGCGAACCTGAAGGTGCTCTACGAGAACAACAACCGGATGAGTGCCCACCGGTACTCGCCGGACTATTCATGGATCTTCCTCACCGAGCGGCAGGGACAGAACACCCATGAGTTCGCGGTCAAGCTCAGCGAACCGGCCAAGAAGTACACGCTGGCCCGCTACGGCGCCGACGATTTCTACGCCAACCCGGGCAACCTCGTGCTCACGGGCGGCGCGGTCCCCGGTGGGGGTGGCTTCGGCGGAGGCGGCGGCGGAGCCCGGGGCGGTGGTGAGACCGTCCAGCTCTCGGGCGACGGGGGCTCGGTGTTCTTCTACGGCACCGCCTACGACAAGGACCCGCTGACCCACAGCCCCAAGAGCTTCCTGGACAAGGTGGCCATCACCACGGGTCAGAAGGCCCGCGTGTACGAGAGCTCCAACGACGGCGTGTGGGAGCGGATGACGTCCATCCTGGACGTCGACGCCGGGAAGTTCGTGGTGGCGCGGGAGACGCCCACCGAGGTGACCCAGTACTACCTGCGTGAGGGCGCGAGCCTCGGCGCCAAGCTCACCGACAACAAGGACTACGCGCCCGACCTCACCACGGCGCCCAGGGAGCGCTTCGTGGTGGAGCGTCCCGACGGCTTCCGGTTCGTGGTGAACGTCCTCCTGCCCCCGGGGCACCGGGGCGGGCGCCTGCCGGCCATGTTCTGGTTCTACCCGCGCGAGTACGAGGCCCAGGACAAGTACGACGAGACCCAGCGCACATTCAACAAGAATGCGTTCCCCAACTTCAACTCACGGTCCATGCATTTCCTGGCCCGCATGGGGTACGCGGTGGTGGAGCCCGACGCGCCCATCATCGGCAAGGCGGGCCAGATGAACAACAACTACGAGAACGACCTCCGCAACAACCTGGCCGCGGTCATCGACGAGCTGGACCGGCGCGGGATCATCGACCGCCAGCGTCTGGGGCTGGGCGGGCACTCCTACGGCGCATTCTCCACCGTGAACGCCATGGTGCACACGCCGTTCTTCAAGGCGGGCATCGCGGGTGACGGGAACTACAACCGCACGCTCACGCCGCTGAACTTCCAGAGCGAGCGCCGGACCTTCTGGGACGCCAAGGACACCTACCTGTCCATGTCGCCCCTCCTCTTCGCGAACAACATGACCGGCGCGCTGCTCATGTATCACGGGCTGGGAGACCAGAACGTGGGCACGGACCCCATCAACTCGCCCCGTCTCTTCCAGGCCCTCAACGGCCTGGACAAGGAAGCGGCGATGTACCTCTACCCGTTCGAGGACCACGGTCCGGCGACGAAGGAGACGCTCCTCGACCTCTGGGCGCGCTGGACGGCGTGGTTGGAAGTGCACCTGAAGGCCCCGGACAAGAAGGTGGTGAGCCAGTAGCGGCTCGGGTCGGGACCCTGTCCTGGGCCCCGCCCGAAGCTCAGGTGTGAAGAAGGGCGGGACCCCGGTTGGGGTCCCGCCCTTCGCTCTCCAGGCGGCTTCCGGCTCGCAGCCGAGCCGCGCCGAGATCAGCGCGTCAGCGCCTGCGCCCCTTCAGGTTCTCGCCCACCGCGGCGTTCAGGCAGTGGGCGGCCAGCGCGTCGTGGTCCGTGATGCGCTCGGGAGATCCCCCGCTCGTCGCCCAGCCGCGCACCTTGTCCGCCCTGTCCGCGAAGCCCAGCGTGTCCAGGGCGTCGGCGGCCGCTGCCAGGAACTCCTCCTGAGGAGCGACGTGGGCCATGAGGAAGATCTGCTCCGCGGTCCTGAATTCCTGCCTGCCCTTGCGTGCCGCCTCCACGTAGTCGCGCAGGTGCAGGAGCGCGGTGGCCATGTGGCGCGCGGCCAGGTCCAGCCAGGTGAGCGTGCACAGGGTGCGGATGGCTTCAGGGTGCACCCGGATGATCTTGTTGGCCACGCCCCGGGCCGCCTCGCGCTGGCCGTCCTCCAGGAGCGCGTCGATGGCCCTCCCGTAGTAGGCGAACGCCAGATCCCGATCCCCCGCCCGCAGGCAGACGTCTCCGGCCTTGTTCAACGCGGTCCCCTGGAAGGCCCGCGGCGCCCGCTTCGACTCCTCCTCCAGCGCTTCGATCTCCTTGCGCCAGTCCCGCGGGCCCTTGGGTTGGGGTGGCGACGCGTCGGGCTTCTTGCCGAACCAGTTGGATAGGGCGGTCATGGAGCGGAGAAAGGGGAATGCGGGGGGGCGGGGCGCTCCGGTCCCCCGAAGCGAAGCGCAATCTCCGTCCAAACCCGCCGGCGCGCAATCGTCCTGGCGAAGCGGGGAACAGGTGGGCGGCTCGCGGGTTCTGTGCCCACCGCCTCATCCCTTCCCCTGCGACCCTTCCGCACATGAGCCAGCGCACCCTCCCCCTCCTCGCCCTCCTGCTTCCGCTCTCCGTCGCCGCGTGCGGCGGCGACGCGCCTGAGCCCGCGCCAGAGGCCACCGAGGCTGCCACCCCCGCCGCCGAGGCCACCGCCGCGCCGGCCGCTTCCCCCACCGTCACCATCCTCGAGCCGGTCGACGGAGCCGAGATCTCCGGGACCTCGGTCACGGTGCGCCTCACCGCCGAGGGCGTGGAGATCGTCCCCGCCGGGGAGCTGGTCCCCGGGACGGGGCACCATCATCTGTACCTGGACGCCGACCTCACGCAGGCCGGCGCACCCATCCCTTCCGTGCCTGGTCAGATCATCCATCTCGGCACCGGCGTGAGCGAGTACACGTTCGAGAACGTGGCCCCCGGCGCCCACCGGCTCATCACGGTCGTGGCCGACGGCCTCCACGTCCCACTCCAGCCCTGGGTGGTGGACACGGTGACGTTCACGGTCCGGTAGCCGAACCCATGCCCGCCCCCCTCTCGTCGATGCGCGCCGCCCCGGTGCGTTGGGGAGCGGCGGCGGTGGTCCTGGTGGGAGCCGCTGGCCTCGGACTCCGCGCGCTCCTCCCCACGGCAGTGACGGTCACATCGCTCCAGCGACAGGACGTGGTGCGCACCCTCGTGCTCGTGGGACGTGTGCGGGCGCCGTCGCGCTCGCGCCTGGGCGCCTCGGTGTCGGGGACAGTCCAGGAGGTGCGCGTCCGGGAGGGCGACCGGGTCGAGGCCGGACAGCTCCTGGTTTCCCTGGACGACCGGGAGGCCCGGGCCAGGGTGGCCGAGGCCGAGGCCGCCCTGTCGGAGGTGACCGCGTCGGTCCGCGCCACCGTGGAGCAGGCCGAGCAGGAGGCGACGCTCGCACAGCGCGACCTCGAACGCCTGCAGGCCGTCGCGCGGGAGGGTGGGCTGACCCGGCAGCGCGTGGAGCAGGCCGAGCAGCGCGCCGCCGACGCCCGAAGCCGCCTGGACGCCGCGCGTGCCCAGGCCGGGCCGGACGGCGACGGGCGGGGGATCGCCACCGTGGAGCGGGCGAGAGCTGCGCTCGATGGGGCACGCGCCCGCCTGGCGCTCACGCGCGTGGAGGCGCCCGCGGCGGGCACGGTGCTCCTCCGCGACGTGGAGCCGGGCGACGCCGCCCAGCCGGGTCGCACCCTCCTGGAGGTCGCGCTGGACGGCCCCACGGAGATCGTGGTCTTCCCCGCCGAGGAGAACCTGGGCGGAATCCAGGTCGGGGCGCTCGCCACCGCGTCCGCGGACGCCTACCCGGACGAGTCCTTCCCCGCCCGCGTGGCCCTGGTGGCCCCGTCCGTGGACGCCGCCCAGGGCACGGTGGAAGTCCGCCTCCTGGCGGAGGCGCCGCCTCCCTATCTCCTCCCCGACATGACGCTCTCGGTGAACATCGAGGCCGGCCGCCGTCCGGGCGCAGCCGTCCTCCCCGAGGACGCGGTGCGCGGCCTGGGGACGCCGGAGCCGTGGGTCGCGGTGGTGCGCGACGGGCGCCTGGAGCGCCGGGACGTGGAGGTCGGGCTCCGCGCCGGCGCGTGGGTGGAGATCCTCTCGGGCCTCGGCGAGGGCGAGCCCGTGGTGCCGGCGGCGGGGTCCCCGGAGATGGGCACCAGGGTCCGGGTGCGGCCGACGGCCGCAGGGCGCTGAACCAGGGTCAGCCGTGCCCTTCGAGCTCTTCGTCGCCCTGCGCTATCTGAAGGACGGACGGCTCCAGACCGGACTCATCCTGGCCGGGATCGGCGTGGGCGTGGGGGTCATCATCTTCCTTTCGGCGCTCATCACCGGGCTCCAGCAGAGCATCATTGAGCGCACCCTCGGGAGCCAGGCCCACGTGGTGGTCCGCCCCCCGGAGGAGATGCCACGCGTCCTGGACCGGGAGGCAAGTGACCTCCAGGCCGTGGATGTGCAGCGCCCGCCCCAGCGCGTCCGCTCCATCGTGGGTTGGAAGCAGGTGGAGGGGCTGCTCTGGCGCACCACAGGCGTGCGCGCGGTGGCTCCCACCGTGTCCGGGCCGGCGCTGGCCGTGCGGGGGCCGGGGTCCATCTCGGTGAGCATCCGGGGGATCGACCTGGAGACGTACTCGGCAATCGTGGACGTGCGCAGCCGGCTGGTGGAGGGCGGGTTCAACCTGGACGGCTCCCATGCGGTGGTGGGAAAGGAATTGGCGCGTAAGCTGGGGGTCGGCGTGGGCGGCCGGATCCGCCTCCAGGTCCCCGGGGACAGGGGCGGCGTGTACACCGTCTCGGGGATCTTCGACTACCGCAGCCGGAGCCTGAACGAGGGGCTGGTGTTCATCTCGCTGCGGGGCGCCCAGACCCTCTTCGGCCTGGAAGGCGGCGTCTCCACGCTGGAGGTGCTGGGCACGGAGATCTTCGCCGCCGACGCCCTGGCCGGCGACATCTCCGACCGCACGGGGCTGGTGGCGGACTCGTGGATGTCGCAGAACCGGGATCTCATGACCGGGCTCCGCTCCCAGAGCGCGTCCAGCGTCATGATCCAGGTGTTCGTCATCCTCGCCGTGGCGCTCGGCATCGCCTCGGTGCTGGCGGTGAGCGTGGTGCAGAAGGCCAAGGAGATCGGCATCCTCCGCGCCACCGGGACCCGTTCGGCATCCATCACCCGCATCTTCCTCCTCCAGGGCGCCCTCCTCGGCACCGCCGGCTCCCTCCTCGGCATCGCCCTGGGGAGCTTCCTGGCGATCTTCTTCGCGTCCCTGGCCAAGAACCCCGACGGCTCCGCCGTCTTCCCGGTGGCCCTCACCCCGTTCTTGTACGGCCGCTCGGTGGCGGTGGCTCTGGTCGTGGGACTGATTTCCGCCGTGGTGCCCGCCCGGAGCGCGGCCCGCCTCGACCCGGCCACGGTGATCCGCAATGGCTGAGCCCATCCTCCGCACCGAGGCCCTGACCAAGACCTACGGCGAACGCGTGGTCACGCACGCGCTCAGGGGGATCGACCTGACGCTGGAGGCCGGCGCGTTCTGCGCCCTCACCGGCCCGTCGGGGTCGGGGAAGACCACGCTGCTCAACCTCATCGGTCTCCTGGACCAGGTCACGGACGGGCGGATCCTCATCCAGGGACAGGACACCGTCCCGCTGGGCGACGACGAGCGCACGGCGCTCCGCGGCCACTCGCTGGGGTTCATCTTCCAGTTCCACCACTTGCTCCCGGCGTTCAGCGCCCTGGAGAACGTGATGCTGCCCCTGCTCGCGCAGCATGGTCGCCCTCAGCCGTGGATGCGGGAGAAGGCGGCGGACCTGCTCGAGCAGGTGGGGCTCTCGGACCGGGCCCGTTACAAGGCCACCGACCTCTCCGGCGGCCAGCAGCAGCGCGTCGCCGTGGCCAGGGCGTTGATCATGGACCCGTCCCTGGTCCTGGCCGACGAGCCGACGGGGAACCTGGACACCCAGTCGGGGGAGCAGGTCCTCGAGCTCCTCAGGACGTTCAACCGCGAGCGCGGCACCGCCTTCCTTCTGGTGACCCACGACGACCACGTGGCGGTACACTGCGATCGCATCGTCCACATGGTGGACGGGCTGGTGGACTCGGACACGCGGAAGGCGTAGGCGAGGAGGCGCCCGCCGGCTCTCAGTCCAGGGGAACGCGGATGCCGTGGCGGGCGAGAAAGGCGGCGTCCGCCAGGATCCGCTCGGTGGGGCCGTCGGCCACCAGTTTCCCTCCGTCGAGCACCAGCGTCCGGGGGCACACGGCGCGCACCACGTCCAGGTCGTGGGTGGCCACCACCAGCGCCTCGGGACGCTCCCGCAGGATCCCGACGATGGCGTGGCGCCCGCGGGCGTCCAGTCCGTCCGTGGGCTCGTCCAGCAGGAGGAGCTCGGGGCGGGACACCAGCGCCGTGGCCAGCGCCGCTCGCCGCCGCTCGCCTCCGCTGGTGTGGTGCGCCGCGCGCTCCGCCATGGCGCCGAGCCCGAGGAGCTCGAGCTGCGCCTCGGCCAGGCGCCGGGCCTCCGCCGGAGCCACGCCCTGATTCAGGGGGCCAAACGCCACGTCCTCCACGAGGGTGGGGAGGAAGAGCTGATCGTCCGGGTCCTGGAACACCATCCCCATGCGGGCGCGCACCTCCTCCAACCGCCCCGGCCGCACCGGGATGCCGGCGACCACCACGGTTCCCGCGGACGGCTCCTCCAGACCCACGAGCAGGTGCAGGAGCGTGCTCTTCCCCGCCCCGTTGGGCCCCACCAGGCCCACCCGCTCCCCCGCGCCGACGTCGAAGGAGACGTCCTCCAGCACGGCGTGTCCGCCCGGGTAGGCGAAGGCCACGCCGGCGACCTGGATGACGGGGCGTGGGTTCACGGCACCACCCGCGCCGCCACGACCAGCGTGGCGCCCACCGCGAGGAGCGACGCCACGCGGAGTGCCGAGGCCCGGTCCATGCGCTGGTAGGCGAGCGTCGGCATGGCGTCGCCGTAGCCGCGCACGCGCATGGCGCGGAACACCCGCTCGCTCCGGTCGTAGCTGCGGGCGAAGGCCGCGGCGGCCATGCCCGCCGCCAGATGCCGGCGCGCCACCCGCCCCCGCCCACCGTTGCGCACCTGGGCGGCGCGGCGTATGCGCGCCACGTCCTCGCCCAGGACCACGAGGAAGCGGTACGCCAGGGCGAGGGAGGAGGTCACGGCACGGGGGAGCCGGAGCTCCCTGAGCGCCGTCACCAGCTCCGGGAAGGGCGTGGTGCTCACCAGGACCACGCCGGCGACCACCGCGGAGGCGCCCCGCCCCAGCGCGGAGGCGAAGAGGACGACGCCGCGGTCGGTGACGCTGAGCGGACCCAAGCCGGCCACGCCCGTGCCCGGAGCCATGACCAGGACTCCCGCGGAGGCCAGGACCAGGAAGCCCAGGGGGACGGAGGCGCGCACGAGGAGAACGCCGGCGGGGATGCGGGCGGCGACGGCCACGGCGAGGGAGAGGGCCAGGATCGCGGCCATGGCCGTCCATGCGCCGGGGGGGACGAGGGAGGCGCAGAGCGCCAGGCCCACGGCGCCCACGACGCGCGCCGCGGGCGACGTCCGGGTGACCGGGCTCGCCGTGCCGGCGTAGTGGTCGAGATGGTGGAATCCCAAGGTGCGCTCAGCTCCGGGCGACGGAACGCAGGAGGAGCCAGGCCGCCGCGAAGGCCAGCGCCACGCCCAGGATGGCGACGGCAGGTCCCGCAGACGGGTCCAGGAGCGACCAGACCGGCGCCTCGGCCTGGAGGCCGAATCGCTCCGCTGCGGCCTCCAGGGCGTCGGGGCTCGAGGAGGCGAAGAGCGTCGCGGCGACGGCCGACACCACCGCGGCGGCCCCTACTCCGGCTGTCCAGCGGCCCAGCGTGGTCGCGGGCAGGTCGCCCGGCCGCATCAGCTCCGGCCGCGCCCGGAGGAGCGGGAGCAGCACGGCAGCCGTGATGGCCCCCTCGCCCACCCCCACCAACCCGTGGATCCCCCCCAACACCAGGAGCGCCGGCCCCCATCGCACCGCCCCGGACAGCGCCAGCTCCGCGGCCACGGCCACGCCGATGAGGATCGCCGAGCCCCAGGCCGCAGCGGCCGCAGCGGCGACCCGGGTCCGGAGCGAGCCCCCGAAGACCGCGACCAGGCCACGATAGACCAGCCACCCTCCCCCCGTCCCGAGCACGGAGAGGTTGAGGACGTTGGCCCCCAGGGCCGCCAGCCCTCCGTCCTGGAACACGAGCGCCTGGACCAGGACCACCGAGAGCATGACCAGCATGCCCACCCAGGGCCCCAGGAGCACCGATACCAGCACGCCCCCCAGGAGGTGCGCGCTCGTCCCCACCGCGATGGGGAAGTTGAACATCTGGGCCGCGAACACGAACGCCGTGGCCGCCCCCGCCAGGGGGACTTCGCGGTCGCCAAGCTCGCGCCGGGACCGGCGCGTGGCTACGGCCAGCGCCGCCGCGGAGAGGGCGGCGGTGCCGGCCAGCACGGGAGGGCTCAGGAACCCGTCGGGGATGTGCGCCATGCGCCAGTCTAGCGAAGCCCCGCAGGGGGCAGCCACCCCCCGGGAGGGTCGGCGGAGGACTCCCTGCCCGTCTCGCGCGGGGCGCGGCGCGGCACCATGATATCCCAATCCCCCGCCTCCGGAGGCCCCCCCGTGACCGAAGCCGTCCGCCCCGACCGAGCCGGAGGCCGGGCGGCCGGCCGCCCTGGGAGGAGGCTCCTCTCCCGCGCCACCGTCGCCTGCGCACTCCTGGCGCTCTCCGCCTGCGGCGGGAGCGATTCGCCCACCGGGAACACGGACAACAAGCCCACGCCCACCGTGGCTGCCGTCGTGTTCACATCCTCGCCTGCCGACCAGGTGGTGGGCACGGCGGTGGCGGTTCAGGTGCGCGTAGACAACACGTCCGGCCAGCCGATGGCCAATCAGGCGGTGACCTTCTCGGCCACCGCCGGGACGGTGGCTCCGTCCACCGGTACCACCGACGCGTCGGGGCTCCTGTCGGCGTCGTGGACGTTGGGCACCACCGCGGGCTCCCAGACCCTCACCGCCACCGCGTCGGGGAAGTCGGCGTCGGCCTCGGTGTCCGCCCGCGCCGCCGCGGCCTCGGCGTTCGAGAAGGTCTCGGGGGATGTCCAGACGGGCGCCGCCGGCGACCCGCTCGCTCAGCCCCTGGTGGTGTCGGTGAAGGACCCGTTCGGCAACGCGCGCTCCGGCGAAGTCCTCACCGTGGCCGTGACGGGTGGAGGCGGCTCGGTGGGATCGGCGTCCGCCACCACGGGCTCCGACGGCCGCGCCTCCATCTCGTGGACGCTGGGCCAGGCCCTGGGGTCCAACTCCCTCACGGTGACGCACACGCTGGGAACGCTCGCCTTCACGGCCACGGCGCGTCCCGGCACCCCTGCGGCCATCGCCGCCGTGTCCGGAGGAGGCCAGACCGCCGCCGCCGGCACCGCGCTGGCGAACGCCCTGATCGTGGAGGTGAAGGACCGGCTGGGCCACCCGGTGGGCGGCGCGAAGGTGGCGTTCGTGGCCACGGCGGGCGGCGGCAAGCCCTCCGCGGACTCCGTCGCCACCGGCACCGACGGCCGCGCCCAGGCGACCTGGACGCTGGGCACGACCGCCGGCGCCCAGACCCTGGAGGCGCGGCTGCAGGGGGCCGGCACCGTTTCCTTCGCCGCCACCGCGGTCGCCGGGCCGGCGTCGAAGCTCGAGGTCGCCTCCGGGAGCGGGCAGAGCGGCACCGTGGCCCAGAACCTGGCGCAGCCCGTCGTGGTGAAGGTGTCCGACGCGTTCGGCAACGGCGTGGTGGGCACCTCGGTGACCTTCTCCACCACGACCCCGGGCGGCCAGGCGACTCCCGCCCAGGGCACAACCGCCGCCGGCGGCCAGCTCTCCACGACCTGGAAGCTGGGGAACACGGCCGGCGCGCAGACGCTCACCGCCTCCGCCGCGGGGCTCACCGCCGCCACGGCGACGGCCACCGCCGCGCCGGGCGCTGCGGCTACGGTGCGGGCATCGTCAGGGAGCGGCCAGTCCGGCACCGTGGGCCAGGCCCTGGCCAACCCGCTCGTCGCAGAAGTCGTGGACGCGTTCGGCAACGTGGTGGCGGGCGTCACGGTGACGTTCACGCCCGCTGCGTCCAGCGGGACGGTGAGCACCACATCGGGAGCCACGGGAAGCAACGGCCGCGCCTCGACGAGCTGGACGCTGGGCACCGCCTCCGGCACCCAGACCGTCACCGCCTCGGCCTCCGGCGCCAGCTCGGCCTCCTTCACCGCCACGGCCAACCCGCGTGCGGCCCAGACCTTCGTGATCGTCTCCGGGAACAACCAGATCGGACCCGCCACGTCGCCGCTGGCCTCTCCGCTGGTGGTGGCCGCCCGGGACACGTTCGGCAACGGCGTCCCGGGTGTCTCGGTCAGCTTCGCCGTCACCGTGGGCGGCGGCTCCGTCACCCCCGCGTCCGTGACCACCGGGAGCACCGGGACCGCTTCCAGCACGTTCACCCTCGGGCCCACCGTGGGTACGCACACGGCCCAGGCCACCGCAGGCACGCTGGGATCGGTCTCGTTCACCGCCACCGCCACCTCGGGCCCTCCCGCGGCCATAACGAAGGCCTCCGGCGACGCGCAGACCCGGACGGTGGGAGACACCGTGACGGTCACGGTGGAGGTGTTGGACGTGTCCGGGAACAAGGTCCCCAACGCCGCCGTCACCTTCTCGGTGGCGTCGGGCGGCGGCTCGGTGGTGGCTCCGGCCCCGGTGGACTCGCCCTTCGGCGCATCCACGGGGGCCTCGTCCACCAACGCGCAGGGTCGGGCCACGGCCCGCTGGACGCTGGGCAACGCCGCGGGAGCGCAGACGCTCACCGCCTCGGTCACCGGCGCCGGCTCGGTGACGTTCAGCGCCACCGCTCGGGCCGGCCCGGCGACGTCCCTCACCAAGGTGGCCGGGGACGGCCAGAGCGCCACCGCAGGAACGGCCGTGGCCACGAGGCCACGGGTAAGGGTAGCCGACGCCTTCGGGAACGGGGTGTCGGGGGTGAGCGTCACGTTCTCCGCAACGACCGGAGGCGGATCCGTCACGGGCGGGACGCAGGCCACGGGCTCGGATGGAACCGCCACGGTGGGGAGCTGGACCCTCGGGTCCAGCGCGGGCACCAACACGCTCACGGTCTCCGCGGCCGGCGTCCCGTCGGTGACGTTCACGGCCACGGGGACGCCCGCGCCGTCACCGGGTTACGACATCGAGATCCGCACGGTCGGCAGCATGTCCGGCGCGGTGCAGGCCGCGTTCGCGGCGGCGGAGGCCAAGTGGGAGTCGGTCATCACCGGAGACCTCGCTAACATCAACCTCACCGCCTCTCAGGTGGACGGGTGCGGCGACGTGACGCCGGCCGAGGCGCTGAGCGTGGACGACCTCGTGATCTACGCGCGGGTCGCGGCCATCGACGGCGTGGGAAAGATCCTCGGGCAGGCCGGACCGTGCTACATCCGCTCCGCCGACCAGCTTCCCATCCTCGGCACGATGGAGTTCGACGAGGCCGACATGGCCTCCATGGCCGCCGACGGCACCCTGGGCGACGTGATCCTCCACGAGATGGGGCACGTGCTCGGCTTCGGCACCGTCTGGGACAACCTGTCCCTGCTCCAGGACGCGGGGACCGCCGACCCCTACTTCTCGGGAGCCCAGGCCAAGACCGCCTACACCGGCCTCGGAGGCACCCTCGTCAACGGCGTCCCCGTGGAGAACACGGGCGAGGAGGGGACGCGGGACAGCCACTGGCGCGAGACCCGGTTCCGCACTGAGCTCATGACGGGCTACATCTCGGGCGCTGGCAACCCCCTGAGCATCCTGACCGTGCGGTCGCTGGCCGACGAGGGCTACTCCGTGAACGCCACGGCCGGCGACGCCTATGCGCTTCCCGCAGCCGCACCGGCCCGGGTGTCCGAGCCGGGCGGGGAGCAGAGGTGGGAGAGGCTCCTCAGGCCCAAGGGGGCGGTGGGCCCAGACGGCGCCCTGGTGCCCGTGCGCTGAGCCCGACCGGGAGGGCCGCCTCCCCCTTGCACCTCACGTAACGTGAGGATGTAGGGTACCTCCGTCGCGATCACGCATGGACCTGGAGACGACGATGGAGAACGAGATGCAGGACCCGTACGCCGGCGAGGCGCGGGAGCGCTGGGGCCACACGGACGCCTACAAGGAGTCGGCGCGGCGCACCAAGCGGTACAAGCCCGACGACTGGGCGAAGATCAAAGCGGAGGGCGAGGCGGTGGAGGCGGCCCTGGCCGCGCTGCTGCGCGCCGGCGAGCCGGCCGACGGGGTCCAGGCCATGGACCAGGCGGAGCGGGCGCGCCTGCACATCGACCGCTGGTTCTACCCCTGCAGCCACAGGATGCACGTCGGGCTCGCCGACATGTACACGGCCGACGCCCGGTTCACGGCGCACTACGAGGAGCGCGCACCCGGCCTGGCGGCGTTCGTGGCCACGGCCATCAGGGCGAACGCGCGGCGAGCGCAGCCCTGATCCGAGCCGGCGTCAGCGGCAGCTCGTAGAGCCGAACGCCCAGCGCGTCGTGCACCGCGTTGGCCACCACCGCGGCCACCACGACGGTGGCGGGCTCGCCACCCCCCTGCGGCCCCAGCTCGGGGCTCTCCACCAGGACCGTCTCGATCTCGGGCACCCACGAGAACCGGGGGATGGCGTAGCTGTCGAAGTTCTTCTCCGCAATGGCGCCACGCTGGAAGTGGATCTCCTCGGCCAGGGCGTGCCCCAGTGCCTGCGTCATCCCACCCTCGATCTGCATGCGCGCGCCTTCGGGGTTCACCACCTCGCCCATGTCCTGGGCGCACACCATGCGCTCCACCTTCACCGAGCCGGTCGCCCGGTCCGCGCGCACCTTCGCCATGGCGGCCACGAACGTCCCCGCGTCCGTCCCCAGCGCGACGCCCACACCCTCTCCCGAGGGAGCCGGCTTCCAGGCGTGGCCGAACGCCTCGGCGGCGGCGCGGAGCACGCGCCTCATGCGCTCGTCGGTGAGGTTCGCCATGCGGAACGACACCGGGTCCATCCCCGCAGCCTGTGCCATGAGGTCCACCTGCGACTCCATGGCGAAGTGGTTCATGTTGGCGCCGGGGCCCCGCCAGGGACCCACCGACAGGGGGTGGTAGCGCGGCCCGTCGCCGCTCCATCCGCCCTGGGAGGTGACCCGGTGGTTGGGAAGGTGGTAGGCCGGCGTTGAGCTCCGGTCCCCGCCGTGGAGGTTGGCATAATCCCAGAGCGTGATCTTCCCGGCGGCGTCGATCCCCGAGGCCACCTTGATGATGGTGGCCGGGTTGAACGTGTCGTAGAAGAACTCCTCCCGCCGCGTCCACGACACCTGCACCGCGCGCCCGGACGCTCTGGCCAGCCTGGCGGCCTCCACCGCCTGCCGGTTGTTGGTCTTCCCGCCGAACCCGCCCCCCACGAACGGCGTGATGACCCTCACGTCCTCGGGGGGCACCCCCAGCGCCCGGGCCACCTCGGTCTGGACACCGAACGGGTTCTGGGTGGACGCCCACACCGTGGCCTTCCCAGCTTCGACCTGCGCGAGCGCGGCGTGGGGCTCCATCGGCGCGTGCGCCCAGTACGGGGTCCGGTACGTGGACTCGAACACCCGCGCCGCCGCGGCCCGCCCTGCGGCCAGGTCGCCCGCCTCGGTGACCACGCGGAGCGGCGGCGCGTTCTTGGCCAGGTACTCGAAGATGTCCGCGTCGCCGGGGCCCGAGTCGGGCTGCTGCCAGCGCGCCGCCACCGCGCGCAGCGCAGCCTCGGCCGCGTCGGGGCGCTCGTGCAGCACGGCGACCAGGTCGCCGTCGCGGACCACCGTGACCCCGTCCATCCCGGCGGCGGCCGCGGTGTCCGCCTCCAGGAGCGTCGAGCCGTGGGCGGGCGGCCGGAGGATCTTCGCGTACAGCATCCCCGGCACGCGCAGGTCGGCGGCGAACTTTGCCTTCCCCGTCACCTTCTCCATCGCGTCGCGCCGCATCGTGGGCACGCCGCTCACCGTGTACGCGGCCCTGTCGTCGGGACGCACCTCGCCCGAAGCCTTCCGCTCGATGCGCCGCCCCTGCGCCAGCGAGGCATACGTCACCGACGCCGACGCGTCCTGCGTGTCGTAGACGGTGCCGTCCCGCGTGGCGAGCCGAGCCACCGGTACCCTCAAGCGCTCGGCTGCGAGCTCCTTGAGCACCGCCTTGGCCTCGGCCGCCGCCTTGCGCATGGGCGGGCCGAAGAAGCGCGTGCTCATGGACCCGAAGGTGCCCATGTCCCAGGGGCAGAGCGCGGTGTCCCCCATGATCGGGTCCACCATGTCCAGCGCCACGTCCAGCTCCTCGGCGAGCATCTGCGGGAGGGAGGTGTGGATCCCCTGCCCCATCTCGATCTTGCCGGTGAACAGGGTGATGCGCCCGTCCTCGCCGATGCGCAGGTAGGCGTTGAAGTCGGTGGGGGCCCCGCGCTGCTGGATGGAGCGCGCGGCAAGGAGGCCGGTGATGTCCACGGTGAACACCACGAAGATCCCCTGGCCGGAGATCTTCAGGAAGTCGCGGCGGGTGGTCATGGCTGGACCTCCTTGAGCGTCCTCGCCGCGGCATGGACGGCCTGGATCACGCGCACGTGGGTGCCGCACCGGCACAGGTGCCGTTCCAACCCCGCCTTGATGGCCTCCGACGTGGGCTCGGGGTTCCGGCTCAGGAACGACACCGCGCCCAGGATCAGCCCGGGCGTGCAGAAGCCGCATTGGAGGGCGTCGTGGTCGGCGAAGGCCTGCTGCACGGGGTGGAGCTTCCCGTCCCGGGCGAGCCCCTCGATGGTCGTGACCTCCCGTCCCTCGACCGAGCCCACGGGGGTGCCACAGGCGTAGGTGGCCTGCCCGTCCACGAGCACGACGCACGACCCGCACTCCTCCTCGCCGCACCCGTACTTGGTCCCGGTGAGCCCCAGTTCGGTGCGCAGGACCCAGAGGAGGGTGCGCTCGGGATCCACGTCGAGCTCCGCGGGCGCGCCGTTGAGCGTGAATCGGATGGCTTCCGGCATGCTCCTCTCCCCAGGCTCGAGGGTCGACCTTCCCGTCACACTCGGGCGCCCGCGGGTGTCGGGCAAGGGAGGGGGGGAGGGCCGGGTCCGCGATCCAGCCGTTGCCGACCCGCCTCGCCCCACCGAAGCTTGCGTCATGCCCGAGACGCGCCTCGCCCACTTCGATCACCACTGGGAAGCCGAGCTCGCCCAGGGGTACCTGGAAGATGCAGGCGTGCCCTCCCGCGTGGCCTCCGACAACCTCGCCGGCGGGCACACCTACATGGGGAGCGTGTCCGGCGCGTCGCTCTTCGTGGCTCCGGAGCAGCTCGACGAGGCCCGCGGGGTCCTCGTCGCCGCCGGCGTTCTCGAGGAAGCACCCGGGGCGGCTGACGCTGCACTCGGGCCGCCCGGTTCCCGCCGGGCCACGCCTCCGGCGCTGCGCCCGCTTTCTGCCGTGCAGCAGGCAGACCGCCGGGACCTCACCGAGCGGCTCGAGGCGGCCAGGAAGGCCGAGGTCCGCCACTTCATCCGCTGTATGCTGGGCGTGACCCCCACCGCCGTCATCCCCATCGTCGGCCTGGCGCTGGAGGGGAACGTGGCTCTGCTGGCCCTCCTCTGCGTCCTCGTGGTGCTGGTGGAGGGGTGGAAGTGGATCCGCTCCGGACGCCTGGTGAGACGGCTCCGGGGGGAGCTGGCGACGCTGGAAGAGGCAGCCGACGACGGTGACGAGGACGTAGGTGAGCGAGCGGGTGCCGACGGCTGAGCCGCGGCTTTCCCTCGCGCCCCCGCAGGGGCATCATGTACCTGGTGCGGCGGGGGTCCGATGGCGGGGGGACCCCGCTACGGGCCCACGGTCCCGCAGAAAGACGGGAGAATTGACCTATGGACCGTTGGATAAGGGGAGCCTGGGGTCTTGGGCTCGGCTGCGCCGTCGCGGCTTCGACGCCCGCCGCGGGGGGTGCGCAGGCGGCCGGCCCCATGCCCCTCTTCTCCTCGCACGAGCCCCTGGAGATCACCCTGGTCACCGACCTGGGCTCGCTCCGCTCAGACCGGAGCGAGACGGACCGGCCCGCGCTCCTGGTGCTGGCCGGAGGCAACTCCCTCCCGGTGGAGGTCCGGCCGCGCGGGGACCTCCGCCGCAATCCGGCCGTCTGCTCCTTCCCTCCCCTCCGGCTGAACCTGCGCTCGGGGGGGGCGGACGGGACCCCCTTCGCGGGCCAGGACAAGCTCAAGATGGTGGTCCCCTGCCACCTGGGCCGCGACAGCTTCGAAGCGCTGGTCCTGCGCGAGTACCTGCTCTACCGGGTCTACGCCCTGGTCACCGACCTCTCGTACCGGGTCCGCCTGGCGCGCATCACCTTCCGGGACGGCGCGGGCCGCGACGACCCGGTGACGCGCTGGGCGTTCTTCATCGAGGACGCCTCCGCCCTGGCCGCCCGGGTGGGCGGCGAAGTCGTGGAGCTGCCCGAGGGAAAAGTGCTCCGGCCGGAGGCGCTCCACCCGACCGAGGCCGTCACCATGGCGCTCTTCCAATACCTGATCGGCAACACGGACTGGCACGACGCCCAGGGGCACAACGTGACCAACCTGGCGTTGCCGGGGCGGGTCGTCCCCGTGCCCTACGACTTCGACTTCGCCGGCGCCGTGGAGGCGCCCTACGCCAACCCCCTCGACGGCCTTCCCATCACGGATGTGCGGCAGCGACTGTACTGGGGATGGTGCTGGCCGCAACTCGACACGGAGCCGATGGTCGCCCGCTTCCGGGAGATCCGCCCCGCCCTGGAGGCGCTGTACCGCTCGTTCGAGCCCCTCGACGAGCGCACGCGCGAGGAGACCTTGGAGTACTACGCCGACTTCTACGAGAACGTGAGCACGCCGGAGCGCGCCGTGCACTACGTCTTCCGGCACTGCAGGAGGCTCCGCTGACACGGGAACCGATGGCGCGTGCTCGCCCCGTCGCCGCGCGGACGGCGATCCTCCTTTCCGTCGCGGCCGCACTCATCGTCGCGGCGGCACCCGCCTCGGCACAGCCGGCCCCCGGACCGGGGCGTCCCTTTCCCTACGAGGTGGGCCGGAGGGACATGCTCCTCCTCCCGGCGGCGGCCGGTGTCTCGCTCCTGGGCGACCTGGTCGCTCCGGTGCCGGACCCGCTCGGCCGCACCGAGCTCGAGGGCCTCTCCCCCGACGACGTCAACGCCTTCGACCGCGTCGCCGCCCGCTCCTGGTCCGAGTCCTGGGGCACGGCCAGCGACCGGGGCTGCGACGCGCTGCTGGGCGCCGCCGTCCTGGTCTCCTTCGCGCCCCAGGTCGTGGACGGGCGGTGGCGGGATGCCGTGACGTTGGGCGTCATGTTCACCGAGGCGGCGCTCCTCGTGGAGGGCGCCACCTATCTGGCCAAGGACCTCGCCGGCCGACGACGTCCCTGGACGCACAACACGTCCCTCTCCGTGGAGGAGCGCCTCCGTCTCTCCGCCGCCGACCCCCTGGACGCGCGCCGCTCCTTCTTCTCCGGCCACGCGGCGGTGGCGTTCACGCTGGCCACGATCATGTCCACGGTGTTCGCCGACGTCCACGGTCGGTCCCGCGCCTCCGACGCCCTCTGGGCGGCAAGCCTCTCCGCGGCCGCCCTCACCGGCCTCGCCCGGGTGAAGTCGGGGATGCACTATCCCTCGGACGTGCTGGTGGGCGCCGCGGTCGGGGCCGCCATCGGGCGCGTGGTGCCTGCGCTGCACCGCATCGATCGGGCATCTCCAGTCCAGGTGCACGCGGGGCCGGGCGGGATATCGGTGACCATCCCGCTGGGCGGAGCGAGGTGAGGGTGACCGGCACCGCCTCACGTCCGACCCCGATTCCTGTCCGCCGACTCCGGAGAGGCCCCGCCATGGTGGATATCCGCCGCATCATCCTCGCCCTGACCGCCTTCGCGACGCTGACTCCCGCTCCGGCAGACACCCAGGCGACCCTCTCCTCCGCCCCCGCCGTCGATCCCACTCTCTACGCCGGAATGCGCTGGCGGATGGTGGGCCCGCACCGGGGAGGGCGGGTGACCGCGGTGGCCGGGATCCCCGGCCAGCCCCACGTCTTCCTGCAGGGGACCACGGGCGGCGGCGTGTGGCGCACCGACGACGCCGGGTCCCACTGGGAGCCCATCGCCGACGACTTCCTCACGGCCGGCAACGTGGGCGCCATCGCCGTGGCCGCCTCGGACCCCGACGTCATCTACGTGGGGACCGGCTCGGCATGCATCCGCGGGAACATCTCCGTGGGGCGGGGCGCGTGGAAGAGCGAGGACGGCGGCAAGAGCTGGCGCTTCGTCGGGCTCCCCAACTCGGGCGCCATCGGGGAGATGGCGGTCCACCCCGGCGATCCGGATCTGGTCTACGCCGCCGCCCTGGGGAGCCCCTTCGGCCGGAACCCGGAGCGTGGCGTGTACCGCTCCCGCGACGGGGGCGACACCTGGGAGCGCGTCCTTTTTCTCAACGACAGCACCGGCGCCGTGTCGCTGGCCCTGAACCCGACGGACCCGAACGAGATCTACGCGGGGATGTGGCGCGCCGAGCGCAAGCCGTGGACGCTCATCTCCGGAAGCCTGGAGGGCGGGATCTACAAGAGCACCGACGGCGGCGACACGTGGACGAAGCTCTCCGGGGGGCTGCCCCAGGGGTTGGTCGGCCGGGTGGGGCTGGCGATCTCCCCTGCCAACCCGAGGCGGGTGTGGGCGATGGTCGACGCCGAGCCCGGCAACGGCCTCTGGCGCAGCGACGACGCCGGCGCCACGTGGACGTTCCTCACCGGGGACGATGCGCTCGCGGGGAGGCCGTGGTACTACCACCACGTCGTGGCCGACCCCAGGGACCCGGAGAAGGTCTACATCCTGAACGTGCGCTTCCACCGCTCCACGGACGGAGGGAAGACGTTCACCCTCGTCCCCATCCCCCACGGCGACGTGCACGCGCTCTGGATCAACCCCGACGACACGGACCTCATGGTGCTCGGCGACGACGGCGGAGCGGTCGTTACGCTCAACGGCGCCCGCACCTGGTCCACCATGTACAACCAACCCACCGCGGAGCTGTACGACCTGGTGGTGGACAACGGCTGGCCGTACCGCCTCTACGGCTCCCAGCAGGACAACACCACGATCAGCGTCCCGGTGCGCCCCACGCGGAACCAGCTCCGCACCCAGGAAGGATGGCGCTACGCGGCCGGGTGTGAGACGGGCCCGGTGGCGCTCCACCCGGACCACCCGGACATCATCTGGGGCGGGTGCTACGGAGGCGTCATCAACCGCATGGACGTGTCGAAGGACACGCGGCGGAACGTGAACCTCTTGCCCGAGGCCACGGGGGTGGCGCCCGGGGACCTCCGGAACCGGTTCCAGTGGGTGGCGCCCATCCTGGTGTCGCCCCACGACCCCGAGACCGTCTTCCATGCGTCGCAGTACGTGCACCGCACCCGCGACGGCGGGATGACCTGGGAGACCATCTCCCCGGACCTGAGCTGGAACGATCCGGCCGTGCAGGGCTTCCCCGGCGGGCCCATCCGCGCCGACAACACCGGCGTGGAGGTCTTCGGCACCGTGTTCGCACTCGCCGTGTCGCCCCGCGACGCGAAGGAGATCTGGGCGGGGACCGACGACGGCCGCGTCTGGGTCACCCGCGACGATGGGAGCCGCTGGAGCGAGGTCACGCCCCGGGGGATGCCGAAGTGGGCCACGGTGAACCGCATCGAGCTCTCCGGCCACGCGCCCGGCCGCGCGTTCCTGGCCGTGCAGCGCTACCGCATGGATGATCGCCTCCCCTATGTGTGGCGCACGGACGACTTCGGACGGAGCTGGACGCTGCTCACCGACGGAAGGAACGGGATCCCGGAGGACCACTGGGTGCGCGTGGTGCGCGAGGACCCGGAGCGGCGAGGGCTTCTTTACGCCGGCACCGAGTTCGGCGTGTTCGTGTCGTTCGACGACGGCACCCGTTGGCAGCCGCTCCGCATGAACCTGCCCGCCACGCCCATCACCGACCTCAAGGTGCACCGGGGCGACGTGGTGGTGTCCACCCAGGGGCGCTCCTTCTGGGTGCTGGACGACGTGGGACCGCTGCGCGAGCTGTCCGCCGACCCGCGTGTGGCCGGCCCCCGCCTCTTCACCCCCCGCGACGCCGGGCGCGGCACCGCCGTCCCGCCCATGTCGGAGGTGGACCTGATCGTCCCCGACCCCCTCCCGGACGGTGCGCTCGTCCACTACGTCCTCCCCGACAGCGTCCCCGGCCTCTCCCTGGAGATCCGCGACGCCGCCGGCCGCACGGTGCAGCGGTGGGGCACCGGGGAGCGGGGCCGGGAGCTCTCCTCCGGTTCGGGATACCACCGCGTGGCGTGGGATCTGCGCTACGCCACCGGCGGCGTGAAGGCGCCTCCCGGCGACTACGCGGCGCGCCTCTCATGGGACGGCGGCGCACGCGAGCGGCGTTTCCGCGTGGTGCCCGACCCCTTGGACCCCGACGTCACACAGGCCGACTACGACGAGCAGTTCCGCGTGTCCATGGCGGTGGCCGACACGCAGGCCGCCGTGAGCGCCGCGGTCGCCCGGATCCGCGCCGTCCGCCAGCAGGCCGACAGCCTCCTGGCCTGGGCCCGGGACGGCGGGCGTGACGCCGCGCAACTGGGCGAGCTGCACCGTGCCCTCCTGGCACCGCTGGCGGAGCTCGAAGCCCGGCTCACGTCCACGGAGCGCACCGACGGCTCCGCCGGGAAGCGCTCGGTGGCCGGTCTGGACCGGCAGTACGGCGCCCTCCTGAACCACCTGAACAGCGGCGGCGGATACGGACCCGGCTCTACGGAAGGCCGCCCCACCGCAGGCGCACTGCAGCGGCAGCGGGACCTGGACGCCGAGTGGAGCGGCCTTGCAGCCCGGCTCGCACAGGTCGAGGAGCGGGAGCTGGCGGCGTTCAACGCGGAGGTGGAGCGGCTGGGAGGAGCCGGAGCGGGGCCCCGGCATAATTATGCGAATAACATGATCCTTGCCCCCGCATAGGCTGCAGAATCACTGTATTCTCGCCCGGATGCTCGCGGGCATGTGCAGCACGACCCCCGGACGCCGCGCGGGACCCCTGTCCCGCAGGTCGGCCTAAGTAAGGCGCTCTACGTACGTCCCACTCCCTCACGCAGGAAGCAGAGGGCCGCCCCAGGGCAACAACCCTGGATGATCGGACGCACGCGTCAGCCATGTCCGTACCCACCCATGCCCAGGATCAGCGGCAGGAGGAACATGATGCGAATCCAGATGCGCGTTAGGTCACTGCTGGGGCTCGCCCTCGCGACAGCCCTGCTCGTCGCCGGGCCCAGTCCCGGCACAGCGCAGGCGCAGGCGACCGGGACGATCCAGGGCAAGGCCACCGACGCGGGAACCATGCGCCCGATCGCGGGCGCCCAGGTCTCCCTGGTGGGCACGCAGCGCGGCGTGCTCACGAACCAGGCGGGCGACTTCCAGGTGGCGGGTGTGCTCCCTGGGGAGTATCGGGTGCGGGTCCAGTACCTGGGGTACGCCACGTCTGAGACGACAGTCCGCGTGACCGCCGGCGGCAGCGTGCGCGCCGATGTGCAGCTCCGCCAAGCGGCCATCGACCTTCAGGGCGTGGTGGTCACCGCGCTCGGCCAGACGTCGCAGCAGCGGGCGCTTGGCACCGCCCAGCAGACGGTGCAGGGCGTGGAGATCGCCCAGACGCAACGGGAGAACTTCGTCAACGCCCTCTCGGGGCGCATCGCCGGCGTCGAGGTGAACAGCTCGTCAGGCGTGCCCGGGGCCTCGTCGTCCATCGTGATCCGGGGGGTCAGCTCCATCAGCGGGAGCAATCAACCGCTGATGATCATCGACGGGCTCCCCGTGGACAACAAGACGGTCAGCACCGCGGTCATGGCCTCCGACATGGGCGGCTCCACGACGGGGCTCAGCAATCGTGGCGTGGACTTCACGAACCGCGCCTCGGACTTCAACCCCGAGGACATCGAGACGCTGACCGTACTCAAGGGCCCCGAGGCCGCCGCCCTGTACGGGATCGACGCGGCCAACGGCGCCATCGTCATCACGACGAAGCGCGGCAAGGCGGGCACGGGCGGGTTCGAGTACAGCAACAGCTTCCGGGTCGAGAGCACGCGGGGACGGCCCGAGACCCAGCGGGTCTACGGGCCCAGCTCCGTGGGGAGCACCACGTTCCTCTACTACGGCACTCCGTACGCGCCGGGCACGAGGTTCTACGACAACGTGGACGGCTTCTTCCAGACCGCGCTGACGCAGAAGCACAACCTGGCCTTCAGCGGCGCCACCGCGGACTCCAAGCTCAGCTACCGGGTATCGGCGAGCTCCACGCAGCAGGAAGGCGTGATCCCGGGCTCGATGTACGACCGCATCAACGTGACCGGTTCGTCCCGGGGTGAGGTCACCGACTGGCTGACCGCCGACGTGTCCATGCAGTACAGCACCGACGCCAACGATCAGCCCTTCAAGGGAGCCGCAGGACCGCTCATCGGCCTGCTCGTGTGGCCGGACACCATCAACGCCCGGGACTACCTCACGCCCGCGGGGACGCGGCGCAGGATCACGTCGCTCTCCCTGTCCTCCGAGGTGGACAACCCGTACTTCAGCACCTCCAAGAACCTCAACACCTCCAGGACCAACCGGATCAACGTGAACTTCGGGCTCACGGTGGCACCGTACTCCTGGGGGTATCTGAAGACCAACATCGGCGCCGACAACTACAGCAGCAAGCTCCAGATCCTCAGGCATCCGGAGAGCGCGCTCGGCTACTCCGTGAACGGGGTCCTGGACGAGACCGACGACCTCACGCGCAACATCAACGCCCAGACCATCCTGAACTTCAACCGGCGCCCGCTCACCGACGACCTCGGGATCAGCGGGTTCGTCGGGCACCAGGTCTCCGACCGGAAGTCCACGTACACCTCCCTCAAGGGGCAGGACTTCCTCGACCCCAACTTCGTGTCCATCAACAACACGGCGTCGAGGACGAGCCTGACCACGATCCAGCAACGCCGGCTCGTGAGCGCGTTCGCCCAGGCCGTCGTGGACTACCGGTACTGGCTGTATGTCACCGTGGCGGGCCGGAACGACTGGACGTCCACGATTCCGGAGGGCGCCAACTCGTTCTTCTACCCCAGCGTGTCGGGCAGCTTCGTCTTCTCCGACGCGTTCCCGAGCGTCGGCCGCTTCATGACCGGCAAGCTCAGGGCCGCCTGGGCCGAGGTGGGCAAGGACGCCCGACCCTACGCCTACCGGCCCTCCCTGGAGTACAAGGCGACGTCGTACGGCGGGTACGGCTACGGGTTCACGGGGCCGAACCTGGGGCTCAAGCCCGAGTTCGCCCGGTCCTACGAGATCGGCACCGAGCTGGGCTTCTTCGACAACCGCCTCGGCGTGGACGCCACGTACTACCGCAAGCAGACCCGGGATCAGATCGTCAACGACATCCGCGGCAGCTACGCCACGGGCTTCATCCTCTTCAATCTCAACGGCGCCGAGACCCGTAACGAGGGCGTGGAGATCACCCTGCGCGGCACGCCCATCGAGCGGCCGGACTTCTCCTGGGACGTGCTGGCGAACTTCACCCGGGCGCGCGGGAAGGTGCTCTCGCTCCCCGCCGCGCTCCCCGAGTCGTACAACGCCGACACCTGGCTGTACGGCAACGTCCGCAACGGCACCAAGCCCGGCCTCTCCACGATGTCCCTCACGGGCTTCTTCTACCTCCGGGTGGACTCGGCCCAGGGCGGGCACAAGGGCGAGCTGCTCATCGACCCGACCACCGGGCTTCCCCTCCGCTCGTCCACTTTCATCGGGGGCGGCTACGACCGTCAGCCCGACTTCCTCATCGGCGTCTCGAACCGCCTCAACTACGGCCGGTGGACCCTCGACTTCCTGGTGGACATCCGCAAGGGCGGCGACGTGTTCAACGGGACCGAGCACTACCTCACCGCCCGCGGCCTCTCTCCGCGGACGCTGGACCGCGAACAGCCGCGCGTCGTCAAGGGCGTGCTCCGGGACGGGAAGGAGAACACCGCCAATCCCACCATCAACACCATCGTGGTGGTCCCGGCGGTGCAGACGAATTACTACACCGGGATCAGCGAGGAGCTCTTCATCGAGAAGGACATCAACTGGCTGAGGTTCCGGGACGTGACCCTGCGGTACACGTTCCCCGACGGGTTCCTCGCGGCCAAGCGCGCCAGCGTGTACGTGACCGCTACCGACCTCTTCCTCTTCACGAACTACTCGGGGATGGACCCGATCGTGAACGGCAACACCGCCGCGGTCGGAGGTTCCAGCGGCGTGGGCATAGACTACGGCAACTTTGCCATGCCGCGCGGCCTCAACTTCGGCTTCAGCGTGGGGTTCTGACCATGACAACGCTCAAGAGAAGCATCGGCGCAGCAGCGCTCGTGGTCGCCGTGACCCTGTCCGCGGGGTGCGAGGACTTCCTGGACGTCAACACCAATCCGAACGCCCCCGAGACCGCCTCGGCGAACCTGTACCTCCCGCCCATGGTCCACTGGCTGGTGAGCTCGCCCCAGTGGGACGGCCGCTTCGTCGGCCGCTACACGCAGCAGTGGACGCTCGTGGGCACGAGCCTGGGCACGTGGGACCGCATGGGCTACGACCCCGGCTCGGACAACGGCGCCCAGCAGTGGCGCGACGTGTACTGGAGCTTCGGCCAGAACCTCGTGGACATGATGCAGCAGGCCGAGGCCGAGGAACGGTGGGACATCCTCGGCGTCGGCTACGTCCTGAAGGCGTGGGGCTGGCAGGTGCTCACCGACCTCCATGGCGAGATCATCGTCAAGGAGGCCATCAACCAGAACACGTTCAGCTTCAACTACGACACCCAGGAGTACGCGTACCAGGAGGTCAAGCGCCTCCTGGACAAGGCCATCGAGTACCTGCAGCGCACCGACGGCGCCGTGGACGCGGGCTATCTGGCACGCGGCGACAAGATGTACAACGGCGACCGCACCAAGTGGCTGAAGTTCGCCTACGGCCTGCTCGCCATCCATCTGAACCACTACTCGAACAAGGCGACGTACAAGCCCGACGACGTCATCGCGGCGGTGGACAAGTCGTTCGCCAGCAACGCCGATGACGCGATCCTGGCGTTCCCGGCGGTCGTCAACGATGACCGGAACTTCTACGGGTACACCCGGGGGAACATGCCGAACTACCGGCAGACGCAGTTCGTGGTGGGTCTCATGGACGGCACGCAATTCGGCGGCGCCGTGGACCCGCGCATGAGCCGCATGCTGTCGCCTGCCCCGGACGGGGTGTATCGCGGCCTCGACATCAACGTCGTGGGCTACGGTGCGCTCACCACGAGCCAGCGGCCCAACAACATCTGGGGCTACGCCGCGTCGCCGCCGGCAGGCTCGGCCACCCGGTACATCTTCGACGACAAGTCGAAGTTCCCGGCGATGACCTACGCCCAGCTGCAGTTCGTGAAGGCCGAGGCCGCGTACAGGAAAGGCGACATGGCCACGGCACGGGCCGCGTACCTGACGGGCGTCAGGGCGCACATGGACTTCGTGAACGCGAGGAACATGGACGCCGGCGGGACGCCCACCCAGATCACCGCGGCGGAGAAGGACGCATTCCTCGCGTCACCGGCCATCGCGCCCGCCCAAATCACGCTCTCCCACATCATGGGCCAGAAGTACATCGCCCAGTGGGGATGGGGGCACAACGAGATCTGGATGGACCTGCGCCGCTACCACTACACGGACATGGACCCGGTGAGCGGGACCCAGGTGTTCCGCGGATTCGCGCCGCCGACGAACCTCTATCCGGACAACGGCGGGAAGATCGTGCAGCGCCTCCGGCCGAGGTACAACTCCGAGTACGTGTGGAACCGGCCCGGGCTGGACGCCGTCGGCGGCCTGGCCCTGGACTACCACACCAAGCCCCTCTGGATCACGGAGCGCTGACGGCCATGACCACTCGGACATCCATTCTGGCGCTCCTCTGCGCGGCGGCCCTGGCTACGGGCTGTGAAGAGAACGCGGTGCAGGACATCACGGAGCCGTCCCCCGGAGAGGCGCGCGTCAAGTTCTTCAACTTCGGCGTGAGCTCGCCGGGCGTGAATTTCTACGCCAACGACAAGAAGATGACGGCGATCACCTCCGCCACCGGCGTCGAGTCCACGAACGGTGTGGCCTACGGCTCGGCGGGATCCGGCGGGCTGTACATGGCCCTCGACCCCGGGCAGTACACGCTGGCGGGCAAGATCGCCGCCACCACCGACAAGGACCTGGCCATCTCCGGCGTCACCGCCACCCTCGAAGCGGGGAAGTACTACTCGTTCTACCAGAGCGGGCTGTACAACACGACGACGAAGAAGTCGGACGCCTTCGTGGTGGAGGATCCCTTCCTGGCGGACTTCGACTATACGGCGGCATACGTCAGGTTCGTGAACTCGATCTACAACGCGAACCCCATGACGCTGTACGCCAAGAACACCGTCACCTCGGCGGAGGTCGCCGTGGGCGGCTCGATGGCGTACAAGGCCGCGGGGGCGTTCGTGGCGGTGCCGAACGGCATTTACGACCTGGGCGCGCGCTACGCCGGCGTGACGACCAACGCCATCAGCCGAACGGCCGTTTCGTTCTCGGCCGGGAGGGTCTACACGATCACGGCCCGTGGGGACATCCTCACCTCCTCGACCCTCTTCCTGGACAACACGACGAACAGGTAGGGGCGGGACGCGCTCGGGACGAAGAGGGCCCCGGGGTCACCCCGGGGCCCTCCTTCTTTGGGGCTGCAGCCGGTCGTGGCGCCGGGACGGCTCACCGCCCCGCCCCGGCCCGCCCCGCCGTGGCCTGCCGCCCCCGCAGGTGCGACCTTGGACGCGCCATGCTCCTCCTGATCACCGCCTGCGCCCTCCTCCTCGCCGCCCTCGCCGTCGAGCGCGTACGCCTCGACCGCGCCCGGGCTGCCGTGCCCATCCGCATCGCGGTGACGGGCACGCGGGGCAAGACCACCGTGGCCCGCCTCCTCGCCTCGGTGCTCCGCGAGGACGGGCACACGGTGCTGGCCAAGACCACCGGGTCCGAGCCGTGCCTCGTCCTCCCGGACGGGTCCATCGAGCGGATCCGGCGCCGTGGCCCCGCTTCCATCCTGGAGCAGAAGGCGCTCCTCCACCGTGCGGCCCGCCTTGGGGCGGACGCGCTGGTGGCGGAGGTGATGAGCATCCACGCCGAGAACCACGAGGTCGAAGGGCGCCGGATCTTCGTTCCGCACCTGGTGCTCGCCACCAACTTCTTCGTGGATCACGTCGAGGCCCAGGGCGACACCGAGGAGGACGTCGGCGTGGTGCTGGCGCTGGCCGTGCCCCCCGGCGCCACGGTCCTGGTCCCGGAGGGGGCGTGCCCGGCGTCGTTCCGGAGCGGGGTGGCCGGAGCTGGGGCGACGCTCGTGGAGGTACCCCCCGGGGCTCATGGCCTCCCACGCCCCACCTTCCCCGAGAACCTGGACCTGGTGGTGGCGGCGGCCCGCCGCCTGGGCGTGGGGGACGACGCCCTCCGCCACGGGATCGCCTCCGCCCGGCACGACGTCGGCGCGCTGGGGATCTGGAAGGCACGCCCTCACACGGGACGGGAGCACGACGCTGCGACGCCACCCACCTTCCTCGTCAACGCGTTCGCGGCCAACGACCCCGGCGCCACCATGCGCGTCCACGGCGAGGTGATGGAGCAGCTGGGCGTGCCGACCGGCTCCGCACCGGCGGGGGCACGGCTGCCCTGCGTCGGCCTTCTGAGCCTGCGCGCGGACCGGGGCGACCGAACCCTCCAGTGGGCCGACGCCCTGGCCGAGGGGCTGCTCGGGCGCTTCGACGCGCTCCTCGTCACCGGGCTCCACGCGGCGGCGCTGGAGCGGCGCGTGCGACGGGTGCGGGACCGGGCGTCCCGCCCCCCGGGGGAGCCCCCTGAAGCCCCCCCCACCCCCATCCGCGTCGTCCGCCGCGCCTCCCCGGAGCGCCTCACCCGCGCCGCGCTCTCCGAGCTCGGCCCCGATGGCGGCGTCGTCTTCGGCTTCGGCAACATCGGCGGCCCGGGGGTGGAGCTGGTCGAGCACTGGTCCCGCACCGGGGAGGCGGTGGCCCATGGGCATTGAGCTCCCCTTCCTGGGCGTGATCCTCTCGCTGGCCTTCGCCTGGGCCACGGGCATCTACCCCGGCGGGATCATCGTCCCCAGCTACCTGGTCCTCTTCCTCAGGGACCCGGAGCGGATCGCCGGGACGCTCCTGGCCGCGCTCCTCACCCTGGCCGCCTACCGCCTCGCATCGCGCTGGCTCATCCTCTTCGGGCGGCGGCGCTTCGCGTTCCTCGTGCTCGCCGGCGCGATCTGGGCGGCGGCGGGCAGCGGGGTCATCCCCTTCCTCTTCCCCGCCTCGGTGGAGTACCGGGTCATCGGATGGGTCATCCCCGGGCTCATCGCTCACCACATGGAGCGCCAGGGCGCGGTGGTGACCACGGCGGCGCTGGTGACGACCACGGTCGCGCTGGGGTTCGTGGGGCGGCTCTTCGGGCTGGCCTAGCGCAGGACCGCCGTGCCCCGGTACTGGTAGCTGGCGACGCTCCAGCCCGGGAGGTACGCCGCCCCCATCTCCGTGGACTCGAACCCGGCGCCCTCGAGCAGCGCCAGGACGTTCCGGGCCAGGGGCACCACCTTGGCACGCTGCTCCGCAGCCTTCGACGAGCTGCACGTGCGGTGGACCAGCGTGGGCAACAGGTACCGCTCGTAGAGGCTCATCGCGTCGCGCCGTGCCGCCACCCTCGCCATCCCGCGCCCGTCACAGGACCGCCGCAAGCCCGCACAGGTCGCTCATGCAGTGCGTCGCCGGGCACCCGGGCGCGCACCCCCATCGCGCGACGTGGACGGTACGCATCCCCAGAGCGGCGCCCGCCGCGATCTCCGAGTCCAGGTTGTCGCCGACCACCACGACCTCCTCGGCGCACAGGCCCTCCTCCTCCAGGATGGCCTGGAACACGGCCCTCTTCCCCCGGCGCGGCTCGGCAAGGGCATCGTCCACGTGCACCGCGTCGAGCCACGCGCCGATCCCCAGGGACGCGATCTTCTGGAGCTGCACGGCCGGCACGCCCGTGGTCACCAGGATCTTCCGCTGCGGGAGGCGGACCAGCTCGGCCACGTCCGGGAAGAGCGGGAGATGGCGTGGGAGCATGGCCGACCCGGACGCCTCCAGCGCCGAGCGCCGAAGCTCGTCCGGCCACCCGTGCTTCCTGGCCACCAGGGTGATCGGGCTCCCCATGAGCTCCAGGATCGAGGCCTCCAGCACCTCCCTGCTCACGCCGCCGATGCGCTCATGGGCGGCCCGGAGCTGCGCCCAGGCAGGCTCCATCACCGACGTGGGGATGGACTCGGGGTCGAAGAGCGTGTGGTCCAGGTCGAGGAGGAGGGCGGACGTGGGCATGCGGTCGGTCAGCGCCGCTCCTCCCCCACCTTCCGGGCCACCACCACCGTGGACACCCTGTCCCGCCACGCGCACCGGGCGGCGAAGCCCGCACCCTCCAGCGCAGCCAGCTCCGCCTCCAGCGGCAGGTAGGTGTCCTCATCGGCCCACTCGGCGAAGTGCTCCCAGGCCCGGGCCTCCTCGATCCCCGACGCGACGAGGTGCGCTGCCCACCCCCGCCAGGCTTCCGCCCGGGCCGGCTCCTCGGCAGGCATGGTGACGTCGGCGTTCACGAACACGGCCCCGGGCCGGAGCGCAGCGTATACGCGCCCGAAGAGGGCCGCCTTCTCCTCCAGCGTGCGCACGTGATGGAGCGCCAGCGACGCGGCCACCGCGTCGCACTCGGGGAGCGGGTCGTGGAAGGAGCGCACGGCGAAGCGGGCCCGAGCACCGCGGCCGGCCAGGCGCTCCTGCGCCCGTGCCAGCATCTCCTCGTCCACGTCCAGCAACTCCACGACGCCCACCTCCGGGTGGGCGAGCAGCGCGTCGGAGAGCGCGCCCGTTCCCGCCCCCAGGTCGAGGACCAACGCGGGCCCGACGGCGGCCACCGCCGCCGCGGCTTCGCCGAGCATGGTCTCGTATCCGGGGATGAAGCGACGGATGGACGCGTCGTACTCCTCGACGTCCACGCGCAGGTGGCGGCTCACGCTGTGGCTCATGGCAGGTCGCGTGGCCACAGGGCGGGACTCCCCCGCAGCGGGACGGACGCGAAGTCGCGCAGGTCCAGCGTGGCGATGGCCGTGGCATCCAGACGCTCCGCCGTGGCCATGACCACGGCGTCCACGAGGCTGAGACCGAGGTCGGCGTGCCGCTCGTCCAGCTCGAGGGCGCGCGCCAGGTCCGCGGCCCCGCCCCACTCCACCGCGAACGCACCGGAGGCCACGTCGGCGCGGAAGGCCCTGGCCACCTCCGGACCCAGCCGGGAGGTCGCGATGTGGTCCACCTCAGGGAGGATCGCCCACGGGAGGACCCATCCGCCCGGGTCCCGCTCGAACGCGGCGCGCAGGACCCGATGGTGCCGGTCGTCGCGGTCCAGGAGCGCCACAACCGCTCCGGTGTCGGCCACGATCAACGGTCGATCCCCATGCCGGCGAGAAGCTCCTCCGCCCGCTCGGAGAGGGTGCCGTCGCCGCTCCGCCCGGCGCCGACGCTGGCCGGGAGCGGCCGCGTCCCACGCCGCCGCGCGTACTCCGCCACCGCCGCCCGTACGAGCTCCGCGGTGGAGCGGCCCTCCGCGCCGGCGAGGGCCTTCAGGCGACGGTACTCGTCGGCGTCCAGGTAGACGGTCGTCTTCACGATGGGCATGCTCCATGTTATATGGTTGCCATATATGGTGCCAGCCCCGGGGCGGAGGCGCACGGGGGCGCGTCGGCGTAGCTTCCACCCCATGATGCGAATTCCGGGGGGGCGCGCGGATGGCGGATGGGGCCCGTCCCCGGGCGGCTGGCCGCATGTCCTCTTCGTCGCAGCCGCGTGCGTCAGCCTCGCGTCGTGGGCCGCAGCCGAGCGCCTCGCACCACCGGAGGTCGTGAGCCGGAGCTTGGCGATGCGAGCCGCCGCAGAACGGATGGGCGAGGCCGAAGCCGCCGTCCGGGACCGGCGTCAGGACCTTGGGATGCCGCCCGATCCAGCCACCGACCCCAACCGCACCGGGCTCATCGGCCCCGCCTACGACGAGCTCTTCACGACGCTCGGCGACCTGGAGGCGAAGCGCACAGCCACCAACCCGGACGCGGCGGCCCTCCTCGTCCACCTCCTGGGGCTGGCCGGCGTGCAGCCTGGCGATACGGTGGCCATCGCCGCCTCCGGGTCCTTCCCCGGCCTCCTCGTCGCGGCGCTCACGGCCACGGAGGCGCTGGGCGCCGAGCCCATCACGGTGCTCTCCCTGGGGGCGTCGTCGCACGGTCTCACCGACCCGGACTTCCACCTCCTGGACCTCCACCGGCTCCTGGTGGCGGAGCGCGTGGTGCGCTCGCCGCCCGCCGCGGTCTCCCTGGGAGGGACACGGGATCGGGGAGAGGAGTGGGAGCCCCGGACCCGCGAGCGTGTCCTGGAGCGCCTCCGCTCGAGCGGCGTGCCGCTCATCCTCGAGCCGGAGCTGCCGGCGAGCGTCGCCCGGCGGATGGAGGTGTACGGGATGGGCGCCGGCGGCACCGGTGGAAGCCGCCCGCCCGTCGCCGCGTTCGTCAACGCCGGGGGCGCCGACGCCAACGTCGGGATCAGCCCCACGCTCCTGTCGCTCCGTCCGGGGCTGCTCGCCCCCGCCGACGTCCCCCTCCCCCCGGCCGCCCAGCAGGGCGTCCTCCATGCCATGGCCGCCGCCGGCGTCCCCGTGATCCATCTCCTGGACATGCGCGGCCTGGCGGGCCGCCACGGGCTCCCCTGGGACCCGGTGCCCTTGCCCACGCGCGGGACCACCCGCCTGCTCCGGGGCGACCCCGCGCCGGCGACCCCGCTCCCCCTCATCGCGGGGACCTGGCTCGCCGCCATGATGATTCTCGCGGCGGTGGGCGTTATGATTTCCAGACGCAGCACAGAGACCTCGACCCTCCCTCTAGGAAACGGACCATGACGTCCCTTCGGAGGGTTGTGCCCATGCTCGCGGCGGCGTCCCTCGCCCTCGCAGGCGCCCTTCCCCTGGCCGCCCAGGCCCCCGCCCCCACCGCCCAGCTCCCCGTCCTCCTCACGTCCTGCGGGCAGAGCCCGGGGCCGGAGCGGGTGAAGTTCTTCCTCAACCGGCTCCAGCTCCAGCACGAGTTCCTGGCGCGGGCCACCGCCCAGGACCTGGTGGCGGCGCAGCAGGGCGGCAAGCCCTACAAGGCCCTCATCATCGTCACCGGGGCGAGCCTGAAGGGGATGGGCGCGGCAGGCGTCTCCATGCCCCAGGAGCTGGCCCGCACCGAGGCGCTCATCGCCGAGGCCAAGAGGCAGGGGATCACGGTCATCGGGTCCCACGTGGAGGGGATGGCGCGCCGGGCCCAGGGCGCGGCGGCCGGGGACAACTCGGACGAGCAGTCCATCGACGCGGTCATGCCCAACGCGGCGTTCATGATCGTGCGCAAGGACGGCGACGAGGACCGGCGCTTCACGGTGATCTCGCAGAAGAGCAACATCCCCCTGCTCCTCTTCGAGAAGAACATGGAGCTGGGCGAGCTCCTCGGCCGCGTGTTCGGGAAGTAGCGGCGGGGCGCCGGTGACCGCGTCGGCAACGAGGGGGACTGCGCCATGACCATGACCACGTGGGCCGCGCTGGTCCTCCTCGCCATGGTGGCCACCTACGCGGTGGCCAAGGTGTTCAGGCTCTCCACCGAGCTGGCCATGTTCGCCGCGGCGCTGGCGGGGTCGGCGGCCGGAGGCTTCGGCCTCCCGCCGCGGCACATCGCCGAGGGGGCCATCACCTACCTGGACATCAACCTCATCTTCATCACCGCCACCCTCTTCATGAACATCCTGAAGGAGTCGGGAGGGGTGGCGTTCGCGGTGCGTGGGATCCTGGTGCGATTCCACCGCGCCCGCGCCCTCCTCCTGGTCCTTCTCACCCTCCTCCTCCTCCTCCCGGGTGCGTTGACCGGCGCGGGGAGCGTCACCGTGCTCATCACGGGCGGGATGGTGGCGGTGGTGCTCGGATCCATGGGCGTGTCGGCGGTGCGCACCGCGGCCATCGTGTTCATCATCGCCGGGCTCTCCGCGGCGGCCCCGCCGGTGAGCCTCTGGGCCATGATGACGGCAGCGGGCGTGAACATGCCCTACATCGGGTTCTTCTGGCCGCTCCTCGTCCCGTGCGTGCTCCTGGCCCTGGCGACGGCGTTCATCCTGGGTTGGCGGGGCGAGTCGGTGGCCCTGGAGCGCGCCCTGGAGGAGTTGCCCGTTCCGCCCGCGAAGATGAGCTGGCTCCGGCTCCTCCTCCCCTTCGGCGTCTTCGCCCTCTTCGTGTGGATCGGGCGGCAGTGGCCCCACGACACGCCGGTGGTCGGGCTCCCGCTCATGTTCGCCTTCGCCGCCGCCACGTCGCTCGCGCTCTCCCCGGTGCGCCTGGACGTGCTGCGCATCTCCCGGGAGACGGTGCACCAGCTGCTTCCCCTGGTGGGCACGCTCACGGCGGTGGGGATCCTGGTGCAGATCATGACGCTCACCGGCGCGCGGGGCCTCCTCGCCGTCACCGTGGTGACGCTCCCGGTGTGGCTGGTGTTCGGCTCGTTGTTCCTGGTCCTCCCCCTCTCCGAGGCCGTCCTCATGTGGGGAGCGGCGCCGGTGCTCGGCGTGCCGCTCGTGCTCCTCTTCAACACCATGGGGCTCGACCCCATCGTGGCGCTCGCGGGGATGAGCGTGATCTGGCCCCTGGGAGACGCGCTCCCGCCCACGGCCATCATCGGGCGCCTCACCGTGGACGTGGTGGGCTACAAGGAGTCCTACATGGGATTCCTGAAGGCGTGCATCGTCCCGGCGGTCCTCATCGCGCTGGTGGGCACCCTCATGGTGGTCTATTCCAGCCATCTCTCGTTCCTCACCGGCAACTAGCGAGGAGGCGAGATCCCATGGTCCTGCTCCAGACGCTCGTCACCTTCCTCTACTACGCCATGGTGGCCGGGGTGGCCGCCATGATGATCTGGAACCTGGTGCGCAGCAGGGACTGGAGGGAGGAGGTGCTCTACGTCATCGTGCTCGTCCCCTTCCTCCTCCGACTCTTCCGGCTGAAGTGAGGAGGGCACCGTGATCCGCAAGCTCGTCATCGCTGCCCTGGGCCTCACCCTCCTCGCCACTTCGGGGTGGAGCTTCCACCGCTCGCGCACGCTTCCCGAGGCGGTGGTGCTCGGGCCCGGCGTCACCGAGGTCAAGCTCCTGTCCGACTGGTTCGAGGGCGTCCGCGGGACGGCCAACGACTGCAACGTCTACATCCTCGACAGCGGCGTGCCCGGCGCCACCGTCTTCGTCATGGGCGGCACCCACCCGGAGGAGCCCGCCAGCCGCCTCGCGGCCTGGCTCCTGGTGGAGAACGCGGACCTGGAGTCGGGCCGGCTCATCGTGGTGCTCAGCGCCAACCGGAGCGCCTCGACCGTGACCCGCGTCGGGGGCGCCTACCCGCCCGACTTCGCCATCGCCACGGACTGGGGTGAGCGCACGTTCCGCCTGGGGGACCGCTGGTCCAACCCCCTGGACCAGTGGCCCGACCCGGAGGTCTACATCCACTATCCCAGCAGACAGTACCTGGCGTGGATGGACGTCCGGAACCTGAACCGGGCCTGGCCCGGCCGCCCCGACGGGACGCTCACCGAGCGCACCACGTACGCGTTCATGGAGCTCATCCGCAGCGAGGGCGTGGACCTCTTCATCGACCTCCACGAGGCCGAGCTCCAGTACCCGGTCATCAGCACCATCGTGACCCACCAGTCGGGGGAGGAGCTGGCCACCTACACATCCATGATGCTCTCCGACATGGAGTTCAACATGGGGATGGAGTACTCGCCGGTGAACCTGCACGGGCTCTCCCACCGCGAGGTGGGGGACCACTCCGACGCCGTGTCGCTTCTCTTCGAGGCGCCCCAGCCCTTCCTGGACGCGACCCGGGGGCGCACGACGCGGGAGCAGCTCCTCACGGGAAAGGACGAGTTCGTGGTCAGGGCCGGCCAGGCCGGCCTCCTCTTCGAGAAGATCGACGAGAACGGCTGGCCCATCGACGTGCGCGTGGGCCGGCACACGTCCGCCATCCTCCAGACGCTGGAGGCGTGGACGGAGCTCAACCCGGAAAAGCCCATCGTCGTGGCGGGCGTGCCCCGCTACGCCGAGGTCATCGAGCGCGGCCTGGGGCACTGGCTCCACGACCCGGCCAAGGCGCCGCCGGAGAAGGTGAAGATCGAGTAGCGAAGGACGCAGGGACCCGCGACACGCGGCCGTCCCGGCGCACCGGGGGTTCGACCCGAACGACAGGAGGCATCCCGTGAGACATCTGTTCAAGAAGGCCCTGCCGGGCTCCTTGGCGCTGGCCCTGACGCTCCTCTGCGCGACGGCCGTGTCCGGCCAGAGGCTGCCGGCGCAGGATCTGGCGTGGCCGGCCGGCCCGCAGTGCACCGCGCCCGACGGCAAGTGCGGGTGCGACCCGGCGGTGGAGGACTGCGGGTGCACGAGCATCCAGGTGGGGCGCCTGGCATCCACCGACGGCTCGGTGATGACCGCGCATTCGTGCGACGGGAACTACCGCACGTGGGCGCAAATCGAGCCGCGCAAGACGAACCCCGCCGGCGCCACCAAGCCCATCTACTGGGGGCTCCTGCACACCGAGACACCCGACGACCTGCGGCGCCTGACGCTCAAGGGGACCATCCCGGAGGTCGCCTCCACGTACAGCTACCTGAACGTGGCCTACCCGGCGATGAACGAGAAAGGACTCGCCATCGGCGAGACCACCATCGGCGGCCGGCGCGAGCTGGAGAACGACGAGGGGCTGTTCCTCATCGAGAACCTCCAGGCCATCGTGCTGGAGCGCACTTCCACCGCGCGCGAGGCCATCAAGCTCATCGGCGAGCTGGTGAAGCAGTACGGGTACGGCGACGCCGGCGAGTGCCTCACCTTCGCCGACGCCAAGGAGGTCTGGCACTTCGAGATCATGGGCGCCGGCCCCGCGGAACCCGGTGCGGTGTGGGCGGCCGTGCGCATCCCCGACGACGAGATCGGCGTGTCGGCCAACATCCCCCGCATCTCCACGCTGGACCTGAGCAACCCCGACCGCTACATGGCCAGCGAGAACGTCCACTCCCTGGCCGAGGAGATGGGATGGTGGGACTCCAAGAGCGGCAAGCCCTTCAGGTTCTGGGAAGCCTACAGCGGCAGGAAGCCCTACGCCATCCGCGAGTTCTTCATCCTGAGCACGCTGGCGCCGTCGCTGAAGCTCACCATGGACATGGAAGAGCTGCCGTTCTCGGTGAAGCCCGAGAAGAGAATCTCGCCCCAGGAGGTTCTCGCCTACTACCGGCAGACGTACGAGGGGACCCCCTACGACGCCGGGAAGAACCTCATGGTTCCGAACCCGGCCGCGGCGAACGACCCCAACGCGCCGAAGACGATCAAGAGCCCGGTGGTGAACAACTGGCAGCTCACCCGGGACATGGGGACGCTCCTGAACGCCATCAAGCCCGGCGTGGTGGAGCCGCAGCGCACCATCGCCGTGCAGCAGTGCTCCTATGCGACGCTCATCCAGGCGCGGGGATGGCTGCCGCCGGAGATCGGGACGGTGACGTACTTCGCCTGGGACAACCCAGGGCAGAGCCCCCGCTTCCCCATCTACGCGGGCACGCTCTCGCTCCCGGAGAGCTTCAAGGTGGACTGCCAGCACTCCTACCGTGAGGACGCGGCCTGCTGGTGGGTCCGGCGCACGAACCGCCTCGCCCAGATCAAGTGGGGGTGGGCGCGCCAGTACCTGGAGCCCGCCGTGATGGAGCTGCAGGACCAGCTCTTCATGGAGCAACCGCTCATCGAGCAGAAGGCGGTGGAGCTCATGAAGGCCGAGGGCGGCGCCGACCCCATGAAATACCGCCAGTTCCTCACGCGCTACACCGACACCTGGGCGCGCGGAACCATGCAGAAGTGGTGGGAGATGGGCGACTTCTTCTGGGCGTACTACGCCAGAGGGTGGTGAGCGAAAGCGGGAGCCGGGCGAAGTGCGCCGCCCGGCTCCCGCAGACCCTGCCTGCTCATCTTCCGCCCCAGACCTCCACGGCGACGGCCAGCCGGCTCAGTACCTCCACCAGGGCGTGGAAACCGGCTGGGGCATGTGCCGCATGCCATGCTGTGCCATTTCCTTGATGCGCTCACCCAACGTGGTCGGTCCGCTCCAGCAGTGCGGCTTGCCGACGCCGTAGAGGAAGGTCCCCTCGTAGTGCGGGTTCTCGGTGGTCTTCATCCAGTCCTCGAGCTGATGCGTCGCCACGTCGAGGTAGTAGGTGTCCATCGTGCCCGTGTAGATGTGGATCTTGTCCACCAACTTCGGGCCGACCTCCGTCCAGTTCCGCTTCAGGTACTCCAGGATGTCGTAGTGCTCGCGCCAGTACTCGGCGACCGACCGGTCGATCTTGCCCGAACGCTTGTCGTAGAGCGGCTTGAAGTAGCCGTCCTCGCCGAGCGGCCCGTACACCGCCTGCCAGATGTCCTGCTGCTCTCCGGACCGGCCGCGCGTTCCGCTCGCGAGCTCGTAGTAGTTGCGATGGCGCGAGGTGGTGCGGATGGACCCGTCCGTGTTGCGTGAGTTCGGGATGTCCACCGTGATCCACCCGGTCGTGCGCGTGTACGCGTTCTCGTCCTCGTAGATGTTGTAGCCCTCGACGTTGGTGAACGTGACCGGGTCCGGGCAGTACGACCACGTCCCGCCGAAGAAGTCGGGATTGAAGATCTGCAGCGCAAGCGACTCCCAGCCGCCCGTCGAGCCTCCGTCGAGCCAGCGTGCCCAAGGCTCCGAGATGACGCGGAAGCGCTTCTCCACCTCCGGGATCAACTCGTTGATGATCGCGTCCCCGTATGGCCCGACGTTGACGGAATTCACGGCATAGGAGTCGTCGAAGTACGGGTTCGGATGCTGGAAGCTCACGGCGATGATGCGGGGGAAGTCGTCGCGCATCCAGTCGCGCGCGAGCACCGTGTCGCGGCTGAGCCCCAGCGGATCCTGCAGGCCGAAGTGCCCCTGCCGGTACAGCACGGGGTAGCGCATGCTCGTCCGAGCGTAGTCCTTGGGCAGCAGCACCGTCGCGCCGAGGTAGACCGGCCGTCCCCAGAACTTGGTCAGGCTCGGGGACTGGAATCGGAAGCGCTTCACCCATTCCGTGTCCGCAGGGACCTCCACCGGCGGGATCACGTTCTTGGCCTCGAGCCGGATGGTATAGCCCCGTGCGGGGTCCAGGTGCACGCGCTGCACGTCGCTGTGGAGATTGCCGGGCGAGATTCTCCAGTGCTGCCCTTCCCACTGGTCGTCGTGCATCCACACCGTGTGCCCGTCCGCCCGCTTGAACTCCGAGTAGACGTTGATGAACCCCTGCACGTAGTAGTCGCCGGCGGGGATCCCGCCCAGCGAGTCGATGGGGAAGCCGATGTCCTGACCGTCGATGGTGGCCGCTTCGCCTGGCTTCAGGCGCTCCACGTCGTGGCCGAAGAAGGGGATGCCCGTCCGCCCGACCTGCATTCTCGGCTCGGTCTCCCCCGTGCGCGTGATCATCACGTACACGCGGCCGGTGATCGGTCCCGGGTTCGCGGCCGCGGGATAGACGATCTCGAAACGGGTGGGTGCGGTCTGCGCCGACGCAGGCGAACCGGCGACGAGGGCCATCGACACCAGACCGGTGGTGAGCAGCGCGGCCCGCGCCGCTAGGTGCTGTCGGATCATGACGTCTCCTTTCCGGGCGGCAATCAAGTCGCCTGATCTGTCGGACGTACTCCACTCAGTGATTCGGGAGGCGGCCGCTAGGCGATCCGCTCCGGCTCCAGGACCCGCTCGACGACCTGCCCTCCCTGCAGGCTGACGTAGTAGACCTTGGCTCCGTCCCGGGTGGAGACGACGCGCTTCACCTCGTTGTCCTCGAAGTAGATGCCCGCGTTGTTGTCGCAGGCATAACCTGGCTTGCACTCACCGGCCGCGATCATGCGGTGGTAGGTGGGCCGACGCTGCGCCTCCCCGTCATAGTGCGGGGAGTGGCTACCCTTCAGGAACCCCAGGCACTCGACCTTGGTGAGCTCCTTGGGCCGGGAATCCGTGGTGCCTTCCTCGAACCAGCAGAGCGATCCCGCGCTGGCGCCACCCAACACGATTCCCTGATCCCAGGCCTTCCGCAGCACCACGTCGATCCCGTGGGCCTTCCAGATCACCTGTTGGTTCAGGGTGTTCCCTCCGGAAGCCACGATGCCGTCCACGGACAGCAGGGCTTCCTCCCAGGTCTGCGTCATCCTGTAGCTGGAGATGAAGCTCGCCTGGACCGAGGGGGTCACGTTCAGGGGCGCGCAGTTCTGATACCACGCGAGGATCCCCGACTCCCTGTCCGCCGACGCGGTGGGCAGATAGAGGAGCTTGGGTCGCGGCTTCCCGGTGAGGGTGGCCATGTACCGGATGAATTCGGTGCCGAAGCCCCCTCCGGCGATGAGGATCTTCCGGGTGGCCGCGGCCTGGGGCCTCGGATGGTCAGCAGACCGGTTCTCGGCGACCAGATGCGCGGCGTCGACCGCGCCCAGGCCCGTCGCTGCCAGAGCCGACGTGGCAAGGAACTTCCTTCTCTCCATGGGTGCGTTTCCTCTACGTCCGGCTCATCTGGAGGAATCCGCTGCCCCACTGGCCGGCGAAGCGGCCGGAGCACTTCGCCGAGCGCCAGCGGGTCAAGCTGACCAGGCTTCAAGAGCACAACCGCCGCATCACGTGTGCATCGATCGGGCCGGGACCCGGCGGTGCGGCCGCCGGGTCCCGGTCCGCTTCGGAGGCCGATGCTACCGGTTCAAATACCGTTCACCTGCCGGCAACCGGCCGGCTGGGGATTACGCGGCGTGCACTCATCCACCGGCAGCGGCACGTACGGGAAGATGCGGTCCCGATCAGGCACGGCCTTCGGCAGCTGGGCGAGACGGTTGAACCGGCGCATGTCCACCCACCGGTGCCCGTATTCCCAGAACAACGAGTACCGGCGCTCGTAGAGAAGCGCGGTGACGAAGTCCGCGTCCGAGCTGCCCGTCGTCAGCGTTGACGCGGGCAGGCCGCCCGAGTTGACCCGGACCACGTCCAGATCTGCGATCGCTGCCGCCTTGGCGCCCGTGAACCACTGGGCCTCGGCACGCATCAGAACGAGGTCTTCGTTCTTGATGATCGGCATGGGATCGTTGGCCGAGTTGTACACCGTGCCGCGCAGGTTCGTCGACACGCCCTGGAGGATCCTCGGGGGGGAGATCACAGCCACCTTCTTCTGCGCCCGCAGGTCCACCGAGCCATCCGCCCGACGCTGTGCGTCCACCAGGAACGACGGGTGAGCCGCCCACGCACGCGCCGTCGGGTCATACGCGGGATTGGACGCGTCGCCCGCCGTCGTGCTGAACGTGTGATACGCTCCGGCCTGCAGGTTCGCGGCCGCCGTGCTGATGAACGAGAGGCCGATGCTGGTCAGCACGTCAGCGTACTTTCCCTGGTACAGGTTCGCCCGCGCATGGATCGCGCGGTTGAACTTGATGAAGTTCGCGGGCGTGTTGTACGACGCGAACCCACTCGGCACGGTGAACGGCAGGGTGGTTCCTGCCGCAGCCAGGTGGGTGCGGGCCTCATCGAGCAGCTGCGTGATGCGCGCGTAGACCGCGGCCTTGTCCACGATCGGCGCGGGCTCTCCCGAACGGTCTCGGTCGACATCGATCGCCGCACCGATGTCATCACGCACCCGGATGACGTTCAGGAGCGCGTTCGCCTGCAGCGTCTTGACCACGCCACGTATGCCATGTCGGTTGGGTTCGCTCATCCCCTCGCCGACGGCCTCGAGGCCGGCCAGGATGATGTTGCCCTGCCGCATCAGGCGGTACTCGTTCGTCCACCCCATGTCGATGCCGAACCCACCCGGCTCGAGGGGGCCCACGATGTAGGAGAGGAGATTCCGCACCTCGGACGGGTCGAGGTTATACGTCTCGCGTCCGTAGATCCCTGCGAAGCCGGCGTAGGTGTTCACCGTCGCACGGGCCTGAATGAACAGGCCCTGGGTGGCAAGCGAGAGGGCCGACGCCGTAGGTGCCTTCTCGAGCGCGTCGATGCTGGGGCCGTTCGGGTCCACGATCTCGAAGTCGCCGCAGGCACTGAACGCCACCGCGATCAGGGCGATGGCAGTGATACGCGTATTCATAGGATTCAGGGCTCCTTTCGTCATCAGAAGGAGATGTCGACGTGGAACCAGAACGAACGGCTCGGCGGATAGGCCATCAGCTCACGGTTCACCTGAAGGCTGGCGGTGCCGGCGGAGAAGGTGTTGTACTCCGGGTCGCCGCCGCGGTAGTTGGTCCAGGTGTAGAGCTCCCGCCCGCTGAACGATAGCCGCGTGCTGCTCCCTGGCAGGCGGAGCCTCTCCATCAACGACGGTGAGAGCTCACAGCCTACCGTCCATTCCCGCAGCTTCAGGAAGGAGATGTCCTGCATGTACACGCTGGTCACGTTGCGGTACCACGTCACCCGATCCGCCCCGGCCTTGGAGCCATTGGGAAGGACTTCGTCGTAGTCCACGGTGTTCTTGCCGAGGTCGAAGTGGCGCCACGTGCCCGCAGACTGCATGCCACCCTTCTGGCCGTCGACGAGAATCGAGACACGGAAGCGGCCGATGCTGAACTCGTTCGACAAGCTCGCCACGTACGCCGGATTGGTGTCTCCGATCTTCCGGGGATACACGCAAATGGCGCCCGGCGCGGTGGTCGTGCACTGAGGGATGTCCGCCTGCGGTCCGCGGATGGTGTCGTTCCCCCACAGCGTCGTGGGCGCGACGCCCTCCTCGATGCGCAGCGCGCCCGTCGTCGGCGCGCTGATCAGGAAGGCCGGCACCGGGAGCTTGGTGATCACCGGGCGATTCAGCGACAGGCCTGCCCGTGCGATCCACTGGAACGCACCCCGGAGGGGCGCGATGGTGGACCCGACCTCCAGGCCCCGCACGCGCATCTCACCGCCGTTGAAGAACTCCGTGCCGAAACCGCTCGTCGGCGCCAGGGTGCGACGCAGAAGGAGGTCGCTGATCGTCTTCTGGTACGCCGTGACCTCGAGCGTTCCACGATCGTCGAAGAAGGTGGCGTCGAGCCCCACCTCGATCTCCTTCTGCCGCTCGGGAACGATCTCGGGCTGACCCGCGTCCCCAGGCAACGTGAACCCGCCCGCGCCCGCGATGATGCCCGTCGTCAGCCGGGTGTACTTGTGCTCGAACAGGGGCTGATTGCCCGACTGCCCGAACGCCGCGCGCAGCTTGACCTCACCGATCCTCCCAGCCGCTACCTGCGGAAAGCGATAGGACGCGGATGCCTTCGGGTAGTAGTAGTACTTCTCGGGGTCGCCGTTCGCGCTGCTGCGGTCTCCGCGGAGGCCCGCCGTCAGCATGAGGCGCTCATCGAACGCGAGAACCTCCTCCTGGAGGAAGAACCCGAGGTCGCGCACCTTCTCCCACGCCGCATCCGTCGTCTGGACCGAGGCCACGTCGAAGTTCCTGGCACCGAGCAGTCCGCGGCCCACCACCCGCGACACGTCCAGCTCACGTGACTCGAATTGCACGCCGACCGAAGACGTCGCACTGTATGCGCCACTGGCGGGCTTGAACGAGTGCACCAGGTTGGTGTTGACGGTCAGGCTCACGTTCTGCGTGAAGGACTCCCCGGAGGTTCCCGGGTAGCCGTCGTCGTCCTCGAAGAACAGCTCCGGTGGCGAGTAGACGATGTTCTTCTGGTGGAACACATCCGCTCCGCTCGTGCTCATGAGCTTCAGCGTGTGCACGTCGTTGCGGATGAAGTCGTAGGTCAGGTTGGCGGACACGATGGAGCGCCAGACATGCTCACGATTCTCGAACAGCTCCGCGGTCTGCATGGGGTTGCTGGCGACGAACCACGGGGCCAGATAGCTGCCGTCGGACTGCTTCCTGATGTCGAAGAACGAGGGGATCTTCGTGACGGCGTAGTAGAGGCTGGTCCCGGTGTTGTCGTTGTTGAACAGACCGCGGTCCGACAAGGAACGCACGCCCTCCATGTTCAGGCGCGCCGTCATGCGGTCGCCGATCTGCTGATCCAGGTTGAGCCGCACGTCCTGCTTGTCCGAGAACGTGTTCTTGGCGATGCCGCCCTCGTGCTTGGTACCTGCCGATGCGTAGTAGCGCGTGCGGTCGGTGCCGCCGCTGACCGTGATCGCCGATTCGTAGCGCAGCGGGGTCTCGCTGAACAACTCGTCCTCGTGATCGAAGAACTTGTTCGGCGCCCAATGCTGCTCCGCCAGTGGGCCGAACTGCTCGACGGCGTCCGCGAGCGTAGTGAAGCGGCGGGCGCCGTGCTTGTACGAAATCTGCGCCGTGCCGAATCCTTGGCGTATGCTGTAGCTCGTGGAGCCGGGTCTGCCGCGCTTGGTCGTGATGATGATCACGCCGTTCGATGCCTTGGATCCGTAGATCGCGGAAGCGGCGGCGCCCTTCAGCACCTCGACGCTCTCGATGTCGTAGGGGTTCAGGTCCGCTATGCGGTTCACCGGCGTCTCCTGCGACGCTACCGCGATCCCGCTACCGGAAGCCCGGGTCACGATGTTCGTTCCCGGCGGAACCGCCACGTCGCTCACCACCACGCCGTCGATCACGTACAAGGGGCTCGCACCCCCGTTGATCGACGTGAGGCCGCGCATGCGAACGCGCATGCCGCCACCCGGAGCGCCCGAGTTGCTGTAGATCTGTGCGCCGACGACTTTGCCCATCAGCGATTCCTGCAACGACGCCGTGGGCGCCTTGGCCAGCTCGGAGGAATTCACCTTCGAGACGGCATTCGCGAGGTTGCGGCGCTGAACGCCGGTTGCCTGCCCGGTGACCACGATCTCACTCAGGTTCAGCACGTCCGTCGCCAGTGAGATCTGTACTTCATTGGTCGCGGCCGGGACTGGGATTTCGACGCGCTTGTATCCGATCATGACGACGACCAGCGTCACCGGCCCCGCCGGCGCGTTCACGGCGAAGGTCCCATCCTCACGCGTCAGGGCGCCGGTATTCGTGCCCTTGACCTGCAGTTGGGCCCCCCAAACCAGCCTTCCGGATCCCTCCTCGACCACCCGCCCGGTGATCGTCCGCCGCTGTTGCGCGCTCGTCGGCGAGATCAGCACACACAACAGGAGCGCTGCGAGTCCCACGTGTCGGTGCAGCATGCGATGTCCCCTCATGGAAGCGAGGCACAAGGGCGCCGGCGCGCACATCGGCGCTGCGCGGCGTCAGGCTCCGAGCGGGAGCGGGCCCCTGCTCGATTCCTGTACCGATATGCCAGCACGCCCCGATCCGTGGAGCTCGGCCGGAGGCGCTCGTCGCGCGAGGGCTCCGTCAAGGAGCCAGACACCTCGGCGCGCGCTCCGGTACGTCCCCGATTCCACGCAGGGCGGAGGGTAGACAGTCCTGACCATGTACCACGCGGCTTGGAGCCCTGTCAAGGACGTGGCCGCCTGTTGGCCGCATTCCCGCATTCCCGCATTCCCGTTTGCTTGCGACGGACCCACCCCCCTCTCATACTCCGTCTTGATCCCGTTCCGGTGGCCTTTGTCCTCTCGCGCCCGCACCACGTCGAGGATCATCATGCGTATGCACCCCCCCGTCCCCCCGGCCGCGCTCCTCCTGACCTTCGCCCTGACAGGCACGCTCTCGGCCCAGGTGCCGGCGGACCGCTCCCTCGTTCCGGCGGCCGTCCGCAACGCCATCCTCCAGGAATATTCCGGCGAGCTGGCCCAGACCCACGTGCGCCTGCTGTCGGTGAACCGGCAGCGGCCGGTCCAGGAGTACTCCGAGACCTTCATGGAGACGGAGTACCTCCAGGACATGGCCACCCGGTACGGCCTCTCCGACGTGCGCGTGGACTACTTCCCTGGTCCCATGCAGTGGGTGCCGGAGTCGGCCGACCTGTGGATGGTGGCCCCCGAAGGCAAGAAGCTCGCCGGCCTCACCGTGGTGCCGGCGGCCCTGGCCGGAGGAAGCGCCAGCGGGGACGTGGAGGCGGAGCTGGTGTACGTGGGCGCCGGCACGCCTGCGGATTATGCCGGCAAGGACGTCGCGGGGAAGATCGTCCTGGGGAACGCCGGGGTCACCCAGGTCTTCGCCGAAGCGGTGGGCCGCTACGGGGCCGCCGGAGCCCTGGGCACGGGAAGCCCGGGCGTGAACGGCAACTCCGCCGGATACACCCTGGACCAGATCGGATGGGCCTCGGTGCGGCCCGGGGCCGACGGCAAGGGCTTCGGCTTCGCGCTGTCCTTGAGGCAGTTCACCGAGCTCCGGAACCTCCTGGAGCGAGGGCAGCGGGTGGTGCTGAAGGCCAAGGTGAAGACCGGGGCGGTCCAGGGACGCATGAACGTGATCTCGGCCGCCATCCCAGGCACGGATCCCGCCGCCGGCGAGCTCATGATCGTGGCCCACGCCTTCGAGCGTCCGCCCACTCCGGGTGCCAGCGACAACACGACCGGCGTGGCCGTGACGTTGGAGATCGGCCGAACCCTGGCGGAGCTGATCCGCCGTGGTGAGCTCGCCCAGCCTCGCCGCACGATCCGCTTCCTCTGGGTGCCGGAGATCTCGGGCTCGCGGGCCTTCATGTACGCGAACCCTCAGTTGGAGGACCGCCTGATCGCCGCCATGAACTACGACATGCCGGGGGAGGATCTGGAGGAGACGAACAGCTATCTGCGCATGAAGATGACCCCGGACTCCAGGCCCAGTTACCTCAACGACCTCGTGGCCAACCTCCTCCAGTTCGTGGACCAGACGGAGATACGTACGCAGACCGGGAACAACGCGCCCTTCAACTACCGCATGGTCCCCTTTATCGCCGCCAGCGACCATGCCGTGTTCCTGGAGGCGGGCATCCCCGCCATGCAATTCAACCACTGGCCCGACGATTTCTACCACTCGAGCGGCGACGTGGCGGAACGAACCGATCCCACGGAGATGCAGCGGACCGGCTTCATGGGAGCTTCGGCCTTCTACTACGTGGCCACCGCCGGATCAGCCGAGGCCTTGGAGCTGGCCTGGGAGTCCGCCGCCAACGGGGAGAAGTGGATGGCGGAGGTGGCCCGTCAGAGCGCACGCCTGATGGGCGGCGGCGCCGGCGAGATCCACGAACGCTACGGCGCGGCCCGCAACAAGGTGTATGGAGCCTTCCAGCGGGCTCACGGAGGCCTCGCATCGGTGACGGACCTCTCGAAGGATGCTTCGGTCACCGAGCTGGTTGGCTACCTCGGCACCAGCCTGGCGAAGTCACGTGACCTCCAGTACGCCAAGCTGGAGGAGGTTTATCAGGCCCGTTGTCGGGAACTCGGGATTCGTCCTCAGCGGCCGGCTGCCACGGCGGAAGAGCAACAGCTCGAGCGCGTGGTTCCCCGGAGAACCGGCAATGTCTACACCGAGGCCTACGCCGCCGCCGCGGGACGGCTGCAGGGGCTCCTGCCTCAGGGGCTGCGCCTCGCGGGGCTGGCCGCGTCCGAAGTCCAGTGGTTCGTGAACGGCGAGCGGAGCGTGACCGAGATCTGGCGACTGGTGCGGGCCGAGTACGGCAATGTGACCACCTCCAACGGGGCGTGGAAATTCGCGTACGTCGTGACACCCGATACGCCCGACATCACCCTCGCGGACGTGGCGGCCTACCTCAGGGCCATGGAGCAGGCCGGCATGGTGGAGCTGCGGAGCCGTTAGTCCGCGTTCTCGCGGAGCGGCCGATTCCGGACAAGAAGGGAGGGACATCATGAGCGGCAACGGGCTGAGAGGAATTGCGGCAACCACGCTTCTGGGGCTCACGCTCCTGGCCGCCGCATGTCAGTCGAGTGACGCAGGGCCAGGTTCCGATGGCCAGACGGCGAGGCTGAGCTTCGGGATCTCCTTTCCACAGGAGCGCAGCAGCGAGCCCCTGGATGGTCGGGTGCTGCTGTTCATCTCCAACGACTCCACGTCCGAGCCGCGCTTCCAGAGCGACCAGTACCGGGCCAATAGCACCCAGCCCATCTTCGGCATCGACGTGAACGGGTTGGCGCCCGGCCAGGAGGCCATCGTCCACGGAACGGTCTTCGGCTTCCCCGCCAGGAGTCTGGGGAAGATCCCGGCGGGCGAGTATTGGGTCCAGGCGTTGCTGAACCGCTACGAGACCTTCAACCGGGCCGATGGGCACGTGGTCAGCATGCCGCCCGACAAGGGAGAGGGACAGAAGTGGGCGGCGAAGCCCGGGAACCTCTACTCGACGCCCGTGAAGATGCGGGTGGATCCCGCGGCGGATGAGGTGATCCACATCTCGCTGGACCAGGAGATCCCGCCCGTACCGCCCCCTCAAGACAGCAAGTACGTCCGCCACATCACGATGCAGAGCGATCTGCTGACCAAGTTCTGGGGTCGACCCATGTTCCTGGGCGCGATCGTCCTCCTGCCGGAGGGGTTCGACGAGCACCCCGACGCCCGTTACCCGCTCCTGATCCATCACGGGCACTTCCCCACCACGGTCGACGCATGGCGGGAGACGCCTCCCGATGCGGGCGCCGCGGACCGGGAACGGACCATCCAGGAGCTTTCCTACCAGTTCTACAAGGACTGGACGGGCCCCGACTTCCCCCGGATGATCCACGTCCTGATCCAGCACGCGAACCCGTACTTCGACGACTCCTACGCGGTGAACTCGGCGAACGTCGGGCCCTACGGCGACGCCATCACCTACGAGCTGATCCCCTACGTCGAGAGCACGTTCCGCGGCATCGGAGCGGGCTGGGCCAGGGTTCTCACCGGCGGCTCCACCGGCGGCTGGGAGGCCCTGGGCGTGCAGGTGTTCTATCCGGACGAATACAACGGCGCCTGGACGTTCTGCCCAGATCCGATCGACTTCCGGGCCTATCGGTCGGTCGACATCTACGACAGCAAGAACGCCTACTACTACGACGACAATCCCTGGAAGCGCACGCCCAAGCCAGGGTACCGCGACTACCGAGGGAAGATCTACTCCACCTTCGAGGAGCGGAACCACGTGGAGCTCGCCATTGCGACCAACGGCAGATCGGGAGGCCAGCAGGATGCCTGGGCGGCGGTCTTCGGGCCGGTCGGCGACGACGGCTACTACAAGCCCCTCTATGACAAGCTCACCGGTGTGATCGACCCCGAGGTGGCGCTGTATTGGCGAGACAACTACGATCTTCGCCACATTCTGGAGCGGGACTGGCCCCAGCTCGGGCCCAAGCTCCGAGGGAAGATCCGCATCTACATCGGCGACATGGACAACGGTTACCTCAACAACGCCGTGTACCTCATGGAGGACTTCCTGAAGAACACGACGAACCCTCCGTACGACGGCGTGGTGGTCTACGGCGACCGGTTCGAGCATTGCTGGACCGGTGACCCGGACCATCCCAATTGGCAGGCCAGCCTCACCGTCCACCCGCGCTTCATGCCGGAGATGGCGCGCTGGATGATCAGCACCGCTCCACGGGGCGCGGACACGGCGAGCTGGCGGTACTGAGAGGTCTACGATGTCCCGCTCGCTGAAGTGGGCAGCTGCGCTCGCCGGCGTCACCCTCGCCAACACGGCAGTGGCCGTGCCGTCCGCGCAGGCACAGGGGCCGCGGTTCGAGATCACGTTCCCAAGAACGGCGCATCCGGAGCCGGTGACGGGGAGGGTGTTCGTGATCATCTCGCGCACCGCGAACACCGAGCCGCGATTCCAGGTCCGCAACACCGGAGTGCCCTTCTTCGGGCGCGACGTGGAGCGACTCGGGCCCGGCGAGGTCGCGGTGATCGACGATGCGGACCTGGGATACCCCGTCGCCACGTTGAGTGAGATCCCGCCCGGTTCGTACTTCGTGCAGGCCGTCGTCAACGTCTATACCGAGTTCAAGCGCGCCGACGGGCGCGTCCTGTGGATGCATGAAGACCAGTGGGAGGGGCAGAACTGGAGGAGGTCCCCGGGCAACCTGTACAGCGTGCCACGCGAGGTGCGGCTGGACTCGTCCGAGGGATACACCATCAGGCTCACCGCTGATCAGGTCATGCCACCCATCCAGGTGCCGGCGGACACCGAGTGGGTCCAGAGGTTCAGGTTCCAGAGTCCGACGCTGTCACAGTTCTGGGGCAGGCCCGTATACCTGGGCGCCACGGTCCTGATGCCGCGCGACTACGCGACAAGCACCCTCAGCTACCCCGTGCTCTACAACCAGGGGCACTTCTCGCTGGGCAACCCGCTGGGATTCGAGGTCGGCGCCGAGCTCTACCAGGATTGGGTGAAGGACGACTTCCCGCGGATGATGGTCGTGACCTTCCAGCATCCCAACCCGTACTACGACGACTCCTATGCCGTGAACTCGGAGAACGTGGGGCCGTACGGCGACGCGATCATGCAAGAACTGATCCCGGAGATCGAACGGCGGTACCGGATCATCCGGGAGCCTTGGGCCCGATTGTTGGACGGCGGCTCCACGGGAGGCTGGGAGTCGTTGGCGTTGCAGCTGTTCAACCCGGACTTCTTCGGGGGCACCTGGTCGTACTGCCCCGATCCGGTCACCTTCTCCGAATACGAGCAGATCAACCTCTACGAAGATCAGAACGCGTTCTACAAGCAGCACGAATGGCGGCGGGAGCCAACGCCGCAGCAACGTGAGACCGACGGCAAGATCCGTCTCACCTGGGAGCAGCGCGCGCGCTACGAGCGTGTCGCCGCAACGCACGGGCGCTCCGGGGAGCAGAACGACATCTGGTCCGCGGTGTTCGGCCCGGTCGGCGAAGACGGGTACTTCAAGCCCGTCTTAGACAACCTCACCGGGGTGATCGACCGCGATGTCGTGGAGTACTGGAAGCGCTACGATCTGCTGCACTACCTGCGGGAGAACTGGACCGTCCTGGGCCCCAAGGTGGAAGGGAAGCTCCACATCTACACCGGCGACATGGACACGTACGCGTTGAACAACGCAGTCGTCTTGTTGGAGCAGTGGATGAAGACCACCTCGAATCCGCACTACGAGGGCTTCTTCATGTACGGCGACCGCCAGCCGCATTGCTGGAGAGGTCCCGGCACCTATGGCGATCGCCTGAAGGAGATGGCGCAGTTCATGCTTCGGCACAAACCGGAGGGTACGACGACGCCCTGGTGGCGATACTCGGCTTCCCGTCCTTGAGGGGCGCCCTGTGGTCGTTGGCCGTGCTCGCCGTCCTCCCGGCAGCCATCTCCGCTCAGGCGCTCGGGGCCACGCGCGATTCGCTCCCGGGTCCCCAGAAGGTGTTCCACGGCTTCCGGGGGCAGACCGACGCCGAGGCACCTCGCATCGACGGTGCCGACATCGAGGTGGACGGGCAGCTGGATGAGTCGGTCTGGGCCCGGGCCACGATCCTCACCGGGTTCTCGCAGTACTCACCGGTAGACGGCCGGCCGGCCGAAGACTCCACCGAGGTTCTGGTGTGGTACTCCCCGCACGCCATCCACTTCGGCATCCGGGCCTACGAGCCGCACGGCACGGTGAATGCGACCCTGGCGGACCGCGACAAGATCGACGGCGACGATCGGATCGAGATCCTCCTCGACACCTTCGACGACAACCGCCTGGCACTGTCGTTCGGCGTGAATCCCCTGGGGGTGCAGGCCGACGGGTTCCGCACCAACTTGCCCATCACCCGGCCGGACTTCACAACCGACTTCGTGTTCGAGTCCAAAGGCCGTCTGACCGATTTTGGCTTCGAGGTGGAGGTCCGGATACCGTTCAAGAGCATCCGCTTCCAGAGCCGGGAGGTGCAGGACTGGGGCCTGAACGTCATCCGGCTGGTCCAGCACTCGGGGTACGAGAACACCTGGACCCAGGCGAGGTTGGGCGGGGGGCCGTTGGTATCCCAGTCCGGCAAGCTGCGCGGCCTGAAGGACCTGAAGCGCGGGCTTGTGCTGGACCTCAACCCCTTCGTCGTCGGAAAGGCGAACGGCTCGGCCGCCGTGGCGCCTGCCACCGGGTGGTCCTACAAAGAACGACCCGAGGCCGGGTTCAACGCCCGCTGGGGCGCCACCTCCAACCTCGCGGTGGACCTGACCTACAACGCGGACTTCTCGCAGGTCGAGGCCGACGCGGGCCAGATTCCGGAGGACGTGCGGTTCGCCGTCTCGTTCCCCGAGAAGCGCCCGTTCTTCCTGGACGGGATCGAGAAATTCGAGACCCAGAACCGGCTCATCTACACCCGCCGCATCGCCGACCCGGTGGCCGCCGCGCGCGTGACGGGCAAGCTGTCCGGCATGGACGTCGGCTTCGTCACGGCGATCGACGACGAGTCCACGTCGACGACCGGCGATCATCCGGTCCACAACATGCTCCGGGTGCGCCGCGACATCGGGACCCAGTCCTACGCCGGCGTCGTATACACCGACAAGATCGACGGGCGGGCCTGGAACAGGGTGGCGGGTGCGGACCTTCACCTGGTCAGGAATCGCTCGAACTTCTGGCTCCTGCAGTATGCCCGGATGTTCAACAGGACGGCCGGCGGAGAGACCACCCAGGCGCCGCTCTTCGAGACTGCCTTCGACTGCACCGGCCAGCTGTTCGGGTGCCGCTATGGCGTGAAGGCCATTCACCCCGACTTCCAGTCGCTCAGCGGGTTCGTGCCCCGCTCGGGCCTGGTGGACGTGAGTACCATCAACCGCGTCACGCTCGTCCAGGGCAGGCCGGGCGCGTTCGTGGAGAAGCTCAACATCCGCTGGAACACCAACTGGATCTGGCCGTACAGCGACTTCAGCCTTTCCGACCTTCCCAAGGAGACACGACTCACCTTCACCGTGCCGATGAACTTGCGAGGCGGGTGGTCGGTGACGCCGGGATGGCAGTGGCGCACCCACGAGTTCGCGCAGGCGTCCTATGACGATCTCCGCGTCGGGCGAGCGCTGGGCGCGGCCGCCGACACCGTGCCGTACCTGGTGCCCGCACGGATCAACGATGTGTGGATCGTGCAGCTCCAGTTGGCCAGCCCGCAGTTCCCCCGGTTCGCGTTCGACTTGAACGTCCAGAGCGGGAAGGACGTGAACTTCGTCGAGCCTGATCGGTCCGCCTTCCTGTTGTTCAACTCCTCGGCCGACTTCCGGCCCACCGGCAAGGTCCGAGCGACGACTTCCTACTATCTGGTGCGGCGGAACCGCGAGTCCGACGGCACCCGGTTCTCGACCCAGCACATCCCCCGCGTCAAGCTGGAGTACCAGCTTTCACGACCCATCTTCTTCCGGTTCGTGGGCCAGTACGCGGTGGACGAGCGGGCGGCCCTCAGGGACCCGGCCACCGGGTTCCCCCTCCTGCAGCGGAACGGCCAGGGCGCGTATGTCGCGACGACCGCCCGGTCGGTCAACGATCTGCAGATGGACTGGCTCTTCTCCTACCGGCCGACTCCAGGAACGGTGCTGTTCTTCGGCTACGGCTCCAACCTCACCGAGCCCGATGCGTTCCAGTTCAGGGACGTGAACCGGGTGCGGGACGGCTTCTTCATCAAGCTGAGCTACCTGTTCAGGGTGTAGGCCCCGGATCCCCACTCAAGCGTGCGTACGTGCCATCAAGCCCGGGGGGGTGGAGCCCCAGCGCACCATCGCCGTCCAGCAGTGCTGCTACGCCACGCTCATCCAGGCGCGGGGCTGGCTGCCGCCGGAGATCGGGACGGTGACGTACTTCGCCTGGGCCAACCCGGGGCAGAGCCCCCGCTTCCCCATCTACGCGGGCACGCTCGCGCTCCCGGAGAGCTTCAAGGTGGACTGCCAGCACTCCTACCGTGAGGACGCGGCGTGCTGGTGGGTCCGGCGCACCAACCGGCTCGCCCAGATCAAGCGGGGTTGGGCCCGCCAATACCTGGAGCCCGCCGTCATGGAGCTGCAGGACCAGCTCTTCATGGAGCAGCCCCTCATCGAGCAGAAGGCACTGGAGATGATGAAGGCCGAGGGCGGCGCCGACCCATGCCGGGGCCTCGTTCGCATCCCTGCGCACCCCGCTGCGGAGCTAGATTTCACCGATCCAGCTACGGAACACCCAAGGAGTCGTCCATGTCGAGCGAAGCGAAGTGCCCGTTCGCCCAGATGCATGGTGCCCGCACCCATGCCGGCGCCCAGTCGAACAGTGATTGGTGGCCCAACCGCCTGAACCTGAGGATCCTCCACCAGCACTCCGCCAGGTCCAACCCGATGGGCGAGGGCTTCGACTACGCCGAGGAGTTCAAGAAGCTCGACCTGGCCGCGCTGAAGAAGGACCTGTACGCCCTCATGACCGACTCCCAGGGCTGGTGGCCCGCGGACTGGGGCCACTACGGGGGCCTCTTCATCCGCATGGCGTGGCACAGCGCAGGCACCTACCGCATCTCCGACGGGCGCGGCGGCGGCGGCACCGGGAACCAGCGCTTCGCGCCGGTCAACAGCTGGCCCGACAACGCCAACCTGGACAAGGCGCGCCGCCTCCTCTGGCCGATCAAGAGGAAATACGGCAACAAGATCTCCTGGGCCGATCTGATCATCCTCGCGGGCAACTGCGCCCTCGAATCCATGGGCTTCGAGACGTTCGGATTCGGCGGCGGCCGGGAGGACATCTGGGAGCCCGAGGAGGACATCTACTGGGGGAGCGAGGAGACCTGGCTGGGCGACAAGCGCTACACCGGGGACCGGGAGCTCGAGAACCCCCTGGCCGCGGTCCAGATGGGGCTGATCTACGTGAACCCCGAAGGGCCCGGCGGCAACCCGGACCCGGTGGCCTCGGGGCGCGACGTGCGCGAGACCTTCGCCCGCATGGCCATGAACGACGAGGAGACGGTGGCGCTCGTGGCCGGCGGCCACACCTTCGGGAAATCCCACGGCGCCGGCGATCCGGCGCTGGTGGGTCGGGAGCCGGAAGGCGCCCCCCTGGAGGGGATGGGGCTGGGGTGGAAGAACGCCTTCGGGACCGGAAAGGGGGTGGACACCACCACCAGCGGGATCGAGGGGGCCTGGAAGCCCAATCCGACGACTTGGGACATGGGCTACTTCGACATGCTCTTCGGCTACGAGTGGGAGCTGGTGAAGAGCCCCGGGGGCGCGTGGCAGTGGCTGGCGAAGGACGTCAGGGACGAGCACATGATCCCTGACGCCCACGACCCGTCGAAGAAGCACCGGCCCATGATGACCACGGCGGACCTGTCGCTCCGCTTCGACCCCATCTACGAGAAGATCTCGCGGCGCTTCCACCGGAACCCGGTGGAATTCGCCGACGCCTTCGCCCGCGCCTGGTTCAAGCTCACCCACCGGGACATGGGGCCCCGCTCGCGCTACCTCGGTCCCGAGGTGCCCGCCGAGGAGCTGATCTGGCAGGATCCCGTCCCGGCGGTGGACCACGAGCTGGTGGGCGAGCGGGACATCGCCGAGCTGAAGGCGAAGATCCTCGCGTCGGGGCTCACCGTCCCGCAGCTCGTGAGGGCGGCCTGGGCATCGGCGGCGACGTTCCGTGGCTCGGACATGAGGGGTGGCGCCAACGGCGCGCGCATTCGCCTCGCGCCGCAGAAGGACTGGGAGGTGAACCAGCCCGCGGAGCTCGCCACGGTTCTCGAGAAGCTGGAGGGGATCCGGAAGGCGTTCAACGACGCCCAGACCGGCAAGAAGCGGATCTCGCTGGCGGACTTGATCGTGCTGGCGGGGTGCGCTGCCGTCGAGGCGGCGGCGAGGAAGGGCGGACACGAGATCGCGGTCCCCTTCACGCCCGGGCGCACCGACGCCTCCCAGGAGCAGACCGACGCGGCTTCGTTCGCCGTGCTGGAGCCGCTGGCCGACGGTTTCCGCAACTACCTCCGCCCCGGCCTCGGGACCCCAGCCGAGGAGCTCCTTCTGGATCGGGCCCAGCTCCTGACCCTCACCGCCCCCGAGATGACGGTCCTGGTGGGCGGCATGCGGGCGCTGGACGCCAACTTCGGCGGGTCCAGGCACGGCGTCCTCACGAGCCGGCCCGGCGTCCTCTCCAACGACGTCTTCGCCAACCTCCTGGACATGGGCCTGGAGTGGCGTCCCTCCTCGAGGGAGGGCGTCTACGAGGCTCTCGACCGCGCGTCGGGCAAGGTCCGCTGGACCGGCACCCGCGTGGACCTGGTCTTCGGCTCCAACTCGGAGCTCAGGGCGCTGGCCGAGGTGTACGCCTGCGACGACAACCAGGGGAAGCTCGTGAAGGACTTCGTCGCGGCCTGGACCAAGGTGATGGAGATGGATCGGTTCGACCTGGCGTAGCCGGACGAGAGCGCCCCCGACGGGGGTTCTCCTGTCCCTTGGGAGGGGTCCCCACCGACGGTAGATTTCCCTGAAAACGTCCCTTGCAGCCTTCGGTGGAGATAGATCCATGGCCAAGTTGAGCAGCCTCGTACGGAATCTGACGGCGGAGACGGCGTTCACGGTCCTGGCGGCCGCGCGGGCGCTGAAAGCCAAGGGCAAGGACGTGGTCGAGCTGGAGATCGGCGACAGCCCGTTCCCCAGCACGCCCAACGCCAAGGCCGCGGGGATCCGTGCCATCGAGAACAACGAGACCGGGTACGGCCCGAGCATCGGGCTGCCGGACCTGCGCGCGGCGGCCGCGAAGTTCGTCTCGTCGGAGTTCGGCTACGCCGCCGGGCCCGAGAACATCGTGGTGGCCTCGGGGGCCAAGCCCTTCGAGCTCTATTGGGCCGAGGCCATCCTCGAACAGGGCGACGGGGTCCTCATCTTCAGCCCCCAGTTCCCCACCTACATCCCGAACCTGCAGCGCCGGGGCGCCCGCGCCGTGGAGGTGCCGCTCAAGGCGGAGAACCAGTTCCGCCCGTCGCCGGCGGACGTGGAGAAGTTCCTCGCCACCGACCCGAGGCCCCGGGGGATCCTGCTCAACTCGCCCCACAACCCCACCGGGGGCGTGGCCACCCAGGAGGACCTGAAGGCCATCGCAGACCTGGTGCGCGGCAAGGATGTCTACGTCTTCGCCGACGAGCCCTACTGCCACATGGTCTGGGAAGGCGAGCACAAGTCCATCCTGGCCGAGCCGGGGATGATGGAGCAGACGCTGGCCGCCTACACGTTCAGCAAGTCGTACAGCATGAGCGGCTGGCGCCTGGGCTTCGCCGTGGGGTCGCCTGATCTCGTGTCGGCCATCGGCCTCCTCATCAACACCAGCGCGTCGTGCACGCCCACGCTGGCCCAGCGCGCGGGGATCGCGGCGCTGGAGAAGGACCAGGAGACCCGCGACGACTACATGCTGCGCTTCCGCCGCAAGGTGGAGCGGCTCAGCGCCGGCCTGAAGAAGATCGAGGGCTTCGAGGTGGAGCAGCCCAAGGGCACGTTCTACGTGTTCCCCGACGTCCGCGCCGCGTGCAACAAGCTGGGGATCACATCCCACGGCCTGGCCATGTACCTGCTCGAGGGCGCCGACGACGCCTTCGGCGTCGCCTGCCTGGGCGGCGAGTGCTTCGGCGCCGCCGGGAGCGGCTTCCTCCGCTTCAGCTGCGCCGAGCCCGACGAGCGCATCGACAAGGCGGTGGCATTCCTGCCGACGGCGCTTGGCCGGACCGACCGCGTGAAGAAGTACCTCGATGCGAACCCGAAGTTCGTGCTGAAGGCGCCGTACCCGGCGGCGTGATGTCGCCTGGGCGCGGAGCAGACCGTGCGGAGGTGGTGAGGCTCGAAGCGTGAGCCGGGCGGAGTGAGGGACGCCGACGTCCCTCACTCCGCTCAGTTCGTCCGGTCCCGGCCGATCGTGGCGCTGCGTTAGCTTCACGGGGGGAGAGGGCGACCTCCGCCTGCCACGGGTGGGCCTGGCGTGGCGTTCCCCCTTCCACTGGCCGGTGTCGCGAGAGGGATGGACCCGTGTTCGATACCATCTCGCACTGGCGGCCCTCGCCGCCACCCTCGGCGTCTCCACCCAGGGGTACCGCGCGCTCACCCTGGAAGAGGTCGCCGCCACCATCACCACCGTCCCCACGGGCCCTCGCGCCTTCCAGGCCTTCTGACCGGGCGCTACGTGGACATCGGCGACGAGCGGTCACGCCCTCGCACGGTCCACTCCCTCAAGACCGACAAGCCGCGGGACCTCTTCCTGCTGGCCAAGCGCTACACCCTGCTCGCCCTCCTCGTGGACACCGAGTGCGGCTCCGCCACCCACGTGGACGTGACCCGCCCCGCCCGGTTCGAGATCCGCGTCTCCACGACGGGACCCCTGGTGCGGGAAGCGGGAAGCCCGTAGCCGTCCGCTCGCTCCCACGTGCATGTTGTGGACATGTGCTGACCGACGTGAGCCGGGCCCCGGGGTCCGGCCACGACCTCCCTGAAGGGATACGACCATGCGATCCGCTGCCGCCCGAGCCACCCCCAACCTCGCCGGCCCCGCCGGCGCCGCACTCCTTCTGGTCCTTCTCGCGAGCGGGTGTGGCGGCCCGGGGCCCGCCGACCGGAGCGCCGGCGGCCCCGACGAGCTGATCCAGGCCGTCCAGGCGGAGATCCAGGTGGCGGCCATGAACGAGGAGCTGGACTCGATCGTCCAATACGACCGCCTCTCGGGGAGCCCGGGAGAGCTCGCGGCCATGGAGTACCTCCGGAGGACGCTGGAGGCGGAGGGCATCCCGGTGCAGGTGGACACGTTCATGGCCTACATCAGCGACCCCGTGTCCGCGTCGGTGGAGGTCCCCGCCGCAGGCTTCGCGCCCCAGGCCATCACCGTGTCGGGGTCCGGGACGGTGAAGAACCTCCAGGCCCAACTCGTGGACGTGGGCACCCTCGAGGACCTTCCGCCCCTCCTCATGGAGGGCGGCGAACGGATCGTCCTGGACGCCGACGGGCCCGCGGGGTACGCGGAGCACCCCCCCTACCCGGACGTGCGGGGGAAGATCGCCCTGGTCACCGGGGCTCCCCGCCCCGAGCCGGCCCTCCAGCTCACGCTCATGGGCGCCGCAGGCGCCGTCTTCGTGCACCCGGAGGAGCTGCTCAACGACCTCACCATCACCTCGGTCTGGGGTGGCCCGTCCCTCATGGACTACCACCGCATCCCGACCCTCCCGGTGGCGGAGGTGAAGCGGAGCGACGGGGACCGGCTGCGTGCGTTGCTGGCCCAGGGTCGCGTGCAGCTGAGGATGAGCACCGAGACGAAGACGGGATGGAAGAAGCTCCCCCTGCTCGTGGCGACCGTCCCGGGGCCCACGCCCGACGCCCCGTACGTCCTGGCCGGCGGGCACCTGGACGCCTGGTACCACGGCGGGACCGACAACGCTGGGGCCAACGTGGCCATGTTGGAGACCACGCGGGCCCTCTTCCGCCACCGGTCGGAGTTGCGCCGGGGCCTGGTGATGGCCTGGTGGCCAGGCCACAGCAACGGCCGCTATGCGGGCTCGACGTGGTTCGTGGACCAGAAGTTCGACGAGCTCCGGCGCCGGGCGCTCGCCTATGTGAACTACGAAGGGATGGGGCAGATCGACGCGAAGCGCTTCGGCGGCGCCACCACGGCATCCCTGTCCGCGCTGGCCCGGGACGTCGTCCTCCAGGAGACGGGCGACAGCATCCGGCCGCGCCCCCCGGGACGCAGCTCGGACGAGTCGTTCAACGGCGTGGGGCTCCCCCTCCTGGAGATCAGCCACTCCCGCCTCGACCAGGACGGCGGCTACTGGTGGTGGCACACGCCCGACGACACCCGGGACAAGGTGGACGCCGAGGTCCTGAAGGTGGACGCCGACATCTACGCGGCGGTCCTCACCCGCCTCCTGGCGGAGCCGGTCTACCCCGTCAGCCTCACCGCCGTGGTCGAGCGCCTCGGCACGCTCCTGGCGGAGCGGCAGGAGACGGCGGGGACGCGTCTGGACCTGAGCGAGGCCATGGCACGGCAGGCGCGCCTGCTGGAAACCGTGAAGCAGGTCGAGGCGGCGGCGGCGAAGAAGCCGGGCCCGGACATGGACCTGGCGGTGGTCGCCCTGCTCCGCCCGCTGCACCGGGTCCTCTACACGCTCCTGGGCCCCTACCACCCGGACCCCGCGATCTCGGAGGGCCCGCTCCCGGGGCTGAACGCCGTGGATATGCTCGCGGCCAACGACCCCTCGACGGACCGCCACCAGTTCGCGCGCACGACGCTCCTCAGGGAGCTGGCCAGGATCCTGGAGGCGCTCGACGATGCCCAGGCGAGGGCGGAAGCGCTGCTGGGGCGGCAGCCATGACGCGGGCTCTCATCGTGGCGCTCCAGCTGTGCCTCCTGTCGGCGGGGTGCGAAGGTGCCGCGACCGATCGGCCGGAAGGCGCCGAGCCTCCCGCCGTGACCTCTCCGTCTGGCGGCGCGTTCGTGCTGCCCGCCACGCTGGAGTCACCGCTCGGCAAGCCGCTGGAGCCGCTCCCCGCCACGGCGGAGCAGGAGGAGAGCATCCGCCAGGCGGATGCCCGGTTGGCCGCGGAACCGCGGAACGTGGACCTGATCGTCGAAGCGGCGTTGGCGCGGGAGGCGGTCTGGCGGTACCGGGAGTCCACCGAGCTCTACACGATAGCGATCGAGATCGCGCCCGACGACTACCGGCTCCATCTCAACCGCGCCCATCGGACCCTGCGGCTCAGGCTCTTCGACTGGGCGCTGGCCGACCTGAAGCGCGCGAAGACGCTCGATCCCTATGGCTTCAACACGGCCTACCTGCTCGGCTTCACCCACTACGTGAGGGGTGAGTTCAGCCAGGCGGCCGACGAGTACGGCCGCTGCATGGCGCTGGCCGAGGACCAGGCCGCGCTGGCGCTCGCGGCGGCGGGCGCGGTGCCCGGGGACCCGCGCACCTGCATGCAGATCGCCACCGACAACGCGTCCCGCGTGGCCATCACGGCCTGGCGGTATCGCGCGCTGCGGCGAGCCGGGCGTCTGGACGAAGCGGCTCGTCTCCTCGACGCGGTGCCGCCCGACCTCGACCTGACCGGCGCCGCCAGCGGCTACGCCGCCAGCACGATCAAGCCCGATCTCGAGAACATCCACTACTACGAGACGCTCCTCTTCTACCGCGGCCAGCGGACCGAGGAGCAGGTCCTCGACCGCGCGAAGTGGGCCGAGCAGTGGTCCACCGTCGCGTACGGCGTCGCGGTCTGGCGCCTCATCCAGGGTGATCGGGCAGGCGCCGTGGCTCTGATGAACGAAGTCGTTGCCGAGCCGTACTGGGCTCGCTTCGGGCATGTCGCGGCCGAGGCCGACCTCGTGCGCCTCACGGTCGCCGGCGCCCGCTGAGGGGACTCCCGACACGAGCCGGCGGCCCCGTGCGGGCCTCCCCCATACTTGCCTCCGGCCGCCGCCTCCCTCTACCCTGCCGTCTCCTGCCCCACGGCGCGAACAAGCGAGAAGGACATGAAGCGGTACGTGATGGCCTCCCTTCGGCAGTGCATCCACGTCTCGGCGGCGGTCCTCGTCGTCGCGACCCCGGCGTTCGCCCAGCAGTCGGTGCTGGAGACCCGCGACCCCAACCAGAAGCAGGACGAGGATTTCGCGCGCTCCGTGGCGGAGTGGACCACGAAGCCCGAGTTCCTGAACGCCCTGGTGGACCACCTCCCGATCGTGGCGGGCATTCCCTCGCCCAAGGACGCGCTCGGCCACCACATCGGCGCGCCGAAGAAGCTCACCTACTACGCCGACATCCTCCGCTACTACCGCTCGCTCGAGGCGTCGTCGCCCCGGGTGAAGGTCATGACCACCGGAGCCACCGACGAAGGTCGTGAGACCGTGGTCGTCTTCGTGGGCTCGGAGGAGTCCATCGCCAACCTGGAGAAGAACCGTCAGGCGCTGGCCCGGCTCGCCGATCCCCGCGGGCTCACCGAGGCCCAGGCCCGCAGCGTAATCGCCGACGCCAAGCCCATCTACCATCTGATCGGTGGCCTCCACAGCGGCGAGACGGGCGCGCCGGAGATGCTCATGGAGCTGGCGTACCGGCTCGTGGCGGAGGAGTCGCCCCTCATCGCGGGGATCCGGGACAACGTCATCGTGACGATCACGCCGGTGGCCGAGCCCGACGGCCGGGACCGCTACGTGGACTGGTACTACCGGCACCTGGTGGATGTCGAGGACGAGGACGACCGCATGCCCGGCCCGCCCTACTGGGGCAAGTACGTGCTCCACGACAACAACCGGGACATCAACTTCTCCCAGGTGAGCCTGCGCCCGCTCCTGGATTGGTACCTGGAGTGGCACCCGCCCATCATGCACGACCTGCACGAGTCCATCCCGTTCATGTACGTGTACAGCGGGGCCGCCCCCCAGAACCCGGCCTTCGACCCCATCCTGTTCGGCGAGCTCCCGTGGTACGCCAACTTCGAGATGGCGCAGATGATCAAGTACGGGATGCCGGGGGTGTGGACCCACGCGTTCATGGACGCCTGGTCGCCCGGCTACTTCGCCTCCATGTCGTACAACCACAACGGTCTCATGCGCATGTACGAGACCTTCGGCAACGGCGGCGCCACCACCATGATGCGGGACCTCACGGGCGGGGGCGGGCGCGGCGCGAACCAGCGGGAGTGGTACCGGCCTCTGCCGGCGTACGACTCGGTGCTGTGGTCCATGAGGAACAACACGAACTTCATGCAGACCGGGGTGCTCCTGGGCCTTCAGCTCACGTCCCAGTTCCCCGAGGTGGTCCTGGAGAACTTCTGGCAGAAGTCGCTCCACTCCATCGAGGACGGCGTGAACGAGACGCCCCACGGCTGGGTGATCCCGGCGGGGCAGCGGGACATGACGCGGGTGGCGCTCCTGGTGAACCTGCTCCGCACGCAGGGAATCGAGGTGGGGCACGCTCCCAAGGAGGTGAAGCTCGGGGACGCGACGTATCCCGCCGGGTCCTATGTGATCAAGCGGAACCAGCCGTACGGGCGCCTGGCGAACCTCCTGCTCCGCCGCCAGGACGACTACCCGGACCCCAGCCTCCAGACCTACGACGACAGCGGCTGGACCATGGGGCTCATGCTCCAGGCCGACGTGGTGGCGGTGGACGATGCCGCCGTCCTCGACCTGGACGCCGCGCTGGTGGACGAGGCGGAGCTCTCCGGGACCGTGTCCGGCGCGAAGACGCCCGCGGTGTACGCCGTGGCCCACCTGGGCTCGACGAACATGATCACGCTCCGTTACCGGTTGAAGGACCTCGAGGTGAAGGCCGCGGAGGCGCCGTTCAGGGCGGGCGACATGGACATGCCCGCCGGCTCCTTCCTCGTCCCAGCCGCCGGCGCCGCGGACCGGATCCAGGCCGCGGTGAGGGAGCTGGGCCTCACCGCCGTCGGCCTGTCGTCCATGCCGGACGTGGCGAGCCACGAGCTCGACCTTCCCCGCATCGCCATGTACAGCATGTGGGGGAGCACCCAGGAGGTGGGGTGGGTCCGCTTCACGTTCGACCGCTTCGCCGTCCCCTACGACCTCGTCTTCAAGGAACGCGTCCGGGCCGGGGAGCTGCGCCGGGACTACGACGTGATCGTCTTCCCGAGCCAGGGGTCCAGCGGGAAGGGGATCGTGTACGACCTGGAGCCTGAGGACCGTCCCATCGCGTACACTCAGACCCCCGAGTTCAAGAACCTGGGGATGTACGGCTCCTCCGAGGACATCACCGGGGGGATGGGGCTGGAAGGCGTCGTGGAGCTCCAGCGCTTCGTCGCCGCCGGGGGCGTGCTCGTGACGCTCGGCAATGCGACCACGCTGCCCACCGACTTCGGCCTCGCCCGGAGCATCAGCGGGTCACGCCCGACCGGGAACTTCTACGCGCCGCGGCCCATCGTGGAAGGAGAGATCACCCGCCCCGAGCACCCCGTCTTCTACGGCTACACCGCGAAGACCCTCCCCCTGAAGTACGCCAACGGGCCGCTCCTGCAGGTCCCCGAGGCGGACCGGGACGACCAGGTGCTCATGAAGTTCACGGGCGGCGACAAGGCGGTGCTCTCCGGCCTCATGCGCGGAGCGGACCAGATCAAGGACCGTCCGGCCATCGTGGAGGTGCCGGTGGGGGAGGGGCGGCTCCTCATGTACACCACGAATCCCGTGTACCGGTGGCAGAACCACGGAGAGTTCAACATGGTCTTCAACGCCCTGCTGAACTGGGACGACCTGGGGGTGAAGACGGAGGAGAAGCCCGCAGGCCAGGACGGGTCGCGACGCTGAGGCCGCGTGGGGGGGGCGCCCGAACCTACGGCGTCCTCGCCAAACGGAATCCGAAACTGATGAGCCGGTAGGACGGAGAGTAGCGGTCGCGGGTGGCCGAACGCGCGAAGTAGGCGCTGGTGTACCACGAACCGCCTCGCATCACCCGAGCCGACCCGGTGGCGGGACCGGTCGGGTCGTTCACGGCCTCCGAAGGGTACGGACCGTCCCAGTCCGCGACCCACTCCCACACGTTGCCGTGCGTGTCGTACAGACCCCACGCGTTGGCGGCCTTCTGCCCCACGGGGTGTGTCGTCTCCCCGGTGTTGTCGCGGTACCACCCCATCTCCTCCAACACGCCGGTGCCGCCGTAGTCCCCCGTCGTTCCCGCCCGGGCCGCATACTCCCACTCCGCCTCCGTCGGGAGCCGATAGCTCGCCCCGGGGTTCGACCGGTTCAGCTTCGCGATGAAGGCCTGGACGTCGTCCCAGCTCACGAATTCCACCGGACAGGCGTCCCCGCAGCTCTTGAAGTGGCTCGGGTTCGTCCCCATGACCGCCTGCCACTGACCCTGCGTCACCTCGGTCTTCTGGAGCCAGAACGCCTTCGTGACGTTCACCGTGTGCACCGGGGCTTCGTCGGCGTCCCCCTCCGCGCTCCCCATCTCGAACGTGCCCGGCTGGATCAGCACGAACTGCTCGGCGCCCAGCCCCTCGCGGCTCGCCCAGACGTCCGAGGATCGGACTTCGTCCGGGGGCTCCCCACGGCCACACGCGGCGAGGGCGGCGAGGGCGGCGAGGGCGGCGAGAGCAAGAAGGGGACGTTGGATCATGGTGGGGCCTCGTAGAGGCTTACGCGAAGAGGGCGCCACCGAGGTTCGGCGGATGACGCCCTTGCGCCGACGCAGTGTGGGGTACGCGCGTTCGACCCCCGATTCCATGGAAGGTCGCGCAAACTCCCTGGGGCCGGGAGGGCGGTAGGCTTCGGGTTGCCGGGCGGCAAGCGTGGCGGAACCACGGGGAGGTCAACGTGCTCTTCAACGCGCTGATGGACTGGGATGACCTGGGGACCGGGGCGGGAAGGTAGCCCGCGCTCGGGACCGGTCCGGACCCTGAGCGAGCGGCCCCGAGGCGTCCCGGGACACCGGCGCCCCGGTTCGTTACTCTTGAGGCAGCCTCGGCCCGCCTCCCCGCGCCGGCTCGTGCCCGAAGGACATCCCGACCCGCGCAACCGAGCGGTACGCCCATGAGCCTGGTCTACCTCGACAACGCCGCCACGGCGTTCCCGAAGCCGGAAGAGGTCTACGTCTTCATGGACCAGTTCTACCGGACGCACGGGGTCAACCCGGGCCGCTCGGGCTACGACCTGTGCATGGAGACAGGCGAGCTGGTGGACGGCACCCGCAAGGAGCTGACCGCCTTCTTCAACGGCACCACCGCCGACCGCCTGATCTTCGCGTACAACTCCACCGACGCGCTCAACCTGGCGCTCTTCGGCATGCTCTCGCCCGGCGACCACGCCATCACCACGACCGTCGAGCACAACGCCGTGCTGCGGCCCTTCGAGCACCTGTCCCGCTTCGGCGGGGTGGAGATCGAGCACGTGCCCTTCGATGCCCGCGGGTTCGTGGATCCCGACGACATCGCCCGCCGCTTCAGGCCGAACACGAAGGTGGTGGCCGTGAACCACGGCTCCAACGTCATCGGCACGGTCCAGCCCGTGGCCGAGATCGGGCGCTTGTGCCGGGAGCGGGGCATCCACCTGGTGGTGGACTCCTCCCAGACCGCGGGCAAGATCCCCATCGACGTGCAGGCGATGAACATCGACGTGCTGGCCTTCACGGGCCACAAGTCGCTCATGGGCCCCACCGGGATCGGCGGGCTGTGCATCCAGGACCACGTGGACATCCGCCACACCCGGGCCGGGGGCACCGGCGTGCGCTCGGCGCACCGCCTCCACCTGGACGAGTACCCGTGGCGGCTGGAGTACGGCACGCCCAACGTCATGGGGATCGCGGGGCTGCACGCCGGCCTGGGCTGGATCCAGAAGAGGGGTCTCGATCGGATCCACGAGCACGAGATGCGTCTCATGGCGCGGCTGGTGGAAGGACTGCGCGCCATCCCCGGAGTCACGATGTATTGCCAGGACAGCCTCGACGACCACATCGCGGTCCTGGCGTGCAACGTGGACGGATTCGACGCGGGAAACACCGGCACCATCCTGGACGTGGACCACGACATCGCCTGCCGGACGGGGCTGCACTGCGCGCCCCGGGTCCACGAGCAGCTGGGGATCGACAGGATCCACGGCGCCGTGCGCTTCGGCATAGGCCCCTTCAACACCGACGAGCACATCGACGCCGCCATCGCCGGCGTGGGCGAGATCGCCCGCGCCCACGCCCGCGTGGCCTAGCCTGAGATCGAGCCTCATATGCCCAGCATCGAGCTGAACGGCACCGCCTACGCGGTGGACGAGAACGGGTTCCTGGAGGACCCGGCCATCTGGAACGATAACGTCGCCACCGATCTGGCGACGACCGAGGGCCTCACCGCCCTCACCGAGGAGCACTGGCGCGTGGTGCGCTACATCCGCGAGTACTACCTGTCCCACGACATCGCGCCCATGGTGCGTAAGCTCTGCAAGGAGACGGACACCAGGCTCGCCCGCATCTTCGAGCTCTTCCCCTCGGGACCGGCGCAGGGCGCGTGCAAGGTGGCAGGCCTGCCCAAGCCCACCGGATGCGTCTAACGGGATCGGCGCCGTGACCGCCGCCGTCTACGGCCTCGTCGCCGCCGGCTTGCTGGCGACCGTGGCCGGGACCGCCGCCCGCGCGTGGTGGCACGCGCGCCACCCCACGCACCTGCGCTGGGAGCTGTACCCGGTGCCGCACGGGGCCCCGGAGCGGGCCCGGTACGGGGGGTCCTGCTTCGGGACGAGCGAGTGGTGGCGCGTGGCGCGGCACAGGAACGCGCTGGGCGAGCTCCTGTTCATGGCCCGGGAGATCGCGTTCCTCCACACCCTGCACGCGTCGAACCGGAGGCTCTGGTACCGATCCTTCCCGTTCCACGCGGGGCCCTAGCCCGTCGTGGCCGGCGGCTTCGCGCTGGCCGCGGCGTTCGCCTGGGCGCCGTGTTCCGGCCGGCCGGCTCGCCCGATCTCCTCGCGGTGGTCACGGGGCTCCTGACATGGGATACGTCGCTCGCCGTCCCCGGCCCGCCCGGAAGGCGGGCGACCAGCCCCAGTTCGACCTCGACGGCGCGCGCACCCTCCAGCTCCCCACACCCCGGACCCCGGAGGAGGAGCGCGCCCTCGTCGAGGCGTTCCTGTCCGGCCTGGACAAGCTCCTCAGCCGGGAGGACAACCGGGGGTTCCTGCAGCCGCTGGTGCTCTCCATGGGGCGCTGCGCGCACTGCGAGACGTGCGCCGACGCGTGCCACATCTTCGAGGCCAGCGGCGAGGCCGACATCTACCGCCCCACGTACCGGTCGGAGGTGCTCCGGCGCCTCTACTTCGAGCACGTGAAGGGCGGCGGAGCGCGCAGGCGTGCCCGTGGAGACACCCTGGGACGTGGAGGGCGCGGACGTGCTGCTCATCCACAACGCCGGGGAGATCCTGGCGTGGCCCGAGAACCCGGGCGCCTTCGCGGTCATCCTGAACGCAGCCGGCATCTCGTGGACCATGTCCTCGGAGCTGGCGGGCTACGACTCGGTGAACTACGGGGTCTGGTACGACGACGCCCAATGCGCGCGCGTCGCGCTCATGCACGCCCAGGTCGCCCGCAAGCTGGGCGTGAAGAAGATCGTCGTGGGCGAGTGCGGCCACGCCCACAAGGCGCTCATGGTCATCGCCGACCGCATCCTCACCGGCGATCTGGCGATCCCCCGCGAGAGCTTCCTCCCGCTGATCCGCGACGTCGTGGCCGGCGGCCGCCTGAAGCTTGATCCGAGCCGCAACGACTTCCCGGTGACGCTCCACGATCCCTGCAACGTGGTCCGGCTCATGGGCATCGTCGAGCCCCAGCGCGAGATCCTGCGCGCCGTGTGCCCGCAGTTCCGGGAGATCACGCCCCACGGCGTGGACAACTACTGCTGCGGCGGGGGGAGCGGCTTCGCCATCATGAGCGTCCACACCTTCCCCGAGTGGCGGGCCGAGGTCTCGGGGCGGAAGAAGGTCCAGCAGATCCTCGCGGCCTTCGAGGACTGCCTGGACCCCGAGACGCCGAAGTACGTGTGCCCGCCGTGCAGCAACTGCAAGGGCCAGATCCGCGACATGCTGGCGTATCACGACATCTGGGCGCGCCACCGCATCCTCCACGGAGGACTGGTCGAGCTGGTCGTCAACGCCATGGCCGACGTCTCGCCCGGCTTCATCGAGTGGGAGTGGCGCTGAGCCGACGCCCCGGGAGGGGCCCCGCCCCTCCTCAGGCCCTCCGCCCGGCCCGGTAGAGGAAGAGGCAGACCAGCACGATCATCGCCACGGCGGTGAGCTCGCCGGGAAGCCCGGCAATGAGCACCGGCTTCGACTTCGGCACCATCCCGCCCGCCACCAGTCCCGCCACGAGCACGCCGGCCAGCCCCTCTCCCGCCACGAGCCCCGACGCCGCGAGGACGCCGGGATCGCCGTGGGCCTTGCCCGCCTCCCCCTTCTTGCCCCGGTCGCAGAGCGCCTTCACGCACCCACCCAGGAAGATGGAGGCCATGGTCGCCAGCGGCAGGTATACGCCCACGGCGAAGGCCAGCGCCGACACGCCGAGGAGGAACGCCGCGAAGGCCAGGCCCGCGCCCGACAGCACCAGCCCCCAGGGGAGCGCCCCGGCCAGTACGCCCTCGACGATGGTCTTCATGAGCGTGGCCTGTGGCGCCGGGATGTCCGGGGACCCGAACTCGTACGCCCGCCCGAGGAGCAGGACCGTGGCCGCCACCGCCCAGCAGGCGAAGGACGCCCCGATGAGCTGGCCAAGCTGCTGCCGGGCGGGCGTGGCGCCCACCAGGAAGCCGGTCTTCAGGTCCTGCGAGATGTCCCCGGCCTTGGACGCCGCCACCGCCACGATCGTGGCGACGGTCAGGACCGCCCCTCGCGCCGCCTGGTCGGTCCAGCCCGCGGCGGCGAACACCGTCGCCACGCCGAGGAGCGTGATGAGCGCGATCCCCGACGTCGGCTGCGAGGACACGCCAACGATGCCTACGATGCGCGCGGCCACGGTGACGAAGAGGAGCCCGAACACACCCACGCCCGCGGCGAGGATGGCGCGCTGCAGCGGGGTCATGTCGCCGCCGAAGACGCCGGGCACGAGCCCGGCGACGAGCACCACGGCAACGATGGCGCCCACCACGAACGATCCGGGAAGGTCACGGTCGGTGCGGGGCGTCTCGGCGCCGGAGGCCGCCGCGCCGGTGCCGCGCCGCATCCCCTTCGACACCGCCACGAACGCGCCCGCCATGGCCGGGAGGCCCTTCACCACTGTGAGGATCCCCGCCACCGCCACCGCGCCCGCGCCGATGTAGCGGACGTAGCGGGCCCAGATTTCGCTGGCCGTCATGTCGGCGACGAGCTTGGTCGTCTCCGGGGCCAACGGCGCCACCAGCCCTGCGCCGATCCACGCGATGATCGGCGTCAGCACCACGGCGGAGACCAGCGATCCCGACACCAGCACGCCGGACTGCCGGTAGCCCAGGATGAACCCGACGCCCATGAGCGCGGGCGCCAGCTCCAGCGCCAGGTCGGCCTTCGGCAGCACCGGCACGGACATGTGCACGGCGTTGGGCACGAGAAAGAGGAGGGAGATCAGCAGCTTCACCACGATCCCCACCGCCATGCCGTAGAAGATCCACGCGCTCGCCGACGAACCCTCGGCGGTCGCGTGCAGCACCTCGGCGCAGGCAGTCCCCTCCGGGTAGGGGAGCTCGTCGTGCGCCTGGACGATGAGCAGTCGGCGGAGCGGGATCATGGCCGCCAGCCCGAGCACGGCGCCCAGGTACGACAGGACCACGATCTGGAGGTACGGGGGCACCATACCCCACATGAACAGCGCGGGAAGCGTGTAGATGGTGCCGCTCGCGAGCGCGGTGGAGGCCGAACCGATGGTCTGCGAGAGGTTCGCCTCGAGAATGGAACCGCGGCGTCCCATCACCGTGAACACCGCCACGGTCACGACCGCGGCCGGGATGGACGCCGACACCGTCAGGCCCACCCGGAGCCCCAGGTAGGTGTTGGAGGCGCCGAATATGATCCCGAGAATGGTCCCGATTACGACGGCGCGGAGAGTGAACTCCGTGAGCTCTTCCTGGGAGGCCTTCGGCTGGGTGTCCATGGCCGTCGATTCTGGGTTGCCCGGCCTGCGGAGGCAATGGAACCGGGGGTGCGGCGCCCGGCGGAGAGGCTCCCGCCAGGCGCCCTTGTGCCGTCGGAGGGGACGGGCGAGACTACGTTTGTGCCCGTCTCGCGTCGGCAACGCCGACGCCCCTCCCTCCCGTCGGCGCACCCTGATCTCGACTTAGCGCGCGCTGCCAGAACGCAGCGCACCTCGCCTCGCAGCACATGAGAGGAATAGCGAAATGGCCAGCCCGAAGGGCAGTACTCCCAAGCCTTCCACCAAGAACAAGAAGCTGCTCGCGTGGGTGGACGAGATGGTGGCGCTGTGCAAGCCGGACAAGGTCGAATGGGCCACCGGCTCACAGGCCGAGTACGACCGGTGGATCAAGATCGGACTGAAGTCGGGGACGTTCATCGCCCTCAACCCCGAGAAGCGGCCCAACTGCTACCTGTCGCGCTCCCACCCCTCCGACGTGGCCCGGGTGGAGGAGCGGACGTTCATCTGCTCGGAGAAGGAGGAGGACGCCGGGCCCACGAATCACCGGGCTCCGCCCGCCGAGATGCGCGCGACCATGAAGCGCTGCTTCAACGGCTCCATGCGCGGGCGCACAATGTACGTGCTCCCCTTCAGCATGGGTCCGCTGGGGTCGCCCATCGCCAAGATCGGCATCCAGATCACCGACAGCGTGTACGTCGCGGTCAACATGCGGATCACGACCCGGCTGGGCTCGAAGGTGCTCGACGTCCTAGGCGACGGCCCCTTCATCCCGTGCATGCACTCCGTGGGCGCTCCGCTCAAGCCGGGGCAGAAGGACGTGCCGTGGCCCTGCGAGGGCGACATCAGCCGCAAGTACATCGTCCACTTCCCCGACACGTACGAGATCTGGTCGTACGGCTCCGGCTACGGTGGCAACGCGCTCCTGGGCAAGAAGTGCCTGGCTCTGCGCATCGCGTCGGTCATGGCCCGGGACGAGGGCTGGATGGCCGAGCACATGCTCATCGTGGGAATCCAGCCCCCGAAGGGCGAGAAGGTCTACATCTCCGCCGCGTTCCCGAGCGCGTGCGGCAAGACCAACCTGGCCATGATCGTTCCCCCAAAGGCCTTCAAGGGGTGGACGGCCTCGACGGTGGGCGACGACATCGCCTGGATCAAGCCGGGTCCGGACGGGCGCCTGCGCGCCATCAACCCGGAGAACGGCTTCTTCGGCGTGGCGCCCGGAACGAACATGAATTCCAACCCCACCGCCATGCTCACGATGCGGACGAACAGCATCTTCACGAACGTGGGATTGACCGACGACGGTGACGTGTGGTGGGAGGGCCTCACCGACGAGCCGCCGGCGCACCTCATCGACTGGCAGGGCAACGACTGGACGCCGGGGTGCGGCCGGCTCGCCGCGCATGGCAATTCCCGCTTCACCGCGCCGGCCAGCCAGTGCCCGACCATCGACCCGAGCTGGGAGGACCCCGCGGGCGTGCCCATCAGCGCCTTCGTGTTCGGCGGCCGCATGAGCAAGGGCATGCCGCTCGTCTACCAGTCCTTCAACTGGGCGCACGGCGTCTACCTGGCCGCGACCATGGGCTCGGAGGCCACCGCCGCCGCGATCGGCCAGGCCGCCATGCGCCGCGACCCCATGGCCATGCTGCCCTTCTGCGGCTACAACATGGCCGAGTACTGGGCGCACTGGCTCAAGATCGGCCGAACCGTGACGAAGCCCCCGCTCATCTTCCGGGTCAACTGGTTCCGGAAGGACGACAACGGCAAGTTCATGTGGCCCGGCTTCGGCGAGAACCTGCGCGTGTTGAAGTGGGTCGTGGAGCGTGCGATCGGAAAGGGCGCCGGGGTGGAGAGCCCGGTCGGGTGGATGCCCACCTACGACGACCTCACCTGGGACGGCCTGAAGTTCCCTGCCGAGAAGTTCCACGAACTGATGTCGGTGGGCCGGGAGGACAGCTTGAAGGAGGTGCGCCAGCACGACGAGCTCTTCGACCGCTTCCGCGACCATCTTCCGAAGGAGTTCGTCTACGAGCGCGAGATGCTGCGGGCGCGTCTGCACCGCTCGCCTGCGCGGTGGAACCTGCCGCACAAGGGATGAGGAAGACACCGCGGCAGGGGTCCCGCCTCCGGGCGGGCCCCTGCCCGGCAGGGCCTGACCTGGCACGGGGTGCGGGCGGGGACTCCCGTCCGCACCCCGTTTCTTCTACCGTGCTGTCGGGCTGGAGTCAGGATCGCGAGCGTCGGCCGCCCGTCGGCCTCATGCATATCGGGAGACAGCGATGAAGGTCACCGTCATCGGTGCGAAGGGGCACGTGGGCACGCACCTCGTCCCCCTGCTGGTGGAGTGCGGGCACGATGTCACTGCCGTATCCCGGGGCCGGCGTGAGCCGTACACGCCGCACGCGGCGTGGGCGAGCGTGCGCTCGCTCTTCGCGGACCGTGCCGCCGAGGAGGAGCGCGGCACCTTCGGCGAGACCATCGCGGCCCTGGAGCCCGATGCGGTCATCGACCTGATCTGCTTCACCCCGAAGAGCCAGGAGATGCTGATCAGGGCGCTGCGCGGGCGGTGCAACCACCTCCTGGTCTGCGGCACCGCCTGGACGCACGGGCACCCCACGTGCGTCCCCGCCCGCGAGTGCGACCCCCGGCACCCCTTCGGCGAGTACGGCATCAACAAGCTCGCCATGGAGCGCCAGCTCGAGGCCGAGACGCGCCGGGGCGGCCTGGCCGGAACGACGCTCCACCCCGGCCACATCGTGGGCGTGGGGTGGGCGCCGCTGAACCCGGAGGGGCACTTCGACCCCGACGTGTTCCGGAGGATCTCCAGGGGGGAGGAGATCCTTCTCCCGAACCTGGGCATGGAAACGGTGCACCACGTCCACGCCGAGGACGTGGCCCGGCTGTTCGCGTGCTGCCTGAGCCAGTGGGGGCAGTCCGTGGGCGAGGCGTTCCACGCCGCCTCCGAGCGGGCCATGACGCTGCGGGGCTACGCCGAGGCCATGTACCGCTGGTTCGGGCAGGAGCCTCGCATCCAGTTCGTGCCCTGGGAGGTGTGGAAGGGGCAGCGCCCGGGCCAGCAGGTGCGCTACACCTGGGACCACATCGCCCACAGCCCGAACTGCAGCATGGAGAAGGCGAAACGCCTCCTGGGCTTCGAGCCGCGGTGGTCGTCGCTGGCCGCGGTGCAGCAGGCGGTGGCGTGGCTCCAGGCGCGTGACTTCACGGTCTGAGGCGGTGTCCGGAGCTGCGAGCACCCGGCGGGCCCCCGCCGGGTGGCGGACCGCTCCCCGGCTTCCCTAGCTTAAGGCGTCACCCGACGCTCGGGCGCTCCCCTCCCTCGCGCCCCCTCCCCCTGCGGCCGGGCAGTTCTTCACGCGACCCAGGAGTATCCCATGTCGGCATCCAAAGGCGGATCCCGCGACGACAGCCCCGGCCTGTCGCGGAGAGGCTTCCTGTCCTCGGTCGGTGCCAGCGCGGTCACGGCTGCGCTGCCCGTTCACCTCCCCGCCGCCCCTCCCCCTCCGCAGGTCGTTCCACCGGGGGAGGTCACCCGCGTGGTGCTGAAGATCAACGGGCGGGCCTACCCGGTGCTCGTCGAGCCCCGCTGGTCCCTCGTCCATGTGCTGCGCGAGGTGCTCGGCCTCACCGCGGCCAAGGAGGGATGCGGCCGCGGCGAGTGCGGCGCCTGCACCGTCCTGGCCGACGGCAAGCCCCGCTACGCGTGCCTGACGCTGGCGGTGGAGGCCGAGGGCATGGAGATCACGACCCTCGAGGGGCTCATGGATGGCGAGGAGCTGGGGGCGACCCAGCAGGCCTTCGCCGAGGCCGACGGCTTCCAGTGCGGCTATTGCACCCCAGGCCAGATCATGGCGGCCGAGGGGCTGCTGCGCGCCAACCCCCAGCCCACCCCCGAGCAGGTGCGCAAGGGCCTGAGCGGCAACCTGTGCCGCTGCGGCGCCTACGTGAACATCTTCGCCGCGGTCGAGCGCGCCGCAGAGCTGCGCAAGGGCGCAGGAGGTGACGTATGAAGCGCGATGAGCCGCACCGCTACTGGGTGGAGGAGCACGAGTTCGAGACGCCCGAGCCCCAGCGGACGCCGGATCCGTGGGGCGAGACGCGGGTGGTGGGCACCCGCCGCCCGAGGGTGGACGCCTACGAGCGCGTGAGCGGGTCCGCCCGGTACCCGTCCGACGTCATCCTGCCCGGCATGATCTTCGGCGCCATCCTTCGCTGCCCGCACCCCCACGCGCGGGTCAGGGGCGTGGACGTGCGCGCCGCGCAGGCGATTCCCGGCGTGCGCGCGGTGATCTCGGCGTTCACGCCGCTCTCCGGGGCCCTGGGCGCCCACGAGAAGCTCATGAGGGAGACGCTCTTCCCCTCCGAGTGCCGGTACGAGGGAGAGGACGTGGCGGCCGTGGCCGCCGACACGCCGTACATCGCGCGGGACGCGCTCCGCGCCATCGTGGTGGACTACGAGCCGCTCCCCTTCGTGTCCGACGAGCGCGACGCCCTCGTCGCGGGCGCGCCGCTCGTACGCCCGGAAGGGAATCGTGTTGCCGCTCCGGCGGTGTACGAGCGCGGCAGCGTGCAGGCCGGCTTCGCCGCGGCCGACGTCGTCGTGGAGCAGGAGCTCCGCACGGAGTGCGAGTTCCACGCTCCCCTGGAGCCCCACGGCTGCGTCGCGACGTGGGATGGAGACAGCCTCACGGTCCACGAGTCCACGCAGGGCGTGTTTCCGGTGCAGAACGGCCTCGCGGCGGCGCTGGGCATCCCGCTCTCGAAGGTGCGCGTGATCGGGAGCTACATGGGCGGGGGCTTCGGCTCCAAGCTGAGCCTGGGCAAGTACACCACCCAGGCCGCGCTCCTGGCCAAGGTGGCCGCGCGGCCGGTGAAGCTGTTCATCACGCGGGAGGAGACGTTCCTGGCCGCGGGAAACCGCCCGCCGGCGAACATGCGCGTGAAGATCGGCGCGAAGCGCGACGGCACGCTCACGGCCATCGAGTACGCGGCCACCGGCACCGGCGGAGCCTTCCAGGCCGGCGGCACGTCGGGGCTCGACTTCATCGTCCGGGATCTCTACGCGTGCCCCAACGTGCACTCCGAGCTCCAGGACATCTTCATCAACGCCGGGCCGGCCCGCGCCATGAGGGCCCCCGGGCATCCGCAGTGCGCCTGGGCCGTCGAGCAGACCATGGATCTGCTCGCCGAGAAGCTCGGCATGGACCCCATCGAGCTCCGGCTGAAGAACATCCCCACCGTGAGCCAGAGCCGCGGCGACATCCCCTACACCACCACGGGCCTGGCGGAGTGCCTCCGCAGGGGCGCCGAGGCGTTCGGGTGGAGCGCGGCCCGGTCGAGGGCGCAGGAGTCCACTGGCCCGGTGCGCCGGGGCGTGGGCGTGGCCGCGGGGATGTGGAGCTCGGGAGGGGGCGGCCCGCCGTCCACCGCCATCGTGAAGGTGTTCGCCGACGGCAGCGTCAACCTGAACCTGGGCGCCTCGGACCTCGGGACAGGGACCAAGACGGTCATGGCCATGATCGTCGCCGAGGAGCTGTGGGTGGACCCGGACTCGATCCAGATCGAACACGCCGACACGGGCACGACCCAGTACGCGTCCGCCAGCGGCGGCAGCAAGACCATACCCACGGAGTCGCCGGCCGTCCGGGCCGCGGCGCTGGAGGTGAAGGGCCAGATCCTCGCGCTGGCGGCCGCGCAGCTCGGGGTGGAGGCGGCGACCCTCGAGCTCCGGGAGGGCAAGGTCGTGACCGTCTCCGGTGCCCCCCAGGAGGTCAGGCTCGGCGAGCTCCGTGAGCTGCGCCGCGCCGGCGTCGTGGTGGGCGTCGGCTACCGGGGGCCCAACCCGCAGGGGAAGGCGGTGAACCCCTTCGCCGCGCACTTCTGCGAGGTCCAGGTGGACACGCGCAGCGGCGAGGTGGAGATCCTCCGCTTCCTCGCGGTGCAGGACTCGGGTCGGGTGATGAACCGCACCACGTACGAGAACCAGGTGCGGGGCGGCGTGGTGATGGGGATCGGCCTCGGGACCACCGAGCGCCGCGTCCTCGACCGCGGCCGCACCGGGCTCCTGGTGAACCGGGGGTGGGTGGACTACCGGATCCCGACGGCGCTCGACGTGCCGCCCGTCCTCGACATCCTCCCCGTGGACCTGCACGACAAGGAATGCAATCACACGGGCGCCAAGGGGATCGGCGAGCCGGCCACCATCCCGACGGCTCCGGCCATCGCCAACGCCGTCTTCCACGCCACGGGCGTGCGCATCACCGGCTCGCCGATCACGCCGGCGAAGGTGGTGGATGCACTCGCGGCCCAGCGCAGGGAGGACTGAGCCATGCTGAAGAACTTCTCCTACGTCCGGGCCACGTCGGTGGACGAGGCCGTCGAGCAGCTGCGCTCGACCGGCAGCCGCATCCACGCGGGCGGCACCGACCTCATCGGCTGCCTGCGCGACGGCGTGTTCGACGCCGAGCGCGTCGTGAGCCTCGGCGCGGTCAAGGGGCTCGATAGCATCCGGGAGCAGTCCGGGGGAGGCCTGAGGATCGGCGCTCTCACGCGGCTGTCGGAGATCGCCGCCAGCCCCGTCGTTGCCGAGCGCTACGCGGCGCTCGCGAAGGCTGCCTCAGAGGTGGGCACCCCCCAGCTCCGCAACCAGGGGACTCTGGGCGGCAACATCTGCCAGAAGACCCGCTGCGCGTACTACCGCGGCCCCTTCCCCTGCCGCCGCAAGGGCGGGGCGAGCTGCTTCGCCGAGGTGGGGAACAACGAGGCGCACGCCATCTTCGGCGGCGGGCGCTGCTACATGGTGCACCCGTCCGACACCTCGCCGGCGCTGATGGCGCTGAACGCCTCCGCCGTGGTGCAGGGCCCGCGCGGGACGCGCACCGTCCCACTCGACCGCTTCTTCGTCCTGCCGGAGGTGGACCCGACCCGAGACACCGTCCTGGAGCAGGACGAGCTCGTGACCGAAGTGCTCCTGCCGCCCCCGGGCACCGGGCTCCGCAGCTCGTACCGGAAGGTGCGGGCGAGGAGGTCCTGGGACTTCGCCCTGGCCGGCGTCGCCCTCGCCGTCCGGAAGGATGCCGCCGGCACCGTGTCGGAGGCGCGCGTGGTGTTCAGCGGCGTGGCGCCTGCACCCTGGCGCTCCACGGCCACCGAGCGTGTGATCACCGGGCAGCGCCTCACCGAAGACGTGGCGCAACGCGCGGCGGACGCCGCCGTGGCCGAGGCCGACCCGATGCCGGACAACTTCTACAAGGTGGACCTGCTGCGCGGCATCGTCGCGCAGGAGCTGGCTGCGCTGGCGTGAGTAAGGGACGGGAGGCGGCCGCGCGCCGCCTCCCGCTCTGCGTCGGCCCCGCCCACCCTCCTTCATGCCCGGCCCCGGCACCCTCTCCATCCGACGCGCCCTCGTGGCCGGCATGCTGGCCATGGCTCTGGTGCCCGCGCTCATCGTGGGCGTGGTGGGCGTGCACAACCTGAACCGCAGCGTCCGCGACGAGGCCCAGGCCCGCGTCAAGCGCATCCTGGGCATCGCCATGGCGGCGTACGCGGACGAGGTGGACCGCCTCCAGGCCTCCCTGGAAACCGCCGCCGAGCGCGTCGCCCGGGAGGCCGGGACGCCCATCGCGATCCTGGCCACCCTCCGCCGCGAGCTCGACCTCGACGTCCTCGCCCTCACCGACGCCACCGGACGGCCCCTGGACGGCCGCGCGCCGGAGGCGACGCCGCCCATCCCCCTGGCGCAGGATCCCATCCTGCGTCAGGCACTCATGGGACGCCCGGCGGGCGGCACGGTGATCCTCGACAGCGACCGGCTTCTCGCCGAAGGCGGTCCGGCCCTCCAGTCCGCGGTCCGGCTCCCCGTGGCCGACGATCCGGCGGGCGCACACGGGAGCGCGGCGCTCGTCCGCTGGGTGGCGGCACCGGTCCGCGACACCGCCGGCCGCATCACCGGCGTCCTGTACGGCGGCCGGGTTCTCAACCACGACAACGCCCTGGTGGACCGGTTGCGCAACGTGGTCTTCGGCGACACGGGAGAGCCGGGGCGCCCCCTGGGGACCGTCACCGTCTTCCTCCACGACGTGCGCGCCGCCACCAACGTGCCCGGCCCGGGGGGCGGCAGGGCCGTCGGGACCCGCGTGTCCGAAGCCGTGCGCGCCGCCGTGCTGGAGCGCGGCGAGGACTACACGGGAGAGGCCCTGGTGGTGGACGAGTGGTACCTGGCCGCGTACACCCCGCTCCGGGACCCGGACGGCCGGACCATCGGAATGCTCTACGTGGGGCTTCCCCGGCGCCCCTATGACGAGGCGCGGGATCGACTCATCCTCGGCTTCCTCCTCCCGGTGGGACTGGTGGGACTTCTGGCCGTGGTGGTGGGGCTTTCACTGGCGCGGCGCATCACCGGGCCGGTCCAGGCCCTGGACCATGCCGTGACCCGCCTTGCCGATGGCGACTGGGAGCACCGCCTGCGCATCCCGCCCTCGTACCGCGAGATCGGCGAGCTGGCGGCGGCCTACGACGCCATGCAGACCGCCATCCACCGCCGCGACCTCGAGCTTCGGGCCCGGAATGATGAGCTGACCGTCACCAACGAGAAGCTCGACCAGTCGAACCGCAACTACATGGAGACCCTCGCCTTCGTCACCCACGAGCTGAAGGCGCCCCTCGGGGCCATCCAGATGCTCGTGAGCAACGTCCTCGACGGCACGCTGGGGCCGGTCCCGGAGAGGATGAGCTCGTCGCTGTCCCGGGTGCGCCGCAGCGTCGAGGATCTCCAGGACATGGTGCGGGACTACCTGGACCTCTCCCGTCTTGAGCGCGGGGAGCTGGTGGCCAGGCCGCACATGGTGGACCTCGTAAAGGCGGTGGTGGAACCTGCGGTGGACCACACGTCGGTGTTCTTCGGATCGCGAGGCATCGCGCTCCGCGTGGAGGCCCCGGCCGAGCTCACCGCCACCGCCGATCCCGACCTCCTCAGGGTAGCGGTGAACAACTTCCTGACCAACGCGGCCAAGTACGGCCGGGAGAAGGGGAACGCGGTCCTGAAGCTCCGGCGCGAGGAGGGGCAGATCCGGCTCACGGTGTGGAACGAGGGCGAGGGCTTCTCGCCCCAGGAGGCCGAGCACCTCTTCGACAAGTTCGTCCGCCTGCGCAACGCGGCGACGCAGCGCAACCGCGGGAGCGGCGTCGGGCTCTTCACCGTGCGCAACATCGCGGCCCTCCACGGCGGCCGGGCCTGGGCCGAGTCGGAGCCCGGGGCATGGGCGGCGTTCCACCTGAGCTTCCGCGACCTCGCCGGCAAGGGGGAGTCCGCCTAGAGGGCTCTGCCCCAACAGCCCCTGGGCGTGTGGGCGGTCAGCGCCGCACCCGCATGAAGGGGCTCATGGTGGCCACCCTTCCCGCCCACGCCAGCTCCACACCGGTCCGACCCATCGCCAGGTCCCCCATGACCTGGAGCGCCGGGAGCACCGGTGTCTTTCCTGCGAGCCCCAGGAGGCGCTCGTCGTACCGGCTCACCAGGCCCAGGCGATAGCCCAGCCCCCGCTCCATCGTCCTGCCCTCGGAGCGGACGACGGAACGCTCGATGCCAGCAGCGGACGCGCGATCCCCGCAGGAGTTGACGAAGGTGGCCCCGTAGAGGCCCCACCACCCTCCGCGTCCGCGGCCTGTGCGGCGCCCGCCATCGGCAGGGCGAGCGACAGGAGAACGACAGAGGCGCCGGAATTGGGCGTCATGGGGGACTCAGTGAGCGGATGGGCTTGGGAGGCGCTAAACCCCCGGTTGCCTCAAGGTCCGTCGCGGGGCCCGGGGTGATGCCGCACCCCTTACGCTACGCTCCCCGCTCGCGCATCGTTGACCCTCACACCCAACCCGAAGAGGACCATGCTCTCCGGCCTCGAACTCCTGTTCGTCGCCCTCGCCGCCGTCGGCGCCGGCCTCGTGAACGCCCTCGCGGGAGGGGGCACGCTCATCACGTTCCCTGCGCTCATGGCGGTGGGCGTCCCCGCGGTGGCCGCGAACATCACGAACACGGTGGCGCTCACCCCGGGGTACCTGGGCGCCACGTTCGCCCAGGCCCGGGATCTGGCCGGGCAGCGCGCTCGCCTCTGGCTCCTCCTTCCGGCGGCGGTGATGGGCGGCGTGGCGGGCGGGCTCCTCCTCCTCCACACCTCGGAGCGGACGTTCCGGGGGCTCGTCCCCTGGCTCATCCTCCTGGCCTCGGGACTCCTGGCGGCGCAGAAGCCGGTGAAGGGCTGGGTGCAGCGACGCCTGGCGAAAGCGGGCTCCGGCCCGCACCGTCGCCGCGAGGCACTGGCTCTCGTGCCCATCGCCGCCGCCGCCGTGTACGGCGGGTACTTCGGCGCCGGGCTCAGCGTCATCCTGCTCGCGGTGCTCGCGCTGGCCCTGGACGACACCCTCACCCGGCTCAACGCGCTCAAGCAGGCGCTGGCGTTCGCCACCAACACCGCCGCGGCGGTGCTCTTCGTGTTCTCGGGCCAGACGCTGTGGCTCGTGGCGGGGGTCATGGCCGTGGGCGCCGTGGCGGGCGGCGTGCTGGGTGGGCGCCTGGCGAGCCGGGTGGAGCCGGAGACGCTGCGCTGGGCGGTCGTCTCCATCGGCACCGTGGTGGGGCTCCTCTACCTCCTGGGCTGAGCGCGGGAGCGCAGCCGGCCGATCCCCACGAGGGCGAGGGCGGAGACGAGGAGCGGGAGGAGGCTGGCCCAACCCGGCCCCAGGGCTCCCTTCAGGAAGGCCGAGCCGGCCTCCCCGAGGACGCCGGCCAGCACCGTCCCTCCACCCACGCTCCCCAGGACGGCGCACCCGCCGCCCAGCACCACGGCCCAGAACGCGCCTGCGGACGTCACCCCCAGGCGCTCCCGCCAGAAGCTGGCCAGCGTGGGGAGAACCACCCCTCCCACGAACACCGTGTACGCCAGGAGCAGGGAGGCGATGATTCCCTGGTGGAACGCGGAGATGCTCCACGCGACCGCGCCCACGACCACCACCAGGACGCGTGTGAGTGCGAGCTGACGGTCCGGGCCGAGCCTCGTCGGGCCTCCCCCCCGCAGCGCGCCGTTCGCGAGCGGGCTCACCACGTTGCGGGAGAGGATGGTCGCGGCGGAGATGAGGGTGGTGTCCGCCGACGACATGACGGCACCCAGGAGCCCGGCCACGATGAGCCCCTTCAGCCCAGCCGGCGCCAGCGCCATCACGGCCTCCGGGAGCGCGCCCTCGGGGTGCAGCCCGGGGAAGCGCGCCCTGATGAGGACCCCCAGGATGGCGAGGGCGAACGAGAGCAACACGACCATCCCGGCGGCCACCAGGCCCGCCCGCCGGGCCGTGTTCTCGTCCCGGGCGCACAGGACCCGGGAGTAGATGTCCGGCCCCACCAGGTAGGGAAGGCCCACAATGAGGGGGTAGAACACGAGGACCTGATACCACCCGAAGTCGGCGGAGACGGGGAAGGAAAGGAACCCGGTCGGGAGCTCCGCCGAACCGGGCTCCCCGGCCAGCACGGAGCGGAGCACGAGCGCCAGCGTCGCCAGGAGCGCCACACAGAAGAGCACGAGCTGCCATGCGTCCGTGCGGATGACGGAGGGCTGCCCCCCCCAGAACGTGTACAGGACGAACACGGCGGCCACCATGGCCAGCGCCCCCTGCAGGGGCAGGTGGAAGATCCCGCCCAGGAGGAGGCCGCCGGCCACGATCTGCGCGGCCACCACGCCGCACCAGGCCAGGGCGACGACGAGGGCACCGGCCATGGCCACCCGTGCCCCGTAGGCCCGCTCGAGGATGTCGGGGAGGGTGATGACTCCGAGGCGCCGCACCCGGGGAGCGAGGACAAGGGCGAAGGGGACCAGCGCCAGCCCGCCCACGAGCGACCACCACGCCCCCGTGAGCCCCCTGCCGTACGCGAGCCCCACGAGCCCCACGGTGGAGGAGGCGCCGAAGATGGTGGCCACGAGTGACGCCGCCACCGGCAGAGGGCGTCCGCTCCGGCCCGCCACCCAGTATGCCTCCGGCGAGCGGGTGCGCGCGCGCCAACCCACCGTGAGCATCACGGCAAAGTACGCGCCTACCACCATCAGATCGGTCACCTGGGCCAGCCCTCCCTCCTCGGGTCGGGTCCGCGTCGGGGCGTGATGTTCGCGCCGAGCCGGGGGCCGGGCAACGGGCGCGGCCGCGGACGGATGTAACCACCGTCGCCCTGACGCCTCCATCCGGACCCCGGTTCGGCAGACCGATTCCTGTTCCGGCCATGCCTCCGCACCTACATTAGCACCCAGGGTCCGGGGCACGGCGCCCCGGGCGAGAGAACCCGGTCCACCCAGGAGGGAGTCCATGTCCGAGCATCGGCTGTCGCGCCGCGACTTCGTGAAGGTCACCGGAGCCGGAACCGCCGGGATGGTGCTGGGCGGTGCCACGCCGGCGAGCTGTGCCACCGACCTCCCCACCTCGCCCAACCCCTTGGCCATGCCCGAGCGTGCGTTGGGCCGCACCGGCCACAAGCCCCGCCTGTTCAGCCTCGGGGGCCAGGCGACCCTGGAGAAGCCCGGCACCCGTGACGAGTCGGTGGCCATCATCAATCGGGCCATCGACCTGGGCGTGAACTACATCGATACCGCGGCGGCGTACGGGCGGGGGATCAGCCAGACGTACATCGGCGAGGTCATGGCCACGCGCAGGAAGGAGGTCTTCCTCGCCACCAAGACCAACAACCGCACCCGGGACGGCTCGCTGCAGCAGCTGGAGGAGAGCCTCAAGCTCCTTCAGACCGACCGCATCGACCTCTGGCAGCTCCACAACATCAGCCGCACCGAGCAGCTCGATCAGATCTTCGCCGCCGACGGGGCCATCCACGCGCTCACGAAGGCCAGGGACGAGGGAACGGTCCGCTTCCTGGGGATCACCGGGCACGCCAACCCGAACGTGCTCCTGGACGGGCTGGGCCGCTTCGACTTCGACACCATCCTCCTGGCCCTGAACCCCGCCGACGGGTACTTCCTCCCCTTCCAGGAGAAGCTCCTGCCCACGGCCAACCAGAAAGGAATGGGCGTCATCGCCATGAAGATCCCCGCGAGGAGCCGGATCTTCCGCGAGGGCGGCCTCACTACCATGCGCGACACGCTCACGTGGACCCTGAGCCAACCCGTGAGCACGGTCATCGTGGGGTGCGACACCGTGGCGCAGCTGGAGGAGAACGTGTCCATCGCCGCCGCGTTCCAGCAGCTCAACAGCCAGCAGATGGCAGCCATCGAGGCCAAGGTGGCGGGCTATCCCGGAGAGGCGGCCTTCTTCAAGGAGGGCGCGGCCGGGTTCAACCTCCCCGACGGGCTCGATGACCAGCAGACGGACGGGCTGTAGGACTCACCAAAGCCCCAGCACCTTCCACCACAGGAAGCCGGCGGTCCCCCAGATCACGAGGTTGGCCACCCCCACCACGGCCCCCACGCGCCACCAGTCCTTCATGGGCAGGTAGCCCTGCTCGTAGTACATGGGGGCCGGCGCCGTGCCGTAGTGCGTGAGCCCGGCGCTCAGGTTCGCGAAGAACGCGAAGGCCAGGACCACCAGCCCCACCGGCGCGTCCTTCGCCAACAGGACCGCGACGAACGCCGGATACATGGCGAGAATGTGCGTGGTGATGCTCGCGAACGCGTAATGCGCGAAGAAGTAGATCACCAGCGCCACGAGCAGGAGCGGCAGCCAGGCCAGGCCCGAGAAGAGCTGGCCGAAGCTTTCGGCGAAGACCGTGGCCACGCCGGTGTCGTTGAGGGCCCTGCCCAGCATCATGACGCCGCCGTACCAGACGAAGATGTCCCAGGCGGGCTTCTCGCTCAGGATGTCGTCCCATGTCAACACCCCGGTCACGAGGAGCGCGAGGCCCCCGCACAGCGCCGTGACCGTGATGTCGAGGCCGTGCAGGCCCGACGTGGCCCAGGTGCCGCACACCAGCGCGAAGATGACGGCCAGGATCCGCTCCTGACGCCCCATGCGCCCCATGGTCTCCAGCTCGGACGCGGCGAACGCGGCGGCCTCCGGCGTGCGGGAGATCTCCGGCCGGTGGATCCGATACACGATGAGCGGGACGATGGCCATGGAGAGGAGGCCGGGCACGATCGACGCCAGGGCCCAGCTGCTCCACGTCACGGGGTGGCCGAAGTCCCCGGCCATGCGCGCCGCCAACGGGTTGCTGGCCTGTCCCGTGAGGAAGGTGGCCGCCGACACCACGGCGCACTGGTAGACGCCCACCATGAGGAACGCGCCCAGCTTTCGGGCCGTCGGCCCCGGCTGGGAGCCGTACAGCTCCGCGATGGCGCGCGTGATGGGGAGCGTCACGCCGCCGGAGCGGGCGCTGTTGGAGGGGATGATGCTGGCGAGCACCATGTCCGAGAGCCCGAGGGCGTAGCACACCCCCACGGAGGTCTTCCCGAAGGCCCGCACGAACACGAGCGCCACCCGCCGTGCCAGGCCGGTCTTGAGCAGGCCACGGGAGATGAAGAAGGCGGCCATCACCAGCCAGACCGAGGGGTCGGCGTAGCCGGAGAGCGCCTGCGCGGGGGTGAACCCGGCGAGGAACACCGCGGCCACCACCGCGAGAAGGACCACCCCGCCCCCCGCGATCGGCTCGAGCACGAGCCCCGCCACCGTGGCCACGAAGATCCCGGTGAGCCGCCACCCCTCCGGGGACACCGCCTCCGGCCGGGGCAGGAGATCGACCACCGCGAGGTAGATGAGGACGAGGGCCGCGAAGCGTGTCACCGTGCGCCGGCCATCGAACGGCTTCCGGACCGAGCTCACCGTCCTCTCCTTGGCAGCGGCGTGGGTGACCCGCCCTTCCGAAGGGCATGAGGCTAGGACCCGCCCGACGCCGCGGCAAGCGGCCGTCCCGGTGCCGCCAGGCCATTCCCCGCCGTCTTGCCGCGAACCACGACGGCGCCCTACCGTTCCCCGTCGCCACCCCGGCCAGCCCTCCCGCGCGAGGAGCGCCTTGGACAGCCATGCCCACGACGGACCCGCCGAGTCCCATCCCACGAGCCTTCCCCGGGTCCTCGGGCTCTGGGACATCGTGTCCATCATCGTCGGCGGGGTCATCGGCTCCGGCATCTTCATCGTGCCGGCCGCCATCGCCACCGAGCTGGCCTCTCCCGTCCTCTTCCTCGGCGTGTGGGTGGTGGGAGGCGTCCTGAGCTTCTTCGGGGCCCTGGCCTTCGCCGAGCTGGCGGCGGCCTACCCCCAGGCCGGCGGCGCCTACGTCTACCTGCGGGAGGCGTACGGCCCCCTGGTGGCGTTCCTCTTCGGCTGGACGCTCTTCCTGGTGGTGGATTCCGGTGCCATCGCCACGCTGGCCGTGGCCGCCGCCACCATGTACCTGCCCTACTTCGTCCCTCTCTCCCCGGCCGCGGCCAAGCTGATGTCGCTGGTGATGGTGGCGGGGCTGGTGGCCGTGAATTACGTGGGGGTGCGCAGCGGCGCCAACGCCCAGAACGCCCTCACCGCTATCAAGTTCTCGGCGCTCGTGGGCGTGTGCGGCGCCGTGTTCCTTCTTGCGGACGGGGACGCCGCGAACCTCACGACCCCTCCCGTGGACGCGCCCTCGTGGTCGCTCGCGGGGCACTTCGGGGTGGCGCTGGTCGCGGTGCTCTGGGCGTACAAGGGATGGGAGTCGGCCTCGTACAGCACCGGGGAGACGCGGGACCCCGGCCGCAACGTCCCCCTGGGCCTCTTCATCGGCTCGCTGTCGTGCCTCGGCCTCTACTTCGTGACGAACCTGGCCTACCTGTACGCCTTCCCCACCGCCGACATCGCGGTGTCGGACCGCATCGCCGCCGACGTGATGAGCCTCGCCATCGGCCCCGTGGGCGCTTCGGCCGTCGCGCTGCTCATCCTCGTCTCGATGATCGGAGCGGCCAACCAGATCCTGCTCACGTCGCCCCGGGTCTACTTCGCCATGTCGAAGGACGACCTGTTCTTCCGGAGCATGGCCCACGTGCACCCGCGCTACCGCACGCCACACGTGGCCATCGTCGCCATGGGTGTGTGGGCCGCGATCCTGAGCCTGACCGGCACGTTCCAGCAGCTCTTCACGTACGTGATCTTCGGCCAGTGGATCTTCTTCGGGCTCACCGTGGGCGCCGTGTTCATCCTGAGGCGGAAGCGCCCGGATCTCCCCAGGCCCTACCGCACCACCTGGTACCCCGTCACGCCCGCCCTCTTCATCCTGGCCGCCCTGGCCATCTCCGTGAGCACCCTGATCAGCGAGCTCTGGAACGCCCTGGCCGGGCTGTTCATCATCGCCCTGGGGCTCCCGGCCTACTTCTACTGGAAACGGAAGGCTCGCGCCTAGGCCGCGGCGCCGCCCAAGCGCGTGCGCACCAGCCAGAACAGGTTCCCGGCCAGGATGGTCGCCGTGCAGCCGATGAACGTGTGCCAGGTGTAGTCGATGCCCGTCCCGTAGATCACCCCCACCATGGCGGACAGCCCGACCACGAACCCGACGAAGGCGTCGGGTTGGCGGGTGTGGGGGAAGAACAGGCCCAGGAAGAAGGTCCCGAGCAGCCCGCCGTAGGTGAACGAGGCGATCTGCAGGCCCAACTCCACAACGGCGTTCTGGGTGTCGGTGAAGAGCATGGCGCCGCCGATGAGGGTGACGCCCCACACCAGGGTGAACACCCGCGACCACCCGAGCTCCTGCTTCTCGGTCAGCTCGGGCCCCCGGCGCAACGGCTTGAAGAGGTCGAGATAGGTGGACGACGCCAGCGAGCTGATGGACGAGGACAGCGTGCCCATGGCCGAGGCGAGGACGCCGGCGATGACCAGCCCCGCGAGCCCGGTGGGCAGGTTCTCGACGATGAACTTCGGGAAGACCTCGTCGAAGCTGCGCAGGCCGAGCGCGTCCAGCGACTGACCCTCGTAGAAGGCGAACAGGCACAGCCCGAGGACCAGGAAGAACGCGAACTGCAGCACGATGAGCGTGGCGTCCAGCATGAGCGCGCGCTGGGAGTCCCATTTCGTGCGGCAGCCGAGGAGCCGCTGCACGAGAAGCTGGTCGGTGCCGTGGGAGGCCATGGTCAGGAAGGTCCCGCCGAGCAGGCCCCCGACCAGCGTGTAGGGCGAGGACAGGAACCCCATGACGCCCCCACCCATCTCCAGGTTGAAGATGGCGAACTTGTCCGCCCCGTCCCGGGTGGCGAAGGCCACCACGTCTCCCCACCCGCCCGGGAGCGTGTTCACGATGAGCACCATGGAAGCCGCGGCGCCGGCCAGGTAGATGAACATCTGCACCACGTCCATGGCCACCACCGCCTTCAGCCCACCCAGGTAGGTGTAGACCAGGGTGAAGCTGCCGATGATGAGGATGGACATGGGGTAGCTCAGCCCGGTGATGATGTGCACCGGGATGGCGGTGGCGAAGAGACGCACGCCCGAGGCCAGCAGGCGCGTGACGATGAAGACGCTGGAGGCGAACTTGCGCAGCGCCGTGCCGAAGCGCACGCCGAGGAAGTCGTACGCCGTCTCCAGGTCGCCCTTGAAGTAGGCCGGGATGAAGAGCAGGCTCACCAGAAGCCGCCCGATGAAGTAGCCGAAGACCAGCTGCAGGAAGTGCATGTTGCTGCGGTAGGCGAGGCCGGGCACGCTGATGAAGGTCAGGGTGCTCGTCTCGCTCGCCACGATGGACAGGCCGACGCTCCACCAGGCCATGTCCTTGCCGCCCAGGAAGTAGTCCCTGGAGGAGGTCTGGCGCCCGGCGATCCAGATGCCGGCCAGCGTCACACCCACCAGGTAGACGGCGACGATGGCGTAATCGAGGGTGGCGAAGCCCATGCACGCTCCTTGGAAGATGGCCCGGAAGTCTACGCATTCACGAGGAGGACTTCCATCCTGACCCGGGGGCGAGCCCCCGTCCGGGCGACGACCCAGGGTCTCCGTTGACAGACCCCTGGCCCGGTCCTATCTATCATCCGGCCCTCCCAGCCGCCCGGGGACACCCCACTGGGAATGAACGTGCCCGTCCCGATCCACCGCCGCGTGCCGGCCCTGGCCTTGCTCGCGCTCCTACCGGTGCTGGGTGGGCTCGTGCCCATGCTGGACTGCATGGCGGGGGACGGACGGGTGGCGGTGGAGTCCAAGCACATCCCCGGGACCCACGGCTTTCCCCACAATCACCTCATCTGCATCCAGCACCAGGCTTCGGGCTGGGTGCCCGCGGCGCCCGATCCCTCCCCGCCGCGCTCCGAGGCGGTCCAGGACCGATATGCTCCCGGTCCGGAGATGCCCTCCTTCGCGCCCGCTCCCTCCCTCCAGCGCTCCCGCGCCCCTCCCGCCGCCTGACGTCTCGCCCCCACTGAGCTGAGCACGTCGGCCGGCGCGGCCGATCCAACGGCCGCCGGCGATCCTTTCGGTCCCACGAGGGAAGCGACTCCGTCGCTTGGAAGGACACATCCATGCGCGCATGCCCGAGACTCCTCCTGGCGGTCGCGGCCATCCTCCTCCCCGCGGGCCTCCCGGCCCAGGAGGCTCGCCTGACCCTGGAGGACTGCGTCACCCTGGCCCTGGAGCAGAACCATCTCCTGCGGGCGGCCGGGGAGCACGTGAAGGCCTCGTTGGCCCGGGCCCGCCAGGCCTGGGCCCTCCCCCAGCCCACGCTGGACATCGACTCCGACCTCCAGCCCCGGCTCACCGACTTCGACGGGTACGGGGAGCGTTACGTGGGAATCAGCCAGACCGTCCCCTTCCCCCTGCGCACGTTGGCCCAGGCGGGGATCGCCCGGCGTGAGTCCGGCGAGGTCGCCGCCGACAAGGACGTCCTCGCGCTGGACCTGACCTTCCAGGTCACCGAGGCGTTCTACGCCGTGCTCCTGGCCCAGGAGCAGGAGGGTTACGCCCAACTCAACCTGGAGCTGGCCCAGGACTTCCTCGCCATGACCGAGACCAAGGTGTCTGCGGGGGACGTCCCCCGGGTGGAGCAGGTGCGGGCGGGTGTGGAAGTGGCCCGCGCGTCCAACGACATGCGTCGGGCGGAGGCGGCCGTGCGCCTGGCCAAGGCCCGAATGAACGTCCTCCTGGCCCGCGACCCCTCCACCCCCTTCGAGCTCGCAGGCGATCTGCGGACTCCCCTCGCCTCGTTCCAGCTCGAAAGCCTGCGCGTCTCCGCCATGGAGTCGCGCCCGGAGCTGCGCAAGAATGCCCTGGCGCTGGAGCGGGAGTCCCTCCAGAAGAAGGCGGGCTACCTGTCCTACCTGCCGGACATCGACATCGGCGCCGCCAGACACAGCATCCGCGGCGAGGGAAAGACGTGGAACGTGACCCTCTCCGTGGCGCTGCCCCTGTATTTCTGGCAGGCCGCCATCGGTGAGATCGCCGAGGCCTCCGCCAACCAGCGGGCGCTGCGGGAGGAGCGCGAGCAGCTCTTGGACGGGGTCCGGCTGGAGGTGGAGGAGACCCACGCGAGCCTGGTGGCCGCCGCGGACCAGATCCGGGCCTTCGAGAAGGACATCCTGCCGCAGGCCGACGAGGCCTACGGCATGTACCTGTTCAGCTACGAGCAGGGCGAGATCTCAGCGCTGGAGATGATCGAGGTGTGGCGCACGCTCAACGACGTACGCACCTCGTACGCCGACGCCCTCTACGAATACGGCATCGCCACGGCGGGACTGGAGCGATCCCTCGGCCGTGCCCTAACGGAGATCCACCATGAAGTCGAGCCTGAGGACCCCGGCGTGGCCGGTGCTCGCGAGCATTCTTCTGTCGGCCTGCGGGAGCGGTACCGGCTCCAGCGGCGCTTCCGGGGAGGCCGCTGGAACGAATAGCGAGCCGGAAGTCGCCGAGGCGGCGTCTGCGCCCCACGGGGCGCCGGGGGGCGCCGGGGCCCCGCCCCAGTGGGCCGAAGGCACGGCCGTGGAGCTCTCCGACGAGGAGGCCGGCGCCATCGGGCTCCAGACCGCCGGCGTGGAGGTGCGGGCCCTCGCCAGCCACCTCCAGGCCATGGGACGGATCCTGGCCGACCCCTACCGCCAGGCCATCGTGACCTATCCGTTCCCGGCCCGCATCGCACGCATCGAGGCGCGCCTGGGCGACTGGGTGGACCCGGGTGACGAGCTCATCGTGCTGCAGAGCGAGGAAGTAGGCGAGGCGACCTCGGCCTTCTACAGGGCCGAGGCAGACCGTGAGCTGGCCGAAGCGAGCTTCCAGAGGGAGCGTGAGCTCTTCGAGGCCGGCGCGGGAGCCCGAAAGAACTTCACCACCGCCGAAGCCGAGCTCCGCGTGGCCCGGGCCAACCTGGACGCGGCCGAGAAGAAGCTCCACATCCTCGGGTTCACCGAGGAGGCGGTGCGCGCCCTCGACGAGTCCCACCAGGTCAATCCCACCATCACCCTCTTCGCCCCAATCGGCGGCAAGGTGGTGACGAACAACGCGGTGCTGGGCGGCATGGTGGACGAGGCGATGGGGATCCTCACCATCCTGGACCCCACGCGCCTCTGGGTCGAAGCCTCGATCTACGAGAAGGACATCGCCCGCGTCCGGGTGGGCCAGCCGGCGCAGATCACCGTGTCCGCCTATCCCGACGAGGCGTTCCAGGGGACCATCACGTCCATCAGCGACGTGCTCGACCCCGAGACCCGGGCCATCACCATCCGCACCGAGGTCCCCAACCCGGGGCTGAAGCTCAAGCCCGGAATGTTCGCCAACCTGCTCATCCAGCTCAACCGCAGCGGAGAGGCGCTGTCGCTCCCGTCCGCCGCGGTCCTGGACGAGGGGGGCTGGCCCATGGTCTTCGTGCGCACCGGCCCCGGGCGCTTCGAGCCCCGGGTGGTGAGGCTGGGCGCCCGGGAGAACGGGTTCCTCGAGGTGCTGGAAGGGCTGGCGCAAGGGGACACGGTGGTCACCCGTGGGAATTTCCAGCTCAAGTCGAAGCTCAATGAGGCCGTCCTCCACGCCGCCCACGTCCACTGACCTCCAAGGATGACCGAGCCATGATCAATCGCATCATCCGGTTCTCCCTGGAGCACCGGCTCCTCACCGTCTTCCTGGTGGCGTTGTTGTCCCTGGTGGGGATCCTCATCGCCTTGCGGATGCCCAAGGACATCTACCCGGACCTGAGCCCCCCCGTCGTCACCATCGTCACCGAGAACGAGGGGATGGCCGCCGAGGACGTGGAGCGCCTCATCACCATCCCCCTGGAGAGCCTCATGGGCGGTGCGCCCCACGTGGCCAAGGTGCGGTCCGAGTCGGCAACCGGGGACGCGCTGGTGACGGTGGAGTTCGAATGGGGGACGGACATCTACCTGGCCCGCCAGATCGTCTCCAGCAACCTGGAGATCGTCGCGGGGCGGCTCCCCCAGGGCACCGTGGGCCCCCACCTGGGCCCGGTGGCCTCGCGCATGGGGGAGGTCTTCGAGTTCGCCGTCGTGGGCGACGGGGTGGATCCCCTGGAGCTCCGCTCCATTGCCGACTGGACCATCCGGTACCGCCTCCAGGGCACCCCCGGCGTGGCCTTCATCATCAACATGGGCGGGTTCGTCAAGCAGTTCCAGGTGTTCCTCAAGCCCGAGCTGCTGCACCACTACGACCTCACCGTGGCCGACGTGCGCACGGCCGTCGAGAACGGGAACCGGAACTTCTCCGGGGGCGTCCTCACCCGGGGCGCGCAGGAGCAGCTCATCAAGGGCGAGGGGCGACTCTCCGGCGTGGAGGACATCGAGCGCACGGTCATCGCCTCGCGGAACAACGTCCCGGTGTTCGTGGGCGACGTGGCCGACGTGCGCGTGGGCGGCGCGTTCCGCCGCGACGACGCCAGCTACAACGCCAAGCCGGCGATCTACGTCACGGTCCAGAAGCAGTACGGCGGGAACACGCTGGACGCCATCGCGAGGGTGAAGCAGGCGCTGGCCCAGATCGGCGAGGGCCTGCCCGAGTCCGTCCGCCTGGAGCAGTTCTACGACCAGTCGGTGCTCATCACCAAGTCCATCGGACACGTGCAGCGCTCCATCATCGAGGGCGCCGTGCTCATCGTGCTGGTGATGATGCTCTTCCTCTGGGACCTGCGGAGCTCGCTCATCTCCGCGCTGACCATCCCCCTCTCCATCTTCATCGCGTTCATCATCCTGGCCCTGTCCGGAGTGAGCCTCACGGTGATGTCGCTGGGCGGGCTGGCCATCGGCGTGGGGAAGGTGGCCAGCGGCACCATCATCATGGTGGAGAACATCGTCTGCGCCGTGCGGGAGGAGCGGGGAGAGGGGTGCATCCTGGACGCCACGTTCCGGGCGGCCAAGGACGTGGGCAACCATCTCTTCGCCGCCTCCCTCATCATCATCCTGGTGTTCGTCCCCCTCCTGAGCCTCGAGGGGATCGAGGGCGCCATGTTCAAGCCCACGGCCATCGCCGTAGCCGGCGCGCTCATCGGGGCGCTGGCGCTGAACCTGGTCCTCCAGCCCGTGCTCTGCTCCGTGTTCCTCAAGGCGGAGGCCAGGCACCCGGAGAAGAACCCGGTCGTGGACCGGCTGCAGCGCCTCTACGCGCGCTGGCTGGAGCGTGCCCTGGACCGGCCAAGGCCGGTGTACTGGGGGAGCGCGGCGCTGGTGGCCGTCGCCGCCATCCTCTACGCGGTCATGGGAAAGGAGTTCGTCCCGCCCTTGGACGAGGGCTCCATCATGGCCTCCACGGTCATGCTTCCCGAGACCTCCCTGGAGGAATCGGCGCGCATCAGCACCCAGATCGAGGAGACGTTCCTCACGTTCCCCGAGGTGGTCTCGGTGGCCCGCACCACCGGCACTGCGGAGGGGAGCGAGCACGTCCACCCCGTGAACCACAGCCACTACAACATCCTCCTCACCCCCCGGGAGGAGCGGAAGCGGGGCTACGACGAGCTCACCGCGGCCATGCGCGCCGAGCTGGACCGCATCCCCGGCGTGGCCTACATCTTCGAGCAACCCATCGCCAACAAGCTCGCCGAGATGCTCACGGGCACCGGCGGCGAGCTGTCGGTGAAGCTCTTTGGCACCGACCTCGCCGTCCTCAACGAGAAGATCGAGGAAATCCACCACGTCCTGGAGGGGGTCGAGGGCGTGGCCGACCTCCACGTGGAGCAGACCGCGGGCATCCCCCAGCTCGTGGTGACGCTCGACCGCCGGGAGCTGGCCCGGTACGGGATCGCCGTAGGCGACGTGGCCGACCTGGTGGAGACGTCGCTGAACGGGATCGTGGTCACCGACGTCTACGAGGCCGACCGGGTCACCCCCGTGCTCCTCCGTCTGGGCGAGGAGTACCGCCACGACGAGGAGCGGGTGGCCAACCTCCTGGTGGACGCCCCCAACGGCGAGCGCATCCCCCTGTCCCAGCTTGCCCACATCCACCACAGCGAGGGCCCCCAGGAGATCCTCCGGGAGAACCTCATGCGCCGGAAGATCATCCTGTGCAGCGTGGTGGACCGGGACGTGGCGGGGCTGGTGGAGGAGGCGCGGGAGAAGATCGAGGCGTCGGTGGCTCTCCCGGCGGGGTACTACGTGGAGTTCGGAGGATCCTTCGAGAACCAGCAGCGCGCCATGCACGACCTCGCCGTGCTCATGGCGGTGGTGATCCTCCTCATCTTCGTGATCCTCTTCTCCTCCTTCGGGTCCATCACCCAGGCGGCGCTCATCATCGTGACCGCGCCCCTATCCCTGGTGGGTGCCATCCTCGGGCTCTTCATCGCCGGCCAGAGCATCAACGTGTCGTCCATGATCGGCCTCATCGCCCTCATCGGCGTCTGCGTCCAGAACGACGTGATCGTGGTGGCGAAGATCCGCGACCACCTGGCGGCGGGCCTGGGCCTGAGGGAGGCGGTGATGGCCGGATCGCTGAAGAAGTTCCGCGCCATCCTGATGACCAACCTGGTCATGATCGTGGGCTCCATCCCCCTGGCCTTCCACACCGGCACGGGTTCGGAACTCCACAGGCCGCTGGCCATGGTCTACATCGGCGGGTTCCTGGGGGCCATCGTGCTGCGCATGATCGCCCTGCCGGTGTTCTTCGAGGGGGCGATGCGGTTGGTGAAGCCCCTCCGGCGCGAGACGGTGGGCTGAGCGCCTACCGGTGAGAAGCGGGCGGGCCGGCGGCGGAATGCCGCCGGCCCGCCCGAGACCGCGCCCCGACGCCTCGCCCGCGCCCCCGGGGGTGGCAACCCCGGATTCGCTGACGGATCCTGAGCGGAAGGGTACGTCGCTTCGCCTCCTACAGCCCCTTTGATCCCACCTCCATCTGCGGTCCAGCCAAACCGTCGGCACCCGACGCAGGACCGACGAGACCTAGGCTGAAGTTCCCTACGCGAGATGTGCGAGAAGCGGCGTAGAACGAGGGACATCGATGGGTGGGTAGTGCGGGTTTCTGCCAACGCGTTGATCTACGGGCGAATGGTTTCGATCAACTGGTAGGCTCGTTGTTGGGTGGCGTC